>CAWWAC010000001.1:0-271134 GCA_963934855.1 uncultured Flavobacteriaceae bacterium
ACTGATGAAAATAAATTATATTTGCCCCCGATTACAAATGGTGGTTGTAGCTCAGTTGGTTAGAGCGCTGGTTTGTGGTACCAGAGGTCGCCGGTTCGAACCCGGTCTTCCACCCAGAATTTAAGCCTTACTTTAAAAGTAAGGCTTTTTTTGTGGTTTTAAATGTGCCATATTTATCTTCAGAATAAGTATTTTTTTTTGTATTAGCTAAAAAAAATCCCCAAAGTCAAAGGACTTGGGGATTTAAATTCAGGTGATTTTTTCTTTATTTAGCAGTCTTGTCTACTACTATTCTATTAGCTCTATTGGCTAGTTCCCATGCAGTGTAAAATACCAAGCGAGTTCTGTTTTCCAACAAATCATAGTTTATTTTATCTGGAGTGTCACTAGGTTTGTGGTAATCTGCATGGGTTCCATTAAAATAAAAAATGATTGGAATGTTATTTTTTGCAAAATTGTAATGATCACTTCTGTAGTAAAAACGGTTTGGATCATTCTCATCATTGTAGGTGTAGTCTAAGGCTATATTAGTATATTTCTTATTCACTGCTTCTGAGAGTTCGTGTAATTCAGTGCTTAATTTGTCAGACCCAATAAGGTATATATAATTTCTATCTCCTTTTCTTTCTGGATCTATGCGCCCAACCATATCTATGTTCAAGTTGGCCACTGTGTTAGCTAATGGTACAATAGGGTCTACGTCTGTGTAGTATTGAGAGCCCAATAAACCTTTTTCTTCTCCTGTAACATGTAAAAATACAATAGACCTCTTAGGGCCTTTTCCGTTATTAGCAGCATCTTTAAAAGCTTCAGCAATTTCCAAAAGAGCCACAGTACCAGACCCATCGTCATCTGCTCCATTGTGAATTTCTCCATCACTGTTTACCCCAACGTGGTCTAGGTGAGAAGAAATAACAATGTACTCTTCGGGAAATTCACTTCCTTTTAATAAAGCCACTACATTTTCTGACTGTACTTCTTTATTTGCACTTTTAACAGCAAAAGATACGGGCGTATTTAAAACTCTGGCTTTCATATCAGTTTCAATACCAGATAATATCTTGTTTGCCAACTCAGTATTTAAATAAAAAGAAGGAGTGGTTTCTTTAGACAAGGCTTTAATTTCCATGCTACCACTGTCGTTTTGTTTCATATAATTAAAACGTCTTTGGTACCGGTCAAAGTTAGCTTGGTCAAAAAATAAGATAGCAACGGCTCCTTTTTCTTTAGCAACGGCCACTCTTTTAGAGAGTGCTTCTGAAATATTACTCCATTTGCTAGCTTCTGAACTTCCAGAAAGTAAAAAATTTCCCTTAGCATCTTTTGGTTCACCAGATTTAAGAAGGACTACTTTACCTTTTACATCTATTGAAGCATAATCTGAATACATGCCTTCTTCAATTCCATAATTAGCGTAGACAATAGATTTGAAATTTCCGTTAAACGAATTAAAAGTCATAAAGCCCTCTCCATTTTCTAAACTGCTACTGCCCATAGTCATTGTTCCAGTAGGAATTTTACGAATTTCTAAAGCTATGTTTTGGAAATAGTCATCGCCTCCTTTAGCAGCAGGAATACCAAGAGCCACATATTGTTTTTTTAGATAAGCAATAGCCATTTTTTGGCCAGGTTCTCCAGTTTCTCTTCCTTCAAATTCATCTGAAGCGTAGGTGTATAAATGATCTTTTAATTCTGATTGTGTAATTGTTTTAGCAAATAACTGAGGATCTGCTACTTTAGTGGTTCCTTTTTTTTGAGCCTGTAAGGTTCCCATTGAAAGGCTTATAATTATAAGGGCTAGTTTTTTCATATATTTTATGTTTAATTGTGTTTAAGCACAACTAAAATAACAAAATAAGCACTAGCTAAGTCATCTTTTATGAAAATATTAAGCCAATTAAATATTTCCTAGTTCATAGGGATTCTTTTAGAATGGTATTTGTATTTTAGTCTTTAAAACAACCAATATCATAGACCATGAGTATACAATGGAAAGGCATCATGCCAGCTGTAACTACTAAGTTCACCTCTCAAGACCGCCTGAACTTGCCTTTATTCAGCATAAATTTAGATGCCCAAATGGAAGCTGGTGTTCACGGTATTATTCTAGGGGGTACCTTAGGTGAGTCCAGTACCCTAACTATACAAGAAAAAGATATTTTAGTACGCCATACGGTAGCCCATGTAAAGGGGACTATTCCAGTGGTCATTAACATTGCGGAGCAAACAACCAAAGGCGCAGTAGCAGCTTCGCATGCTGCGCAAGAAGCTGGTGCAAAAGGACTTATGATGCTACCACCCATGCGCTATAAAGCAACAGCTTATGAAACTATGGCTTATTTTAAGTCCGTTGCTAGTGCCACAGACCTACCAATTATGGTGTATAACAACCCGGTAGATTACGGAATAGAAGTCACACTTCCTATGTTTGAGCAGTTATTAAAGTTAGATAATATTCAAGCAGTTAAAGAGTCTACCAGAGACACTACTAATATTACAAGGCTTAAAAATGCTTTTGGAGATCGCTTAAAAATACTTTCAGGGGTAGATACCCTAGCCTTAGAGAGTATGTTATTAGGTGCAGATGGTTGGGTAGCTGGTTTAGTTTGTGCTTTTCCTGCAGAAACTGTGGCCATATATGCCTTGGCAATGTCGGGGCAATTGGACAAAGCCACCGATATATACCGCTGGTTTATGCCTCTTTTAGAATTGGATATAAACCCTCAGTTGGTTCAAAATATTAAAATGGCAGAGGTGGCTACTGGTATAGGGTCTGAACTGGTGCGTTTGCCCAGAATGCCGTTACAAGGTTTGGAAAGAGAGCGAGTAGGAAAAATTATTGCAGAAGCATTGGCAAAAAGACCTGTATTACCAAACTATAAAACACTCCTATAATGATAGAAATTCCCAATCAAAATTTAATAGGTTTCCAATACAGTGCTGAAAGCGCTCACAGCTTTCAGACTTTTAATCCTATCACCCAAAAGGCTACTCCTTGGACTTTTAAATGTGCCACAGTAGAAGAGGCTTCACTGGCTACTAGAAAAGCCGCTTATGCCTTTGAACCCTTTCAGGCCTTAAAACTTAAAGAGCGCGCTGCTTTTCTAAGAGCTATTGCCATTGAAATATTGGCTTTGGGAGACTTCCTTATAGACACTTATTGTACAGAAACTGGCTTGCCAGCAGCTAGGGCAATGGGAGAGCGGGGTAGGACCATAGGGCAATTAGAAGGCTTTGCCACTGCGCTAGAAAATGGACAGTTTCTAGATCCAGTGATAGACCATGAAGACTTGGAAAGAAGCCCTATTGCAAAAGTTGATATTAGAAAAATAAACTACCCACTAGGACCAATAGTTGTATTTGGTGCCAGTAATTTTCCATTGGCTTATTCAACCGCAGGGGGAGACACCGCAAGTGCGCTGGCTACTGGATGCCCTGTAATTGTAAAGGGCCACCCCATGCACGCTGCTACTGGTGCTTTAGTAGCGTCTGCTATTTTAAAAGCAGCCAAAGATACTGGAATGCCAGAAGGTGTCTTTTCTAATTTAAACAGCAATAGCTATGAATTGGGTCAGCAATTGGTAAAAGATCCGCTCATTAAAGGAGTGGGTTTTACAGGAAGTGTTGCTGGTGGAACTGCCCTTTACCAATTGGCACAAAGTAGGTCAGAGCCAATTCCTGTGTTTGCTGAAATGGGTTCTGTGAACCCTATAATTGTGCTTCCAGAAGCTTTGGATCTCGGAGCTACAGATTGGGCAGAAGCTTGTGCGGCTTCTATAGCTTTAGGTTCTGGACAGTTTTGCACCAATCCAGGTTTGATTTTTTGTGTAGAGGGCCCAGAAACAGCACTTTTTATAAGTCATTTAAAAGCCGCTTTTTCTAAAATAAGTCCTACGGTTATGTTGCACCCAAATATACACGCAGCTTATAATAAAGGTAGGGGAGAAGTAGCAGAAAAAGCTCAGTTATTAGCTACCACACAGCCACAAGAATTAAAAAGCGAAAATGGATTTGGAGAGGGTGCTATTTATGAAGTAAACGCCACAACTTTTGCTGCAAATCCTAGCTTGCATTTAGAAGTTTTTGGTCCCATGTCTTTATTGGTGCGCTGCAAAAATATAGCGGAGCTTATTCCACTGATAGCTAATTTAGAAGGACAGTTAACGGGCACTATTTTAGGAACTGAAAAGGCTATAGCCGCCCAACCCGTTTTAGTAAACACACTTAAAAATAGGGTAGGACGTATTATATTTAATGGAGTGCCCACTGGAGTAGAAGTATGTGCAGCCATGCAACATGGAGGTCCTTTCCCTGCTAGCTCAGACGCAAGATTTACAGCTGTAGGGGTTCATGCTATGAAAAGATGGTTAAGGCCTATATCTTTCCAGAATTGGCCGCAATTACAATTGCCCTTAGCTTTACAAGAGGGAAACCCCTTAAAAATTTGGCGCCTTGTAGACGGATCACTTTCTTTAGATTAAAAACCAATGATTTTATACGTTTAATTAGATGTCTAGAAAAACATTTTTTTGTATTGACGCTCATACCTGCGGAAACCCAGTGAGGGTGATAGCAGAAGGAGGCCCCACTCTTAAAGGGATCAGTATGAGTGAAAAACGTCAGCATTTCTTAAAAGAGTATGATTGGGTAAGAAAAGGGCTTATGTATGAGCCCAGAGGTCACGATATGATGAGTGGTAGTATCTTTTACCCACCCTCTAATCCAGAAAATGACATAGCCATTTTGTTTATTGAAACCAGTGGCTGCCTACCTATGTGCGGTCACGGCACTATTGGTAGTATAACCATAGGAATAGAAGAGGGGCTAATAACCCCTAAAATACCAGGAAAAGTACGCTTAGAAACCCCAGCAGGTTTGGTGCTCATTGAATACAGCCAAAAGGGTAAAAAAGTTGATTGGGTAAAGCTCATCAATGTAAAGTCTTATTTGGCGGCAAAGGACTTAAAAGTACATCATTCTGTTTTGGGATTGTTGTGTTTTGATGTGGCTTATGGGGGTAATTTTTACGCCATTATAGACCCTCAAGAAAACTTTAAAGGTATAGAAATCTATACAGCTAGCCAGCTTATTGCTTTCTCAGGAGAACTTAGGACTGCCATTAACAGCGCTTATCCAAATGCCTTTATTCACCCAGAAGATATTAGTATTAATAGTGTGAGTCACATACTTTGGGCAGGAAAAACTATAGATCCAAAAGCCACGGCGCGCAATGCTGTATTTTACGGAGATAAGGCTATAGATAGATCTCCTTGCGGCACAGGAACATCGGCCAGAATGGCCCAATGGCAAGCAAAGGGATTACTCAAAGAGAATGAACCTTTTATTCATGAAAGCTTTATTGGCTCTCAGTTTACTGGTAAAATTGAAAAAGTCACTAGTCTGGGTGGTTTTCCCGCTATTGTTCCAAGCATCCAAGGTTGGGCCAAGGTGTACGGTTATAACAAGATTATTATAGATGACGATGATCCTTACGCACATGGTTTTCAAGTCATATAATATTTAAAATTAAATTTGAACAAATGGGTTAGGTAATAATGGTTACCATTATTTTTATAATGCCCGCTTAGCTTTAGCCTTTAATTTTTCACTATGGATGTTTTAGAGATTTTTGGATATTTTGGTGCCCTTGTAATTGGGATGGTTTTAGGACTTATTGGGGGCGGTGGTTCTATATTAACAGTACCCATTCTAGTTTATTTAATGGCTGTAAATCCCATGACTGCAACTGCTTATTCTCTCTTTGTTGTGGGTACTTCTTCCCTTTTTGGAGCTTATAAAAATTTCAAAAAGGGTTTGGTAGACCTAAAGACTGCACTTGTTTTTGCTGCACCCGCATTTCTTGGGGTATACGCCACCAGACGTTATTTAATGCCTGCCTTACCTAATGAATTTTTTATTATGGAGGGTGTTCTTATTACTAAGAATTTAGCCATTATGGTGTTTTTTGCTATGATAATGATATTGGCTTCTATAGCCATGATTAGAAACAATAAAGTGGTTCAGATTGAAGAAGAGCAGGTCATTAGCTACAACTACTCCATGATTATTTTAGAGGGGGCTGTTGTAGGCGTTTTAACAGGAATTGTTGGCGCTGGGGGTGGTTTTTTAATTATTCCTGCATTGGTATTATTTGCCAAGTTGTCCATGAAAAAAGCGGTAGCTACCTCTCTTTTAATCATAGCTATTAAATCTTTGTTTGGCTTTATTGGAGATATTCAAAACATAGATATAGACTGGGTATTCTTATTAAGTTTTACAGCCCTTTCTATTACTGGAATTTTCTTAGGTATTTACTTTTCTAAGTATATTCCAGGACACAAACTCAAGAAATCCTTTGGTTGGTTTGTTCTTATTATGGGGCTTTATATACTCTATAAGGAGCTTTTTTAGTTTTATAATTCTAAATATTTAATTTTTACCTTTCAAAACCAGCCTCTGACAGAAGTAATAATAGGGCCAACTGAATGGACTTGTGCCCTTCTTTATTATACCACCATTCATTTAATGCATGTGCATTTCCTCCAATACCTCCCCTTCCAATAGTAACTGAAGGGATTCCTAAAGAAATAGGAATATTAGAATCTGTTGAGCCTATTGTGAGGGATGGCGTTTCATTAAAATATGCCGTAGCAGCCATAGCCCTTTGAATTAATGGAAGATTTGGCTCTAGTGATCCAGAGGGACGATTCCCAATTTTATCTATGTGTACGGTTAAAGAGGCTCCTTGGCGCTTTATTGAATTCTGTTTTTTTAAGGCATCACTTACCGCTTGGTTAAGAAGCCCTTCCATTACGTCAAGTCTTGTAGGTTCTATGGATCTAATATCAATTTCCATAATAGACTCAAAGGGAATGGAGTTCACAGAAGTACCCCCATTAACTACTCCAATATTGTAGCTTGTTTTAGGGCCCTCTAAGGTGTATTCATTTGCTGCATCTATAAAATTATCAATGGCAGATCCCATTGCATGGTGGGGGTTTGCCAGACCAAAGGCACCCCAAGAATGACCACCTGGGCCATTAAAAGTAACACGATATCTGTAAGAGCCAAGGCCTTTAATGTTCACTCTTCCTATATCTCCTCCATCAATTGCTATCCAGGAATCAATTTTAGGGACATTATTTTTAAATAAATATTTAACGCCTCTTAAATCTCCTAGACCTTCTTCACCAACAGTTCCAACAATTAGAATATTATCTCTGGTTTTAATGTTTTTATCTTTAATTGTTTTTAGAACAGTTAAAACCATAGATAAGCCTCTAGTGTCGTCGCCAATACCAGGAGCATAAATGGTGTCATTAATAATTCTAGTTGTCACATCAGTCCCTTCCGGAAAAACAGTATCTAAATGGGCATCTAGAGCAACAGTTTTATTGCCTACCAAACCTTTTAAAAGCCCTAAAACATTTCCTTCTTCATCTATCCACACAGAATCTAGTCCAATTTCTCTTATTTTTTCCGCAAATCTTTGAGCGCGTTTTTGCTCTTTAAATGGAGGAGCAGCAATTTCAGTCAATTCAATTAAATTGTCATGCGTAAAGGTTTCTAAATCTACAATATAATCAAAAGAAGCTTTTATTTTTTTTGATTTAGATAGCTGATCAATTTGCTTGGAATATTTTTTATCAATGGGCGCAGTGTCTATTTGAGCTTGAAGTGTAATAGAAAATAAAAAGAGAAAAAACAAAAGGTTTTTCATAGCGGATACTTTAATTTACTGTGGTTAGAATTATAATCTTATTTAAAATTAATCTAATTTTTTTGCTATTGTCTAATTTTCTAATCAAAAAAAATACATACAATTAAATTTATCATAGTTCGGAAGTCACTTTACCAAATAGTTTTATTAAATGACCTTTAAATATCTCTTTTTTAGTAAAGATTGATTTTTAGCTTTTCTATAGACTAGTTTAGACAGAACCATTGACTTAACTATTATAAAAAATACCTATTGTTGACTAAATGTGGGCTAAATTTAAAAACAAAAAACCCTAACTAATTAATATTTAATTGTTAGGGTTTTAATTCTGCGGAGAAAGAGGGATTCGAACCCCCGGAGGTGTGACCCTCAACAGTTTTCAAGACTGCCGCATTCGACCACTCTGCCATTTCTCCTAGCGGTTACGCGGGTGCAAATATAGAAACCTTTTTTAATTTTGAAAAGGTATTTTAATGTTTTTTTAATTTAATTAAAAAGTAGAAGTTATTTAAGACTTTGAATGTATTTTTGTGGTCATGGAAGCATGGTATCATTACATTTTACTAGTAGTAGTTGGTTTTGCGGTAGGCTTTGTAAATACTATAGCTGGCGGCGGGTCTTTACTGTCTCTTCCGGTTCTTATCTTTTTAGGTTTACCACCCGCAGTAGCCAATGGAACCAATAGGGTAGCCATTGTATTCCAGACCGCCTTAGGTACAGCAGGTTTTAATAGTAAGGGCGTTTCTACTTTTCCTTTTAATATGTATTTAGCCGCTACAGCCTTTGTGGGCTCTATTATTGGGGCTTATATTGCTGTAGATGTAAAAGGAGAGACTTTTAATAAAATTCTGGCAATAGTCATGATAGCCGTAGTGCTTATTATTGTTTTTAAGCCCAAAATGAAGACAGAGCTCATGAAAGAGCGCTTGGAGGGTAAATACTTAGTCTTTGCCATGATAGGTTTTTTCTTTTTTGGTATTTATGGTGGTTTTATAAATGCAGGACTTGGTTTTCTAATGATGATATTCCTTCACTCTGTAAACCGTTTAAGTTTGGTAAGAACCAACATGACTAAAGTGTCTGTGGTTTGTGTTTATACTATTGCTGCTCTGGCAGTCTTTGCTTATAATGACAAGGTAGACTGGTTAGTAGGCGGGGTGTTGGCCCTTGGTAACGGAGGTGGTGCCTGGGTAGCCTCTAGGTATTCTGTTAAAAAAGGTGATGGATTTATTAAAAAGTTCATGGTAGTGATGATAGTCATTATGGCTATTAAACTTTGGTTCTTTAATAGCTAAAAGTATTATTTTATTCCTATAATTTTATTTCTATGAAAAATATTATTGATGCCCTAGAATGGCGATATGCAGTAAAGAAGTTTAATGAAGAGGCCCTTTTGTCTGAGCAGCAGTTAGAGGCGGTTAAAAAGGCTTTTAATTTAAGCGCTAGTTCTTATGGCTTGCAACCTTATAAACTTGTTATGTTACAAAATAAGACTCTGCAAGAGCGCTTGTTGCCTCATTCCTATAATCAAAAGCAAGTGGTACAAGCGGCAGCAGTGTTGGTGTTTTGTATAAGAAAGGATATAGACAGCAGTTATATAGATGGGTATTTTGGTCTCATAGCATCGGCCAGAGGCCAAACTCCAGAGAGTTTAGATGGCTATAAGAATTTTATGAAAAGTACTTTAGTAGGTAAAACCCCAGCAGAAATGTCTTTATGGGCCACCAATCAGGTGTATTTAAATATGGGAACACTACTAACTGCCTGTGCTGCTATGGAAATAGATTCCTGCCCTATGGAGGGTTTTAGTCCTGCTGGCTACAATGAAGTACTTGAACTAGATAAAATGGGATTAGAAGCTGTGTTGGTTATGCCTATAGGCATTAGAGCCTCTGATGATTCAGTGGCTATTCTTAAAAAGGTAAGAAAACCCTTAGAAGAGGCCGTAATTACTATTTCTTAAATTTAATAATTTATATAGTCTACTATTTCTAAACCGTAACCAACTATTCCTACACGTTTGGTTTGTGGGGCATTAGAGAGTAGCTTTATTTTAGAGATGTTTAAATCATGAAGTATTTGCGCTCCTACGCCATAGTCTCTGTTGTCCATATCTATGGGGGGTGCTTCTAGAATTCCTTTTGCTTGGTTTTTTTTGAGCTGTCCTAGTCTAGATACCAAATTTAACACAGAAGATTCCTGATTAATAAATACAATGGCTCCTTTTCCTGCTGCATTCATGGTCTGAAACATGCGTTCTAGTTTCTGATCTGGATTGTTGGTCAGGGTTCCTAAAATATCATTATTGATTAGGGTAGAATTTATTCTAGTGAGCACGGGTTCTTCTTTAGTCCATGTGCCTTTGGTAAGGGCAATATGAATTTGCTGATTGGTGGTTTGTTTATAAGCTCTGAGTCTAAAAGACCCAAATCTGGTTTGTATTTCAAAATCTTCTTTTTTTTCTATGAGACTGTCATGCTCCATTCTATAGGCTACTAAATCTTCTATAGAAACTATTTTAAGATTATATTTCTTAGCTACTTTTAAAAGCTGGGGGAGTCTGGCCATGCTGCCGTCCTCATTCATAATTTCTACAATGACCCCAGCAGCAGAAAAACCTGCTAAACGTGCAAAATCTATGGCAGCCTCTGTGTGTCCTGTTCTTCTGAGTACACCCCCTTCTTTTGCAACTAGTGGGAAAATATGCCCAGGCTTAGAAAAATCATGTGGCTGGCTAGTTTCTAATGTGAGGGCTTTAATAGTCTTAGATCTGTCTGATGCTGAAATACCTGTGGTTACCCCATGACCTTTTAAATCTATAGAAACTGTAAATGCGGTTTCCATGGGGTCTGTATTGTTTTGCACCATGCGGTGAAGACCAAGTGATTGGCACCTGCGCTCTGTAAGCGGGGCACAGATAAGGCCCCTACCATGTGTGGCCATAAAATTTACCATTTCTGGGGTGACTGCTTCTGCAGCAGCTAAGAAATCTCCTTCATTTTCTCTGTTCTCATCGTCTACAACTATGATTACTTTTCCTGCTTTTATATCTGCAATGGCACTTTCTATAGTGTCTAGGGTACTATTCTCTTTCATGATATTGTTTTTTTCTTTTTAAAGAAATATTTTTAAAAAAGTCAATGATACCTCCAAATTGAACCATTCCCTTGTCTGCAGTGGCACGCCTAGTGAGGAAAACTCCTAAAGGCAACATAATAAAGGTGGGAATCCAAGCACCTAAAAATGGTGTTATGTTTCCTTCTTTGGCGTAATTATAGGTAAATACTCCTAAGAAATAATAAGTAAGGAATAAAATAATAGCAATGACCATTGGTAAACCTAAACCTCCTTTTCTAATGATGGCTCCTAATGGAGCTCCTACAAAAAAGAGCACAATACAAGACAGGCCTAAGGCGTACTTCTTATGCAGCGCTAGGGCGTGCATATTATATATTTTATACCTAATTAAGAGTTCTTTTCTTTTAGTTTGTATGGTGAGGGCTGCCATAGTAACCGTATTAATGGTTTCATCAATAATTTGTGAGCCTTGTAAAGGGTCAAACCAATTTAAAACTTGGTTTATGCTTGGTAGGCTGTCTGTGGGTAAGGCAGAAAATATTGAATCTTGAGGGGTTACTAATGGGGTATCTATAAGCTGTATGCCCATTCTCTCGGTAATATTTTTAGAAAAAGCAACAACTATCACTGCGTTATTTTGGGTAATAGAGTCCATGTCTTTTCGTAGCTGGACTACATTTTTCATCTTATCACTATTAGTTTCTGTTTCTTCTTCCATATCTACCATATTGAGCTCTCTCAAATCAATATTAATGGTATAGGTTTCAAAATTTGAAACTGCAAAGGGGTGTTTTCTATGATTGACGTCAGTAGTGGTGCTAAGACTTTCATAATAATGGCCTTCTTGTAGCACCAATTTAATGAGGTTGCTATTTTCTGAACTTATCAGTTCCCCTTTTTTTGCTTTAATTACGGTGGTGTTAATCTGGTTAGGATTTTTTTTATGAATAATGACTTCTTTTAAGAAACGGTCATTCTCTCCGTATTTTTCTTTGACTAATATGGTCATTCCAGTCCCTTCAAATTCACTAAAAAGACCTTCAGCAATAGCCAAAGCTGGTTTCACCTTTGCTATATTTTTTTTAAGGCTAATAGATTTTAATTCTGATGCTGGAATAACGCGGTCTGCAAAAAAAAAGGTGATAACACCTAAAATACTTACTAGCACAATAATGGTTCTCATAGAGCGTGGCAGTGAAACACCAGAAGCTTTCATAGCCGCAAATTCATAGTGTTCTGCCAGGCTACCAAAGGTGAGAATGGAGGAGATTAATACAGTAAGCGGGAGTACCTTTTCTATGAGGTTTGGCAGTAGATAAAAAATAAATTTACCAATAATCATAAGGTCTAATCCTTTTCCAGCCAAGTTGTCTATATAAAGCCAAATAGATTGGAATATAAAGATAAACATCAGTATCACAAAGGCGCCTAGGAAGTTGTAAACAAACCTAGTGAGTATATATTTATCTAGAATTCTCACTCTTTAATGATATAAAAACCTAGTTGGATATATATTTTTTCATCAAATATAAAGAGGGCTGGATCCAAGGTGCTATTGCTTTTGTATTGGCTTATGGTAATGGTTGTTTTAGTACCGTTTTTTCCGGTTTCAATGACTTTGAACACCTCATTTTTTAGGGTATCTATACCTAGTAAAATACTGGCAATATCTGATGTACTGTCTATGGGGTTTAATTTAATGTATTGGATTTTCCTGCCCCCTACATTTTGAGGAATGTCCCAAGTAAATCTATAGCCTTCTTTGTAAAAGCTCAGTATTTTTGCTGGGTTCATTTCATCTATGGCATTTTTATTGTCAACTATAGTGACTTCTTCATTGTCTGGCACAATGGTATAGGTTTTTTTGGTGTCATTTATTTGAATGACTCCAAGGTATTCAAAATGGTATTTGTCTCCCTTTATATATACTTTTCCTGCAGTTTCTTGGTTTATTTTAGCCTCAGCATTAAAAAGAGCATAATTAAATTCTAAACTAATATTCTCCTTAGAGGCCATTTGCTTAGACACTTTATCTAAAAGGGCAGTAGAAGGACTTTGTGCCCAACTGGTGCCAATAGAAAATAGTAGTAATAGTAAGGATTTATTCATTTTGTTTTTTTTCATGGTCTAAAAAATGTTGTAAACTACTCATGTCTTGAACCAAGACTTGTCTGGCTTTACTGCCTTCAAAAGGGCCTACAATTCCAGCTGCTTCTAATTGATCAATAATCCTCCCAGCCCTGTTGTAACCTAATTTTAATTTTCTCTGTATGAGTGAAGCTGAGCCTTGTTGTGCTATCACTATTACCTCTGCAGCTTCACGGAACATGGCGTCTCTTTCAGATATATTATAATCTATGTTGCTACTGCCTTCTTCCCCTACATATTCTGGCAGTAAATACGCTTCTGAATAGCCCCTTTGTGATCCAATAAAGTCTGTGATTCTATCTATTTCTGGAGTGTCTACAAAGGCACATTGAATTCTGGTGACTTCATTTCCTTGGGTGTACAACATGTCTCCCCTTCCTATAAGTTGGTCAGCACCTTGGCTGTCTAAAATGGTTCTAGAGTCTATTTTTGAGGTTACTCTAAAGGCTATTCTAGCAGGGAAATTGGCCTTAATAATACCCGTAATTACATTTACAGAAGGTCTTTGAGTGGCAACAATGAGGTGAATTCCTATAGCTCTAGCCAATTGTGCTAACCTAGCAATAGGAGTCTCTACCTCTTTACCAGCGGTCATGATAAGGTCTGCAAATTCATCTATGACCAGCACTATATAAGGAAGAAACTTATGTCCTTCATTAGGGTTTAGTTTTCTAGCTTTAAACTTAGTATTGTATTCTTTTATATTGCGTACCATAGCTAGTTTAAGAAGCTCATAGCGGTTGTCCATCTCTATACACAGTGAGTTTAAGGTATGAATAACCTTGGTGTTGTCTGTAATAATAGCATCTTCTACATCTGGAAGTTTTGCTAAATAATGACGCTCAATTTTATTGTATAAAGTGAGTTCTACTTTTTTTGGATCTACCAGCACAAATTTCACCTCTGCTGGGTGTTTTTTGTATAGTAAAGAAGTTAAAACAGCGTTTAAGCCTACAGACTTTCCTTGTCCTGTAGCACCAGCCATAAGCATATGTGGCATTTTGGCTAAGTCTACTACAAAGGTTTCATTAGAAATGGTCTTACCAAAGGCTATGGGTAGTTCCATATCTGCATTTTGAAACTTGGCGGATGCTATTACTGAGCGCATAGACACCGTACTAGGATTTTTATTAGGCACTTCAATTCCTATAGTTCCTTTTCCTGGTATGGGAGCAATAATTCTAATACCAAGGGCTGCTAAGGAGAGCGCAATGTCGTCTTCTAAGTTTTTTATTTTAGAAATTCTCACTCCAGCATCTGGCACTATTTCATAGAGGGTTACCGTAGGGCCTATAGTGGCTTTAATTTGAGCAATCCCTATGCTGTAGTTTTTTAAAGTTTCTACAATTTTAATTTTATTTTCTTCTAGTTCTGCCTCATTTATAGTAATGCCCGTTGTGCCTCCGTGTTTTTCTAAAAGATCTAAGGAAGGAAATTTATAATTAGAAAGATCTAGTGTAGGGTCAAAAGCACCAAAGTCTGCTACTAGTTTGTCTGATAAATTTTTGGCAATTTCTTCTTCTTCATCTCTATGGGTCACTTCTATCTCTAGTGAGGAGTTGTCTATAATTGCTTCTTCTTTTTTATCTATCGGGCTGCTCGTATCTGTAACACTAAAATTCTTTTGAGTAACATGCGCGTCTTCTTCTACTGGTGCAGCCTGATTAAAAAGGGGAGGGGTGTTTGCTATTTCTTCTCTGTGTGTGTATGGGTCTATGATGGTGTTTTCTAAGGGGTCATCTTTGTAATCTTTCTGAATTGTTCCAGCGACCTTTCTGTTTTTAAAATATTCTATAATAGACTGTGGGTTAAAATTAAAGACTCTGACCACAAAAATCATAAAAAAGAAAAGCAAGGAAAGCCCTAAGCCTGTGGCTCCCATATAATCTAGAGCAATATCTTTTATTTCAAATCCCATGACGCCACCAAAAATAGGGTAGCTTGCTGCTATAAAACCTAAAGTAACACTTAAGAGTAGTCCTAAGTAAATGCCCCAAAACCATAATTTAAATAACCCCTTTTTAGGAAGGCTAAGGAATATATAAAAGCCGCTAATGCATAGCAAAGAGGCTAAAATAAGGGAACCTAGTCCAAGGCCTTTATAAACCAAATAAAAACCAAGGGCAGCTCCTAATTGATTTAAGGTGTTTTGTGCCACCACCTCTCTATTCATAGAGGTACTGAGCAAGCTGATGTCTTCTTGCCAATAGCTCAAGAAAGAAATAAAAGAAATAAAAAATGAAATCCCTATGACTAACAGAGCAAAACCCAAAATAACCTTGTTCTTTTTTGAGAGAGCAAAGCGTTTTTTTGAAGGAATTTTACTGTGAAGAGATTCGGTTGCTTTTTTCGCCATTCTAAAATTCTTGCCTTATTTTATGGCAGCTAAAGCCGCTGCGTAATTTGGCTCATCTACAATTTCGCTTACCTGTTCGGTATATACTACTTCTCCTTTGGTGTTTAAAATCACTACCGCTCTTGAGTGCAAAGGCGCCAAAGGACCATTGCTGAAATTAACACCATAAGCAGTTCCAAAAGAACCAGTTTTAAAGTCAGATAAACTAATGACATTTTCTATTCCCTCTGCACCACAAAATCTAGATTGAGCAAAGGGTAGGTCTTTAGATATACATAGCACTATGGTGTTGTCTAAGGCCGCTACTTTTTCATTAAAACTCCTTACAGATTGAGCACAGGTGCCAGTATCTATACTAGGGAATATATTAAGAATGATTTGTTTTTCTTTAAAATCAGATAAACTTTTATCAGATAAATCAGAAGCCGTTAAGACAAAGTCTGGAGCAAGGGTACCAACTTGGGGAAGTGCTCCTATAGTTTGTAAAGGGGTTCCTTTTAAATATACTGTTGCCATAGTTATGTTTTAAGTGCATAAAAATACACAATTTGGAGAAGACCAAAAAAAAAATCTCCCAGAAGGAGATTTTAATTTATAAATCTATGTATAAGAAAAACTGATGGCTACTCTTCAGTATTTAATTGGGCTATTTTAATCTTAAAAGCAGCAAATAAAAGAGTCATAAAAGGACTTAACCAATTAAAAATAGCGTAGACAAAATATTCTCCTACAGAAACCCCAAGAACGCTGGAATGATAGGCTCCACAGGTATTCCAAGGAATAAGTACTGAGGTAACAGTACCAGAATCTTCCAAGGTTCTACTGAGGTTTTCTGGCGCTAAGCCTCTGTCTTTATAAGCCTTTGAAAACATTTTACCCGGTATTACTATAGCTAAGTATTGGTCTGAAGCAGTGACGTTAAGGGCCAAGCAGCTAGCTACGGTACTGGCAAATAGGCCAAAGGTAGTTTGTGCTATTTGCAATAAGGATTGTGATATTTTTGACAAAGCACCAATACCGTCCATAATGCCTCCAAAGACCATGGCACAAATAATAAGCCAAATGGTACCAAGCATTCCAGACATTCCTTTGGCGGCAAACAGGTCATTGAGCGCATCATTGTCTGTGGCAATTTGTGTATTTATTGTAATGGCATTTATAATACCCTTATAGCCGTTTTCAAAAGTAAGGTTGGTGGCTCCAGACAAACCAGCTACCACAGTTGGTTGGAATATTAAAGCAAACACACCTCCTAACAAAGTACCAATTAATAAAGCCATAAGGGGAGGGGTTTTCTTTAAAATCATCAGAATAACTCCTAGGGGTACTAAAAACAACCAGCCACTAATATTAAAAGAAGCGTCAATACTTTTTAAAATACTATCTGTGTCTGCTTCACCAGAGGTTTTTAAAGTTAGCCCAAGAATGACAAACACTATAATAGTGATGACCAGCGTTGGCACTGTGGTGTAGAGCATATATCTAATGTGGGTAAACAAATCTCCTCCTGACATAGCAGGAGCTAAGTTAGTGGTGTCTGAGAGGGGAGACATTTTATCGCCAAAATAAGCGCCAGAAAGAACAGCTCCAGCGGTCATTCCAACAGGAATACCTAACGCATTTCCAATACCTATAAGGGCAATTCCAACGGTGGCAGAGGTGGTCCATGAACTTCCTGTAGCTATAGAAATAATAGCACAAATGATAACACAGGCGGCTAAAAATATAGTAGGATTTAAAATTTGTAGTCCGTAGTAAATCATAGCAGGAATAATACCGCTAATAAGCCAAGTCCCAGATAAGGCACCCACCATTAAAAGAATGAGCAGGGCACCAGTAGTAGATTTTACATTCTCCGCTACTTCTGACAACATTTTTTCATAAGGGATGTGATGAAAAAAACCAACAATGGCAGCTATAGCTCCACCTATGAGTAAAATAAATTGATTTGAACCACTTAGAGCGTCATCTCCAAAAACAAAAACATTATAAGCCAATAATCCTACTAAAAGAACAACAGGAATGAGTGAAGCTCTTAATGAAATGGGTTTTGTAGTCTGATCTTTGGCCATAATAGTATTTTAGTAAAAGGTAATATTACAATTTTACTAAGCTTTATGCAAGACGGATTATTTAATTAAGAAGTAATACCAACCGCTTTTATACAAACTAACATTTTCTCTAAGCTGTCTTGCGGGTTGTGGTCTAAACCTATAGAAAAACGAATAAGTCCATGGCTTAATCCCATTTCTTTTTGCTCTTTATCTGATATTTCAGAAGAGGTAGAACTTCCAGAGGCAGAAAATAAAGTTTTATAAAATCCAAGACTTACAGCCAAATAACCAAGTCCAGCTTCTTGCATTGCCTCCATTAATGCATTGGCTTTTTCAATAGACCCTGCGTCTAAGGTCATAAGACCACCGTGGCCAAAACCAGGCTCTAATTGAGTATCTAAAACAGTTTTTCCTCTATGTCCATCTAGACCAGGATACATCACCTTATAACCCACTTTTTTAAGCCCTTGAGCAATATGAGCTGCATTCTGAGAATGCTTAACCATTCTAATAGGAAGGGTTTTAAGATTTTTTAAAATTGAAGCTGCCCTTGCAGAATCTAAAGTACTTCCAAAAAGCATGGCAGCTCCGTCGTGAACGCTTTTTAATGCGTTACAAAAGTCTGCAGTACCACAAACCACACCAGCTACTGCGTCTGAGGTTCCGTTAATAAATTTAGTAAGACTGTGAATAACCACATGAGCACCCTGTTTCATTGGAGCAATCATAAGCGGGCTAAAAGTATTGTCTACTACCAAAGTAAGTCCGTATTTACGAGCCAAATCTCCCATGGCTTTTAAATGGGTCACCTCTAGTAATGGGTTGCTTATGGCTTCACAGTATAATACTTTAGTTTTGGAGGTAATAGCAGCTGCTACTGAAGGCAGGTCAGTGCTGTCTACAAAAGTAGTTTGAACACCAAATTTTGGCATAAAGTTCTTGAGTAAGGCATAGGTACCCCCATAAATAGTTCTGCTACTGACTATATGATCTTGCGTACTACACAACTGAAAAAGAACAGCACTAATAGCGCCCATTCCACTTCCAAAAACATGGGCAGCCTCAGTACCCTCCATAGCCGCCAGCGATTCTGCAAGCAAATTGTTAGTGGGAGTGCTGTGTCTGGAGTACAAATAACAACCTTCAGTATTGCCTTCAAAAGTGTCTGCCATGGTCTGAGCCTTTGGAAATGCATAGGTACTGCTATCAGATATGGAAGGATTTACGCCTTGCTGTGCCCCTAAATTTTGATGTGATAAGATAGATGCTGCTCCTGTTTTTTGTGTACTCATAAGTGATGTTTTTTGTAAATCTAAGTAGATAGTTATAAAAAAACAATATAATCTCTGTTGTGATGTTTTTTTTTCTTAATTAATCTTTTTTAATAGATTTTAAAACTATTTTTGAAGAAATATTCCCCTTTAGACCTAAAAATATTCTAAAAATGATAGATGCAGTAGATAAAAAATTACTAAAACTCTTACAGGAAAACAGCAAACAAACCAATAAATATTATGCATCGGTTTTGGGCCTGTCTACCACAGCTGTCTATGAAAGAATTAAAAAATTAGAACGCTCTGGGGTAATTTCTAGATATACTGCTGTAGTGAACAAAGAAAAAGTAAATAAGAATTTTATTTCTTTTTGCCATGTAAAATTGCTACAACACTCCAAGCAATACGTGTTGCAATTTGAGAGGGATATTGCTCAGTTAGATGCCGTGGCAAGTTGTTTTCACATAGCGGGAGACTATGATTATCTGTTAAAAATACAAGTAGAAGATATGGCTGCCTATAGGAACTTTATGGTGAGTAAGCTCACAGCTATTGCACATATAGGAAGTACCCAAAGCGCCTTTGTAATTAGTGAAGTAAAAGATACTGCACATATACCTTTGTAGGCTAAAACTTATGGTGTAATTTTGCTTTAAGTTTATTAAAAACACATATATGGACGCTTTTGATGTAGCCGTGATAGGTTCTGGACCTGGAGGTTATGTAGCAGCAATTCGCTGCTCACAATTAGGACTAAAAACAGCCTTGATAGAAAAATACAGTACCCTTGGAGGGACCTGTTTAAATGTAGGATGTATTCCTTCAAAAACCTTACTAGATTCTTCTCACCACTACGAACATGCCACTCAGCATTTTGAAGCCCACGGAATAGAAATTCCTGGAGAGATCATTGCTAATTTAAGCAAGATGAATGCTAGAAAAGACGCAGTAGTAGAACAAACGACCAAAGGGATTGAGTATTTAATGGATAAAAATAAGATCACTGTATTTCAGGGTCTTGGAAGTTTTAAAGACTCCCATTTGGTTCAGATAAAAGACGCTAAAGATGCTATCACAACCATTAGCGCTAAGAATATTATTATTGCTACAGGTTCTAAGCCTAGCCAACTGCCTTTTGTTAAGCAAGACAAAGAGCGTATTATTACCTCTACAGAGGCATTGTCTCTTCCAGAAATACCCAAGCATTTAGTGGTGATTGGTGGGGGAGTAATAGGTTTGGAATTAGGTCAAGTTTACAAGCGCCTAGGCGCCGATGTTACTGTGGTAGAATACGCAGACCGCATTATTCCTTCCATGGACGCAGCACTTTCTAAAGAGCTAGCCAAGGTGATGAAAAAACAAAAAGTAAAATTTTTACTCTCTCATGGGGTGAATGAGGTAACTAGAAAAGGAGATCTGGTAACCATAAAGGCTAAAGATAAAAAAGGAACAGAAGTTGTTTTAGAGTCAGACTATTGCTTGGTGGCTGTGGGAAGAAGTCCCTATACAGAAGGATTAAACGCAGCTGCAGCTGGAGTCACTTTAGATGAGAGAGGAAGGGTAGTGGTAAACGAACACTTGCAAACAGCTGCTCCTCATATTTACGCTATTGGAGACGTGGTAGCGGGTGCTATGCTGGCCCACAAGGCAGAAGAAGAAGGTACCATGGTTGCAGAAATTATAGCAGGCCAAAAACCTCATATAAATTACAACCTCATACCTGGAGTAGTTTATACTTGGCCTGAAGTGGCAGCAGTTGGAAAAACTGAAGAGCAACTTATTGCTAGCAACACGCCTTATAAAGTAGGTCAGTTTCCCATGAGGGCTTTAGGACGCTCTAGAGCCAGTATGGATTTAGATGGTTTTGTGAAAATTTTAGCTCACAAAGAAACAGATGAAATTTTAGGGGTGCATATGATAGGAGCCCGCTGTGCAGATTTAATTGCTGCAGCGGTGACTGCTATGGAATTTAGAGCCTCTGCAGAAGACGTTTCTAGAATGAGCCATGCCCACCCAACCTTTGCAGAAGCTATAAAAGAAGCTGCATTAGCTGCAACATCAGACAGGGCATTACATATATAAATTATTATATTTAAATGTAGCTATTTATCCTTTGTGGCTTCCGTCACAATAAGGTGCATTTTTGGTGAGCTTACAGGTACATAAGTGGGCCGTTTTATTTTCTGTTACACTAAACTTTAAAGAAGGGGTCGCATTGTGTTTCCTATGAGAACCATCACAAAAGGGTTCACTTTCAGAATGACCACAGCTACACCAGCTATAGTTTTTATCTTTTTCTAAATCTACCGCAATAGGGTTAAACGTACTAGTTTGACTCATAATTTATTTTTTAGTAAATATACGTGAAAATATTTGTGAGCGCCAATTCTGAGAATGTACATATAAGAATGAAAGCAACACAGAAATGGTCACAAAAACAATTGATCCACTGATAGCTTCTGTAGGAGTGAGAGATTGTTTAAAAAATCGATAGAGGCCAAAATTATAACTACTGCCATAAAGCAAAACAGAATGAATGACATAAATACTTAATGTATTTTGGCCAATAGTTAATATTCTAGGATGTGTTACAGCGTTTCTAAGCCCCATAAATATGGCTAATACCCATAAAACGTCTCCCAATCTCATAAACAAATAGTTTTTAGCAGCTACATTTTTTAAATGGGGCCATTCTATGGTGTCCCTGACCCATATAAAAAAGTCTGAAGACTCGTATTTTAATAGATAACCACCCAAGATACAGATAAGAATAGCTACGGGATAAAATTTATGGAAGGATTTAAATTTTAAAAGTAAAAGAGCTAAAAATGCTCCAAAAGTACTATAACCTAACCAAGGTATTATGGTGAATACAGAACCGTGGGCTTTGCTTATATAATGACTTAAAAATATGGGCCATGAATCTAAAGTAAGGTTTATATAAAGGGGCTCAAAAATAAAAACAATCACAGAAATAAGAACTGCCACCAAAGCAAAACCCCAATAAGACCATTTCCCTATTAGGTAATACAAAACTATAATACAAAATAGTGCTAATCCTATACAGTGCAGCACATCTACATAATAAGAACTGGGATAAATTTCACCTTTAAAAAGACCATTTATATTAAGTCTTAACAGGTAGCCAATCAAAAGCAACTGTCCAGCTCTTTTAAGCCCTTTTTTAAGTCTTTTATTTCTGTAACTTTCATCTGTTTCTTTAAAAAGTAAATAAGTGAAAATAAGGCCAGATGCAGTAAAGAAAACAGGAGCTGTAATGCCTCTAAAATAGAGCCAAATATTATAGATATTGTGATTTGTGTTTCTGTAAATGGGATCTAATAAACCGTCAATAAAATGCCCTTGAAGCATCATTATAATAGCCCATGCTCTTATAGCATCAATAAAAAAAAATCGCTTTTGCTCTATCACTTTAAGACTCCAAAATTAAGGGTATATTTACAGATCAAAAGTAACAAAATAAAATAAGTTTAAAAGCAGCCATTTAGTCCGTGAAAATAGCCTTTAAAAAACACATTAAATCTCGCTTTCCTGAACTTTCTGAACAAGCTTTTGTTCTCGCTTGTAGCGGTGGAATAGACTCAGTAGTGATGGCGCATTTATGTGCAAAAATGGGTTTAGTTTTTGCCTTGGCTCATTGTAATTTTAATTTAAGGGGTCCTGCCTCTCAGGCCGACGCTGATTTTGTTCATAAACTGGGAGCCCAATTATCAGTTCCTGTATTTATTAATGCATTTAATACTGAAGGCTATGTGGAAAAGCATAAAATATCTATTCAAATGGCTGCAAGACAGCTCCGTTATGATTGGTTTGAGGAGTTAATATCAAATACTAATTACACTTATTTAGTGACTGCCCATCATAGAGATGACACTCTAGAAACGATGCTTATTAATTTGACTAGAGGTACTGGGATAGAAGGTTTGTTAGGCATACCAGATAAGAGAGACTATATTAGAAGACCCTTACTTCCTTTTTCTAGACTAGACATAGCTGAATACGCAAAAAAAAATCAAATTCTTTGGAGAGAAGACTCCAGTAATGCAGATACTAAGTACCTCAGAAATAAAATAAGACACAGCCTTATACCCATTTTAGAAAGCTTACACCCAACAGCTTTAGAAAATATCATTCAAACGCAACATCATTTAAGCCAAACCGCAGCTCTATCTGAATTGTATATCACTGGATTAAAAATGTCTCTTTGTAAAGAAACAGAAAAGGGAATACAAATAGATATTAATAGCTTGCTTTCTGCACCAGCTTTAATAGCTAGTTTATACGCTTTGTTTTCCCCATATGGATTTGTAGATTCTAAAGCTGTTTTAGATTTATGCCATGGAGAAACTGCTAAAAAACTAGTTTCAGATACCCATTTATTATACAAAGACAGAAATATACTATTTCTATATACCATTTCTCAATCTCAGGCCACTGAAGCTAGCTTTACAATATATGATAAAACCAAAAGTATCTCAATTCCCTTTGGCTTAGAAATATTAGATATTTTTGAAAAAGGCTGCTTAAATGGGAAATCTGTCATTGCTGTAGATGCTTCTTTATTGAAGTTTCCATTAGTAATCAGACATAAAAAAGATGGAGACTTCTTTTTTCCATCGGGTATGAATGGTAAAAAGAAGCTTTCTAAATTTTTAAGAGATGAGAAAATTAATGTAATTTCAAAGGCCGAAATTTGGGTACTCACAGACGCTCAAGACGCTATTATTTGGGTGGTGGGATTAAGAGCTGATAGCAGATTTCAAACTGGCTTAAAAACAAAGAAAAGCATATGTTTCAAAGTATTAGATTAGGATTTTTTTTATTGAGCGTGATTACTTTCTTAGGATCTGTGACAGCGCAAGACCTTGATTTTTCTATAAATTCTTCTGAAGACCCAATAAATTGGAGTACTTCCGTGACAAAAGAAAACGACAGTACATTTATTTTACAACTAAAAGCAGTCATTAAAAAAGACTGGCATTTGTACTCTCAGACTTCTCCGGACGGAGGCTCTCAGCCTGCTATTTTTAATTTTGAAGATAATGGGAAACAATACAAATTATCTGGACCTACCTTGGAAAGTGTCACCCACAGTGAGTATTCAGATATTTTTGAAGTCACAGAAGTATTTTTTAAAGGGGTAGCGGTTTTTACCCAAAAGATTATTTTAAATAATGTGGGCTTAGAAAAAATAAGTTTTAGCATAGATTATCAGGTATGTAAGGACTTATGTATTGCTTCTGTAGAACGTTTTTCTGTTTTTCTAGACCCAGAAAAAGCTTCTTTGACTAAGTCTATTGACCTATCAGATTCAAAAGACGCTCAAAAAACAGCAGCCTTGTTACTCCCACTTAAAAACACAGAGCGCCTTGGTAATGAATTAAATGAAACAGAGGGGTCTAAAGCTAATAACTTGTGGAAAATATTTATACTAGGAGTCTTAGGGGGGCTTATAGCATTGCTAACACCTTGTGTGTTTCCCATGATTCCACTAACCGTCTCTTATTTCACTAAGGGATCTGAAAATAGAAAACAAGGGATATCAAGAGCCCTTTGGTATGGTTTTTTCATTGTCTTTATCTATGTATTACTCTCCTTACCTTTTCATTTATTTAATTCAGTAGATGCTCAAATTTTAAATACTGTAGCCACTAATATGTGGCTTAATGTATTTTTCTTTATTGTTTTTGTATTTTTTGCAGGCTCATTTTTTGGATTTTACGAATTAAACTTACCGTCTTCCTGGGTAAATAAAATGGATGCATCTGCTTCTAAAATGGGAGGTATTATAGGAGTCTTTTTTATGGCTCTAACTTTGGCTTTGGTTTCATTTTCTTGTACGGGACCCATTTTAGGAGGTCTACTTGGAAGTACAGCCTTGGCAAGTGGTGATGTAGCCACTAATTTAAGTGTGGGTATGTTTGGCTTTGGTATTGCATTGGCTTTTCCCTTCGCTCTTTTTGCACTCTTTCCTGGAATGCTGTCTAGTTTACCAAAATCTGGTGGTTGGATGCTTACTGTAAAGGTGTTTTTAGGTTTTTTAGAATTAGGTCTGGCATTTAAATTTTTATCTAACGCAGACTTAGTGGGTCATTGGGGTCTTTTAAAACGAGAAGTGTTTTTAGGTATCTGGATGTTGCTATCTTTAGGTTTAGCGGCTTACTTATTAGGGGTTTTTGACAAAGTAAAAAAATCCATTCATTGGTCTAGATTTCCATGGATACTAGGGGCTTTAGTATTTGGTGGGTTTTTGCTATTGGGGATATTAAAAAAACAAGACTTGGCTTGGCTTAGTGGTTTTCCTCCACCTAGTTTTTACTCTCTTTATGAGCAGGAGTCTGATTGTCCACTTGGTTTGGAATGCTATAAAGATTTTGAAATAGGTTTGTCAGCAGCTAAAGCAGCTAACAAACCTATTTTATTAGATTTTACTGGCTGGGCTTGTGTGAACTGTAGGCGTATGGAAGAAAATGTATGGCGAGACCCATCGGTATTTAATAAAATAAAAAACGAGTTTGTGCTTATTTCTCTTTACATAGACGACAGATCTCCTTTAATTGAATCAGAACAATTTATTTTTCAATTCGCTTCCGGTAGACAAAAACCTATTACTACAGTTGGCCAGAAATGGGGCACCTTTCAGACAGTTAATTTTAATGCAGCCTCACAACCATATTATGTCTTGCTTTCACCAAATTTACACATTCTTGGGCCAGCTATTCAATATACAAATATTGATGTTTACGATTCTTGGTTAGAAGCAGGACTCAATGAATTTAAAAAACAATAACCTTTTTAAGTAATTCTAATGATAAAGAATACAAAAAGAATACTGGTTTCTTTTGCCCTCATTTTAATTGTATTAGTCCTTTTGTTTCAGGGAATAAAAATAGGCTTGAGTCCAAATTATAGTGGAACTGAAAAAATGGCAGGACTTACAGAGACAGTCCCCGTGTTTTTTGATAGTTATGGAGTTCCACATATTTACGCTACTAATGAAGAAGACGCTTTTAAGGCTTTAGGGTATGTACATGCACAAGACAGGCTATGGCAGATGGAGGTACTAAGAAGAATAGGAGCGGGAAGACTTTCTGAATTATTTGGAGTTGAGCTATTGGAAACTGACAAGCTATTTTTAACCCTAGGTATTGACGCAGCCAGTGAAATGGCAGTAGCACAATTAGAAATTAATTCTGAAGTCTACAAACTCTCTAATGCTTATTTAGAAGGGATAAATGCTTTTATTTCTAATGGTCCAACACCAGTAGAATTTTATTTAACTGGTATTGAGAAAAAAGATTTTGAACTTAAAGATATATACAATACAGTGGGGTATATGGCCTTTAGCTTTGCGGTAGCACAGAGAACAGATCCATTACTTAGTCAAATTTCACAAGACTTAGGTGCTGCATATTTAAAAGATTTATCTATAGATTATGACCCTAACACAGTAGCTATTGTCTCTTACAAAGGCGTAGAAGACCAAATAGCATCTCTTTTAGAAAAAGTACCCGCACCTCAATTTATTGGTAGTAACGCATGGGTAATTGGGAGGGAAAAAACAAAAAAGGGTCAGGTTATTTTTGCCAATGACCCTCATATTGGATATTCACAGCCCTCTGTCTGGTATGAAGCCCACCTAAAGACTCCTAACTATGAGAATTATGGATTTCATTTAGCAGGAGTGCCTTTTCCTTTATTAGCACATAACAGAAAACTAGCGTACGGGCTTACTATGTTTGAAAACGATGATATAGATTTTTATACTACCCAAACTAAGCCAAATAATCCAGATCAATATTTATATGAAGACCAATGGATGTCATTTAATACCCAAGAAAAAACCATACATATTAAAGACAGCACGCCTGTTTCATTTAAAGTAAAAAGTACCCGACATGGCCCAGTAATGAATGAAGTGATAGGAGCGCTTTCAGATCAAAATCCATTGAGCATGTCTTGGGTGTATACCCTGAACCAAAACAAGGTACTGAACGCTTTATACGATATATCTCATGCAAAGGAAATCTCTGATTTTAATGCTGCCTTACCAAATATTCACGCGCCTGGTTTAAATATCATGTATGGAGATGCCAAAGGGAATGTAGCTTGGTGGGCTACAGCTGCTTTGTATGAACTTCCAGAGGGACTTTCATCAAAATTTATTTTAGACGGCAGTACAAAGGCTACAGAAAAAATAGCTTATTTGCCCTTTTCAGAGAATCCAAAATCTGTAAACCCCCCTTGGAACTATGTGTACTCTGCTAATAATGCGCCAAAACCAAAAGACGGTATTACTTATCCTGGTTATTATTTGCCAGAAAATAGAGCCAAAAGGATAGAGACTTTATTAAACCCTAAAAATGATTGGGATTTAAAATCTGCCTCAGAAATGATGCTAGACCACACCTCTTCAGTAAACCCTACTATTGTCAGCTATTTTATGAAATCTATTAAAAAGGACAGCACTTTTTACGATGGTTTAAATATTAAGCAAAAAGAAGCGCTAGATAAAATGGCCTTATGGAAGGGTGATTATCCAGAAACTGCAAGTGAACCAGCATTATTCCACAAATGGGAATATTACTTTCTAAAAAATATATTTGTAGATGAATTGGGAGAGGAAAAATTCAAAGCCATTCAAAGCACTCATTTTTTTAAGAGAAGCATCGCTCCTTTTGCTGCATTAGAAAAAAGCATTTGGTTTGATATTTTAGGGACTACAGAAAAAGAAACTAAGGAAATTTTAGTACAACGCGCATTTACTACAGCCTTTGAGGACTTAAGTCTGAGTTTTGGAAAAGATCCAAAAGGATGGTTATGGGGCTTGGTACATACAGTAGAACACGAGCACCCAATAGGTAAAATACAAGCTTTAAGAAGCTTTTTTAATGTAGGCCCATTTGCCATTGCTGGTTCTAAAGAGGTTATTAATAATACTGGGTTTAGTTACACAGAAATGGGTGGTTTTAAAGCAGATATTGGGCCCTCTACTAGAAGGGTCATAGATTTTTCAGACATTGAACACAGTATAGGAATTCTGCCTACTGGACAATCTGGCAATCCATTTAGCAATCACTATGAAGATCAGGCTAGTATGTATAGAAAAGGGGCATTTAGAACATTGCTTCTCAATAAGAATGAAATTGAAAAAGAATCTACTATTTTGTTCTTAAAGCCAGAGTAAAATTTCATTTAGACCTTTTTAGTCTTTTATAGAAGTTTTAAGCATTTAATAGAGCAAAAGACGAGGCAGTGCATCTATGTCTTATCTTTCTAGAAAGACTAAAGATGTTAGCAAAAGTCTACGGAAGTGCCGTTTATGGAGTATCTGCAGTAACCATTACTGTAGAGGTACATATAGCCATTGGAATAGGATACCATTTGGTTGGTTTGCCAGACAATTCAGTAAAAGAAAGTCATTATAGAATAGCCGCAGCACTTTTAAATAATGGCTATAAAATTCCAGGGAAAAAAATCACTATTAATATGGCTCCAGCGGCTCATAAGAAAGAGGGTGCCGCTTATGACCTTACCCTTGCTATGGGAATTATTGTGGCTTCTGCCCAAATAATTTCTCCACATATTGGTGATTTTGTAATGATGGGAGAACTTTCTTTAGATGGTAGTATTTTGCCCGTAAAGGGTGTTTTAGCTATGGCTATTCAAGCCAAAGATGAACAGTTTAAAGGATTAATTGTGCCCATTCAAAATGCACAGGAGGCTTCTGTTGTCCAAGGAATTTCTGTGTATGGGGTGTCTCATATAAATGAAGTCATAGATTTTCTTTCACATACAGCCACTTCTCAACTGAGCACTACGCCTTTAATTCCTGTACAAATTTCAGTAAACCCTCCATTGACAGATAACCCAATAACTCCTTGTTTCAGTGAAGTAAAAGGTCAAGAAGGAGTAAAAAGATGTATGGAAATTGCTGCCGCAGGAGGGCATAATATTCTATTAATAGGACCCCCTGGAGCAGGTAAAACCATGTTAGCCAAAAGAATGCCATCAATTTTACCACCCATGAGTTTTGAAGAAGCATTAGAAACCACTAAAATTCATTCAGTTGCAGGATTATTAAACCAAAGTGGGCTTTTAAAAGCTAGGCCATTTAGAAATCCTCATCATTCAATTTCAGATGTTGCATTGGTAGGAGGTGGAAGCTTTCCACAGCCTGGTGAAATTTCTTTGGCACACAATGGTGTTTTATTTTTAGATGAGTTGCCAGAATTTAAAAAAGGTGTTTTAGAAGTGCTGCGTCAGCCAATGGAAGATAGAAGCATTACCATTTCTAGGGCAAAATATACCATTTCATATCCCAGCAGTTTTATGCTTGTAGCTAGTATGAACCCTAGCCCTAGTGGTTTTTTTAAAGGACAAAAAAATTCATTTCAAGATTCTCCTGCAGATATGCATCGGTATTTAGCAAAAGTTTCTGGACCCTTACTAGACAGAATTGATTTACAAATAGAGGTACAACCACTAAGTTTTGAAAAACTGACTGATATCCATAAATCAGAAAGTAGCACAGAAATTTTAAATCGGGTAAATAATGCCAGAAACATTCAAACAAATAGATTTTTAAACAAAAATGGTCATACACACAATGCACAAATGAATCACGCTATGGTAGCGGAATATTGTTTCATAAGCAGCAATTCAAAATTACTGCTAAAATCTGCCATGAAGCATTTAAATCTTTCTGCACGTGCTTATGACAGAATTTTAAAAGTAGCTAGAACCATTGCAGATTTAGAACTTAGCCCGGCCATTGAAAGCTACCATTTGGCAGAAGCCATACAGTATAGAGGTATGGACAGAAAACTTTGGTGATAAAAAATCGATTACTCTTTTATATTCTATTTTAAAGACAAATAATTGATTTGAATATGATAAAAAATAGAATTTATTGTATTGATTATCAATGAATTAAATAATAATATACCCCTTTGAATTTAGCCGCTTAAATGAACTTAGAAATGTCAAGCTTGTTAATAGTTTACATTTGTTTGTGAATCTAAAGTTTAATAGCACACTAAATTAAAGTTGGTATGGCAAAAGAACTAAATAAATATAGCAAAAACGTCACTCAAGACCCTTCGCAACCTGCAGCACAAGCCATGCTCCATGCCATTGGATTATCTAAAGAAGACCTAAAAAAGCCCCTGATTGGAATTGGCAGCACTGGTTACGAAGGGAATCCGTGCAACATGCACCTCAATGAGCTATCTACCTATGTAAAAAAGGGAGTTAAGAGTGCCAATTTAATTGGACTTATATTTAACACCATCGGTGTGAGTGATGGAATTTCAATGGGAACATTTGGCATGAGATACTCACTTCCGTCAAGAGATGTGATAGCAGATTCTATGGAAACTGTTGTACAAGCCATGAATTATGATGGCTTAGTAACTGTTGTCGGCTGTGATAAAAATATGCCTGGAGCTCTTATGGCTATGATTAGATTGAATAGGCCCTCTATTTTAGTATATGGTGGAACTATTGCATCTGGCTGTTCTGCTGGTAAAAAGCTAGACATTGTTTCTGCTTTTGAAGCCTGGGGAGAGAAAGTAGCTGGAACTATAGATGAGAAAGCCTACGCAGACGTTATAGAGAATGCCTGTCCGGGTGCAGGTGCATGTGGTGGAATGTATACAGCCAATACAATGGCTAGCGCTATTGAGGCTTTGGGAATGGCACTCCCTTATAATTCTTCAAATCCTGCCACTGGTCCAGAGAAGAAAGATGACTGTCTGGCTTCTGGTGCCGCACTAGGCTTGCTTATAGAAGAAGATATTAAACCTTTAGATATTATCACTAAAGATTCTTTAGAAAACGCAGTGAGACTGATTATTGTACTTGGAGGATCCACCAATGCGGTGTTACACTTTTTAGCTATAGCCAATACGGCGGGTATAGATTTTACTCTAGAAGATTTTACTAGAATTTCAGAAAACACTCCATTCTTAGCAGATTTAAAACCAAGTGGTCAATACCTCATGGAAGATGTTCATAGGGTAGGAGGTATTCCAGCAGTTATGAAGTTTATGCTTCAAAACGGAATGTTACATGGACATTGTATGACGGTTACTGGAAAAACTATTGCAGAAAACTTGGCCCAAGTTCCAGATTTAGAAAAAGGTCAGAAAGTGATAATGCCCTTAGAAACCCCTATTAAAGCAACAGGTCATATAAGAATTTTATATGGGAACTTAGCCAGTGAAGGTGCTGTAGCTAAAATCACAGGAAAAGAAGGCGTTTATTTTAAAGGTCCCGCAAAGGTATACGAAGGAGAGTTTTTAGCTAACGATGGTATTCAAGCTGGAGAAGTAAAAAAAGGAGATGTAGTGGTTATAAGATATGAAGGTCCTAAAGGAGGTCCAGGAATGCCAGAAATGCTCAAGCCAACTGCCGCCATTATGGGTGCAGGATTAGGAAAAGAGGTAGCGCTTATTACAGATGGTCGCTTTTCTGGAGGTACTCACGGTTTTGTTGTAGGGCACGTGACTCCAGAAGCCCAAGATGGCGGACTCATAGCATTAGTTAAAGATGGAGATATCATTACTATAGATGCCACTCAAAACACCTTAGAATTAGCTATTAGTGCTGCTGAACTAGCTATTAGAAAGACCCAATGGATCCAGCCACCACTCAAGGTCCAAAGGGGAAGTTTATATAAATTTGCCAAAACGGTTTCCTCAGCATCGAAAGGCTGTGTAACAGATATTTTTTAATTAGTTTTAAAAGCATTTTATATGAGAAATCATTTAAATAGTACCAGTGTGAGCCCCACTAGAATTTCTGGAGCAGAGGCCATAATTCACTGTTTGCTAGCAGAAGGTGTAGATTTAATTTACGGCTATCCTGGTGGTGCCATCATGCCCGTTTATGACGAGCTTTTTAAATTTCAAGATCGGTTGACACACATTCTTACTAGGCATGAACAAGGTGCTACTCATGCGGCACAGGGTTATGCTAGAGTGAGTGGGAGGGTAGGAGTTGCTATAGCCACCTCAGGACCTGGAGCCACTAATTTAGTTACAGGCTTGGCAGATGCTCAAATAGATTCAACCCCAATGGTTTGTATTACTGGTCAAGTAAGTCGCCACTTGCTGGGTACTGACGCTTTTCAAGAAACAGACATCATAGGTATATCTACACCAGTTACCAAATGGAACTATCAAATTACTTATGCTGCTGAAATTCCTGAAATTATGGCTAAAGCTTTTTATATTGCCAAATCAGGAAGGCCAGGTCCAGTCCTCATAGATATTACTAAGAATGCTCAATTTGAGTTACTAGATTTTACTTATACACCTTGTACCAATATTAGAAGTTACAAGGCTGTGCCTAAGCACTCTATAGAAAGCATAGAAGCAGCAGCTAAAATTATTAACAGTGCAAAAAAGCCTTTCATTATTTTTGGTCAAGGCGTTATTTTATCTCAGGCAGAATCAATATTTAAAGCATTTGTTGAGAAATCAGGAATTCCAGCAGCTTGGACTATTTTAGGACTCTCTGCATTAGAAACTGCTCATCCACTTAATGTGGGAATGGTAGGAATGCATGGAAATTATGGACCTAACATGCTCACTAATCAGTGTGATGTACTCATAGCTGTAGGAATGCGTTTTGATGACAGAGTTACTGGTAACTTAGCTACGTATGCCAAGCAAGCTCAAGTAATACACATAGAAATAGACCCTGCAGAGGTAGATAAAAATGTAAAAGCTACAGTGGCTATTATTGGAGACGCTAAAGCCAGTTTGACAGACCTGCTACCACTTATTGAAAAAAACACGCACGAAAATTGGTTACAAGAATTTAAAACCTATTATAAAGAAGAGTATAAAACTGTTATTGAAGGAGACTTATTTCCAACAAAACCAGGCCTAACAATGGGAGAAGTCATTAGAATACTCAATGAAAAAAGTGAGAATAAAGCAGTGATTGTAACTGATGTAGGACAACACCAAATGATAGCTTGTAGATATGCTCATTTTACTCAGACTAAGAGTAATATAACCTCTGGGGGGTTAGGAACTATGGGGTTTGCATTACCGGCTGCCATAGGTGCAAAAATGGGTGCTCCAGATAGGGAGGTAGTAGCTATTATTGGAGATGGAGGTTACCAAATGACCATACAAGAATTAGGAACTATTTTCCAAAATAAAACAGCAGTTAAGATTTTAGTTTTAAACAATGGCCACCTTGGTATGGTAAGGCAGTGGCAGGAGTTATTTTTTGAAAGTCGTTACGCCTCTACAGTCATGTGTAACCCAAATTTTGTAAAAATTGCACAGGGGTATGATATCACCGCAGAGTCTGTAAGTGAACGGCATAATTTAGAAGAGGCGATAGCAAAAATGATAGCTCACAAAGGCCCTTATTTTTTAGAAGTTTGTGTAGAAAATGAGCACAATGTATTTCCAATGATTGCAACAGGCGCCTCTGTTTCAGAAATTAGATTAAAATAAGATATTAAAAATAAGATCAGGTAAAATGGAGAACGCATGGTATACTATCTCTGTATATTCAGAGAATAATGTTGGATTACTCAATAGAATTTCTGGAATATTTTTAAAGCGACACATTAATATAGAGAGTTTAAATGTCTCTAAATCAGAGATAGATAATGTATCTAAGTTCACTATTGTTGTCTTTACCACCCCTAATTGGGTATACAATATAGTAGGTCAAATAGAAAAGCAAATTGAGGTTATAAAGGTATTTTCTCATACAGATGAGGAAACTATCTATCAGGAATCTGCCCTCTTTAAGGTGGCGTCTCATTTACTTTTTGACGAGCGAGAAATACAAAATATTATTAAAGATACAAATGCGCAAATTGTAACGGTATCTAGAGAGTTTTTTGTAATTTCTAAATCTGGAAGAAGAAGTGAAATAGACACGCTATATGACCTGTTAAAACCCTTTGGAATTATGCAGTTCGTGAGGTCTGGCAGAATAGCTGTCTCCAAAGCAGAAATGCAAATATCTTTGCTTTTAAAAGGCTATTGATGATATTATTTGTTTAATTATAAATTAAAACAACAAATTATATTTTGAACCTCCCAATTATAAAGTTCAAAACCAATTAATAAAAAATAGACTTATTCAAATAAATAAAATCATGGTAAATTATTTTAATACCCTCTCACTTAGAGATCAATTAGCGCAATTAGGTAAATGTAGATTTATGAAAACCTCTGAGTTTTCTGATGGAATAACAGCCCTTAAGGGAAAGAAAATTGTAATTGTTGGTTGTGGGGCTCAGGGACTAAACCAAGGTTTAAACATGAGAGACTCTGGTTTGGATATTTCTTATGCCTTAAGAGCTGCTGCTATTTCTGAAAAGAGGGCTTCTTTTATAAGTGCCAGTGAGAATAATTTTACAGTAGGCTCCTATGAGTCACTTATACCACAGGCAGATTTAGTTATAAACCTCACTCCAGATAAACAGCATACAGCAGTGGTTACTGCTGTAATGCCGCTGATGAAAAAGAATGCTACGCTTTCTTATTCTCATGGTTTTAATATGGTTGAGGAAGGCATGCAAATTAGAGCAGACATTACTGTAATTATGGTAGCACCTAAGTGTCCTGGATCTGAAGTAAGAGAAGAATACAAGCGCGGCTTTGGTGTGCCTACTCTTATTGCCGTTCATCCAGACAATGACCCTAAGGGTGTTGGACTTACTTTGGCAAAAGCTTATGCTGTAGCAACTGGTGGGGACCGGGCTGGTGTTTTGGAATCTTCATTTGTAGCAGAGGTAAAGTCTGACCTAATGGGGGAACAAACCATTCTTTGTGGTTTGTTGCAAACTGGTTCTATCCTTTGCTATGACAAAATGGTAGAAAAAGGAATAGATAAAGGCTATGCCGCCAAATTAATTCAGTACGGATGGGAAGCCATTACAGAAGGCTTAAAATATGGAGGCATTACTCATATGATGGACCGGCTCAATAACCCAGCTAAATTAAAGGCTTTTGAGCTATCTGAGGAATTAAAAAATATCATGCGCCCTCTGTTTAATAAACATATGGATGAGATAATGAATGGTCATTTTTCTAAGACTATGATGGAAGATTGGGCCAATGATGACAAGAATTTACTAGAGTGGCGGGCTGCTACTGGAGAGACTGCATTTGAAAAAACACCCATTACAACAGACGTTATTACAGAACAAGAATTTTATGACCATGGAGTATTGATGGTAGCAATGGTTAGGGCGGGAGTAGAGTTGGCTTTTGAAGCTATGACAGCCTCTGGAATTATTGAGGAATCTGCTTACTATGAGTCTTTGCATGAAACTCCATTAATAGCCAATACCATAGCTAGGAAGAAATTATTTGAAATGAATAGAGTGATTTCAGATACAGCAGAATACGGTTGCTATTTGTTTGATCACGCCTGTAAGCCTTTACTGGCAGATTTTATGAAAAATATTGACATAGATGTAATTGGAACGGCTTTTGGTGCCGGAAAAGACAACAAAGTCTCTAACGCACAGTTAGTTTCAGTAAACAATGCCCTTAGAAAACACCCAGTAGAGCTGGTAGGAGCTAGGTTAAGAGCCTCCATGACCGCTATGAAACCTATTATTTAATATAAAATCATCAAATGAGTCATTTTATTGAAATTCCAAATGCGTATAAAATTCAAAAAGAATTACATCTAAATCACTATTTGGTTGGAGGTGAATTAAAAGAATGGAAGGGAGGTAGAATAGATGTTTTTTCCACTATTTCTAGTACCCCTTCATATGCCCCCACTTTATTAGGTAGTATTCCAGATCTAGACAAAGCTTGTGCATTAGAAGCGCTTAATGCTGCTAAGACAGCTTATGCTAATGGTCAGGGTGCTTGGCCCACTATGAAAACCAAAGCAAGGATAGATTGCATGGAACAATTTGTTTTGGCTATGAAGACAAAAAGATCAGAAGTGGTTCAATATCTCATGTGGGAAATTGGAAAGTCTTTAGGAGACTCTGAAAAAGAATTTGACAGAACTGTACAGTACATCAATGACACAGTATTAGACTATAAAAATTTAGACAGATTTGCTGCTAAATTTGTTAAGCAAGAAGGAGTAAATGCGCATATAAGAAGAGGTCCTTTGGGAGTGGTGTTGTGCCTAGGCCCATATAATTACCCCTTAAATGAAACTTTTGCCTTGTTAATTCCTGCATTAATAATGGGGAATACAGTGATCTTTAAGCCGGCAAAATATGGCGTACTACTCATTGCACCTTTATTAGAAGCTTTTGCTAGTTGTTTCCCTAAAGGGGTAATTAATGTATTGTTTGGAAAAGGAAGGACCTTAGCAGCTCCTATCATGGAAACTGGCTTGATAGACGTTCTAGCTCTAATTGGTAATAGTAAAGCGGCAAATGCCCTTCAGAATTTACACCCAAAAAGTAATAGATTGAGATCTGTATTGGGCTTGGAGGCAAAAAACCCAGCCATTATATTATCAGACGCAGACATGGATTTGACAATTTCTGAATGTATTTCTGGTAGTTTATCTTTTAATGGACAAAGATGTACCGCTTTAAAAGTATTGTATGTTCATGAGTCTATTGCAGAGGAATTTACCAGTAGATTTTCTGCGGCAGTAGACGCTTTGAAATTTGGAAATCCTTGGGAAGATAAAGTTTTTTTAACCCCACTTCCAGAAGCAGAAAAGCCCGCTTATTTAAAAGCGCTTATAGAAGACGCTCAATCTAAAGGGGCTAAAATACTCAATAAAAAAGGAGGAGAAATTTCTGAGAATTATATTTGGCCTGCTGTTCTATTTCCTGTGAATAGCAGTATGAGTATTTTCCATGAAGAACAGTTTGGACCTTTAGTGCCTATAGTACCTTTTTCAAATATAGAAACTCCTTTAAATGACATGGCCAATTCAAACTATGGCCAACAGGTAAGCCTTTTTGGAAATGAGGTGGTTACTTTAGCCCCATTAATAGATACATTAGTAAATTTAGTGTGTAGGGTTAATTTAAATTCTGCTTGTCAGAGAGGTCCAGATGTGTACCCATTCACTGGAAGAAAAGATTCAGCAATGGCTACACTTAGTGTTCACGACGCTTTGCGGTCATTTTCCATTAGAACCTTTTTAGCTTCAAAGGACAATAAACTAAACAATGCCATTCTAACAAAGCTTATAGAAACTAGAAGTTCGAATTTTGTAAGTACAGACTATATTTTATAAGAGTACTTAAATTGATTCCAATAAAAAAGGAGCCTAGTGGCTCCTTTTTTATTTAATATACAAGAAAATATATTAAGCTTCTAAAATTCTAGCCGTTAGCCAATCTCCTACTTCTGATGTTTTTTTGGCTATTCCTGCTTCCGCAAGGTCTTCAGTCACAAAACCAGCTTCTAAAGATTCATTTACTACTTTTCTAATAAGTGCTGCTTCTTGGGTTAACCCAAAGGCGTCTTCAAACATCATGGCAGCAGACAATACTGTAGCCAAAGGGTTAGCAATGTCTTTTCCTGCAGCTTGGGGGTATGAACCGTGAATGGGTTCAAATAAAGAAGTTTCTTCACCAACGGAGGCAGAAGGCATAAGCCCCATAGATCCAGATATAACAGAAGCCTCGTCAGTTAAAATATCTCCAAAGAGATTTTCGGTTATTAAAACGTCGTATTGGTTTGGCCATTGCACCAACCTCATAGCCACTGCGTCTACAAATTCATAAGATACTGTAACCTCAGGGTACTCTTTTTCCATGGATTGAACGGTTTCTCTCCACAATCTAGAAGTTTCTAGCACATTGGCCTTATCTACACAGCAAAGTTTTTTAGACCTAGTCATGGCCAACTCAAAACCTTTTTTAGCCAAGCGCTGTACTTCTGCTCGGGTATAAGTACAGGTATCATAGGCAGTGTCTCCATTGTCTTCTCTACCTCTTTTACCAAAGTAAATTCCACCAGTTAATTCTCTTAAAAACACTAAATCTGTCCCTTCTATTCGCTCTCTTTTTAAGGGAGATTTTTCTATAAGTGACGGAAAAGTAAAAGTGGGTCTTACATTGGCAAATAATCCCAATTGCTGACGCATTTTTAATAATCCTTGTTCTGGCCTTACTTTGGCAGACGGATTATTGTCATATTTTGGATCACCAATGGCTCCAAATAAAACAGCATCGGCCGCTAGGCAAATAGCGTGTGTTTCTGGAGGGTAGGGGTCACCCACTGCATCAATAGCCGCAGCACCTGTTAGAGCAGGGTTCCAAGTAATTTCATGATTAAATTTACGGGCTATGGCATTCGAGACCTTTACAGCCTGGTCAATCACTTCTGGACCTATACCGTCTCCTGCTAATAGGGCAATGGATACTTTCATAATTATATAATATTGAGCATTTTTTCAGTGGCTTTTATTGCAGATACTGTCTGGTCTGAGTCTAAGCCTCTGGTAATAAATTCTTTTCCTTGGTGTTCCCAGCTAATTACAGTTTCACAAAGGGCATCTGAAGCGCTACCTGGAGGTATTCTCACCGCGTAATCGGTTAAGATGGCTAAGTGGTTTTTTTGTTTTTTATAGATATTGCGTAGTGCATTCATAAAAGCGTCAAATTGACCGTCTCCACTTGCATGAGCCTCATAGGTGTCTTCGTTTATATTAAGAGAAACGGTAGCGGTTGGGTTTAGGCCTTTTGCATGGGTGAGGACATAAGAGTTTACCTTTACTTTATGAACGTATTTAACAGCATCTAGCACATCTGAAATAATATAAGGCAGGTCTTCAGTGGTTACCTTTTCTTTCTTATCTCCTAGACTTATAATTCTTTCAGTAACTCTCTTTAGTTCGTCTTGGTTTAGGGTGAGGCCTAGTTCCTGTAAGTTCTTTAAAATATTGGCTTTTCCTGAGGTTTTTCCTAGGGCATATTTTCGTTTTCTACCAAATCTTTCTGGTAGTAAATCATTAAAGTAAAGGTTATGTTTACTATCTCCATCTGCATGTATTCCAGCAGTTTGCGTAAATACATTTTCACCTACAATAGGTTTGTTTGCTGGAATTCCAAAACCAGTAAACGCTGAAACAAGTTTACTTACTTTGTATAGCGATGATTCTTTCACATTTACCTTTATCTCTGGCATAAAGTCATTAATAACGGCTATCACGCTAGCTAGCGGAGCGTTTCCTGCCCTTTCACCCATTCCATTCACTGTTAAGTGTAAGCCTTTTACGCCCGCCTTTAAAGCCTCCATGACATTGGCAACACTCAAATCATAATCGTTGTGTCCGTGAAAATCTATATGCAGTTCAGGGTATTTTTCTATTATGGCAGACAGGTAAGTAAAAGTTTCTCTATGGGTCAGGATTCCTAAGGTGTCTGGTAATAAAACTCTTTTAACTGGCTGTGTGGATATAAAATCTAAATACAAATAGACGTAGTCAGGATCATTGCGCATACCATTACTCCAATCTTCTAGATACACATTAGTTTCTATGCCTTTTTTAAGACCCGCTTCAATAACTTGGGAAATATCTTTAAAATGCTGTTGTGGTGTTTTTTTTAGTTGGTGAGTGAGATGGTTTAAGGAGCCTTTTGTCAATAAATTTTGTACTTGGGCACCTGTCTGTTCCATCCAATCTAATGAAATGCCACCATCTACAAAGGTCAGGACCTCAATGCGCTTTTCAAAGCCTCTTGTCTTTGCCCACTCCATAATACTCTTTACTGCCTGAAATTCTCCTTCAGACACTCTGGCAGAAGCCACTTCTATTCTGTCTACTTGGAGTTCCTCTAACAATAGTTTTGCCAAAGTGAGTTTTTCAGAGGCTGAAAAAGAGACGCTAGAGGTTTGCTCACCATCCCTAAGGGTGGTGTCCATGATTTCTATTAGTCTTTTATTTACAGGCATTATAAATATTTATATTTTGTAATTGGCTTTTTTATATACTTAAAGTGGGGTATTGGCAGCAAATGCAGTAATTTCTTTTTTAATGTTTATGAGGTAGTCAATATCGTCAAAACCATGAAGCATATTATCCTTTTTATAATCATTAATGTCAAAAAATTCTTGAGCTCCAGTACTAATGAGTGTAATGGTTTGAGCTTTTAAGTCTATCTTAATTTCCGCTTTTGGATTGCTAAAGACTTCTTCCATTAGAACATTTAAAAACGCTGGACTTACTTGCACGGGTAGAACCCCAATATTTAGACAGTTATTTTTAAATATATCTGCAAAAAAACTAGATACTACACATCTAAATCCATAGTCATATACAGCCCAAGCTGCGTGTTCTCTAGAGGAACCCGATCCAAAATTTTTACCTCCAAGCAAAATTTTACCTGAATAGGTAGGGTTGTTTAATACAAAATCTTTTTTTGGACTATTATCTGTGTGGTACCTCCAGTCTCTAAACAAGTTATCTCCAAACCCTATACGCTCGGTAGCTTTTAAAAATCTAGCAGGAATAATTTGATCTGTATCTACATTTTCTATAGGCAGTGGTACTGCAGTAGTAGTGAGGTCAATAAATGAATCGTATGCCATAAAAGTGTTGTTAAATTTAAGATAATAAGGTTCTTGGATCTGTTACTTTTCCTGTTACCGCCGCTGCAGCTGCAACCAAAGGACTTGCCAATAGGGTTCTAGACCCAGGACCCTGTCTTCCTTCAAAATTTCTATTAGAGGTGCTTACAGCATATTTACCTGCTGGCACCTTGTCATCGTTCATAGCTAGGCAAGCAGAGCAACCAGGCTCTCTTAGAACAAAACCCGCTTCTTCTAAAATGGTTAATAGTCCTTCTTCTTTGATGGCTTTTTCTACTTGGTGAGATCCAGGAACTAACCAAGCAGTTACATTATCTGCTTTTTTCTTCCCTTTTACAAGGCTTGTAAATGCTCTAAAATCCTCAATTCTACCGTTGGTACAACTCCCTAAGAAAACATAATCTATGGTTTTACCTAACATGGAATCTCCTTCACTAAAATTCATATATGCCAATGATTTTTGATAGGTTGTCACGCCACCCTCTATATCTTTAGACATAGGAATGTCTTTAGATATACCCATACCCATACCCGGGTTAGTACCATAAGTAATCATGGGCTCAATTACAGCACCGTCAAAGCTATATTCTTTATCAAAAATAGCGTTGGGTTCTGTGTAAAGGGTTTTCCAATAAGTCATGGCTGTATCCCATGCAGTTCCTCTAGGGGTGAACTCTCTGTCTTTTATATAGTCAAATGTTTTTTGATCTGGCGCCATCATACCTCCTCTAGCACCCATTTCTATACTGAGATTACAGACGGTCATTCTTCCCTCCATACTCATTTCTGAAAACACATTTCCAGCATATTCTACAAAATAACCAGTGGCACCAGAGGTACTGAGCTTAGAAATAATAAATAAGGCTACATCTTTAGAGGTTACCCCATTTTGAAGGCTTCCAGTAACACTAATTCTCATTTTTTTTGCCTTAGTCTGCATAATACATTGAGTAGACAATACCATTTCTACTTCAGAGGTTCCAATACCAAAGGCAATAGCTCCAAAGGCACCATGGGTAGAAGTATGTGAGTCTCCACAAACTATTGTAGCACCTGGCTGCGTAATTCCATATTCTGGTCCTACTACGTGTACAATTCCGTTTTTTTCATGGCCCAATCCCCAATATGAAATTCCATGAGCATGCGCATTTTCTTCTAAAGCCTTTAATTGTTTGGCAGACAATGGGTCCTCTACCGGAAGGTGTTGGTTTAGAGTGGGTGTATTGTGATCTGCAGTAGCGAAGGTACGTTCTGGATAAAGTACTTTTATATTCCTATTTTTTAAACCTAAAAAAGCTACAGGACTAGTTACCTCGTGTACCATATGGCGGTCTATAAACAAGACATCTGGTCCATTTTCTATGCTGCGAACCACGTGAGAATCCCAAACTTTGTCAAAAAGTGTTTTTTTCATATAATTTATATTTGTTAGGACACATTATGACCTAAGTTCTATTGTAGTATAAGGTAAAAATAAATAAAAAAACCTGTTAGTCTTTATGTTAAGGAACAAGAATTACGATGCTCAACTAATATAATTCCATATATTCTTGTGCTTAACCAAAGCTTTATAAGCCTCTAAAATTGCTTTGTTTTTTGGTAAACTTAATGCAGGGTCTAATTTTATTAGGTCTAAGGCTATTTCTCTAGCTTTCTTAAGGAGGTCTGAATCTTTAATAAGGTCTGCTATTTTCATTTGTAATACACCACTCTGTTGTGTGCCCATTAGGTCACCGGGGCCTCTTAATTTTAAATCTACCTCTGCTATTTCAAAACCATCTGAAGTAGCTACCATGGTTTGTAATCTAGTTTTGCCTTCACTAGATATTTTATTTCCAGAGAGTAATATACAGTAACTTTGATCTGCACCTCTGCCTACACGTCCTCTTAGCTGGTGTAATTGAGAAAGCCCAAAACGCTCTGAGCTCTCTATGACCATTACAGAGGCATTGGGTACGTTTACACCCACTTCTATGACCGTTGTGGCTACCATAATTTGCGTTTCTCCTTTTACAAAACGCTCCATTTCAAAGGCTTTTGCGTCTGCCTTCATTTGTCCGTGTACTATAGATATCTGATAGTTTGGGAGCGGGAATTCTCTGGTAATACTTTCGTATCCATCCATAAGATCTTTGTAGTCAAATACTTCAGATTCATTAATAAGTGGGTATACAACATAAATCTGCCTACCTTTCTTAATTTCCTCCTTCATAAAACCAAACACTTGTAACCTGTTCTGATCTGATCGCCAGACTGTTTTAATAGATTTTCTGCCGGGGGGTAACTCATCTATGACTGATAGATCAAGATCTCCATAAACGCTCATGGCTAGCGTTCTAGGTATGGGAGTAGCCGTCATGACCAACACATGGGGAGGTAACACATTTTTATGCCATAATTTGGCCCGTTGCGCTACCCCAAAACGGTGTTGTTCGTCGATAATTGCGAGACCTAGGTTTTTGTAGAGCACAGGATCTTCTAAAAGGGCATGTGTGCCAATAAGAACCTTTATATCTCCAATTGCAAGCTGTTCAAAGAGGGGCTTTCTAGCAGATTTTTTGACACTTCCAGTAAGTAAAGCCACTTCAATACCCATGGGTTTTAAAAGCTCAGATACCCCTTTAAAGTGTTGGTTAGCTAAAATTTCTGTCGGTGCCATAAGGCAGGCTTGATATCCATTGTCTACAGCAAATAATATTGCCATAACAGCTACTATGGTTTTACCAGAGCCTACATCTCCTTGTAAGAGCCTATTCATTTGTGCGTTGCTCCCCACGTCTGCTCTAATTTCTTTAATGACTCTTTTTTGAGCATTAGTGAGTGAGAAGGGGAGGTGGTTGTGGTAAAAATCTTTAAAATATGCGCCTACATCTAGAAAGGGAAGCCCTTTTATTTTCTGCTTTCTAGTGAAATTTTTTCTAATGAGCTGCAGCTGAATAAAAAATAGTTCTTCAAATTTAAGCCTTCCCGAAGCTCTTAAAAGCATGGCAGTATCTTTTGGAAAGTGAATGTGAAACAAAGCAGCCGAACGGCCTAATAATTTTAAATCACTTAAAATAGACTCTGAAAGTGTTTCCTGAAATCCACTACCACACTCAATGAACAACTGTTCCATGGCCCTAATTATTATCCTATTACCTATATTGGCCTTGGAAAGCACCTCTGTGCTGGGGTAAATGGCCTGTAAGCCTGCTTGAGTTCCAGTCTCATAATTAGCAAGTAGTTCCATTTCCGGATGTGGCATTGAATAGCGTCCTTGGTAGGTGTTTATTTTTCCAAATACTACGTATGGGGTATGTGTTTTTATATTTTCTTGAATCCATTTGGCACCTCTAAACCAGACTAGTTCCATAGATGCATTCTCATCAACAAAAGTAGCTACTAAGCGGCTTCCTTTTTGCTGTGCGATGCTACTAATATGAGTTATTTTTCCAATAATTTGTACCTCTGCTTCTGTATCTTGTAACTCATTTATATGGTAAAAACGGCTGCGATCCACATAGCGGTTTGGGAAAAAATGAAGCAGGTCTTGGTAAGTCTTTAGTCCTAACTGTGCAGCTAGGAGCTTGGCCCTCATAGGTCCAATGCCTTTTAAATATGCCAACGGGGTTTGTAGGAACTGCGCATTCATGCCATAAATGTAGTTTTAAAGGCGCGTTTTTGCAAGAGATTCTTCTTTTAACAAGCTATATTAACAGCCTATTTCATTACATTTATAATTCAATTTTTAGGTTAAATCTATTGATGAAAAAAGCATTAGTCATTTCTGGTGGGGGTAGCAAAGGAGCCTTTGCGGGCGGAGTTGCTGAATACCTCATGCGCAAACAAGGAAAAGAATATGATATTTTTGTGGGAACCTCTACGGGAAGCTTACTCATTCCGCAATTGGCCTTAAATAATATCGAAAAATTACACCACGCTTACACCAATGTAAACCAACGCAGTATTTTTAATGTAAACCCTTTTGTGGTTCGTAAAAACGCAAATAGAGAGTACGTTACTATTAATTATATCACCACACTTTTCCAATTTATAAGAAGTAAAAGAACTTTTGGAGAAAGTAAAAATTTAAGAAAAACCATTGCTAAAAACTTTAGCAAGGCTTCTTTTGAAATGCTTATAAAAACCAGTAAGGAGGTAGTGGTGTCAGTCTCAAACTTATCTAAGAACAGAGTTGAATATAAATCTCTACATGATTATGACTATGAATCCTTTTTAGATTGGATTTGGATGTCCTGTAACTATATCCCTTTTATGTCTCTTGTCACTAAAGATGGCTATGAATACGGAGATGGTGGTTTGGGCTCAGTTGTGCCTATTAGAGAAGCCATTAGAAGAGGTGCTAAGGAAGTAGACGTGATTATACTAGAATCTGAAAATATGGAGCACAATAAAGTACTTGGTAAAAATCCATTTTCTCTGATGATAAGTATTTTTGGTTTTGTATTAGACCAAATAGAATACCACGATATTTCTGAAGGCATTTTAGCCGCTAAACACAATGATGTGCAGCTTAACTTGTATTATACGCCCACCACACTTACTGAGAACTCTTTAATATTTAATAAAGTTAGAATGACCCAATGGTGGCAAGAAGGCTTTGATTACGCCCATGAAAAATTCAATTCTTTGTCATCTCCATTACCTCAGAAAAAAGAAAGTTTTTAGATAGTCTTTATAAATATTCCCAGTCCAAAAACTCTATTTCTTCGCTGTCAGATAAAATCATATTTTTACTTCATTCATTAAAAAAAAAAGCAGCTTCAGAAGAAGCTGCTTTTTAGTGTATTGTCAGTCCTGTAGATTAATGACTCAAATAATCTAAAGCCATTTCTGAAAGGGTTTTTACTCCTAAAATCATACCGGCATCGTCTATTTTAAAGTCTGGTGTGTGGTGTGGGAAAGCTTCTGTGTTGCCTGGTGTATTACCCCCTAAAAAGAAATAAAATCCAGGTACCTTTTCTTGGAAGAAGGAAAAATCTTCTGCCCCTGTAATGGCTTTCATTAGTTTTACTTTTTGCGTGCCTGCTGTTTTTTGAAGTGTTGGCAACATTTCTGTTACTAAAGCTGGGTCGTTAAAGGTAATAGCGGCACCATTTACAATTTCTATGGTGGCACTACCCCCATAGGCTTTGGCAATATCTGCTACCATTTCAGTCATTCTCTTGCCAATATGATCTCTCATTTTGTAATCTAAGGTTCTAATAGTTCCTACCATTTCTGCACTTTCTGGTATAATATTAAAACGAATTCCAGCAGTTATTTTACCTACTGTTATTACCGCTGCTTCATTGGTGAGTTCAGTCTCTCTACTGATAATAGTCTGCAGTCCATCAATGATTTTTGCACTGATGAGAATGGGATCTACACCACCCCAAGGCTCTGAACCATGCGTTTGTTTTCCATGAACTTTAATAACAAACCTGTCAGAAGCAGCCATAGCGCCTAGAGGTTTATAGCCTATAGTTCCAACTGGTAAAACAGAGTTTATATGCAATCCAAAAATAGCATCAACCTTTGGGTTTTCTAAAACTCCTTCTTTAACCATAAGAGAGGCGCCGCCTTCTTCTCCCGGAGGTGCTCCTTCTTCTGCTGGTTGAAAAATGAATTTAATAGTCCCTTTAATCTTGTCTTTGTTTTTACTTAATACAGTAGCCACTCCCATAAGTATAGCCGTATGGGTATCATGACCGCAGGCGTGCATAACGCCTACTTCCTCTCCCATAAAATCTCCTTTTACAGTAGATTTAAAGGATAGGTCATTGCGTTCAGTTACTGGAAGGGCATCAATATCTGCGCGTAGCGCAACCACTTTACCCGGTAAATCTCCTTTGAGTATTCCAATGACTCCTGTTTTAGCAACTTCTGTTGTTACTTCTATCCCTAAACTTTTAAGATGGGCTGCAATTTTTGCAGCTGTTTTAAACTCTCTATTGGAGAGTTCAGGGTTTTGGTGAAAATCATGACGCCACTTAATCACTTGATTTTCAATAGATTCATATTCATTCATTGAAATATGCATTTGGGCTTGAACAAAAAGTCCAGCGGTAAAGCAGAGGCTAAGTAAGGTTTTTTTCATTTTCATTTAGTTGTATTTTTTTATTTTAAAAATTAAATATAACTAATTTTAATACTACTCTGTAACCGCTTTCTGTTTTGTTCATAATTAATGAAACTGCTTTTTAAAGATGCGGCTTATAATGGTTATTTTTAGGTTGTTAAAATTTGACTTTGAAAAACTATATAGATTCTTTAAATGAGGCACAAAAAGCCCCTGTTTTACATAAAGATGGTCCTTTAATGGTCATTGCTGGAGCTGGCTCCGGAAAAACTAGAGTGCTCACCTATAGAATTGCGCACCTCATGGACCAAGGAGTAGATTCCTTTCATATTCTGGCACTCACTTTCACCAACAAGGCTGCCAGAGAAATGAAGCACAGAATTTCTACTATTGTAGGTGGTGCAGAGGCTAAAAACTTATGGATGGGAACCTTTCACTCAGTTTTTGCTAAACTGCTTAGGTTTGATGGCGACAAGCTGGGCTTTCCAAGTAATTTTACCATCTATGACACCCAAGATTCTCAGCGTCTTATAGCAGCCATTATTAAAGAGATGGGCTTAGATAAGGATATTTACAAGTACAAGCAGGTTCAAAATAGGATTTCTTCTTATAAAAACAGCCTCATTACTGTGAAGGCCTACCAAAACAATCCAGACCTTATGGAGGCAGATGCCATGGCTAAACGCCCACAAACAGGAGCTATTTATATGGAATATGTTGCGCGTTGTTTTAAGGCAGGAGCCATGGATTTTGATGATTTACTGCTTAGAACCAATGAACTACTCACACGTTTTCCAGAGGTGCTTATGAAGTATCAGAACCGCTTTAGGTATATTTTAGTAGATGAGTACCAAGACACCAATCACTCTCAATATTTAATTGTAAAAGCGCTTTCAGATCGCTATCAGAACATTTGTGTGGTGGGTGATGACGCACAGAGTATTTACTCCTTTAGAGGGGCAAATATTGACAATATCCTCAATTTCCAGAGAGATTACGAGCAGGTGGCGCAGTACAGATTAGAGCAAAATTATCGCTCTACAGACACTATTGTAAAGGCAGCCAATAGTATAATTGCCAATAATACAAACCAGTTAGATAAGGAAGTTTGGACAGACAATGACCCTGGAGAGCTCATCACCGTGCACAGATCTCCAACAGACGCAGAAGAAGGCCGTTATGTAGCAGGAAGTATTTTAGAATCTAAAATGCAGCATCAACTCCAAAATTCTGCTTTTGCAATTCTCTACAGAACCAATTCACAATCTAGGGCCATGGAAGATGCTTTAAGGAAAAGAGATATTCCATACAGAATTTTTGGTGGTTTGTCTTTTTACCAACGCAAGGAGATTAAAGATGTATTGGCCTATTTGCGATTGGTTATTAATCCAAAAGATGAAGAAGCGCTTAAGAGAGTAATCAATTACCCAGCAAGAGGGATAGGGCAGAGTACCATTGATAAATTGGTGGTGGCAGCCAATCATTTCAATCGCTCTATTTTTGAGGTGATGGAAAATATAGACAAGGTGCCGCTCAATATAAATGCGGGTACTAAGAGAAAGTTAGAAGATTTTGTTACCATGATTAAGAGCTATCAAGTCATGAATAAGACAGCAAATGCTTTTGAGCTTTCAGAGCATGTGGCTAAGAAATCTGGACTTTTGTTAGAGTTTAAAAAAGATGGTACTCCAGAAGGGATTGCCAAAATGGAAAATATAGAGGAGCTGCTTAACGGGATTAAAGACTTTGTAGAGGGCCAGCAGGAGCTAGCAGATGCTACTGGAAGTATTTCTGAGTTTTTAGAAGACGTTTCACTGGCAACAGACTTAGATAAAGATGTAGGAGATGATGATAGGGTAGCACTCATGACCATTCACATGGCCAAGGGACTTGAATTTCCATACGTGTATGTAGTTGGAATGGAAGAAGATCTTTTTCCTTCGGCCATGAGTATGAATACCCGTTCAGACTTAGAAGAAGAACGCCGTTTATTTTATGTAGCCCTTACTAGAGCAGAGAAAAAGGCCTACCTCACTTATGCTCAAACTAGGTACAGATGGGGTAAATTAGTAGATTCAGAGCCTTCTAGATTTATTGAAGAAATTGAAGAGCGTTATCTAGATATTCAGGTACCCTTAGACACTTATAGGTATAAGCCTCTTATAGATGCAGACATTTTTGGTGATGTAGATAAGAGCAAACTCAGACAGCAAAAACCAACCGCAAGTATTCCTCCAACTTCTTTTAGGCCTAAGGAAAACCAGCTCAGAAAACTTAGAAAAATAAGACCAGATTTGGCAGATCCAATTGGAAATGGTGAAAATGCTATTGAAGTTTCTGAGGGTTCCCTTGTAAAACACAATCGTTTTGGGAATGGCAAGGTGCTTTCTCTAGAAGGTTTAGGTGCAGATAAAAAAGCCAGTATAGACTTTGAAATAGGGGGGATTAAGAAGCTCATTCTCAGATTTGCTAAGTTAGAAGTAATTTAATATGGGACAGTTTATTAAAATATATCCAGAAAATCCTCAAGAAAAAGCACTTGAAAAAGTGGTAGCTGCTATAAGAGCCGGCGGGCTTGTTATTTATCCAACAGACACTGTATACGGAATAGGATGTGATATTACCAATAACAAAGCTCTAGAAAAATTAGCTAAAATTAAAGGAGTAAAACTAGAAAAAGCGCAATGGTCTTTTATATGTGCAGATTTGAGTAATCTTTCAGATTATGTGACACATATAGATTCATCAACCTTTAAAATTCTCAAGCGCGCTTTGCCGGGCCCTTACACTTTTATTTTACCAGGTAACAATAAATTACCAAAGGTTTTTAAAAAGAAAAAAACTGTGGGAATTAGGGTGCCAGATCATTCTATTCCTCAGCAATTAGTGCGCCTACTTGGAAACCCCATAGTGTCTACCTCTATATATGATCCAGACCAAGTGATAGAGTACATCACAGATCCTGAGCTTATTTTTGAAAAATGGCAAAATGAGGTAGCCATTGTTATAGATGGTGGCTATGGAGACAATGTTCCTTCCACCATTATAGACCTCTCTGGCCATGAACCAAAAGTCATTAGAGAGGGTAAAGGTTCCTTAGATATTTTGTAATTTATTTTGTTTTTACAACATAAAAAAAGCGTCCCGATGGGACGCTTTAAATATTTTGAAATACCGCTAATTAGTTAATAGCAGCGTCTTTTAAACCTTCTTCAATCATAGTGTAAAACTGATCAATTTTAGGAAGTACAACAATTCTAGTTCTTCTATTTTTAGATAATTCAGAAGATATTGGTAAGTACTGAGATCTTCCTGCTGCTGTCATACGCTTTGGATCAACTCCAAATTCTTTTTCAAGAATACGCACTACTGAAGTAGCTCTCTTAACACTTAAATCCCAGTTGTCTAACAACTCTCCTTTTGCATAGCTTCTGTCATCTGTATGACCTTCTACCATAAATTCAAAGTCAGGCTTGTTATTTACTACTTTAGCTACTTTACCTAAAACAGATTTAGCTTTTGCAGTCACATTGTAACTTCCAGAATTGAATAATAGTTTGTCTGAGATTGATACGAATACCACTCCTTTTTCTACACTAATTTCAATGTCTTCGTCATCTAAGTTCCCCAATACTCCTTTTAAGCTTTGAACTAAAGCAAGGTTTACTGAATCTCTTCTTGTAACAGCATTGTTTAACTTACGGATAGTTAAATCTTTTTCTTTTAAGCTTTCTAATGAACGCTCTAAATTGTCTGCTCCTTTAGATGTTAAAGTAGTTAAGTTACCTAGATTGTTAATTAATTCTTGATTGTTGGCTTTTAAATAAGCATTTTGCTCTTGTAGTAATTGTAAACGAGCCGTGTCTTCCAAACAAGAGTTCAATTTAACAGTTGCAGAGTTTAAAAGGTCCTGAGTTTCTTTTTGTTTCGCTTCTAAGTCTGTAAATTTCTTTTGAGACACACAAGAAGAAAGTAATAAAGTAGCCGCTAAGCAGCCAAAAATGATTTTTTTCATAGTTGTTGAATATAATTAGTAGATCAAATTTATCTGTTTTCAAGCTAGATGTTAGTTCTAATTTAGTTAATTTTTTACTAATTGAGAAAAATATTTAATTCCTCGCATATAATGAGACCAAACAATAGAAATAGTAAGGTAGTATTTAATGGGCTTTGGAGAGATGTTGTTTTTTTTATATATTTTTTTTGCAAGCTTATAAAAACTAAAATGTGCGTGAATAATAGCTAAACAATGCATGGGTTTTCCTAGTAATATAAAACGCAGTCCAGCCACTCCGTCTAATACCAGTCTAACAATAATTAGGGGAATAGATCTTTTTAATGGGAGGTTTTTAAGTATTGAGAATAGAGAGTTTCTAAAATTTAAGAAAGTTTTCTTGGGATTCATATTACTCAGAGTAGATCCACCTAAATGGTACACTTCTGAGTTTCCTATGTATGAAATTTTATGGCCCTTGTTTTTGGCTCTCCAACAGAGGTCTACTTCTTCTTGGTGTGCAAAGTAATCTTCATCAAAGCCTTCTAAGCTTTGAAATATTTCATTTCTAATAAACATACAGGCGCCTGTAGCCCAAAATATTTCTTCTTTATCATTGAACTGCCCTTGATCTAATTCGATAGATTGGAAAATTCTACCCCTGCAAAAGGGATAACCAAAAGCGTCTAGATATCCACCTGCGGCGCCTGCGTATTCGAAAGAGTTCTTATTTAGTTCATCTAATATTTTTGGTTGAGCAATGGCCAAACTTTTATCTAATCCAAAGGCTTGAAAAATTGGAGTAAGCCAGTACTTAGCAGGTGCAACATCAGAGTTTAAAAGACATAATAGAGGTTCATGTACTTGTTTTAAGGCTTTGTTATAACCTCCTGCAAAACCGTAGTTTTCTTGTAGGGGAATAATTATCACCTCAGGAAATGTATTTTTTAAAAACGTAATTGAACTGTCTGTAGATCCGTTGTCTGCAATATATACCTGGCAGTCTGAGGTGCTGTTTTCTATCACTGAAGGCAAGAACCGTTCTAATAAGGTGGCTCCATTCCAATTTAATACAACAATAGCAATTTTTTTCACTAAAATAATTTAAGCTGCAAATTAAGGGATATAATCAGGAATATTTTTTAAAAACATGTATTTTTCTTCTTTAAAATTTTGAGAGCAATAATAATGGTGAAGCCCGTTAGTAACCATTAAATAGACTGCGTTTAGACTTTTGTTGTATCGGGCTATTTGATTAAAAGTTTCTTGACTAATTTTTACTTCTGGGGATTTACACTCTACCAAAAGCAATATACTTCCGTCTTTTTGGTATACCACCACATCATATCTTTTTGTAAGTCCGTTCACCTGCAACTGTTTTTCTACATTGATTAGACTTTTTGGATATTTTTTTTCCATTATTAAATACCAAACTACATGTTGTCTTACCCACTCCTCAGGAAGAATAATCACAAACTTTTTCCTAATAATATCAAATATATAGGGCTTATTTTCGCTATTTTTGAAGCGAAACGGGTAGTTTGGAAACTGTAGAGATTGCATGGTACAAATTTGATGAAATATTTTGAATGGAGGAAGCAAAGTTAATAGCGAGTGATATAAATAAAGGACTTTTAAAACCGTTATATCTATTTTTTGGCGAAGAGCCCTATTATATAGACGCACTGTCTGACCTCATGCAGGAGCGGGTACTTCCTGAGGAATCTAAAGCCTTTAATCAATTAATTGTATATGGCAAAGACACACAAATAGATGAGATAATTTCTCAAGCCAAACGGTATCCTATGATGTCTGAAAAACAATTAATTATAGTAAAAGAAGCCCAACACCTTTCTAGGCAAATGGACCAACTCTTTGACTATGCAAACAAGCCTCTTAGCTCTACTGTTTTAGTACTTTGTTATAAGTATAATAAGCTTGACAAACGAAAAGCCGTTTATAAGGCCTTTAAGAAAAACGGAGTTTTATTAGAGAGTAATAAATTATACGACAATAAGATACCTGCCTGGATTACTGATTATGTGAGGCAGCAAGGGTTCCAAGTAACTCCACATGCAGCACATTTACTCTTTGAGTTTCTGGGTACTGATCTCAGTAAAATAGCCAGAGAAGTTGGGAAACTAGCTATAGTGATTCCAAAAGGAACTGAAATCACTCCTGAGCATATTGAGCAGTATATTGGAATTAGCAAAGACTACAATAACTTTGAGCTTAAAAAAGCCATAGGAGAAAGAAATATTCAAAAGGCTTATAAAATTATTCAGTATTTTGCGCAAAATCCTAAAGACAACCCCTTTTTAATGACGGTGTCTATATTGCACAGTTTTTTTATTCAAATAATGCAGTACCACGGACTTTCAGATCACAATCCCAGCCACGTAGCTACTTCTCTAGGAGTATCTCCTTTTTTTATTTCTGAAATAAAAAACGCGGCAAAAATTTATCCTATGAAAAGAGTGAGTCAGGTGTTGTATACGCTAAAGGAATTAGATCTTAAAAACAAAGGTATTGGATCCCCATCAGATCACGAGAATCTCTTAAAAGAATTATTAATTAAGATTTTATAATTAAAAGGCTGGGTATGCCCTTGGGTTAGATTCATGCATAACCCCATAGATAGCCTCAAAAATATCTTCTGCGTTTGGTTTAGAAAAGTAATCTCCATCACTGGCGTACGCGGGTCTATGTGCTTTAGCTGTTATGGTTTTTGGGGTACCATCTAAATACTTAAATCCGCCTTGCTTATCAATAATTTCTTGAACTATATAAGCGGAACAACCACCTGGTACATCTTCATCTATGACCATAAGTCTATTGGTCTTTTGAATACTTTTTAAGGTTTCCCCACTAATGTCAAACGGGAGTAGGGACTGCGCATCTATAAGTTCTATATCTATATCATAATTTAGTAGCGTTTGAGCAACCTGCTCAACAATTCTCAAGGTAGAACCATAGGAAATCACTGTAATATCTGTTCCTTTTTTAATGATTTCTACAATACCTATTGGGGTACATATTTCTGAAAGATTAGAAGGCATAGGCTCTTTTAGTCTATAGCCATTTAAGCTTTCTATGACCAAAGCAGGCTCATCACTCTTCATTAGGGTATTATAAAAACCAGCAGCAACAGTCATGTTTCTTGGTGTTAATATATACATTCCTCTTAAAAAATGGATAAGTCCTCCCATTTGGGAACCAGAGTGCCATATTCCTTCTAAACGGTGTCCTCTTGTCCTAATAATAAGGGGGGCTTTTTGTTTTCCTAATGTCCTATACCTGAGTGAAGCTAAATCATCTGAAAGGGTTTGAAGGGCGTAAAGCATATAATCTAAGTATTGAATTTCAGCTATAGGTCTTAAACCTCTTAGTGCCATTCCTATTCCCTGACCTACAATGGTGGTTTCCCTAATTCCTGTATCTGCAACTCTCTGTTCTCCATATTTTTTCTGTAGTCCCTCTAATCCTTGATTTACATCTCCAATAGTACCGCTATCTTCACCAAAAATTAAAAATTCAGGATATTTATTTAAAAGAGCATCAAAATTATCTCTAATAATTAATCTGCCGTCTACCAAAGGAGCTTCTTTTGCGTACTGGGGGACTACCCCTTTTACTAGAGTAGCATTTGTTAAGTTTTCACTGTACAAATGAGCACTGAATTTGGGTTGCATTTCAGAAATAAATGCGTCTAACCAATTCTTTAACAATACTTTATTGGCTAGTGGTTCACCAATTAAACCTCTCAAAGCTAAGCGCGCCTTTGAAGCCAGGTCTTTTTTAATAGGTTCTTCTATGGATATTAAATCATTTAAAACTGATGTAATGGCTGTCTTATCTTGTGTGACTGTAAGGATTGTTTTCAGTATTTGGACAAGTTCCTTTTTATATACTATGTGGGGGGCTAAGAACTCTGCCCATGCCTCATTTTTGGCATTTCTTACTTCTTTTTTTATTTCTTTCTCAATAAGAGTAAGTACCTCTAAATCTGCAAAATCATTTTCTAAGATCCACTCCTTAAACTTCACATTGCAGTCCTGTTCTTTTTCCCATAATAATCTTTCATCAGTTTTATATCTTTCATGAGATCCAGAGGTAGAATGCCCCTGAGGCTGGGTGAGTTCGTTCACATGAATAATAACTGGAATGTGTGTTTCTCTAGCAATTTCAGAAGCTCTTTTATAGGTCTTAATTAAGTTGGTATAATCCCAGCCAGCCACTTTAAAAATTTCATAGCCATTAGTGTCTTCTTCTTTTTGAAACCCTTTTAAAATTTCACTTATATTTTCTTTGGTAGTCTGGTGCTTGGCATGGACAGATATACCGTATTCATCATCCCAAATACTTACTACCATAGGCACTTGTAGCACTCCCCCAGCATTAATAGTTTCAAAAAAGATTCCTTCGCTAGTACTGGCATTTCCTATGGTTCCCCATGCTACTTCATTTCCTTGATTTGAAAATAAGTCTGCTTGTATGTTTTTTTGGTTTCTATACACCTTTGAGGCTTGAGCTAAGCCTAATAGTCTAGGCATTTGGGCTGCCGTAGGAGAAATATCTGCACTACTATTTTTTTGGGCGGTTAGGTCTTTCCAACTTCCATCTTCGTTTAAACTGTGGGTTACAAAATGCCCTCCCATTTGCCTACCGGCACTCATAGGTTCTTTTTCAATATCTGTTGTGGCATATAAACCGTGAAAAAAGTGTTTTGGCTTTAAGACTCCAATAGCCATCATAAAGGTTTGGTCTCTGTAATAACCGCTCCTAAAATCTCCCTTTTCAAAGGCCTTGGCCATGGCAATCTGTGGGAGTTCTTTCCCATCTCCAAAAATTCCAAATTTTGCTTTTCCTGTAAGTACTTCACGTCTCCCTAATAAACTACATTCTCTACTAGTAACAGCAATCTTATAGTCTTCGATGATTTGTTGTTTAAAATCATCAAAAGTTATTTTCTCTTTTGTTTTATCAGATAACTCCATGCAAAAAAGGGCTTAAAAATATTTATTTATAAAAAAAACACTTTGTAAAAATATAGAAAAAAGAACTAAGACAGAGGTGGTTTGGGATGATAAATTATTTATTATAAAAATAATGAAAGAATTTTTGGACTATCTCTGAAATATTCTCAGTGAAAAAGTTTATTTTTAAGAAATACGCAAAAACTAGAACCATTTTCTATTAAATAAGCCCAAAAGCGTTTTAGGACTTAAAGTCACTACAAATCGTATTTTTTCTGCGTAGTTGTCTTGGCCACTTTCCCATCCATTATTAGAGTAAAGAGGAAAGTATAATTCAAAATAATCTGTAACCAGGTTTAATCTAATTCCAGAATCATAGACCATTCTTTCTCTGTAACCTTTATTTTTCACAAAACCAAAATCTGTATAAAATTCCACCCATCTATAAATATTAACACTAGCATTGGTTGTGGCCATCCATTGATTGGCAAAAGGCCTGTCTAGCCTAGATTTAAAACCTCCCTCTGCTATAATTATTTGCTGAGAATAAAGTCCCGTATCTTCAGACCGACCTAAAAAACCATAATCAAATAGGTAATCTGTGGGCCTGTCTAGGGCAAAGCTAAAAAAGTCTCCTTTGGTTTCATTTCTAATGAAGCTGCCTGCAAAAAAACGAATATTAAATTGCCTATTGTTTTCAAAAAGCCTCCTGTATTCAATTTCAAAAGAAAGTTTAGTGAAATCTTGTGCTTGTTGACCATCTATATTCCATGAAAAATAATTTAAAATTCCATTGTCGTTAGAGCCGTACCTCATGTTCAGAACTCCATAATTTGGATTCTGATTTTCTATAGGCATTTCATTTACTGGGTTGGGATCTCTATGAACCTTTACATACCTTAAATTAAAGTAGTCCTTTTTATTAGACCTTAAATCTTCTGGTCTCCACCCCATAGAAAATGAGGGTGTAATGGTTGTATAACGTGCGTTTTCAGTGTATTGATAACTAGAGGTGCCCATGCTAAAATTAGTTACATACAGGCTTTTTTCATTGTAATATTTTCTGTAATTAAGCCTGCCGTATCCTACCATTTTTTTTCCCTTCAGACCATATGAGGGAGAAAAATCATAATTAAAAGGTCTTTCTAGTATTGTTTTGTTGTATAATCTTATCCCTGGAGTTAAACCGTCATATATATTGAAATTGACAATAGGTACATAAAAGACTTGGTTGTAATTAGGATCTTCAAGGTCTTTAAAGAATTGGAATTTTAATTTTCTATTACTAGAAAACCATCCGTTTAAAGATTTCCAATTATCTCTCTGGTTAAATTCTGGAATTTTTTGGTCATAATTGAGCACTAATTTATCTTCAGAATTATTTGGAATATTAAACTGACTAATGCTGTCTATTCCAGTAAACCAATATTGAGAAACTACAGAATCTTTTTTAAGGCCAAATAATGAAATAGGCACCTTAGTTTGCTGCTTATTTTTAATAGTTACAAAAATAGAATCTGTTTCTTTTGTAGCCTTTGTTATTTTAAAGTCTATTTTATTTTTAGTAGCTATATAAGTGTCAAAAAACCAATCAATATTTTTATCTGTATACTTTTCTAATACCTCTTTAAAATCTTGTGTATTAATAGTTGTGTTTTTATTGGATTGATAAAAATTTCTTATACATCTTTCCAATACATCTTCACCTAAATAATTTTCTAAATAAGCCAAACCTAAACCAGCTTTATATTTATTTCCAATTTGCTGATTAAATTTTATAAGAGAGTCATTAGATGTAGTGAGCGGTTGGTCTAAGTTCCTTCTTGCTGTTAAATTATAGAGAAGTGCATATTGGTCATTAAAATCTAATTCTGCTAAGTGAAGCCCTTTAATTCCCCAGTAAGAGGCTAGTTTACCCAGTAGCTTTTGATCTGGATAATAAGTCTCTACATATTTTATCATATTATAGTTTACCAGCGCGTCTATCACCCATTGTTCTTTTCTGGGATTAATAAAAAAACTCTCTTTAAAAATAGCGTATAAACTAGTCTTTAATAAGCTGAGTTCTAGTTTAAATGAGGCGTCATAAGGGTTAATGAAATCTGGCAATTTATTAAGGCCGTACAAAGGGTTTCTATCATAATTCATTTTGGTCACTAAAAGCTGTTCCAGAGGAATGTCACCAATTTTTGATCTTATAAAATTAAAAACTTTCTCTATTAGCGCCCTTTCTAGTCCCTTATCCATACTAGACTCTCTAATATCCGTAACTAATAGCGTGTTTTTTAATTTATATCTAACAAAATCATTGGTATTATTTAAATAAAACTCAGCACTTTTTTTTCCAGACCCGGTTAGTGTAGCCCATCTGTTTTTACCTATTGTGTTTTCCAATACCTCTTTATAATTAGAGTTTAACTCCAATTCCTTTGGATATCTAAGTTTAATAGTGGTATTGACTATATCTGTATATAAATCTTGTAAATCTTTATTGGCATACAACAACCAGTTACTTTCTAAATACACTGCTGGAGTTAGGTACCAATCTTTTAAAAAATAGCCTCCTTGAGGGTCAAAGCCATATGACGTGTATTTACTAGGAGGCAATTTCACAGTATATGTAAAAGTAATTTTATTGGCTTCTCCGGGAGCTAGAGGCTTATTTAAAGAGATCCCAATAATGTCTTTTGTAGGTGTTCTCCACCATGGCAAAGAAAAATAATTTTGATCAACTGCTCCAATAATGTTGGTGCCACCTCTTTGTTCTTCTGAAGCAAGATGAAGATTTTTTTTAAAATCATCTGCAAATCTTTTAGTTAAGGGACTGTCTTTGCTGGCGTAGGCATTTGCCCAATCATTAAAGTAGAGAGTAGCCAGTGTATCTTTACTTTGATTCACATACAGAAATTCTTGTTGAATTTTTATTTCATGTTTTTCTGCATTTAGGGAAGCATTTACCCTATTAACATGTTGCGCACTCAACCCAAGACTACTCAAACACGTTACAATTAATAGGATAGCGTTGGTTTTCATTTATTTAAATGCGGTTAAAATATTCATTTAAAAGTTTGGACTTAAAGTCTTGCCTTTGTAAAAAGCATTGATATGGTTTACTACTTCTTCTGGAGTGTCTGCCATTTGCAAAAGGTCTAGGTCTTTTACTGATATATTCCCTTCAGATAGCAAGGTGTCTTTTATCCAATCTATTAGGCCTTTCCAAAAGGTAGTACCCACTAAAATAATAGGAAATTTCTCTATTTTATTAGTCTGAATAAGGGTAATAGCCTCAAAGAGTTCATCTAATGTTCCAAAACCACCTGGCATGACTACAAAACCTTGTGAATATTTCACAAACATAACTTTCCTAACAAAGAAATAGTCAAATTGAAGGTTTTTGTCATGATCTATGTAAGGGTTGTCATGCTGCTCAAAAGGCAGCTCAATATTCAAGCCTACTGAAGTTCCTTTTTCTAAATGTGCTCCGTAATTTCCTGCTTCCATTATTCCAGGACCACCCCCTGTAATGACACCATAGCCTTCTTGTACTATACGTCTGGCTACTTCAGTAGCTAATTTGTAATAGGGATCAGTGGGTTTGGTTCTAGCAGATCCAAAAATAGACACACAGGGACCAATCGTGCTCATTTTTTCATATCCATTTACAAATTCTCCCATAATCTTAAATAAAGCCCATGAATCATTTGTTTTTATCTCATTCCACCCTTTGTGATGTTTTTCTTTTCTCATATAAATACTATTTAAAATATGACTATGACAAACCTAGTTCTTTTTTAAGAAAACGTGCCGTATGGCTTTTCTTATCTTTTGCTACTACTTCTGGAGTTCCTACCGCTACTATTTCGCCGCCTCTTGCGCCTCCTTCATAACCTATATCTATTAGGTGGTCTACTACCTTTATTACATCTAAGTTATGCTCTATAACCAATACGGTGTTGCCTTTATCTACTAATTTTTGCAATACGTCTAATAAAACTCTAATATCTTCAAAGTGAAGCCCAGTAGTGGGCTCATCTAAAATATATAAGGTGTTTCCTGTATCTCTTTTTGAAAGCTCTGCTGCCAGCTTTATTCGTTGTGCCTCTCCGCCAGAAAGAGTGGTAGACTGTTGTCCTAAAGAAATATAACCAAGCCCTACGTCTTTAATAGTTTTTAGTTTTCGATAAATTTTTGGAATGGCTTCAAAAAAGGCTACAGATTCATCAATGGTCATTTCTAAAACGTCTGAAATAGATTTCCCTTTATAACGAATTTCTAAAGTCTCCCTATTAAAGCGCTTTCCATTACAGGTTTCGCAGGGAACGTAAATGTCTGGTAAAAAATTCATTTCAATAACCCTAAGACCTCCTCCTTGACAGGTTTCGCATCGGCCTCCAGCCACATTAAAGCTAAAACGGCCTGGTTTATAACCTCTAATAGAAGCTTCTGTAGTCTTAGTGAATAGCGTTCTAATTTCACTAAAAACATCAGTATAAGTGGCGGGATTAGACCTTGGTGTTCTTCCTATGGGCTGTTGATTAATATCTATTACCTTATCTATATGCTCCAAACCCTCTATTTTTTTATAAGGCATGGGTACTTTTACTCCATTAAAAATATGTGCATTTAAAATAGGGTAAAGGGTCTCATTTATAAGGGTAGATTTTCCAGATCCAGACACTCCAGACACCCCTATCATGGTACCTAATGGGAGTTCTATACATACGTTTTTAAGATTATTTCCAGTACAACCAGATAGTTTTAATGTTTTACCGTTACCTTTTCTTCTTTGTTTTGGAAGGGTAATTTTCAACGTTTTATTTAAGTATGCTGCTGTAAGGGTTTGTTCTTTTAACAGCTGCTCTGGAGTTCCTTGTGTTAGAATTTCCCCTCCATTTTTCCCTGCTTTTGGCCCTATATCTATGACGTAGTCCGCCCTTAAAATCATGTCTTTATCATGTTCTACCACCAGGACTGAATTTCCCAGATCTCTAAGTGATTCTAGCGAATTTATAAGCCGCTCGTTATCTCGCTGATGTAAACCAATACTAGGCTCATCTAAGATATACAATACCCCCACCAACTGAGAACCTATTTGTGTAGCTAGTCTGATTCTCTGTGCTTCTCCACCAGAAAGTGATTTAGAAGGCCTGTTTAGACTTAAATATTCTAATCCTACATCTAATAAGAATTGCAACCTAGTTTTAATTTCTTTAATAATTTCTTCTGCAATGATGGCTTGATCTCCTTTTAGAGATTTTGACAACTGTTCAAAGAATGCTGCGAGGCTTATAATATCCATCTGAGCCAGTTGTGATATATTTTGCTTTTGAATTTTAAAATGCAGAGAAGTTTCTAGAAGTCTAGATCCATTACATTGGTCACAGACTAATTTATCCATAAAATCTTTGGCCCATCTTTTTAAAGATGTGGTATTGGCCTGTTTAAATTGTGATTGAATAAAAGTGGCTATCCCCTCATAGTCTATTTGGTAGGTTCTATCTACACCTAAGGTTTTTGAACTCACAGTAAATTTATCTTGCCCGCCATGAACAATAATATCTGTAGCCTCCTGTGGAATGTCTTTAATGGGAGTGTCTAAGGTAAAATTATGCCTTTGAGCTATAAGTTCTAGTTGTTTAAAAGACCATGATGTCTTATAGGGGCCAAGTGGCGCTATACCTCCAGCACGAATAGAAATACTGAGGTCTGGAAAGATTTTATTTAGGTTTACCTTGTGCATAATTCCAAGTCCTTGACAGCTAGGGCACATGCCTTTGGGAGAATTAAATGAAAAGGTATTGGGTTCTGGTAGGGCATATGAAATACCAGTAGTGGGGCACATGAGGTCTCTGGAAAAGTAACGGGCTTTTTTTTCTCCAGCTTCTAAAACCATGAGCACATTTTTTCCAAGGTCCAAGGCAGTATAAATACTTTCAGACAGTCTTTTAGAGGTGCCTTCTATGTTGTCTACTTCTAGACGATCTATGACAATTTCAATGTCATGTACTTTATACCTATCTACCTTCATTCCAGGCATGAGGTCTAAAATAACACCGTCTACCCTTACTTTTACAAATCCTTGTTTGCTTATTTGCTCAAAAAGTTCTCTGTAATGTCCCTTTCTAGATTTTATAACAGGGGCTAAAATAGAGATTCTCTTGTCTTGATAGTCTTCCTGTATAAGGCTTTGAATTTGAATATCTGTATACTGAACCATTTTCTCTCCAGTTTCATAAGAATAAGCATCTGAAGCCCTTGCGAATAATAATCTTAAAAAATCATAGAGTTCCGTGATGGTTCCTACGGTAGATCTTGGAGATTTTGACGTGGTTTTTTGTTCAATAGCTATGACAGGAGAAAGTCCGTCAATTTTGTCTACATCTGGTCTTTCTAATCCTCCTAAAAATTGTCTGGCATAAGCAGAAAAAGTTTCTATATACCTTCTTTGTCCCTCTGCGTAAATAGTGTCAAAGGCTAAAGAAGATTTTCCACTTCCTGAAAGTCCAGTAATTACTACTAATTTTTCTCTAGGAATATCTATGTCTATATTTTTGAGATTATGAGTCCTAGCACCCTTTACCTCAATATAATTCTGGTCTTTATTCATGTTCATAGCAAAGCAGCAAGGTACAATATTGATTGAAATTTAAACAGACTTAACACTCCCAATTTATTCAAATAAATAAGCTGATTTATTTAATTTTAAGAAGTCTGGCATTACTTTTTAGGAAAATATCCTATATAATATTTGGAATATTTCCAACAATAGAATAAATTTGCTGTATAATAATCATATTTATGGATATTGAAAGATTTATTTCGCTTAGAAAGTCATTGGGTTACACGCAAAAAACTTTTGCTTCATGTCTAGGTATACCTAATACTACCGCAGATATTGAAAGAGGTAAAACCAAACTATCTGGAAAAGTCGTTGTAGAATTAATAAAGCAATTTCAACTAAATCCTCTCTGGATTTACGGAGAAAGCCAGGTTCAATTTATTAAAAATGTAGTGGTGAGTACCATACCAAAAGTAGTGACCATAGACGCCGCAGGAAATGACAATATGGTTCTAGTAAATGCTAAAGCAGCAGCCGGATATCCTCAAAACATTAGTGATAGCAGTTGGTACAAACAATTACCCGCTTTTGACCTTCCCATTCCTGAGTTTAGAAATGCTACCTATAGAGGTTTTCAAGTAGAGGGAGATTCTATGCTACCAAACCTAAAGCCAAATGAATGGGTGCTAGCTAGGGCAGTGGAAAGCTTGGACCATGTAAATCACAATAAAATTTATGTAGTAGTACTTTATGATTCTGTTATGGTAAAGAAAATTTACAGGCAGTCAGGAGCTAAAAATTTAAGCCTCATTTCTATTAATGAGAGCTATGATCCCTATGAAATTAGCACGGACCAAATTCAAGAAATTTGGCAAGTGAGTAGTAAAATCAGCTTTGGGGTTGAAGAGCCTGCAGACAACGGATTACTGAGACAACTGCAAGCATCTATGGAGGATCTTAAAAAGCAATTACACATGGCTAGTCTAACTGGAAACAAGGGGGTGGCTTAGCTGTCTAAAATCCAACAGCGGTGTCATCTCCTCTGGGATCTGCACCAGCCTCTAATCTGCCATCTTTTAATACCTTTATAGCGTCTACCTTACCAATAATAGTATTTGACTTTTCACTAATTAAATATCCTTTCTGTTTTAGGCCTTTAATAGTAGAGGCACTAAATGCATCTGGTTCAAAAATAAGAGCATCTGGCAGCCATTGGTGGTGAAATCTAGGGGCATTTACCGATTCTTGCATGCTTAGTTTAAATTCATAGGCATTTAAAATGGTTTGTGCCACTGCTGTAATAATAGTAGAGCCGCCAGGAGTTCCCACCACCATCCATAACTGACCCTCTTTTTCTACTATAGTGGGGGTCATGCTGCTGAGCATTCTTTTTCCCGGTGCTATGCTATTGGCTTCTGCGCCAATAAGTCCAAACATATTTGGAACTCCTGCCTTGGCAGAAAAATCGTCCATTTCATTATTGAAAAAGAAACCTAATTCTTCCTGGTACAATTTAGAACCAAAAGCACCATTTAAGGTAGTGGTTACTGAAACTGCATTCCCCTCTTGATCCACAATAGAGTAGTGAGTAGTTTGATCACTTTCAATAATTTGAATGTCGCCATGAGAAATCTCAGAAGAAGGTGTTGCTTTATCAAAAGAAAAGCTACTCATCCTATCTTTTAAATAGGACTCACTTAAAATAACATCTAAAGGGATAGGACTGTAGTCTGGATCTCCTAAAAAGTAATTTCTATCTGCATAAGCCCTTCTGGCTGCTTCCGTAAAGAGTTGAATGGATTTTTCGCTATTATGACCATAAGTTTCTAGAGGGTAGGGCTCCATCATTTTAAACATTTGGCTCATAGTAACGCCACCACTGCTTGGAGGACTCATAGATATAATTTTAAGATCTTTATATTTAAAAATGACCGGTTGCCTCCAAACTGCTTCATAATTAGCAAGATCTTCTTCTGTAATATAACCGCCACGCTCTTGTATAAATTTAGCAATTTTAGCTGCAATTTCACCTTTGTAAAAGACATCTTTTCCTCCCTTAGCTATAGCGGTTAAGGTCTCTGCTAGTGCTGTATATTTTATAGTATCACCTTTTTTGTAAAACTGTGCAAAAAGACTTTTTTCACCACTAATTTTAGCAATAATATCTCTTTGAAATGCCATAGACTTGGCTTGCTTTTCTGTGACAACTACGCCTTTTCTCGCCAGTGAAATAACGGGGGCTAAAATGGTTTCAAAAGGAAGTGAACCCAATTTGTCATGCACCTCTACAATACCCGCTATAGTACCTGGAACTCCAACAGCTGTAGCCCCTAGAGTGCTTTTGCCTGGAATTACATTTCCGTCTTCATCTAAATAAAGGTCTCTATAAGCGGCGGCAGGAGCTTTCTCTCTGTAATCTAAACTTCCTACATCTCCATTAGCCTTTCTATATACCATAAAGCCTCCACCACCAATATTTCCAGCAAAGGGATAGGCTACCGCCAATGCTAATTCTGTAGCTACCATGGCGTCAAAAGCATTCCCCCCCTTTTTTAAGATTTCAATTCCAATAGCCGAGGCCTCTTCTCTAGCAGAAACCACCATGGCTTTTTCAGTCACTAAACCAGTGGGCTCTGTTTCAGAGCTACATTGTAAAAATAAGATAGCTATGAATGCTATAGTAATGGCCTTATAAAAAGCTTGTAGTGTCATATGGTTTAATTAAGTCTTTAAATCTTTTATTTTATGTTCTGAAAAGATAATCAATTCTTTGAAAAATTCATGAAAGTCATTACCTAAGTCCTTATAATTTTTTTCTAGATCTAGTGCAGCCATATCCATTTTAGAGGCAAAAGAAGTCCTGCGGTACATGCCTTTTAAAATTTGCTCTATGCCAGCTATGCTTTCATAAGCCACCAACCAGTTATGCTTTTTCATGTAAGGAAAAAGGTGCTGGGTCTTAGGGGGTAATTTACTAAAATGAGTGTCTAACAGCTCATAAAAATTAGTAGCAAAAACAGCTAACGGATCTGGGTGGTAATTGTCCCAATTTGCAGCTAAATAATGATCGTAAAAAATATCTATAATAACTCTGCTATAATGTCCGTGTACTTCAAATATGCGCTTGCAACTCCTTCTGTAAATAGGATGTTTATCTGTAAAATTATCAATAGCTCTGTGAAGTACTACCCCTTTTTGCATGTCTTGAGAATAGGCAGACATAACATTTCCCTTAAGACTGTCTGCCATAAAGTTACCTATACTTATTTCAGAATGACCAAAAGATAAATAGATGTGCGCTAAAAAATTCAAAATGAAGAGTTGTTTGAAAAATGATTTTTACGAAAATACAAATTGCATGATGTAAAACCCTTAAGCAGCCATTATATTTGTATCATATAAAGATCATATGACACTTATTAAATCTATTTCAGGAATACGCGGTACCATTGGAGGAGTGGTTTCAGATAATTTAACCCCCTTAGACGTAGTAAAATTCACAGCAGCATATGCCACTATTTTAAAGGAGGAGCACACTAATGGCCCAGTAAAGGTGGTTGTGGGTAGAGATGCTAGAATTTCTGGAGCCATGGTGCAATCATTAGTAAATGCTACCCTTGTAGGAATGGGAATTACCGTAATAGATTTAGATTTATCTACCACACCCACAGTAGCAATTGCTGTTCCCCTAGAACAGGCTCAAGGAGGAATTGTTTTAACTGCCAGTCACAATCCAAAAGAGTGGAATGCCTTAAAACTCCTCAATGAAATGGGAGAATTTATTTCTGCTGCTACTGGAAATAAAGTACTAGAAATTGCTGCAGCTGAATCTTTTATTTTTTCAGAAGTAGACCAACTGGGATCGATTATTTCTAACACTGCTTATTTAGATATACATATAGATGAGATCCTAGCCCTTTCACTAATAGACGCTTCAGTTATTAAAAAGGCAAGATTTAAAGTAGTGGTAGATGGTGTAAATTCTACTGGAGGATTCTTCATTCCAGCACTTTTAGAGGCCCTAGGGGTAGAAGTAGTAAAATTGTACTGTAATCCTACAGGAGAATTTCCACACAATCCGGAGCCCTTAGAGGAACACCTAACAGATATTAAACAAAAAGTGATAGAAACAGGCGCTCACTTAGGCATTGTAGTAGACCCAGATGTAGACCGTTTGGCCTTTATTTCTGAGGATGGAAACGTGTTTGGAGAGGAGTATACCTTGGTAGCCTGTGCAGATTATGTGCTTTCAAAAACACCAGGTGCTACCGTATCTAATTTATCGTCAACTAGGGCGCTAGCAGATTTGACAGCCAAATACCAACAAGAATACAAAGCTGCCGCAGTAGGGGAGGTGAACGTTGTCTCAACTATGAAAGAAGTTGGCGCAGTTATTGGAGGTGAAGGCAACGGAGGAATTATTTATCCAGAAAGCCATTACGGTAGAGACGCCCTAGTGGGTGTAGCTTTATTCTTAATGCATTTAGCAGAAAAAGGAATAAAAGCCTCTGAGTTAAGAGCCTCATACCCCTCTTATTTTATGAGAAAAGATAAGATTAGTCTTACAGCAGATATTAATGTAGACGCCATTTTAACAAGTTTAGCAGCCCGCTATAGCAAGGAAAAGGTGACTACCACAGACGGCCTTAAAATAGATTTTGAAAACCATTGGGTACATCTAAGAAAGTCAAATACAGAATCTATTATTAGAATCTATACAGAAGCCAGTACTTTAGATTTAGCCACAAGCGTGGCCGATGCTTTTATGAAAGAAATTACAACACTCAGTAAATCCATATAAAAACCCAATTATGCTAGTATTTTTAAAAAAACTTTAGTTGGTATGATTTTTTTCTAACTTTTTACCTCTGTGCTTCCATCTTTTGTGGGTCCATAAGTAGTAGGCTGGTTCCTCATAAATCTGAGCCTCCGCTAGGTCTAAAAAATTTCTTGTAATAGCACCTGGCTCTTTGGTTTTTGCCTCTGTTGTAATGGGTATAAATTGGGCTTGAAAAACCCCTCTCTTTATTTTGGAGACCTTTAAAAACACCACCGCCATGTCTAGCTTTCTCGCCAACGTTTCTGCTCCCTTATACACAGGCACTTCAATCCCCATAAAAGATTCCCAATCATTTGCCTTAGACATTGGCGGAGACTGATCTGCTACCATCCCATAAACTGCTCTAAGTCCATTTTTTTCATTTTCAATGACGGTCTTAATAGTTTCAGATTGAGTTATTGGAGTGGTGTTCCAACGATTCCTCAATTTTTTTATCCATGCATCAAAATAGATGTTTCCAATTTTTTGATAGACTGCATATCCAGCTTCATCTATATCATTGTTAATACTCACGTTCCATTCCCAATTGGCGTAATGGCTGCAAACAAGTAAGACACTTTTAGTTTTCAAGATACCTTTTAATACTTCTATATTTTGAATTTGATACCTTTTTTTAACACCTGCTTTACTGAGGTTCCTAGTTTTTACCATTTCCATAAAAAGATCACACAGATGGCTGTAAAATTTTTTTCTAATTTTCTTAAGTGATTTATTTGAACTATTTGGAAAACAGAGCACTAGGTTTTCTAAAACTACTTTTTTTCTGTATCCTATAATATAATATAGTTTTATAAAAAACACATCAGAGACAAAATAAAATAAGCTTCTTGGTAAGATTGATACCAACCATAAAAATGGATACATTAAAATAAAAATAAGAAGCTGCATGATAAATAAATATGTAAACAAAGGTAGTTATATTTTAAATTTAAAGGGTAAAAACAACTCATAACACTATCTTTATACCTTATTTAAATTCGTTAAATAATGATGAATATTGAACCGCTTACTCTATTTTTAATGGCTGCAAACGGATTTATTTCCTACAAAGGCTTTCAAGACCCTTCTTTTTTTGACCGTTATAAGTTTCAGGTAAGTGAACTTTTAAAAGGAGACTATAAGCGACTATTTACATCTGCTTTTTTACATGTAGACATCAATCATTTAATTTTTAATCTGTTTACTTTTTATTTCTTTGCAGATGTAGTCATATGGAAATTAGGGAGCATAGCCTTATTAGTTGTATACCTTGTGAGTCTTATGGCTGGTAGTTATTTTGGATTGTTTATTCATAAGAAAGAGCCCCACTACAGTGCAGTTGGTGCCAGTGGTGCCGTTACAGGGGTTTTATACGCTGCCATTTTTCTGATGCCAGAAATGAGATTGGGCATATTTTTTATTCCCATTCCTTTTCCTGCTTACATTGTTGGACTTGGCTATATGTTGTACACCATATATGGAATGAAAAAACGCACAGGGAATATTGGTCACTCTGCCCATTTTGGGGGAGCTATTGGAGGTTTAATAATTGCCATTATTATGGCCCCAGAAAATATAGCTGGTAATCCAATAGCTACTTTGTGTTTACTAGCCCCACTAGTACTTATGGGAGTGCTATTAAAAAACAAACATCTTTAATTTTTTATACAACAAAACACAATGACTAAACTTTGTGGTCTAGGCGTGAAACTTCAGTTTCTATATTAAGGTTTATGGTAGCATTTTTGCGATCTGTGCGCCTAATGCAGCACCTCTTAAATCCTTAGCGACAATAATGCCGTTTTCATCTAAAATAAAAGTAGCTGGAATGGCATTTATTTGATATTGTTTTGCAATGGGTTCATCAAAATAGGATAGGCTAGAAATATGATTCCAAATCATTTGATCTGTTTCTATAGCTGCTATCCAATCTTCCTTACTCTTATCTAATGAAATACTAATAATCTCCAAGCCTTTATTGTGATATTGGTTATATACGGCTAATACATTAGGGTTTTCTTCTCTACATGGTTTACACCAAGCAGCCCAGAAATCTATAATGGTTACTTTCCCTTTTTTGCTAGCTAGACTTATTATATCTCCATTTTGATTAGTTCCTGAGAAATCTAAGGCCTTACTGCCTATAGCCGTTATGAGGTTTGCTTCCCACGCTTTTAAGAACTTAACAGCAGCCTCTGACGCTTTAATTTCAGGGGTTAGCGCATTGATAAGTAGGGTTAGTGTTGCTTCATCTACAGATTTAGAAATAAACATCCTTTCAAGAAGTAGTACAGAAATTAAAGATCCTGGATTTTCTTTGGCAAAACTTATTTCATAATCAGTAGCCTCTTGCTGAAGTTCGGTGTATTCTTCTCTTAAAGATTCTTCAAAAGATTCTTTTCCATTAGCTCTAGCATTTTGCAAATCATTAGAAATACCATTGGCTCTCTCAGAAAAACCTTGAGAGGTTTTTAAAAAGGAAGCAAACCATCTATTTTGATCGCTGCCACCAATTGTAGCTAACATTAGACTGTCTTTTTGAGCACTTACCTCTATATAACCTTTTTCTATAATCACTGGAATATTACCATTTGCATTTTCAAAAAATAAATAGTGCATGGCTGGGGTGGCTCTCACTCCTTTAATTTTAGCAACTCCCTTTACAATAGTAGTAGAGTCAATAGTAATTGGTGTATTAGTAGAATCTATATATTTTAAAAAGACTTTGGATTTATCCGGCAAATCTTTAATGTTAATACTAAGCTCGTAGCTGTTTTTATCGGAACAAGAGGATAGTACAAAAATTAATAAAACTAAAATTGATTTGAGTGTATTTTTCATGAATGTAATTTGTGACTCAAAGATAAACTTATCTATCAGATTTTAAAATGAGACTTCAAAAATTTAAAATAATTTATAAATTAAAATTGTTTGTTGGATTTAAGTAATTATTGTGGAGCAGAAAATTAAATAAAGTAATTTAGCTAAAAATATATTTCTTGAAAGCTTCTTTATTACACCAATTATCCAAGTCTATAGAGGGTACTGTTAAGCAGGATAAACTAAGTAAAACGCTATATGCTACAGATGCTTCCGTATATAGAAAAATGCCCATAGGTGTGGCATTCCCAAAAACGAAATCAGACATTCAAAAAATAGTTTCTTTTGCATATACACATCAAATAGGAATTATTCCTAGAACAGCTGGCACCTCATTAGCAGGACAATGTGTAGGGGAAGGCCTTGTAGTTGATGTCTCTAAGCACTTTACTAAGATTCTAGAACTAGATATTGCTAAAAAGCAGGTACGCGTGGAGCCTGGAGTAATTAGAGATGAACTCAATACTTTTTTAGCACCCCATGGTCTTTTTTTTGGACCTAATACCTCCACTGGCAATAGGTGTATGATTGGCGGCATGGTAGGCAACAATTCATCCGGGACCACCTCTATTCAATACGGTGTTACAAGAGAAAAAATTGCAGCTATAGAAGCGGTTCTTTGGGACGGATCTTTAGTAGTATTTAATCCTTTGAACAAAAGTGATTTCCAAGAAAAAATGAAGGAAGCATCGGCAGAAGGCCAATTGTATAAGGGGCTCTATGAATTGCTATCTCCTAAAGATGTTCAAAAGGAAATAATAGATGCTTTTCCTAAGAAAGAAATTCACAGAAGAAATACAGGCTATGCTATTGACTTACTTTTAGAGTCTGAAGCGCTAGGTGGTGACAGTGAATTTTTTAAAATGTCAGACCTACTCTCAGGAAGTGAAGGAACTTTGGCTTTTACCACTCAAGTTACGCTTCAATTAAATGAGCTTCCTCCTTCATTTACGGCAATGGTTGTGACTCATTACAACAGCCTACAAGATTGTCTGCAAGATGTTGTTCCTGTAATGAAGCACAATTTGTACACCTGCGAGATGATGGATAAAATTATCCTAGATTGCACCAAATTAAATAGAGCACAAGCAGAAAATAGAAAGTTTATAGAAGGTGACCCTGCAGCTGTACTCATGTTAGAAGTGAGAGCTACTTCAGAAGAAAAGTTATCGCATGCATTACAGGATTTAATTAAAGGAATTCAAGAATCTGGATTGAGCTATGCAAATCCAGTATTAAAAGATTCTGATATTGGTAGGGCAGGAGCGCTCAGAAAAGCTGGTTTAGGTTTATTGGGAAATATAGTGGGTGATCAAAAAGCGGTAGCTTGTATAGAAGATACAGCTGTTGCCCTAGAAGATTTAAAGGATTTTATTGAAGATTTTACTAAAATCATGAAAACTTATGACCAGGATGCCGTTTATTACGCACATGCTGGTGCAGGAGAAATACACTTAAGGCCCATTTTAAATTTGAAAAAATCTACCGATGTGGAGCTTTTTAGAGCCATTACATTAGAAGTTGCCATGCTGACAAAAAAGTACAAAGGTTCTTTTAGTGGAGAGCACGGAGACGGTATTGTAAGAGCAGAATTTATACCGCTACTTATTGGAGATAAAAATTATCAGCTGCTAGAGTCTGTAAAGCATTTATTTGATCCTAAAGGTATTTTTAATCCTGGAAAGATTGTAAAAGCTTATGCCATGGACGAATCTTTGCGTTATGATATTGATAGAAAGGAGCCAGAAATTAAAACCCTATTTAATTTTTCAGACAAGGAGGGTATTTTAAAAGCTGCAGAGGCCTGCAATGGTAGCGGAGATTGCAGAAAAACACATGACTCTGCAGGAGGTATGTGCCCTAGTTATCATGTTACTAAAAATGAAAAAGATACTACCAGAGGAAGGGCAAACGCACTCAGGGAGTTTTTAACGCATCCGGAAAAGAGAAATGCTTTTGACAGTGAGTCGCTTAAAGAGGTCTTTGATCTATGTTTAAGTTGTAAGGCTTGTAGCAGTGAGTGTCCAAGTAATGTAGATATTACAAGCTTTAAATCTGAATTCTTACATCAATATCAGGAAGAAAATGGATACTCTTTAAGAGCTAAACTCTTTGCTTACAACACAGCCATAAATGCATTGACCTCTAAATTAGCCCCGCTATCAAATCTAATTTTTAAAACGCCGCTTATTTCTCATGTCATAAAAGCACTTAGTGGAGTATCTGCAAAAAGGTCTATACCTAGTGTGCACCATTTTAACTTTGACAACTATCTGAAAACACAAAAAAAACAGTATCAGATAAGTAGAGAAACTATAGTGCTGTTTATAGATGAATTTACCCGCTATATGGACATTCAGCTAGGAAAAGACGCTATTAGGCTTTTGTCTGCACTTGGTTATGAGGTTTTACTATGGAAAGGAGAAAGCGGAAGAACCTTCTTATCTAAGGGGTTTTTAAAGCAGGCACAATCATTAGCCGTTTCTAATTTAAATGAATTAAAACCTTTTCTTAAAAAGGGATATCCAATTCTGGGGTTAGAACCCTCTGCTATTTTGAGCTTTAGGGATGAGTATAAAAGACTGTTAACTGATGAACCTGCGGTAAACCAGTTGTCTGAATCTTCTTTTTTAGTAGAAGAATATCTAGCTGCTGCTTTTGCTAACGGAAAACTCACTGGAGCAGCTTTTACCAAAGAAGCTAAAATCATAAAAACACATGTACATTGTCACCAAAAATCACTTTCTAACCAAAAAGTGAGTTTTGATGTATTAAACCTACCAGAAAATTATAAAGTGACACTCATACCCTCTGGTTGCTGTGGAATGGCTGGGTCATTTGGTTACGAAAAAGAGCATTATGACTTGAGCATGCAAGTGGGAAATTTAACTTTATTTCCGGCGGTTAGAAAAGCACCTAAAGACGTCATTATTGCAGCTAATGGAACCTCTTGTAGGCACCAGATTAAAGATGGAACCGGTAGAAATGCCCTACATCCTGTAAGTATTTTAAGTGAAGCATTACTTTAGCACATTTAAAGCTTTTGTTTGATGTAAGTTTAAATGAAGCTCTTTTAAAATTCTATCATTAATTGCGTTTCATTTAGAAGGTATAGCCATTTATAAAACCCTAAATTTTGATAGGGTCACTTTAAAAAGTATATTTGATTTTATTAAATAAATATGGCAGGAAATAGTTTTGGAGCCCTTTATAGACTCAGTAGTTTTGGAGAATCTCATGGTATGGCTATCGGGGGTGTTATTGATGGTTGTCCACCTGGTGTATCCATAGACTTAGAGGCCATTCAGAAAGATTTAAATAGAAGAAAACCTGGCCAGTCTGCTATTGTAACTCAACGGAAAGAATTAGATGAAGTTCAAATTTTGTCTGGAGTTTTTGAAGGAAAGTCTACAGGAACACCCATCGGTTTTGCTATTTACAATACCAATCAAAAATCTGCAGATTACTCTCATATAAAAGATTCTTATAGGCCCTCTCACGCAGATTATGTATATGAACAGAAATACGGCATACGCGACTATAGAGGCGGTGGCAGAAGTAGCGCTAGAGAAACTGCCGCTAGGGTAGTAGCAGGAGCCATAGCAAAACAATTTTTAGCACCTATGACTATTCAAGCATATGTAAGCCAAGTAGGTTCTATCTCCTTAAATATTCCATATAAAGACCTAGATATTTCTTTGGCAGAGACCAATGATGTGCGTTGCCCAGATTCTAAAATAGCCGCTACCATGGAAAGGCATATTAAAGAAATAAAAAAACAAGGAGACACCATAGGTGGAGTTGTTGATTGTGTGATAAAAAATGTGCCTATTGGTCTAGGTGAACCTGTTTTTGACAAGCTACACGCTCAGTTAGGCAAAGCCATGCTGTCTATTAATGCCGTAAAGGGATTTGAATATGGCAGTGGATTTGAAGGAGTCAAGATGAAAGGGAGTCAGCATAATGATGGATATTATTCAGATGGCTCTACCAAAACAAACTTCAGTGGAGGTATTCAAGGAGGTATTAGCAATGGTATGGATATTTATTTTAGGGTTGCTTTTAAGCCTGTAGCTACTGTATTACAAGCATATGAAACTATAGACAATAAAGGAAATATAATTCAAACTCAGGGAAAAGGAAGACATGACCCCTGTGTAGTACCCAGAGCGGTACCCATAGTAGAGGCTATGGCTGCAATGGTCATGGCAGATGCCATGCTTTTTCAAAAGACATTAAAATAAGAAACATTATGCGTAAATTAGAATTGCATTGGCAAATATTATTAGGAATGGTTGTAGGGGTTCTTTTTGCCCTGCTTATGGTAAACTTTAGTTGGGGACCAAAACTTGTTTCAGACTTTATAAAGCCCTTTGGGACCATCTTTATAAATTCTTTAAAGTTAATTGCGGTTCCTCTTATTTTGGCATCGCTAATTAAAGGAATTTCAGATTTAAAAGATATTTCCAAACTATCTAAAATGGGAGGTAGAACCATAGGTATTTATATTCTAACTACTGTCATTGCTGTTTGTATAGGTTTGGCTATTGTAAATATTATTAAACCTGGTAATTCTATTTCTGAAGCCACCCGTATGGAATTAGTAGAAAGTTATTCTGGAGACGCCAATGAAAAAATCAATGAAGCAGCCAAGCAAAAAGAAACAGGCCCTCTTCAAGCCTTAGAAGATTTGGTTCCCTCCAATATTTTTAAAGCTGCTAGTGACAATGGCAATATGTTACAAGTCATATTCTTTGCTATTTTTTTTGGAGTTGGACTTATTTTAATTCCCGAAAAACAAGCAAAACCTGTTAAGAAATTTTTTGATAGTTTTAATGAGGTTATTTTAAAATTGATTGACCTTATTATGTTGGCCGCTCCATATGGAGTTTTTGCTTTATTAGCTGCTCTTGTGGTAGAGGCTCCTAGTGCTGATTTGTTTAAAGCACTTGCTTGGTATGCTATTTGCGTATTATTAGGTCTGGCCATAATGATTGGTTTTTATATTTTAGTGGTATATGTTTTTACAAAAAGAACTCCTTCCTTTTTTATTAAAGGGATTTCGCCTGCACAATTATTAGCTTTTTCTACTAGTTCAAGTGCTGCAACTCTTCCAGTAACTATGGAGCGGGTAGAAGAGCATTTAGGTGTAGAAGAAGAGGTGACAAGCTTTGTTTTGCCTATTGGAGCTACTGTAAATATGGATGGCTCTAGTCTTTACCAGGCGGTTGCAGCAGTATTTATTGCTCAAGCTTTTGGAATGGACTTAGATTTCTACACCCAGCTAGGAATTATTGTAACGGCCACTTTGGCTTCTATTGGCAGTGCCGCTGTTCCTGGTGCTGGTATGGTGATGTTAGTGATAGTACTAGCTCAGGCTGGAATACCAGAAGCTGGACTAGCTTTAATCTTTGCAGTAGACAGGCCTTTAGACATGTGTAGAACAGTCGTTAATATAACTGGTGACGCAACGGTTTCTATGCTTGTAGCCAAGTCTCTTGGAAAATTGAAAGACCAGCCAGAAGAAAAGAATTGGGACGATCATTTACCTAAATAATTCAATTTATTTTTTTGTTATGAATTCTCAAGATTTGGTACAAACGCTAGCCAAGCGATTTCCCACACTCTATAAAATTGATCAAAAACTCAATACTTTGGTTAAAAAAATTGAGCTGTTATCTTATTTAAACCCTACTAATATTGAAGGTGAAAAAGCAGCATTTTTTAGCTCTAAATACACTAAAAACCCTCAATTTAAGTATCCAAAAAATGGCATTGATGCCTTTAGGCTTCAAAGAGAGTTTTTTGCTCAAGAAATAGAACTCATAGTGTCTCCCGAATTGTCAAAATTATATTCAGATACCATATCATATTACTCAAATATGATTCAGTGTATTACTAGTATTGGTCATGGCAATGAGTTTTATTATAATTCATTAAGGGTCTTTGGAAGCCCAAATGAAAAAGATGTAAGCAATGCTAGTTTTATTCTTCATTTGACAGAAGAAGAACCAAAAGAAGAATCTATTAAAGATAAGAGCCCAGAAGAAGCAAAACATTTTTTTAAAGACTTTGCAGAGCAAAACAATTTCCCATTAAATATAAAATTCTCAAACCAATTGGCAGCAGACGCTATGGTGCAAAATAGCACTAAAACTCTCCTTATTAAACGGAATATTCATTTTAGTGAGTTACAGCTTAGAACCTTAGCACACCATGAAATTGGACTTCATTTATTAACTACCTATAACGCGTCTGTACAACCCTTACATATTTTCTCTAATGGTTTTCCTATGAATGTAGAAACACAAGAAGGGCTTGCAGTAATGAGTGAATACCTCTGTGGAGCTATGAGGATAAAAAGACTCAAAGAATTGGCTTATAGGGTTTTGGCTGTAGATAGTTTAATTAAAGGTTATGATTTTAAAGAAACTTTTAATTTATTGCATTCGCAATATCTAATGTCAAGAGATGCAGCTTTTACAACCACACTAAGGGCTCATAGGGGAGGTGGTTTCACTAAAGATAGGTTGTATTTAAGTGGCTTAAAAAAAATCTATGACAGGTATAAAAGTGGGAATTCAATAAATTTATTACTGCTTGGAAAAACGAGTTTGGACTATGAAAATGCTATTGAATATTTAAGCCAAGAAGGTTTATTAGCTTCTGCTATTTATAAAAATAGCACCTTATTTAGTCCAGAACCTAAAGAAGGAAACTTAAGTTATGTGTTAAAAAATCTTAAGTAATAGTCACTTAAAAATTTTCAATAAAGCAAATATTGTTAAAAATATTTCTATTACAGCTACTGGCCTTTCCAAACCACTTTTTTCTTTTGTTTGCTATTATTTTATATGCCCAATCTGTGAAGTATGAAGGGATAAATGACACTCCCATACCTAGCCACTTCCAATAGGGTAGTTGTTTTAAAATTTGAATAACAGCTGCAGCACCCATTTTATATGATTCTCCCTCTTCTATGAGTAATACACCCTCAATAAATTTGGTGTTCAAACTTCTTTCCTCTAAAAGACTTTTACCGGCTTTAGAAAGGATAGGAACAAAACAAAATAATTTTTTCAAATCTCTGGGGCCAATAAATTTTACTGACCAGTGACACAGATTGCATTCACCGTCAAAAACTACTAATATTTTATTCTGATACGTATTCATTATTTATTGCTGACAAATTCTAACTGATCTACACTGACGTTGGTGGTAAATAATCCATAATTTACAATAGCTTTGTTTTTTTCTAAACTGTCTATAGTTCCCACTGCTTTACCTCCTAATAGTCTCACTCTGTGACCTATTTTTAAAATAACTTTAGGAGTAGATAGCACTTTTGGCTTTTGCTTTTTCTTCTCTCTAATTATTGCTACTTCTTGAGTGATTTCTGCTACCACAGCCAGCTTTTCTTCTCTTTCCTTTTTAATTACTTGTGTGGATTTTTTCTTCCTCTTGCTATTCTCAATTTCTACTAACTTAATAATTTCTGAAACCAGAGGTCTTTTCTTATTATTAATAAAATATTGTTCCGCTATATCATTTAGTTTATTTCCTAATTGAATCATTCTCTGGTCTTGGTCATATAACTCCTGATATTTGACTAATTTAGCTTGAATTTTCTCGTTGAGCGTTTGTAATTTATGAGCCTCTATTCTAGCTTTAGACTCTTCATCTTTTAGTTTTGAACCTGTAGCAGCCATTTGAGAACGCTCTATCTGAAGCTTTGCAATTGTTGCGTCAAAGCGTATTTTACCCCTTTCTATTTTCTTTTTTGCTTTGTTGATTAGACTGTATGGTATTCCATTTTTTTGAGCTACTTCAAAGGTAAATGAGGCGCCAGCTTGTCCTAAGACCAACTGAAATGTTGGGGCAAGAGACATGGCGTCAAAAAGCATATTAGCATTAGACATATACGGAAGCTCATTGGCTAACATTTTTAGATTGGAGTAATGCGTGGTAATAATACCAAACGCTTTGCGCTCGTAAAATACTTCTAAAAAAGTCTCAGCCAAGGCTCCTCCTAATTCAGGATCTGTACCAGTACCAAACTCATCTATTAAAAATAAAGTTTTATCATTACACTTTTTTAGAAATGAATTCATGTTTTTAAGTCTGTAACTATATGTACTCAAATGATTTTCTATAGATTGATTGTCACCAATATCTGTGAGTATTTTATCAAAAAGGCAAACTTCACTTCTTTCGTGAACAGGAATTAACAACCCACTTTGCACCATGAGTTGTAATAACCCAATTGTTTTTAGCGTAATACTTTTTCCTCCAGCATTAGGTCCTGAGATAACAATAATTCTATTTTCATTTTCTAAACCAATAGTTTGAGGATATGTGGCGTTTCCAGATGCTTTATTTGACAGATATAGCAGTGGGTGAAAAGCGTCTCTTAACATCATTTCATTATGCGTATTTACCTTGGGCATAATGGCGTTCATTTCATTAGCATATTTAGCTTTAGCAGCAATGATGTCTGTCTGCGTTAAATAGTCCTGACATTTAAATAAATCCTCTCTGTATGGCTTAATATCTAAAGTGAGTCTATTGAGTATTTTAAATATTTCTTCTTGTTCCTCAAATAAAAGGTTGCTTAACTGAGTGCTATAAGCCAAACTGGCCTCTGGAACTATATAAACAATGCTTCCTGTTTTAGAAGCTCCTAAAACAGCTCCTTTAATTTTTTTCCTATGCATGGCCTTTACGGCTAACACACGTCTATTGTCTACAATAGATTCTCTTATTTCGTCTAGAAACTCTGCCGTCTGATACCTTTGCATGGCAGCACTAAAACTTTGGTTTATTTTAGATTTTAAACCGAGCATTTGCCTCCTTATTTGCTGTAATGATCCTGAAGCAGCATCTCTTATTTCTCCAAATTTGTCAAATACAAAATTAATTCTTTCGGGAATATCTGTTTGATACGATAGAGGAAGGGTGTTTTTAAAAAGAAGCGGATAATACAAGTTAAATTTTTCAAAAAACTTTTTGTGAGCATTTACTGCTTCGCAAATATGAACAATCTTTTTAAATCCTTGAAGTTCTAAGGTAGTGTTTTCAATTTTTAAAAGTTTTAACTCAGTTTCAATATCTTCAAATCCATGATTAGGAATTCTATTATCATTACTAAAGGACGATAAGTATTCATTGGTTTCTCCTAAAGATTTTAAAATAACCTCTCTATCAGAATTAGGTATTATGTGACTGGCGGCTTCTTTGCCTAATAAAGTCACGCACCTATTAGAAATATGAGCTAAAACGGTATTAAATTCTAAATCCTGAAGTGTTTTTTCTTGAATATTCAAAAGCTGTATTTTTAACGAAATAATAAATTGGTGAGGTGGACGTAAACCGTTAATTTTAACATCACAAAAGTACAAATAAATGTATGGAGATTGTTCAAAGAAATGGATGGAATTCTTTCACAAAAATTACTCTGAAAAAGAACTTTTAGCGTTAAAAAATACAGTGCTAGCGTCTTTTGAAAAAGAGGAATGTTATCCTCCTTTTTCACAGATATTTAATGCTTTTCATTTATGTGAATATGAGAATATCAGGCTGGTTATTATAGGGCAAGACCCCTACCACGCTCCAAACCAAGCACAAGGTTTGGCATTCTCTGTTCCAAACAAGGTAGCACTGCCCCCCTCATTAAAAAATATATTTATAGAACTCAGTACAGACTTACACATTACAAAACCCACCAATGGAGATTTAAGCAATTGGGCCAAACAAGGTGTGCTGCTATTAAACACTGCTTTAAGCGTTCAAAAATCAAAACCTGGCAGCCATTTAAAAATTTGGAATAGTTTTACTAAAACTATAATTAAAGCACTTTCTAAAGAGAAGTCAAAACTCATTTTTATTTTGTGGGGTGGATTTGCACAAAAATATGAAATACTCATAGACACTTCTAAACACTATGTTTTAAAAACAGGCCACCCTTCACCGTTGAGTGCAAATAGGGGTTATTGGTTTGGAAATAAGCATTTTTCAAAGATTAATGCCATACTTCACAAAAACGGAGACAAGGAAATTAATTGGAAATTAGATTAGACCTTTTAAAGAGAATTAGCAATGAGGTCTAGTGTAATCTTTATGGCCTTATTAACCACCTTATTAGGTTGCTGCGAAAATTCTGAAGTAGCCCTATTTGCTAATATGCAATTTACAGAAATAGCCTGGTGACCCAGTAGTTTTGAAAGTCCATAAATACCAGAAGTTTCCATTTCAAGATTAGTGATCCTCTTTTCTTGAAAAGTAAAGTTTTTTAATTTCTGGTGAAATAATTCTAAAGATGGTTTAAGTCTTAAGGTCCTAGCCTGAGGACCATAAAAACCCACATTTGTGAGCGTGACTCCTTTTATAAACTGAGCATTATTAAATATTGATAACAATTTTGGAGAGGCGTCTATGGTATATGGGTGAGACATGTGTTTGTCCCACTTCATATGCGAAATAAAGGCATTTGAAAATTCAATGTCTACCATAGCTTCTGACTCATAGAAATGGAGTAATGCATCTAAACCTATTGCTTTTTCACTTATGAGCAGGCTACCCAACGGTATGTCAGCTTGAACCGCTCCTGAGGTACCTATTCTAATAATGTGTAAAGACTTTAAGTGCTCTTTAACTTTTCTAGTCTTGAAATCTATATTGGCTAAAGCATCTAATTCATTAAGGACTATATCTATATTATCTGTGCCTATACCTGAAGAAATAACAGTAATTCTCTTGCTTTTATAAGTCCCCGTGTGTGTTAAGAACTCTCTTTTTTGCTTGACAACTTCTATGTGGTCAAAATAAGCAGAGACCATAGAAACTCTATCAGGATCTCCCACGATAATAATAATATCCGCCATATCCTGCGGCAGCAAATTAAGGTGGTAAATACTCTGGTCTTGGTTTAAAATGAGTTCAGAAGCGGGAAGCGGCATGCTATAGTTTCAAGAATGTTTTATTATCTTGATTGTAAAGGTATGCATACTTTAAAGCACCACCTAAATAGCTTTTTTCATCTTTAATTTTTCCGTAATAATTTGTTTCACCACTTAAAACTTTTTTAACGGTTCGTTTTAATTTAATAGGGTGTAAAGAAGAAAATAAAGGGTGTAAAGATTCTAAAATTCTAGTGTATTGTATATCCCCAAAGCCTAAATTTCCTTGAGAGTTTAATAAGTCATTTATCAAGGCTGGTGAAGCTGAGTAGCTATTCTTAAAAGCTTTTTCCAAGAGGATATTTTCTTGGGCATTTAGACCATTTTTAAGGGAAGGAAACCTTTGAAGGTGAAGTGAAATGGCTTGTTTTAAATAAGGAAAATTAAAACTGTCATAATTAGACAACTGTGCTATTCTAACAGGATTATCACTGCAATAAAGCTGCCAGGCATAGTCTGCAAATTCAAGATCGTCTTGGTTAAGGTTTATTCTATTTTCGTACAGTTTATAGAGTACTTCTGGTTCTAGTTCACCAAAACCTTTGTCTGTAGATATTTCTAGACTAGGGGCCCTAGAAACTATGGCTATTTGAGCGTATTTTCTATGGGTTTTTAACCAGCTCAAAACTCCAAGCATATTAATTTGACAAAAAAGATCAGAATCAAACCAAAGCACAATCTCATCTTGTTGTTTCTGCTTACAAAGGTTTCTGTATTGTTTGAGTGTTAAATCAATAAATGATTTTTTAGTGACTTTATAGTTCTTATTTAAAAACTCATAGCGTTCTTTCCAAAATGCTTCAGTACCAACAGTATGTAAAGTTCTTCCTTCACATAGCATTTCTCTCCATGTAATTACTGTACCCTTAATACCTAATTCACTAAAATAATGTGAAAAGGCATCGCCGTTGGTGATGTGGAGTTCTGGCTTCATATTAAATAGTTTTGGAAATATTAAATTTAATGTTTTTCTATCATAAAAGAAAGAAAAACATTTTATTATCCACCCACTCGTTTTACTTTAAAACCCATATTAACAAGAAAGTGCATGATGGTATCTCTAAAATCTCCTTGAATAATAATGGTTCTATTTTTAAAACTACCACCGACGCTCAATTGAATTTTTATTTTTTTTGCTAATAATTTGAATTCAACTTCAGATCCATTGTAACCCTCAATAATAGTGATAGGCTTTCCTTTTCTTTTTTCGTACTTGCATATTATAGGCTCTGATTGAAGACCAATAAATACGACTTCTTTTTTGTGAATGTCTTCTAGTGGTTGGTGATCAGGAAAAAGATTTTTAAGCTGGTCTTGAAAATCCATTTTATTTTTTTAAACCAAGTTCAATCAATCTCTCCTCTAAATATAATCCTGCAGTAATGTCTTGATATGCTTTTGGATGAGTGACATCTATACAATTTGGAAGACAATTTAACGGCATAGAAGATATAGGGTGCATAAAAAATGGAATAGAATACCTAGAAGAACCCCAAAGCTCTCTTGGTGGATTTTTAACCTGATGAATAGTAGATTTTAATTGGTTGTTAGTCAATCTAGAAAGCATATCTCCTACATTAATCATGAGTTCATCTGGCTCTGCAATAGCGTCTACCCACTGGTCTTTGTGATTTTTAACTTGTAATCCCCTCCCTTGTGCACCCATCAATAGGGTTATTAAATTAATATCGCCATGAGCGGCAGCCCTTACAGCATTTTTTGGCTCGCTGGTAATGGGAGGGTAATGAATAGGTCTTAAAATTGAATTCCCAGCAGATACGTATTCCTCAAAATAATTTTCTTCTAAACCTATGTGAATGGCTAAGGCTTTTAAAACCTCTTGAGCTGTTTTTTCTAAAGCTTCATAAACCTGTTTTCCAACCAAATTAAAAGACTCTAATTCTCCAACTAAGACATTGTCTGGGTAAATATCTCCAGAGGACAAAGGAGCTGATTTGTATTGACCAAAATGCCAAAACTCTTTTAAATCTCCTTCTTTTCTGCCTTTAGCGTGCTCTTTTCCAAAAGAAGTATAGCCTCTTTGTCCTCCTAATCCTTGAATTTCATAGCGCTCTTTTATCTCTTGAGGAAGCTCAAAAAATAATTTAATTTGTTTATATAAATCGGCAACCAATGTTTCATCTAAGAAATGACCTTTTAGAGCAACAAAACCAATATTTTCAAAGGCAGCTCCAATTTCATTAATAAACTTTGTTTTTTTTTCAGTATTACCAGATAAAAAATCTTTTAAATCTACACTAGGAATATCACTCATAATATTTAATTTAATGTATATCAAAGTTACTAAATCTATTGTACAAAAGTAATTGTGTATAAAATTAAACTTTGCTTACATTTATCACATATTTATCATTTAAAATGAATTATAAAACAAAAAAACTAAGCTCAGAAGTTCTTTTATCATTGTACAAAAGAATGTTAATGCCCAGAATGATAGAAGAGAAAATGCTTATTCTTCTGCGTCAAGGTAAAATTTCTAAATGGTTTAGTGGAATAGGGCAAGAAGCCATTTCAGTTGGAGTTTCAATGGCGCTTAACAAAAACGAATACATATTGCCCATGCACAGAAATCTAGGTGTCTTCACCACTAGAGACATTCCACTATACAGGTTGTTTGGCCAATGGCAAGGGAAGCTAAGTGGGTTTACAAAAGGGCGAGATAGAAGTTTTCATTTTGGAACACAAGAATATAAAATTATTGGAATGATTTCTCATTTGGGGCCACAACTGGGTGTGGCCGATGGTATTGCATTGGCTCACAAATTAAAAAATGAGAAAGCTGTCACAGCAGTTTTTACAGGAGAGGGGGCTACTAGTGAGGGAGACTTTCACGAAGCTTTAAATATAGCGGCTGTTTGGGACTTACCTGTGCTGTTTTGTATAGAAAATAATGGATACGGACTTTCAACTCCTATAAAAGAGCAATTCAAATGTGAACATCTAATAGACAAAGGGAAAGGCTATGGTATGGAGGCGCACCAAATAGATGGAAATAATATTGTAGAGGTTTTTACTAAAGTGAGTGAAATAGCAGAGAGTGTTAGACTAAATCCTAGACCTGTTTTAATAGAATTTTTGACTTTTAGAATGAGAGGCCACGAGGAGGCTAGTGGTACTAAATATATTCCAGAATCTCTTTTTGAAAAATGGAGAGAAAAAGATCCTATTACAAATTTCGAGTCTTTTCTACTGAGTCAAAAAGTTTTTACTAGAAAAGATATTGAGGCTATATCTAAATTAAATACAGAAGAGATACAAAAAAATTTAGAATTGGCTTTTAATGAAGCTCCTGTTGCGTTTAATGAAGAAGAACTTCTAAAAGATGTGTATTTTCCACATCTTTTTAAGCAACTAGCTCCTAGTGAAATAGAAGAAGAAATTCGTTTTGTAGACGCCATTTCTCAAGCGTTGGAAGAAGCTATGAATGCAGATTCGCAATTGCTTATTATGGGCCAAGACATTGCAGAATACGGAGGTGCTTTTAAAATCACAGAAGGATTTTTAGAGAAATTTGGGCCTCAGAGAATTAGAAACACCCCTATTTGTGAATCTGGAATTGTAGAAGCAGCCATGGGGTTGTCTATTGCAGGATACAAAGCTGTAGTAGAAATGCAATTTGCTGATTTTGTAAGCTCAGGATTTAATCCAATAGTGAATTATTTAGCAAAAACTCATTTTAGATGGGGAGAAAAAGCAGCTATAGTTATTAGAATGCCTTGTGGGGCAGGAGTAGGAGCTGGACCCTTTCATTCCCAGACAAATGAGGCTTGGTTTACAAAAACACCTGGCTTAAAGGTGGTTTACCCCGCCTTTCCTAGTGACGCAAAAGGACTTTTAATTGCTGCCATTGAAGACCCTAACCCAGTGATGTTTTTTGAACACAAAGGGCTGTACAGAAACATCACTCAAAAAGTTCCAGTAGGGTATTACAATTTACCATTAGGTAAAGCGGCTTTAATAAGAGAAGGAAAAGACTTAACAGTGGTTAGCTTTGGTGCTGCTGTGCATTGGGCACTAGAAACCTTAGACAATCACCGCTATATAGAAGCAGACGTTATAGACCTAAGGTCTTTACAGCCATTAGACTGGGAATGTATCTTTAGCTCAGTAGTTAAGACAGGGAAAATGATCATTCTTCAAGAAGACAGTCTTTTTGGAGGTATTGCCAGTGATATTGCTGCCACAGTACAAGAAAAATATTTTAAGCAGCTAGACGCTCCCATTTACAGGGTAGCAAGCTTAGAAACACCTATTCCTTTCTCAAAACAATTAGAAGAAGGATATTTACCTAAAAAAAGATTTGAAAAATCTCTTCTAGAACTATTAAACTATTAATTTTGCGGACTTCAATCCTATTATTTATTTTGCTTAATAGGGTTTAACCACAAATTATTTTTTTAATGAACAATAGAAATATAAGTAATAAAGTAAGAGTGATACACCGCTACTTAGGCTTTTTCTTAACGGGTATTATGTTTGTATATGCTTTGTCTGGAATTACCCTAACTTTCAGAGACAAAGAGTATTTTAAGAAAGAAGTACAGGTAAATGAAATTACAGAAATAGGCTTAGAAACTATACCGAGTGTTAAAGGCGCTAAAAACATAGCGTATAATACTCTAACAGGTGAATTGTCTTATACACAAATGAAACCGCCCCTTGTATTAGGTGCTTTAGAAAAAATGCATAAGGCAACTTCGTCTACACCTTTATACTTTTTAAATGTGTTTTTTGGAGTAGCACTTTTATTTTTTGTATTCAGCGCTTATTGGATGTTTCTACCACAAACAGACATATTTAAGAAAGCTATATATTATACCATAGCTGGAATCATTTTGACATTTATTATGATTCTTGTATAGTGATTAGAGGTAATGGAAATAAATAATTCTGAGATGTAAACATTCTATTTTACATAATATAAATTATAGAACAAAAAATATTTTTTATATTATCAATTCACTTAAATCCTATAATTTAAATTCTACAAAAGATGCTTAGCTAATCTTTAATCACATAGCAAAATGAGCATAATTTTTTAAACTAACTGTTTTTAAACAACTTTTTGTTAGTAAAGCGGGAAAGCAAAACGATTTTTTTCTTAGAATTAATAAAGTAAACACCCGTAAGTAATACTAGAGAAGCTATTATAGATTGCTTTGTAATGGCTTCATCTAAGAAGTACCAGCCAAGAAACAACGCAATAATTGGATTTACATAAGTATTGGTGGCTACTTTTTCTGGTGAAACTACTTTGAGTAAATAATTAAATGAAGTGAAAGCAACAATACTCCCAAATATCACTAATAGTATCATAGATAATTGTACGTCAGAGGGCCAATCTAAGGGACTGGACCATTTTTCTCCTATAATAACACTAGCTATAGCAAGTATAGCACCACCAAAAAGCATTTGATATCCTGTATTGACAAAAAAGTTTTTGGGTAAATCTGCCTTTCCAACAAAAATACTAGCTGCCGCCCAGCTCACCATACAAAATAAAATCATAATCATTCCAGTAATTGAGTTTTCTTGACTTAAAACACTTTTTTGACTCACTAATAAATAAATTCCAACAAAACCTAAAGCTACTCCTAATAAAGACATTGGCGATATTTTTTTTCCTTGAAATACCCTCATAAGAATTAAAATTACTAGCGGTTGTGAGGATATTTCTAAAGCAGCAAAACTTGAGTCTACGTAACGCAAAGCCCAAACCACTACCCCATTTCCAAAACTTAAAAATAAGAAACCTGCAATAGCAGTATTGATCAACTGCTTTTTAGTAATCCCTATAGAAAGACCTAGAAATTTTGCAATAATAAAAATTAATATACCTGAAACAATGAACCTACAAGCTCCTAACATAAAAGGGTCTAAGGAAGTCACTGCTATTTTATTTAATAAATAGGTAGAGCCCCAAATTACATAGATGGAAATAAAAGCTAACACTATAAGAACAGAATTTTTGAAAATTTGGGGCATATTATTATTAAATTTAACAGGGTAAATAAAGAACTAATATTTAAACTTTTCCTTACAAATCATTAGCTTTTAGCCAACCTTTTAAGAGCCACCCATTGTTTGAGCATTTCTCTTGCTTCTGTTGCTGGGTACCCAAGCACAGAGCCACCGGCAGGGACATCGGCAATTACGCCAGAACCAGCACCAACAGATGCTCCAGAACCAATATTTACATGATCTTTAATAGAAGCACTACCCCCAATTAAGACGCCATCTCCCAAAGTCACAGAGCCTGCAAGTCCTGAACTTCCTGCCATAATACAAAACCTTCCCAACACACTATTATGTCCTATTTGTACTAAGTTGTCAATTTTACAACCATCACCAATTATAGTACTATTAAACTTGGCTTTATCTACACAAGAATTAGCTCCAATTTCAACATCATTTCCTATCACTACATTTCCTATATGTGGTATTTTTATAAGTCCAGATCCGTCTGGAGCAGATCTGTATCCAAAACCGTCTGCCCCTATACTTACATTGTTATGAAAAATGCAGTTATTGCCAATCACAGAATTCTCTCTTATTACAGTACCAGACCAAAAAGTACAATTATTCCCTATAATACTATTGTCAAAGATGTTTACTCCTGAGTAAATGTTTGTACCCGCTCCTATATTTACCCCTTTTCCAATATAACAAAATGGCCCAATTTTTACATCCTTTTCAATTATAGCATTTGTGTGAATGACTGCCAAAGGATGAATGTCCTCCGAAAAAACAGGACCTTGCTTTGGGGAAAATGCCTCTAGCAAAATTGCCATAGCTACATCTGCATTAGCCACCTTAATAATAGGTTTTTCATCAGATTCTATTACCACATTATCATTTATTACAGCAGCAGAGGCTTTAGAATCTTTCCAAAACTTAGCGTATTTAACACTCCCTATAAAAGTGATTTGACCTTCTGAGGCATTTTTAAGATCATTTACACCATGAATGTTAATAGATTTTCCATAGAGGAGCTCTCCTCCAATGAGCAGTGATATTTCTTCTAAAGTATGCGTTTTCATCTATAAAATTATTTGTACGAAAATAGTTTATTTATTAAGAATGATTTATGATTTTATAGTTTTATAAAAAAAATGATGGTTTACATTTATAGAAAAATAATAAATGAACTACACACTTAATCAGCTCAATATTTTTCAAAAAGTAGTAGAACACAAAAGTGTTTCTAGAGCTTCTGTAGCCCTCCATCTCACACAAACAGCTGTTTCAATTCAGCTTAAAAACTTTCAACAAAATTTCAGCATTCCCCTTACAGAAATTGTAGGAAGGCAGTTTATGTCACAGAATTTGGTCGTGATATTCACCAAATTGATAAGCTTATTTAATTCTATGGCACTTTCCATTAATTAATCCACTTTTTTTAAGAGTTTTGATTATATTTAAAAAAGTTAATCAAATAAATAAATCATGAAAAAACTAAGGGTGTGGATTTCTCTTATGAGCGTTTTAATAAGTGTAAATCTAAGCGCACAAGATCAATCTATTATTAATAAAATGGTCCAAGAAGCCAACGAAAATTCCCAATTAGAGGTCTTAGGCCAAGAGCTTTTAGACGGAATAGGTCCTAGACTAGTGGGAACTCCTCAAATGAAAGAAGCGCACGATTGGGCAGTAAATACCTACGCAAAATGGGGTGTTGAGGCTAAGAATGAATCTTTTGGTAGTTGGAGGGGTTGGGAAAGAGGAGTCACTCATATAGACATGATAACCCCAAGAGTCCAAAGTTTAAAAGGAACTCAGCTTGCTTGGAACCCCTCTACATCCAAAAAGGGAGTAACGGCAGAGGTAGTAAACCTCCCAATGATTAAGGACTCTATGGCCTTTGTAAATTGGCTTCCTAACGTAAAAGGAAAGATAGTCATGATTTCAAAACTTGAGCCTACAGGAAGACCAGATTACAATTGGAAAGAGTTTGCAACAGAGGCTTCATTTGAAAAAATGAAAACAGAAAGAGATACTGCCACAGAGACTTGGAATAATAACATGAAAAATACCGGCTATACCTCTAGGAATATTCACGAAATTCTAGAAAAATCTGGAGCTGTTGGGCTTGTGAGTTCCTATTGGTCAAATGGATTTGGTGTAAGTAAAATATTTAGTGCCAGAACAAATAAAATACCAACTATAGATTTAGAATTAGAAGACTACGGCTTGGTTTACAGATTAGTAGAAAGAGGTCAGAAACCTGTTTTAAATATTACTGCTCAGTCCAAAGAACTTGGAGAAGTTCCAACTTTCAATACTATTGCAGAAATTAGAGGGACAGAAAAACCAGATGAGTATGTCATTCTATCTGCTCACTTTGATTCCTGGGATGGAGGTACCGGAGCTACGGATAACGGCACTGGAACCCTTGTCATGATGGAAGCCATGAGGATTCTTAAAAAAATGTATCCAAATCCTAAGAGAACCATCATTGTAGGTCATTGGGGAAGCGAAGAGCAGGGATTAAATGGATCTAGAGCATTTGTAGAAGATCATCCAGAAATTGTGAGTAAAGTACAAGCTGTATTTAATCAAGATAATGGAACTGGAAGGGTAGTTAATATTTCTGGACAAGGTTTTTTAAATGCTTATGACTATATTGGCAGGTGGTTACAAGAGGTTCCCTCAGAGGTGACAAAAGGAATAGAAACTAATTTTCCTGGAACTCCAGGTGGAGGTGGTTCTGATTATGCCTCATTTATTGCAGCTGGAGTCCCTGCATTTAGCCTAAGTTCGCTAAGCTGGTCTTATTCAAATTATACTTGGCACACCAATAGAGACACCTATGACAAAATTGTTTTTGACGATCTTAGAAACAATGTAATATTAACCGCCATACTAGCTTATATGGCCTCTGAAGATCCTAAAACTACCTCAAGAGAGCAAATAGTGCTTCCGATAAGTAAAAGGACAGGAAAACAAATGGAGTGGCCATCTAAAAGATCACCCACACGTAGAGGAGGCATGTAGTAAAAATATAAAAAGTAAAAAGCCCTGTAAATTACTTTACAGGGCTTTTTTATTTTAGATAATAAGTTGTTATTGCTTTTGAACCTTAACAGCGTTCATTCCTTTTTGACCTCTTTCTAATTCAAAGCTTACCTTGTCATTCTCCATAATTTCATCAATAAGGCCACTCACGTGAACAAAATGCTTTTCTTGAGAAACGGCATCTATAATAAATCCAAAACCTTTGGAAGAGTCAAAAAACGAAACTTTTCCAGTTCTGTTTGGATCCTCCACTTCTTCATCACGGTCTTCTTTTTTAGGAACCCCTATGACTATGCTTTCTGCATCTATCTTAACTTTTAAACTAGGATCTGGTGGCGTACTTGTAAAGTGACCATTCTCGTCAACATAAACCAACATATCTTCAAGACTGTTAGGCTTTTCTGCATTGGCCTTTCGCTCAATTTTCTTCTTATTCTTGTCTTCGCGCTTTTTCAAACGCTTTTTTTCCTTCTCTTTTTTGTTAAATGTTTCTTGAGCTCTCGCCATTTCTAATAGTTGATTTAAAGGACCAAAGATATAAAGGCCCATAATTCTGCAAAGATACGTCAGATACCCCAAATCATCACACAAAAAACAAATTAATACAATTTATCTTAAAAAAATAGCGTTTCTAAATGTAGAAGTCTCCTTAAAAAGGTTTATTAAATATCCATTAATTACAGCATGGGTAATAACTCCATCCTTTGAGAGCAAAAAACTAGGGTTTAAACCTATGTAAAATCTAAAGTCAGGAAGCTTAAAGTTATCACTAACCGCTTGCATAGGAAAATTTAATCCTTTTTCTGGCATAGTAATTCTTCCCTTCCAGTAAACATATCCCTTTTTAAGTAATGCAATAGAATTTTTATATGTTGGTATTTCTTGTGGTTTTGGAGTATATATCTTTCCAGGTACCACGGTATATCCTGCTCCATTCATAGTTTCGTAACCATAATAAGTTGAAAGATCCCCTATATCCACTAGCTGAGCTTTAGTGTAAAAAGCAGAATGAGACGCATTTTCTACCTCTAAATGATTAATTCCCAAGTCTAAAGTATACATTTTACCCAGTAAATTATAGCTGACATCTTCTAATTTAAGATCAAACAATTTTCTATCATTTTGAGGTATTTTTTCATAGGCATCTAAAGAGATTTCCTTATAAGATTCTGTAGCAATGCTGTGAAGTGCTGCTAAAATGGATACATAATTTAATTTTCTGATTTCTTGTTTTTCAATATCATTCTGATAGCCACCAGACTCAATTAAAATAGCAGAAGTCCCCCACTTTTGAATATTATCGCCAAAAGCTCTTGGCTCAAAATCATCATTGTAACGCCCTACTTGACCTGGAGCAAAATCTTGTACTAGTTCATTCATAAAAACAATTACTCTCATAGCGTTTCCCCTCACTTCATTAATATCTTTTTCATAGTTATAAGCAGGAGCTAAATAAGATATGGTTGCTGGTTTGGCAGTTCTTTCCGTATTGTAATACCTACTCTGATCATGAAGATTAAAGCCAAAATTTGCAGATAAACTATCTCTAACCCTTTTAAGCGTTTGCCCTTCGGGCGATGCTAAATCTAAGGCATCTCTATTAATATCTATTCCTAGCGTGTTTCTTCTTGTAAATAACGCAGCACCATCCGGATTAAGCATGGGTAAAAAATGAAGATTTAGTTTTTTAAGCAACAGATCTCTGGTTGGGTTAGCAGTGGGAGAAGTAAAAAAGCGCAAGATGTCAAAAATAGCCTGAGTAGCGGTGGACTCGTCTCCATGCATTTGTGACCAAAGAAAAATAGATGTCTTTCCTGTTCCTAAACTAAGCAAATTAAGGCTCCTACCATCTATAGAGCTTCCTACCTGTCTAATAGCAACTCCTGGCTTGTTTTTTAAGGTTTTAATGAGCGGCGTAATATCTTCGTGTTTTATTCTACGCATGTTTAAACTAGGTTCTTTATATTGCTCATATTGGCTTACTAACTGGCTAGTTAACTCAGACTTTTGTGCGTGAATTTGACAACCCAGACAGGAAAATATAATAAGATATACTGTTTTTTTTAGCAATGACATATTTAATTGTTTTGTCTTGGGTTTTGTTTAAATTTTAATTTTTTTGTAGCCTTTCTAATTTTTAACATGAATAATTCTCCAGGGTCAGTTTTAGACGTTCTATACCCACTGTCTATTTCTTTCCATAAAGGATGATTTTCAAAAAGAGTGTATTCATAATGGCCTATAAGATAGTCTATTGAATACCTTTTTTTTAAGTATTTAATTAAACCTATGTTGGCATTTAATTGCGCTTTAGTTAAAGGCGTTTCTTCAGTACCTCCAACATTTTCTATTCCTATAGCTGTATGATTAAGTCCAATAACATGTCTGGCCATATGTGTTTCCGGCATGAGCCTGTAAATAGTACCATCTCTATCAATTAAAAACTGAGATGACACATTTAAACCACTCTGACTCACTAGTTCTGGTCTCCAGTTGGGAAGTGAATCTGGATAAAACACTTCAAATGACTCTTTTAAGGTTGGAATAGCGGTCCAATGCACAACAACCATTTTAGGCCTTATAGTGATGTTATCTTGATTTATACCATATCTTTTTTGAAGATATTCTTTGGTGAGATCTATTCTTGAATCATTAAAACTAATAGGCTTGTTTACAATAGGGAGTGTAATGGCGCATGAGGTTAATAAAATTAAAGAAAGACTTAAAAGCAGAAATCTCATAGAGGATGATTTTAACTGTCATAAATCTACAAATAATAGATAGTATTGTAAGAAAATGATCTCTATAAAAAAATTAAAATGAGTAATAAAATAAGATAATTTGTATTTTTGTACAGCTATGAAAGAAGAAAAAAAACCAGATGCTGTAGTATTTGACGCTAAAACTCAGACCTATAATGCAAGTTTACTGCCTTACGCTACTGGTGTAGGAGCTCCCCAAATCGCACCTCCAGATGTTAGCAGTTGGAAAAATACCCAAGTTCAGGCTGCTAATCATGAGTTTAAAGCACAATTTAATGCCCTGAGAGAACAGTATGATAAAATGATGCTGTCCTATGCTTTTAACAGTAAAATTTACAACGCTAAGTTTAACTTTGAACCCATTATTGGGGAGACATATTATCTATACTTAGACAAAAATGGAAATGATTTTTTATCTTTAATATCACCAACACAATGTTCTTTTAACTACAGTGCAACTTGTACCTTAGGTCCAGATAAAATGTGGATTAAAAGAGAGGTATCTGAATAATATAAATACCTTTATAATTATAATTTCAGTGCTATGAAATGGTTTAAAAGAATTTTAGTAGTAGCGGCCGTCGCTATAACTGCTGCCCTTTATATAAATTACCCAAAGCTTACTCTAATATCCGGGTACAGTGCTAAATATATGGGGTCATCCGTATTTATCGCCAACCACAAACAGAAGTATATAGAGAAAAATGATAGTTTTATTCCCAATATAAAGTTTGCCTCAAATGTGATTAATGATCCTTTGAAAACAGTATCGGCGAGTGTTTTTGGTTTTCAAAAACGCGAAGCTATATTCAAAAAAGGGCTAGGAGTTATTTTACTTCCAATTGGAGTAAAAGAAGCAGATTTAGGTCCTTTTCTTGTGCCTAATAGGTTGTCTACACCTACAGAAAAACCTTATCCTAAAGGAGATAAGGCACCCATAGACACCTTAATGTCTGGAGTAAATTACGCCCAGATTGAGAAATCTTTAGACCTTGTTTTTAGCGATCCAATGGTTCAGAAAACAAGAACTGCGCTTATTTTGTATAAAGGACAACTTCTAGGAGAGCGCTATATAGATGGTTTTAGTTCAGAAACACCTATTTTAGGTTGGTCTATGACCAAAAGTGTTATAGCTACTCTCTATGGAATTCTTGAGTATCGGGGTGTTTTAAAAGTATCTGATTCTGTAAAATTAACACATTGGAAAGGAGATAAGAGAGCTTCTATTACTATAAATGACCTACTGCGAATGCAAAGTGGTTTGGCATTTGAAGAAAATTATGATGATATTTCAGATGTCACTAAAATGTTGTTTAATGCCTCTGATATGGGACAAATTGCTATTGACAGGCCTAGTATTGCTGTTCCTGGCGTACTTTGGTCCTACTCTTCTGGGACTACTAACATTTTATCTAAATATCTCAATGCCTTTTCAGAGGACAAACAGGCATATTTAAATTTTCCATATGCATCATTAATTGACAGAATTGGCATGCATTCTATGATTTTAGAAACAGATATGACTCAAAACTTTGTTGGTTCCTCATATGGATGGGCTAGTACAAGAGACTGGGCTAAATTTGGGCAATTGTATTTAAATGAAGGTATTTGGGAAGGAGACAGACTTTTTGACCCCCAATGGATACAATATATTACCACCCCAACTAAGGCTTCAGAGGGGGAATACGGCGCACACTTTTGGCTAAATGCCTCTGGTTTATTAAAAGATGTTCCTAGGGATATGTACAGCGCCAACGGCCATGACGGGCAGCACGTATATATCATTCCATCTAAGGATTTAGTGATTGTTAGAACTGGCTTGGAAGAAAACCCAAATTATAGGGCTAATGATTTTATAGCAGCTGTAATAGCTGCTATTGATCAAAATAGTTTTTAGTTAATTTTTATAATGTATTTAAATATATACGCTAAGAGGCTAAAAGGCAATGAGTATTTAAATTACACTACATTAAATAGGGAATATTAACCCCTAAGAAATCCAGCCGTTTTTATTAAAATTAGGCTTGCGCTTTTCTAAAAAGGCGTTTCTTCCCTCCTTAGCTTCCTCTGTCATATAGGCCAATCTAGTGGCTTCTCCAGCAAACACCTGCTGGCCCACCATACCATCATCTGTGAGGTTCATAGCAAACTTGAGCATTTTTATACTCATAGGTGATTTTTCTAGAATTTCTTGTGCCCACTCATAGGCTGTATTTTCTAAATCACAATGTGGAATCACAGCATTTACCATGCCCATTTCTAAAGCCTCTTGTGCCGTGTAGTTCCTGCCCAAGAAAAATATTTCTCTAGCCTTTTTCTGTCCTACCATTTTAGCTAAATAAGCAGATCCATAACCACCGTCAAAACTAGTTACATCTGCGTCTGTTTGCTTAAAAATTGCGTGTTCCATGCTGGCTATGGTTAAATCACAAACCACATGCAAGCTGTGCCCCCCTCCTACAGCCCATCCAGGAACCACTGCGATTACTACTTTTGGCATAAAGCGAATGAGTCTTTGAACTTCTAATATGTTTAAGCGCTGCAAGCCGTCCTCTCCTACGTAGCCCTTTTGACCTCTAGCGTTTTGATCTCCACCGCTACAAAATGAAAAGACACCGTCTTTTGGAGAAGGTCCCTCACCGCTTAGTAAAACAACCCCAATAGAGGGGTCTTCTTGTGCGTCGTAGAATGCTTGATATAGCTCAGAAGTGGTTTTTGGCCTAAAGGCATTCCTAACTTCTGGCCTGTTAAAGGCTATTCTAGCTACTCCATTAGATTTTTTATATGTGATGTCTTCAAATTTTTTGACTTCTTTCCAAACTATAGGGTCCATATCAAGATTTTTTAAGCAAGTTAATGATTCTTATTTTTTTCTGTAATCCAAAGTGATAAAAATTTAGAAGCTTGAAAAGCTTGCTGTGAGAGCATATTACCAATAAAATTCTTAGTCCTGTGGTTTTCTAAAGTGGCTAATAAGATTTTAATAGTTTCTAAAAAAGTATTTCTATGCAGCTCTTTGGAGAAGAAATTATTTATATATGTATAACCGAGCTGTCTTTTCTCTTCCCATAAATTTTTATCCTGGTAGAGTTGTATGGCTTTTTGAGCAAAAGCCGATGCCTCTTGAGTGATCAGTCCAGGCCAAAATTCATTATACTGCATGCCCTCTGCTCCTATAGGTGTTGTAATATTGGGAACTCCATGCCTAAATCCTTCCAAAATTTTGCCTTTTATCCCTGCGCCAAACCTAAGAGGTGCCAAGTTTACACGAGCTTTTTCCATGGCATTAGCTACCTTGGGTATCTGTCCTTTTATATAAAAACCTTTTTTTGGATGGTGTAATTGTAAAATTTGTTTTGGCAAATAGGCACCATAGATTTCTACAGTTGCCTGTGGAAGAGTTTTTAAAATTTCAGGCCAAATACTTTCATAAAGCCATTTAATAGCGTCTATATTTGGTTTATGGAAGCCATTACCAATAAATACATAGCCACTTCTTTGTTCAAAAGAAGCCTGTACTTCTTGAACTTCTTTAGTAATATGCTCATAGGTAATAGGCAAGAGGTATAGTAAAAAAGATGGGACAGTAAAATTAGTAATGAGCTGTTCATATTCAAATGAAGAGACTATTAAGCTTAGATCAGACCTAAAAATACTGGCCAGTTCTCTTTTACTCAGCTCCAGGTTCATCCAAGAGGATAAGTTGAAATCACTTTCATTTTTTGAAGCATTTTCTCTTGCGCTTCTTAGAGAATGTAGGTCTTCTGTATCTAAAATTCTAAGCGCATTGGGTATTAATTCTCTGACCCGCCAGCCAAATTGTTCTTCAGAAATAAAGCGATCAAATAACACAATTTCTGGAGAAAGGTTTCTAACATAGTGATCAAAAGAGCTGCTGTTTAGCAGTATTCTCTCTGTAGTGAAGTCTAGCTCTTGTATAGCTGTTCTCAATTTTTCATCTGTGCTTGTAGCCGCAATATAAATCTGATATCCGTCAGATTTAAAAAATTCTAATACTCCCAAAAGTCTTGTCCCAGCTGCTGTAGCATTTGCTTCTGGCCAAACCGTACTAATACAAAGAAGTTTTTTCTGCATTACAGCTTTTATTTATTAAACTTTTCAGGATTTCAAAATTTGATACAAGACTCCATTTTGAGTTTAATTGTGAGCTAAGTTTTAAGAGTGTTTTTTTAGTTTAGATATGGTCTAGATTTGAAACTTAGTTAAAAGTTAATTTTTAAATTGAAAATTAACTTTTATTGGCAAACATCTGAGAAAGCTTTAGCCTTAATTTTCTCTCGTAATCTTCTTCTAGCCACTCTTTATAGTTTTTAGTATTATTCATTATACAATAAGAATAGAGTCTAATTCTGTAGGCAATTTCCTCTTTTAAAAGCTTGGCGAGAATTCTAGCCTCAAAAACGTCTTCACTATTCTCAAAACAAATAATAGCGTGTTGCTCTATACTTCTATCTAATACTTCTTTAGATTTTAATCCCTGATTAAAAATTTCCTTATAAACTGCCTTTACGTCAAAGCTTAAATTTGAAGATTTTTTAAATTTTAGCCTTAAAACATAGGGCATGTCATAGACAAAATCCCTTTCTATATCCTCGTCATTTTTAATATTTTCTAGATAAAAGTCTGGAAAATGAAATATTTCTTGCCAGTCTATTGGAGCGTCCCAAGGGCCAAAACGAGCTATATTGTTTCCCATATCTATCACATTAAACATTTCTTTGTTTTCTAAAAATCTAGACCCTCTTCCTATCATTTGAAAATACAGAGTAAGAGACCTAGTGGCTCTATTTAGTATAATGGTTTCTACAGAAGGCTCATCAAAACCTGTGGTGAGAATACTCACAGAAGTTAAAATAGCACTGGGTGTATTAGAAAACCAATCTAAAATTTCTTTACGTTCTACAGCACTGTTTTTATTGTCTAAATGCCTAATGTCGTGACCTGCCTTTTTAAAGGTTTCATACACGTATTTTGAGGTATTAATACCATTGTTAAAAATAAGGGTTTTTGTACCTAAAGCTATTTCTTCATAGGCCTCTAAAAGCTGAGATAACATAGAGTGATTGCCGTAAAAAGCATCTGAAGATTTTACAGTGTAATCTCCATTAATTCCCAGTTTTAGAGTTTTTAAACTCACATTCTTATTGTAAAGATCTGCCTTAGCTAAAAACTTTTGATCTATTAAAGAAGTGATGGACTCTCCTACAATGAGCTTTTTGTAGTGGTCTTTCATAGGCAGTTTTATGTTAGAACTCAAAGGTGTAGCAGTCACTCCAAGAATAACAGCATGTTTAAAGAACTTCATGAGTTTTCTAAAAGAATTGTAGTGGGCTTCATCTATGATAACAAGTCCTATGTCATCTAAACTCACTTTTTCTTCTTGGAGCCTATTATTTAGGGTTTCTACCATGGCCACAAAGCAGCTAAAATCTTCTTGGTCTTCTAAAGACTTTACATCTGAGTTAATAATCTTATTGTGCACTCCAAAACCAGCTAACATTTTTGAGGTCTGAGTACTGAGCTCAATTCTGTGAGTAAGTACCACTACTTTTTTTCCTTTAGTGGCTATATATCTTTTTGCAATCTCAGAAAACACTACTGTTTTACCTCCCCCTGTAGGTAGCTGATACAACAAGTTAATATCTTCTGGTGCCTCGTTGAGATAATCAAAAATGGCATCTAAATCATTTTGTTGGTAATCGTATAATGTCTTTTCAGAAAATTTAGTCAAAACGGCCAAAGAGCAGTGATTTATAGGTTTTAATAACTTAAGATTTTAGGATTCTTCCCAAAAAATGAAACATACAAAATTAACAGATTTTTACCGCTGATAAAAACATTACGTTAAAAAGATTTTTATTAATATCCCTTCTCTGTATTTACTTGATTCAAAAGGGGTTGACCATTTATTAATGCGTTATAATTGGCTAAAATCTGAGGAACTACAGACTCTGGGCTTGAAATACTAGCACAATGAGGGGTTATATGTACTTTTGGATGCTTCCAAAAGACGTGCTCTTTGTCTAGTGGCTCATGATGAAACACATCTATGGCTGCACCGGAAAGCTGTCCACTATTTAAGGCCTTAAGAAGGTCTGTTTCTAATAAATGTGGTCCTCTAGCTACATGAATTAAAAAAGCGCCTTTAGGAAGTGCAGAAAAGGTAGCAATATTAAGTATTCCCTCAGTTGTTGGGGTTAACGGTAAAAGACAAATTAAAATATTTGAACGGCTTAAAAATGTGTTCAAATGATCCTTATCATAGGACTTCACTCCTGAAATGTTTTTTTTAGTCACAGACCAGCCTTGCACCTTAAAACCTTGTCTTTCTAATGCGCTTGCGGCTCCAGCACCTAAAACACCTAAACCCATTACACCAATTGTCACATCTTTTTTTCTCAAATAAGGTTGTTGTGACCATAGAGTGTCATGCTGCTTCACCTTATAGTCATAAAGTCCTTTTAAATGTGCGTACACCTGAGCAGTCACAAACTCTTCCATATCTGTAATAAGCATAGGGTCTACTACTCTAGTCATAGGAATAGATGTGCAATATGAAGAATCTTCAAAAATAAAATCAACACCAGCTCCCATAGAAGCCACACATTTAAGGTTTGGATACTGAGATAGATGTCCATGAGCTTGTTTCCAAACTAAGGCCATTGTAATAGACTCTTTATCATGTGGTTCTCTAAAATCTACCACCTTAACTGAGCTGTCTATGACTTTAAAAGCTGCCAACCATTCAGGCATTTTATCATCTTGCCTTATTATTAAAATACCCATCTATATCATTTATTAAGGACCTGTAGCGAAAAGACACAATTTTCAAATTACAAATGGTAAGTTAACCACTTAGGTTTTAACTCACTCACTATCAACTATTTTTCAATTAAATGCTAATTTACTAATTACTTGTTAATAACTGATATTTCAAATATTAAGAGAGATCCTATTAAATTAAAGAGAAAGTCAATTAATCATCTATCATATTTATGCACTTCTCAAAATCATAAGCATTAGGCCAAGCCTGACTGGTCTCGTATATCTTTAAAATATCTAATTTAAATTCTGAAACTAATTGATGATAATTTACATATTGGACTGCTTGTTTGTAAGAACTTAAAAAACTTTTAAAAAAAGCTAAACCCTGAGGTTTGTCCTCACTAAAAGTATACATAAGACCCAGATTAAACCACATAAATGAAGCAATTAGCTCAGGAGCTACTCCTAAGGTTCCAAAGTGCTTAATATACTTTTGTGCCATAGACCTTCTTGCCTTTGGATGTTTTCTTTTAAGGGGGAAATACTCATTGGCTATCTTCACCCTAGCCTGTTCTATTATTTTCTCTTCATTGGGGTTAAATACAAAGTTAAAATAGGTCTTTACCTCTGGGAATTTCTCATAAAGCTCTGTCACCAGTAAAGAAATATGGTCTTTATTTAAAGAGTTTAAATGTTTTTCTAAGGCACGTTTACTCATAATTAAGTCAATATTTTAGTCTGTTTTGTGTGTCACTAATAACTTTGAAGAAACGACACTACTCAGAACTTCTGACTTTCTGTGTAAATAAGAAATAGTCATACTCTGATCAAAGGACTCTTTATGCAATACACTAATAAGTGTACCAAGTTCCAGTGCTTTGCTATTTAGAAAGTTGAGAAGTGCTTCAGAAGAGGGGTTTACTGCAGAAAGAATAACCTCGTCATTTTCTTTGCAATTTTTGAGTGCAATATATTTTTGCTCCTTAACCCTTCCATCTAAATCTGGGATTGGGGAACCGTGAGGATCTGACTGTGGATAATTTAATATTTCATCCATTCTGTCAAATAAAATAGGCGATTGAATGTGCTCTACTTGTTTTGCAATTTGGTGTACCTCTTCCCAACCAAAGCCCATTTTTTCTACTAAGAACATTTCAGTGAGCCTGTGTTTTCTCACAATTAATGCGGCTTTTTTTTGTCCAATAACTGTTAATCTCAAAGGTTTATAGCTAGTGTATTCTACCAATCCTTTTTCTGCTAATTTTTTAACCATTCCAGTTACGGTAGGCATTTTAATTTCTAGCATTTTACTAATATCATTTACAGTGGCTGCCCCCTTTTTATCTATCAGAGAGTAAAGTGCCTTTAAATAGTTCTCTTCTGTTTGTGATATCATAAATGCTAATTTATCATTAAATAAAACTATCTCTTTAAAATATTGATATTTTTTTGTTAGGTTTAACTAACTTTTTAATTAAACTTGTCTAAATTTTAAAGTTTCTTATGTTTCCAATCGCCTCAAATTAATTGTAATGTCTGAAATACAGGAGACATAGTTTCTAAAGGAGTTTCATTAGATATTGATCTTATTTTTCCTAATGGTATTAAATTACTGGCTGGCGTAACAGCCATGGATGTATAGTGTTGAAAACAACATAAGAGAACGACAGTTGTTTACAGAAAAACTCACTGCCACTTGGAATTTGGGATATACATTTAAAAATCTAGGAATAAATATAGAAGATCCTTTTGATAAAAATGTAACATTTGACAATAATGGTCAAGCCATGGCAACGCCAGACAATCCTTACGGACTTACCTTTGACCCTACTTATCTATTTGGACCCAATCAAGGATTTAGAATGTTTTTAGGATATAGATATCAAATTTTATACAAAACTTAAAGTTTTCATAAAAGGAAGGGGCTAAATAGCCAAAATTTTGGATAAAAGTAGATAAATCCGTAATATGGGCTTTAGTTGAAATTAGAAATAAAAATTCCTAAATGAGGCAGTTAAAGATTGTTAAACAAGTTACCAATCGGGAGTCAAAATCCTTAGATAAATATTTACAGGACATTAGTAAAATAGACTTAATTAATGCCCAAGAAGAGGTAGAATTGGCTCAGAAAATTAGGGATGGAGACCAGCAAGCCTTAGAAAAGTTAACAACAGCTAACCTTAGGTTTGTAGTCTCTGTTGCTAAACAATACCAAAATCAAGGACTTACACTACCAGACCTTATAAATGAAGGTAATTTAGGTCTTGTAAAAGCTGCTAAAAGATTTGATGAAACCAGAGGTTTTAAGTTTATCTCCTACGCTGTATGGTGGATACGCCAGGCCATATTACAAGCATTGGCAGAACAAGCTAGAATTGTAAGATTACCACTAAATAAAATTGGGTCTATAAACAAAATAAATAAAGCCTTCTCCTATTTGGAGCAAGCACACCAAAGACCACCATCTCCAGAAGAAATTGCTGTAGAGTTAGAAATGACTGTCAGTGAAGTAAAACAATCACTAAAAAATTCAGGAAGGCACTTATCTATGGACGCCCCACTAATAGACGGTGAAAGTTCAAGCCTCTATGATGTTTTAGACTACGGCGAATCTCCTAGGCCAGACCACGCATTAATGCAAAGTTCTCTACACACAGAAATTACCAGAGCTTTAGATACTTTGTCTCCTAGAGAAGCAGACGTAATAAAATTATTTTATGGCATTGGAGAACAACCCCCTATGACATTAGCAGAAATAGGACTTACCTTTGACCTCACTAGAGAAAGAGTAAGACAAATTAGAGAAAAAGCCATTAGAAAACTCAGGCATAACTCAAAAAATAAACTACTAAAAACTTATTTAGGCTAAACTATTCATTTTGAATAGTTTATTGTTTTTTCCATATTTGTTTTAATAACTTAACCAATTACTATGAAACCATATTATATTTTTATTGGATTATTTGTATTCACTGCTTGTAAAAATAACCAGGAAATAATAGAAACTTTTGAGGAAAAAGTGGACAGAATACACACTAAGGCTATCACCATTGACACCCACAATGATATTAACACTGCTAATTTTACTGACAGTATTAATTATACTCAAAGGTTAGACACCCAAGTAAATCTCCCAAAAATGGAAGAAGGTAGTTTAGATGTTAGCTGGCTTATTGTGTATACTGGTCAAGAAGAACTCAATGATGCTGGATACTTAAAAGCCAAAGAAAATGCACTAGAAAAATTTGTTGCTATTCATAAACTTACAGAAGAAATAGCGCCAAATCAGATAGGCCTTGCTACCAGTTCAAAAGAAGTGAGAGCGCTGTTGGCAGCAGGTAAAAAAGTAGCCATGATTGGCGTGGAAAATGCATACCCAATTGGTTTAGATATTCGTAACTTTGAAAAATATCATCAACTTGGAGCTCGCTATATTTCTCTCTCACACAACGGTCACAGTCAGTTTTCAGATTCAAATACAGGAGAAGCAGACCAGATTTGGCTTCACAACGGTCTTAGTGAATTTGGTAAAGAGGCCATAAAGGAAATGAATAGGTTGGGTATAATGATAGATATTTCTCACCCATCTAAAGAAGCCATGAAACAGATGATTGCCCTTTCTAAAGCACCCATTATTGCCTCTCACTCCTCTGCAAGAGCCCTTTGTAATCATTCTAGAAATTTAGATGATGAACAGTTACTGATGCTTAAGGAAAACGGTGGAGTTATTCAGACGGTTGCCTTTGCTTCTTATTTGAATACAGAAAAATATGAAGCAAGAAATGCCTATACAAAAGATATATACAAAAGTATAGCGTCAGAGATGAAAATAGATTGGTATGAAAGAAATGAAATAGCTGGACTTAATGAGACTCAGAGAATCACTTTTATGGAGCAGTACCCCAAAGTAGTAGCTATTGCTAAAGAACGATTAAAATCTGATCTAAACGCACCTGAAGAAGTTTCAGTAGTAGATTTTGTAAATCATATAGATTATTTGGTAAATCTAATTGGAATTGACCATGTAGGAATTAGTTCAGACTTTGATGGTGGTGGAGGTGTGAAAGATTGGTCTGATGCTTCTGAAACTAAGAATGTCACAACAGAATTAGTGAAAAGAGGGTACAATCAAGAACAGATAAACAAGTTGTGGGGAGAAAATTTATTAAGGGTTTTAGATGAGGTACAGCTTTTAAGCAGCCAAATGAATTCTTAATTTAGCATTTAAAAAATAATAAATAGCATGAACACCAGATCAGACGCCTTTTTAAGTCTTAGACCAGAAATACAAAATGTCCAGCTTAATTCTGCTAGCCTTCAGGAAGAGTCTTTTCAAAATCAAAGTCTGAGACCTATATTAAAACTTCAGAATAATCTACTTATACTGGTACTCAAGCAATACTTCTTAAAACATAAAAATACTTTTTATAGCTTGAGTCTAGAAAAGAGAATGCAGTTTATAGAAAATGCTTTACAAAAAGATATTAAGTTTAGAAATCTTTTAAAGGGAATGGTTGTAGGGTGTTTTACAGAAGAAGAATACAAAATTTATATTCAAAACTCATCTGCCTTAAATAAAAGGATCATGTCCATGTTATTGCAGCGCTACCAGAGTCAAATACAACTATTTGAAAGCCCGTGATATTTTACAATTTATAAGAGTTTAAACTATTTTTTTAACTAAAAAAGGTTGACCGTTTATGTCAGTTGTGAGTATATCACTCATCAGGTCTAAAAAAGGCCTTGAATGATTAAAATCTTTAATGGTGTTGCTGACAAAATCTGCTGACAAAATTTCAGCATTTGTCAATTTTTTAACAAAAACAAAGTTCTTCCTTCTAAGGAGCTTAATTTCAGAGTGTTCCTTGTCAAAACCTTTTGGTGATGTTTTAAGAGTTTCTCCTGAAAAAGATCCCCAAGTTTTTTTAAATGATGCTCCTTTTAAAAAAGCGTGAAAATCACTAGCATCTTGCTCTATTTCCTTTCTAATTCTATATAAATCTTCCTTATTTGGCTCCCAAAAACCAACAGCCAAGAAGGAAGCATCTGGTTTTAAATGGATGTAATAACCACCTCTAAGAGCGCTACCAGTCCTGCTAAAAGAAGCAGAAAAATAATCTTTATAAGGTGTTTTATCCTTCGAGAATCTTACATCTCTATAAATCCTATACATCTTTAGCTTATCAAGGTTATCTGTAGCAGACATGCCAAGTTGCACCCACTCAAATACTTCTTTAGTAAATGCTTGATGGATTTTGAATATCTCTTTTTTAGATTCAAACCAATCTCTATTATTATTTTTGGAAAGAGTAATTAAAAAATCTAAAACCTCAGTTGTAATCATGTTTTCTAAAATTTAGGACCCACTAAGCATTGCTTTTAAACACTTACAGCCATTTTTTCTTACTAAAATAGAAAAGCATGCCTATAAAACACATTCCCATAAGAATTAATACATACCCATAGCCAAACTTCCAATGAAGTTCAGGCATATCAACAAAATTCATTCCATAGACTCCTGCTATAAACGTTAAGGGAATAAAAATAGAGGCCATAATGGTAAGTACCTTCATGACTTCATTCATCTTATTGCTCATAGTGCTCATATAAAGTTCCATAAGGTTTATACTGAGCTCTTTATATAACTGTAAGGTTTCGTTAATCTCGGTAGCGTGGTCTAATAAGTCCCTTAAAAAGACTTTGGTTTCTGCACTAATTAAAGGATGTTTAGAATCTAAAAGTCTCTCAACCAAGTCTTTAGTTGGGTATATGTGTTGTCTCAGCTTTAATATTTCCTTTTTTAATTGTTGTATTTCAATACCATGAGACTGATTGGGATTTTCATATACACTGTTTTCTAACTCTTCAAGTTTACTACCCAAATGTTCTAGAGCAATAAAATAATGATCTACCATTGCGTCTAGCAATGCAAAAAATAGATAATCTGCACCCCTAGCTCTAATTCGTGATTCTTCTAATGACAACCTAGTTCTAACTCCGTCATATACATCATCTTCTAGTTCTTGAAAGACAACCACTGTATTTTCTAGGAGTACCAAAGCTACATGCTCGTAATTAATTTCTTGATTTTTATCTAAATAAACCATTTTAAAAACACCAAAAACATAGTGATCAAAATCATCTATTTTTGGTCTTTGTTCTGTGTCTACTGCGTCTTCTAAGCTAAGTACATTTAGGTTAAAGGCAGTACCTAATTTTTTAATGAGATCCTCATCATTAAGCCCTATAATATTGAGCCAATACGTTTGATTTTTATTAGAAAAATGACTAATCACCTCTTCTGATAAAGAAATCTTCTTATGTAAAAATGTATCTATAGTATATGAAAATAAAGAAATTGATTTTTCAATATGTGCTTTGTTTCCATAATATTTAATGGTCCCCGGAGCTTTTCCAGACTTTTGAGCACTTCTTGTTTTTTTTGTTGACTTAGATTTAATTGGTTGTCCTTTCATGTTTTAAAATCTATTTAAAAGTAATCAATATCTAAGAGATGAAAAAACTATTTACCTTGGTACTCTGCAAATAGAATTTCCTTTAAATGCAACCCAGATCCTGGTGCTACATAGGGAATAAAATCATCTAAATCTCTATATAACAGCTGTTTTAGTTCTTGTAAACTAATACTTTTATTACCCAAACTAACTAGAGCACCCATAATAAGCCTCACTTGATACCTTAAAAAACCTTTTCCCCTAATCTCAAGCACATATGATTTTTGAGGAAAGAAACTGGCGCTTATTTCGGTATTTTTTCTTATTTCACAACTGTCTATAGTGCGTATGGTTTGACCATTTTTATTGTCATTTTTAGTAGTGAAGTTTTTAAAGTCATGAGTGCCTGCAAAAATTCCGGCTGCCTCTATCATAAGAGTGATGTCTAATTCCTCCTGATAGTTAGCCATTAATGGAGCACAAAAGGGGTGGTTTTTTTTTCCAAATGAAAATAGATAACAATATGTCTTCTCAGTGACAGTCTGTATAATATTAAACTGCTCTCCTACTTCACTAATACTTAATATTTTAATATCTGGAGGTAGGTTCACATTAAATAACACTTTGAAAGCCTCTAAGTTTTCTAGAGGTTTCTCTTCTAAAAACAATTCAAACGCTCCTGCTAAGGAAGAAACTCTAGCGTCGGTTCTGCCAGCTCCAAGGATTTTAAAAGTATGATCTTTTAAAATAAACTTAAGTGTTTTAGTAAGCATGCTCTCAAGAGTCTTAAATCCTGGTTGTTTTTGCCAACCATTAAATCTAAAACCTAAGTATGATAGCCTAATTAAATAATAATATTTTTTTTTATGCATAAAACTAAATCAGTTTAAATATCAAAAAAAAAGCCAGACGGAAAGCCTGGCATTAAAATATATTAGGATTCTTATTGGTAAACGTCTTGAGTGATCTCAAAAACTTTTACAGAACCATATTCATTTACTAAGGGCTGAATTAAACTGGCCTTTCCTATAAATACCATTTGCAGATGATCTTTTGGAAAATAGCGCTCTATAATTACCTTAGCCTTTTTTACTGTTAAACCGTCTACTGTAGCGCTAAAATTGTCAATATAATTCAATGGAATTCCGTAAATAAAAGCATCTGTATAAAATCTAGCAATGGCTGCATTGGTCTCATAGTCTGGAGGAAACTGCCCTTTTACATAATTTTTAGCAGAAGTCAGTGTTTTTTCGTCTATAGCACCGTCAAAAATTTTTTGATAAGTTTTTAAGGCAAGCGCTATTGTTTCTTTTGTCGATTCATTGGCTGTAAAGGTGCTCATGTTAAAAGTGCCCCCTTCTTTTAAAGCATTAAAACTACTTCTGGCACCATAGGTAAGTCCAGAGTTTACCCTGAGTTCATCATTGAGCATTGAGGTAAAACGCCCACCTAAAATTGTATTAATTACTTGAATTGCTATAAAGTCTTCTGTATTTCTAGCCACTCCTAAACCACCAATAAGCATGGTAGTTTCTCTGGCGTCTTGTTTATTTACAATCACTACTTTAGCTTCTGTAGGAGCCTTAATACTTATTGCTGGCGTTGGAGGTGGTGTGTTGTTCTCCCAACTTACAAACAAATTTTCGATAGCCTGTTTCATAGCTAAAAGATTAAAATCTCCTACAACGGCCATCACCGTTCCTCTTGGAGTATAATGTGCTCTATAAAATTCATTAAGATCAGAAGCAGTAATAGATCCCAGACTATTTTTAGTGCCTGAGGCTATATTGGCATAAGGATGGTCTTTGTAAACCATGGCATTAAAATAATTATTAATCACGCTTCTAGGGCTTTCTCGCATTTGATCTATACTAGCAATGGCCCTTTGAGACATTTTTTCAAACTCATCTGCAGGAAAGACGGGCTGTGTAATCATTTCTGCTAGAATAGGCAGTACTAAATCTTGGTCTTTGTTTACAAAAGTAGCTGCTAGGCTAGCTGACTCTGTACTGGCACCGTTAGAAATAGAAGCCCCTATGAAATCTAGTGTTTCTTCTATTTGGGCTTTTGTATAGCGTTTAGTCCCAGTAGAAAGTGCATCGGCAGTGAGGCTAGCCAATCCTGCTTTTGCATGGCTGTCATAACGTACCCCTGCTGGAAAGACAGCTCTAAAATGAACCAATGGCACTTCTTTTTGCACCACAAAATAAACAGTAAGTCCGTTGTCATAAGTAACTTTGGTATGAGCGGGTAGTTTGAAATTATCTTGAGCCATGGTGCTTTGAACTCCTATAAAGAGCCATAGCATAGCTGCTGTAATTTTTCTAATTGAGAGGTTTATCATGATAGCGACTATTTAATATTGTTTTCAGGGGCTATTAGATAGCCTACCGTACTATTTTTCTTGTTAAAGTATTTTTGAGCCACTCTTTTAATATCATCAGTAGTTACTTTTTCATAGGCAGCTGGGGCTTCAAACATTTTTTTATAATCACCAAAATAGAGTTCGTAAGTGCCTAGAGTGTTGCTCTTGCCGTCTATAGTTTCTAGCGAATTGTAAAGAGCTACAAGCTTTTGGTTTTTTACTTTCTGTAACTCTTTTTCTGCTACGCCCATTTGGGCGATGGTCTCTATGACTTGAACCATCTCTTTTTCAAGGATTTCTGGAGCTACCTCTGGGCTGGCCACTGCATAGAGATAGAATAAATTAGGGTCTATACTTTCTGGCATATAAGAAAATGCAGACGTAGCCAATAGGGTTTGGTCTACCAGCTGGCTGTAAAACCTGCTGCTATTGCCTTCAGACAAAATAGCGCTTAATAAATCTAGTGCGTAATAGTCCTCATGCTTAGTTTCAGGCACATGGTAGGCCAACATAATATTAGGAGTACTCACCTGTTTTTCAACTGTAACGCGCTTCTGCCCCATCTGCTCCGGCTCTTCTGTATGAATGGCTCTAGGAATAGCCTTGGAAACTATAGGTTCAAAATATTTTGTAGCTAATTTTTTTATCTGGGCTACATCTACATCACCAGAGATCACTACCACCGCGTTGTTCGGCGCATAATAGGTGTCAAAATAATCCTGGAGGTCTTCTAAAGACCAATTTTTAATATCAGATTCATAGCCAATCACAGACCACCTATAAGGATGGGCCAAAAAGGCAACGCCTTTAACCTGTTCAGATATGTTTCTAAAATTACTATTCTCTAGTCCAGTGCTTCGCTCACTTAACACAACCCCTCTCTCACTCTCTATCATTTTAGGGTCTAGCGCCAAGTCTGCAATCCTATCTGCCTCTAAGTCAAAAATAGTTTCTATGGCACTAATTGGGAACCAATCTGAATACACCGTAAGATTCTCTGTAGTATAAGCATTGTTACTGCCTCCTGCAGCTTCCATAGTTCTGTCGAACATTTTTGGGCCGTATTTTTTAGAGCCATTAAACATCATATGTTCAAAAAAATGAGAAAGACCCGTAATTCCTGGATATTCATTTCTTGAGCCCACTTTCCAGAAAAGATACATATTGGCGTTAGGAATACTGTGGTCTTCTAAAACCATAATTTTCATTCCGTTTTTAAGTGTGAACGAGACAACATCTGAGGCTTTATTCTGTGCCCAAGCTAATTGAACTACTAATAAAAATGCCCATAACAGGTGCTTTTGTGTTTTCATATGTTGCGTTTATATTGGTTTAGATATTTAAAAAAATAACACTGAGCTTATTATTGATTGCTTTAAACACGGATATTATGAGCATTAGTTTATTTATAAGCTAAAATTACAAGCCTTTAATATAAGAGCCGTAAAGATCTTTAAACTCAGTACCACTAGAAAACCTGTGCTTACTCAATTTATTAAAGGCCACCAGTCCCCACAAGACCATTTCTTTTAGAAACAAGATCTCTTCTAAAGGGGCATTATTCGCTGAATATTTATTAACAAGCGCGTCTAAGGGAGCTATACTATTTAGTTTTTCTTGGTATTGGACGTCAGTGTCATCGTCTAATAATTCAAAGCCTTCAGACTCAAAAAACCAATGCAAAATTTCATCATAAGGCGTTTCTGCATCTTGGCGCTCTAGTTTATTGATTTTTGGAAAACGGTCTTCAAAAAGGGTTTTTATGGCCGCTTCTAATAAGTGATTGGCTACAAAATTAGCGCCTTCTTGCTCTCCTTCGTAAACTAACTCTACTTTTCCTGTGATAGCAGGGAGTATGCCTGTAAAATCTGACAGTCTAATTTGAGTTTTGCTTTGATCTGATAAGATCATTCTTCGCTCTGCCGTACTCATTAGATTTTGATAGGCAGTAATACTCATTCTAGCACTTACACCACTCTTAGCATCAATATAGTCACTTTCTCTGGCCTCAAAAGAGATTTGCTCCAACAAATCCTTAGCGATCTCTGGCACCTCTATAGATCCTATATCTGAAATGGCAGTGATGGCTTCCTGAGCAGTAATTTTTTTAGCTGTTTTAATATCTTGAGGATAATGTGTTAGAATTTGAGAGCCAATTCTGTCTTTTAATGGGGTTACAATACTCCCTCTGTTGGTATAATCCTCTGGATTTGCAGTAAATACACACTGTATATCTAAGGGGAGCCGTAACTTAAATCCTCTAATTTGTATGTCTCCCTCTTGGAGGATATTAAATAAGGATACTTGAATTCTTGCTTGAAGGTCAGGAAGCTCATTAATCACGAAAATACAGCGATTGGCCCTTGGGATCATTCCAAAATGAAGTACACGCTCGTCTGAATAAGACAGTTTTAAATTAGCTGCTTTTATAGGGTCAATATCTCCTATTAAATCTGCTACACTCACGTCTGGTGTCGCTAGCTTTTCATAAAAACGGTCCTCTTTGGCTAACCAACTAATGGGCGTTTGGTCTCCATTTTCTTCAATGAGTCTTTTAGCAAAGCTAGAAATAGGAGCCAAAGGATCGTCATTAATTTCTGAGCCTGCTACCACTGGAATAAAATCATCTAGTAAACCAACCATCAGTCTAGCTAAACGGGTCTTAGCCTGACCCCTTAGTCCTAATAAATTAATATTATGCATGGAAAGTATGGCGCGCTCTAGCTCTGGCAAAACTGTATTTTCATACCCCCAAACCCCAACAAATGGAGTGGTTTTGTTTTTGAGATGTATAATTAAATTGTCTCTGAGTTCTTGTTTAATACCTTTAGAAGTGTAGCCGCTTTTTTTTAAGGCGCCTAAAGTAGTGTGCTCTTTCATATATTTTTTATTAAGGAAATTTTATAAGGCATAGCGAACCTCATTTATTTATTTATTTAATTATTTAATTCTTTTTTTTCTATTGGTTTCATAATCTTCAAAAATCATTCCACCCAATCCTTTTAATCCAGTGTAAAATGCTTTTCCTTTGTTAGCTGCAGTAAATTCTTGAATAAACTGCATGAGATATGGATCCTGCGCAATCATAAAAGTGGTGATAGGTATGTGTAGTTTATGTGCCTGACGGGCCATATTATAACACTGTTCTACAATATGATTGTCCAAGCCAGCTGAGTTTTTATAATAAGTACCATCAGGAAGTTTTAAACAACTGGGTTTTCCGTCTGTGATCATAAAAATCTGCTTGTTGGTATTGCGCTTTCTCCTAAGCATGTCCATTGCCAAAGATAGACCTGCCACCGTATTAGTGTGGTAAGGACCTACTTTTAAATAAGGTAAATCTGCTACAGATATGGGCCAAGCATCATTTCCAAAAACTAATATTTCTAGGGTATCTTTAGGGTAACGGGTGGTGATCATCTCTGCCATAGCCATAGCTACTTTTTTAGCAGGGGTAATCCTATCTTCTCCGTATAAAATCATACTATGACTAATGTCTATCATCAGTACGGTACTCATCTGAGCCTGATGATGAGACTCACTGACTACCAAATCTTGCTCACTCAAACTAAAATCGCCAATACCGTGACTAATCTGGGCATTTTTAAAACTTTCCGTGATATCTATACTAGACAGTGAATCTCCAAACTGGTAGGCCCTAAGGTCCCCAGTGGGTTCTTCTCCTTGTCCTGTTTTTTTTGTCTTGTGATTTCCTGCTCCCGCTTTTTTTAGCTTTCCAAAAATTTGATCCAAAGCGTGTTGGCGAATAAGCCGTTCCATTTTAGCAGTTAAATTAACCACTGATTTTGAGTTTTCGTCTACTTCTTGTGAGCCCTCTCCAGGTGTGCCAGGTTCAAATTCTTCTTGAATGTATCCTTTACTTTTTAGATCTTCTACAAAATCTTCTATGCTATAGGTATCATCTGTAAGTTTATACTCTTTATCTAGTTCTCGAAGCCAATCTATGGCTTCGTCAAAATCTCCGGACGTATGCGTAATAAGTTCTTTAAAGACCTCAAAGAGTCTTTCAAAGGGTGTTTGGTGGGGTGCTTTATAGGGAGTAAAGCGAAATCCCTTTCGGTTTAGATTTACCATATATAAAAGTAAGAAAAACTTATAAATTAGAGAGTAGTACAGCTGGCATTATTTACTTTGTATTAAGATTGTGAGCAAGCTATTTCTTAGGTTATGTATCTGGGCTGTTAAGTAATAGAAAATGAGCTTATTGTCTTTTTTCTAGATTCTTAACAACATCATCTAATGTAAAGCCTTTAGCCTTTAAAAGTATTAAATAGTGAAACATAAGGTCTGAAGACTCTTCTAAAAAAAGAGTGTCATTGTTATCCATGGCCTCTATCACCACCTCTACCGCCTCTTCCCCTACTTTTTGGGCAATTTTATTAATGCCTTTTTCAAAGAGGCTAGATACATAGCTTGTCTCTAAACTACCACCAGCCACCCTTTGTGAAATGGTAGCCTCTAAGCTGCTTAAAAAGCCATAGGTAGCTTTGTTGGGAGTGTTCCAGCAGCTATCTGTGCCTTTGTGACAAGTGGGACCATTAGGAGTCACTTGCACCAAAATAGTATCCTGATCACAATCTATCGATATAGAAACCAAATCAAGAAAATGTCCGCTTTCTTCTCCTTTGATCCATAGTCTTTTTTTAGAACGGCTATAAAAAGTTACTTTTTGAGTGTCATTAGTTTGTTTTAAAGCTGCTGCATTCATATACCCTAGCATGAGTACATTCTTAGTGATAGCATCTTGTATAATGGCGGGGACTAATCCCTCTGAATTTTTTGAAAAATCTACTGTCATAATCTAGTTCTTTATGGCTTAATATCTTGATAAATTATATAAGGATGGTTTTATAACACCTGACTCATTTAAATACTATAGCCTAATGGCTATGTCTTGTTCTTTTAGGTATTTTTTTAATTCTGGAATAGCAATTTCACCATAGTGAAAAATACTAGCAGCTAAAGCGGCATCGGCCCCGCCAAAGGCAAAGACCTCCTTAAAATGATCCATATTTCCAGCACCTCCAGAAGCTATAATAGGAATATTTACTAAAGAGGCCATTTTAGACAATGCCTCATTGGCAAAGCCTTGTTTGGTCCCGTCATGATCCATAGAAGTAAATAAAATTTCTCCCGCGCCACGGGCAGCCACTTCCTGAGCCCATTCAAACAAATCTAACTCTGTAGCTTGTTTGCCACCCACTAAGTGAACCAACCACTGGCCATTAATCTGTTTGGCGTCAATAGCCACCAAAATGCATTGTGAACCAAAAGCTTGAGAAAGCTCATTAATAAGGTCTGGCCTTCTGACTGCCGAGGAATTAATAGAGATTTTGTCTGCACCATTTTTAAGCAGTACTTGTACATCTGAAACACTGCTAATACCCCCACCTACTGTAAAGGGAATATCTATGGCCGCCGCTACCTCTAACACTAAATTAGCCAGTGTTTTGCGCTTTTGCTCAGTGGCAGAAATATCTAAAAAAACCAATTCATCTGCGCCAGAAGCTGCGTACTTAGTAGCCAATTCAACTGGATCTCCTGCATCTCTGAGTGAAACAAAATTTATTCCTTTTACCGTCCTACCGTCTTTAATATCCAAACAAGGAATAATTCTTTTTGTAAGCATTTAAGGTGTGTTTAATATGAATTGTTCTAATTGTTTCAAACTAATGCGGTTTTCATATATGGCTTTCCCCACAATCACCCCTTCACAACCAATAGCTGCTAGTATTGAAAGGTCATGATACTGCGCTACTCCTCCACTGGCAATGAGCTTAATAGAAGGCATAGAAGCCAGCATTTTTTGATAGAGCGATACAGAGGGTCCTTCTAACATTCCATCTTTAGAAATATCTGTACATATCACATAGCTAATGCCTTTTTTTAAATAGTCTTGAACAAAAGGAATTAAATCCTTATTAGAGGTTTCCAACCAACCAGAAATGGCTATTTTGCCTTCTAGAGCATCTGCTCCCAATATTATTTTATCTGAACCATAGGTGGCTATCCAGTTTAAAAACGTTTTAGGACTTTTAATCGCTATACTACCTCCAGTAATTTGAGAAGCACCAGAATCAAAAGCTATTTTAAGATCTTGATCTGTCTTAAGACCCCCTCCAAAATCTATTTTAAGCTGGGTATTTGAAGCAATACGCTCTAATATTTTATGGTTCACAATATGTGCAGATTTTGCACCATCTAGATCTACCAAATGCAACTGTGTAACTCCGTGGTCTTCAAAAGCTTTAGCCATTTCTAGAGGGTCTTCTGAATAGATTTTTGCTGTAGCGTAATCTCCTTTAGAAAGTCTAACACATTTTCCATCTATAAGATCAATTGCTGGAATAATTCTCATTTTATAAGTCTAAAAAGTTTTTTAATATTTGATTTCCTACCTGGCTACTTTTCTCTGGGTGAAACTGAGTTCCATAAAAATTATCTCTAGATAGTGCTGCACTATAAGTAAGTCCGTATTGACAAATTCCAATGGTGTTTTCACACAATGGTACATAATAAGAATGGACCATATAAATGTAAGATTCCTCTAATATGTCTTTAAAAAGTGGTCCTTTTAAGTCTGAAATAGTATTCCACCCTATCTGAGGCACCTTTAAAGTGTCATTAAAAGCACGCACCTTTCCTTTAAAAATTCCCAAACCCTTAGTGTCGCCCTCTTCGCTTTCCTCGCACATGAGCTGCATGCCTAAACATATACCTAAAACAGCTTGTTTTAAGTTGGGTAACAAAAGGTCTATACCAGATTTTTTTAACTTTTCCATAGCAGTTTGTGCATGTCCTACCCCAGGGAAAATGACTTTATCTGCTGCCTTTATTACTTCAGGATCTGCGCTTAAAATAGCAGTCAACCCCAACCTCTCAAGGGCAAATAAAACACTTTGAATATTGCCAGCTCCGTAATCTACAATGACTATATTCATTACAACACTCCTTTTGTTGAAGGTAAAAATAATTTATTTGGATCTCTCTTAATAGCCATTTTAATAGCTTTAGCAAAAGCTTTAAAAATAGCTTCAATTTTATGATGCTCATTAGTACCTGTAGCCTTAATATTTAGGTTGGCTTTGGCTCCATCTGAAAAAGATTTAAAAAAATGCATAAACATTTCTGTCGGCATTTTTCCAACCATTTCTCTTTTGAATTCGGCCTCCCAAACTAGCCAGTTTCTACCGCCAAAATCTATAGAAACTTGTGCTTCACAATCATCCATAGGCAAGCAAAAACCGTAGCGTTCTATCCCTAATTTATTGCCGAGGGCTTTGTGAAAAACTTCTCCAAGCGCAATAGCTGTATCCTCTATAGTGTGGTGCTCATCTACTGCTAAATCTCCACTCACTTGTATGTCCATGTCTATGAGTCCATGTCTGGAGATTTGATCTAACATATGATCAAAGAAATCTATCCCAGTTCTTATTTTGGAATGACCCTTCCCATCTAAATCTAAGCGGATAGAAATCTTAGTTTCATTGGTATTGCGCACCAGGTTGTGCACACGCTCTCCCGCTCTAAGAAAAGTATAAATGGCCTCCCATTCTGTAGTTTCTAATGCAATAGCTTCCTTAATTCCTTTGGTCTGTGTAATTTCTTCTGCTCCTAAACCTCCTCCTTGATTTAAATAAAATGCCTTACAACCTAAGTTTTTTGCTAGAGCTACATCTGTGAGCCTATCGCCTATTACAAATGATTGAGCCAGATCGTAATCTCCCTCTATAAAATGCTGTAGAAGTTGCGTGCCAGGCTTTCGTGTTGGTCTATTGTCCTGAGCAAACGTCCTATCTATAATTACCTCTGAAAATTGAATCCCCTCTCTTTTAAAAGTATCAATAATAAAATTTTGAACAGGCCAAAAACTATCTTCTGGAAAAGAAGTAGTACCCAATCCGTCCTGGTTGCTTACCATCACCAATTCATAGTCTAATTCTGTAGCAATTTTTGCTAAGTATTGAAATACTTTGGGATAAAACACCAGTTTTTCAAAAGCATCTATTTGGTAGTCTGGCGGCTCATTTATAAGGGTGCCATCACGGTCTATGAAAAGTACTTTTTTCATTATAAAGTTCTTAAAGTATTTATGAGTGTGTTATTTTCTTGAGGAGTTCCCACTGTAAATCTAAGGGTGTTTTCACAGTGAAGCTGTTTGGACCTGTTCCTTACCACAATTCCCTTGTTTAAAAGTTCTTGGTACCTCTGGGAAGCGTTGTCAACTCTGGCTAGAATAAAATTAGCATCTGAAGAAAAAAGAGTTTTCACAAATGGAACCGAAGCCAAGGCTGTTTCCAAACGCAGCTTTTCCCTGACAATAGTAGCTACTTCATTTTTAATAAGTGCTTGTTGCTCTATGCGCTCTGCTGCTTTTTGCTGACTCAGTACATTGACATTATAAGGTGGTTTTATTTTTAATAAAATCTGAATAATTTGTTTAGATGCCATGAGCACTCCTAGGCGAATACCTGCCAAGCCATAGGCCTTTGATAGGGTCTGAATAACTACCAAATTAGGGTATTGATCTAATAGTTTTATAAAGCTGTCTTGCTCACTAAAGTCTATATAGGCCTCATCTACCACTACTAAGCCCTTAAAGCTATTCAATAAGATCTTGACGTCATTCACATCCATTAAATTCCCAGTAGGGTTGTTTGGACTGCAGACAAAAAGAAGTTTAGCCTCTGGTACAAAAGCTTTTAAAACAGCTTTAGTGTCTATTGAAAAATCTTTTTTCAGAGAGACTTCAATCTGGGTCACCCCATTAATACCTGCTAAAACCTGGTACATGCCATAAGTGGGTGGTAGGGTAATAATACTGTCCTTATTAGGCTCACAAAAGGCTCTAAACAATAGGTCTAGAACTTCATCACTTCCATTTCCAAACAAGACCTGCTCTCCAGAAACTCCTTTTATTCTAGACCAAAGCTGCTTTAGAGAACGTTGTAATGGATCTGGATATCTATTTAGTCCATTTTCATTGGGATTTTCATTAGCGTCTAAAAAAATCATTTGGGTACCGTCAGAAACATACTCATCTCTAGCAGAGGTATAAGGTGACAAAACCTTTACATTTTCTCTACAAATGTCTAATGGATTAAAAAGTGGATTTGAATGGTTTGTACTCATTGAAATAAAGTAGTCTGTTTAGTTTATATATATGATATTAGCTGTGTTTTATGTAACTGCTTATCTAAAATCTTTGATGGCTTTTAATCTAATACTCACTGCATTTTTATGTGCTTCTAAGCCTTCTGCTGCTGCCATTAATTCTATTGTTGTTCCCAGACTTTGTAGCCCCTTTGGGCTTATTTTTTGAAAGGTCATTTGCTTTAAAAACGAATCTAAATTAACCCCGCTGTATTGCTTTGCATAACCATTAGTAGGTAGGGTGTGATTGGTTCCTGAAGCGTAATCTCCCGCACTTTCTGGACTGTAATTACCAATAAAAACAGAGCCTGCAGCGCTTAAATTATCTAAATAATAAGATTCGTCTTCTACACAAAGAATATAGTGTTCTGGACCGTAAAGGTTTATTAAAGCCACTGCAGATTCTTTATTTGGCATTAAAATGATCTTACTATTCTCAATGGCTTTTTGAGCAATCTCCTTTCTAGGTAATACAGCCAACTGCATTTCTAAAGCTGCAGTAACGGCTGCAATGAGTGGCTTATAAGTAGTGACAAAAATCACTTGGCTGTCTGGACCGTGTTCTGCTTGTGAAAGCAGATCTGAAGCTATAAAGGTAGCATCTCCACTTTGGTCTGCCATGACTAATAATTCGCTAGGGCCTGCTGGCATATCTATAGCTACAGCGTGCCTAGTAGCCCATTGTTTGGCTGCTGTGACATACTGGTTACCAGGGCCAAATATCTTGTATACGCTTGGAATTTGAGCGGTTCCAAAAGTCATGGCTGCAATAGCCTGAATACCACCAACTTTAAATATCTGTGTCACACCGCAAAGAGCTGCTGTATACAAAATGGCAGGGTGAACAAACCCTTCCTTATTGGGTGGCGTACATAGTACTATTTCCTGACAAGTGGCAATTTTTGCAGGTACTGCTAGCATAAGTATGGTAGAAAACAAAGGGGCACTCCCTCCGGGTATATAAATACCAACCTTTTCTATAGGGCGTTTTTCTTGCCAACAAAGCACGCCAGGAATATTTTCTACATAAACCGGCGCTGTTTTCTGAGCTTGGTGAAAGGCTGTGATTTGTTCTTTAGCTTGCTTTATGGCTAGCTTTAAAGCTTCTGAAACCTTATGCTCTGCCGTAGCTATTTCTGCTTTAGTTACTCTAAAATCACTAATAGCAAGCCCATCAAACTTTTCTGTATACTTTGAAAGGGCTATATCTCCCTCTGAAGCCACTTGTCCAAAAACCTCAGAAACAATAGATTCTAGCTCTTGATAAGAAGCGGTAGGCCTTTTTAATAGTTCAAACCAAGCCGACGCTTGTGGGTTGTTGTACACTTTCATATTATAAAACCATTTTTTCAATAGGACATACTAAAATACTCTCTGCGCCAGCAATCTTTAGCTGATCTATTACTTCCCAGAAAGTGTCTTTACCAATCACAGTGTGAACAGAACTCCAGCCAGCTTCTGCCAGTGGCAAAATAGTAGGACTTTTCATGCCAGGCAAAATTTTTAAAACCTGGTCTAGTTTATCATTAGGTACATTTAACAAAACATACTTAGCGTCTCTAGCCCTTAAAACAGCTTGAATTCTAAAAAGTAATTGGTCTAAAATGGGCTGCACCTCAGAAATGATTTTAGGAGACACAGCTAATACCGCCTCACTTTTTAATATCACTGCCACCTCTTTTAGGTTATTCTTAAACAAAGTGCTCCCACTGGACACAATATCACAAATGGCGTCTGCTAACCCAATATTAGGGGCAATTTCTACAGAGCCATTAATAAGGTGAATGTCTGCTTGAATACCATTCTTAGTTAAATACTCTTTTACAGTATTTGGATAAGAAGTAGCTATTCGTTGACCATTAAAGTCTGACACTCCTTTAAAAGTTTTTCCTTTTGGAATGGCCATGGATACTTTACACTTAGAAAAGCCTAATTTTTCTACTATTTGAATGCCAGTACCTTTTTCAATGAGTACATTTTCTCCAATAATGGCTAAGTCTACTACTCCGTCTTTTAAATACTGTGGTATATCTCCATTTCTTAAATAAAAGACCTCTAAATCAAAGTTTCTAGCAAGGACTTTTAATTGGTCCTTACCGTTATCTATAGAAATTCCACAATCCTTTAAAAGGGCTAAGGAATCTTCATTTAAACGACCACTTTTTTGGATCGCAATCTTAATTCTTTTTTTCATAATAGGAATATACTGAAATTGGGATTAATAAAAAAAACCCGTTTGATTGCTCAAACGGGTTTTAATATAGCTGGTTTTACTCAACAATATACTTACCTCGCCTGAGCGCAGTGGTGTATATGATGATGTATATTTATCTTTTTCATAATAAGTGGCTAATTTATGAATTTTTATTCAGTTGTAATAAATAAAAACTTAAATATCACAAGCTGTACCCTGGCTGTGATATATATATGTTATTTAATTATTCCCAAGAATAATAGGCAATCCAGATTTTCCACTACCTATCACAATTACCTTAGAATTAGGTGATTCTGAAAGTTTAACAGTAGCTTCAATACCTTTATCTTGAAGAATTTTGTCTGTTAGTGACGCACTTAAAATCCTATTGGCGTCTGCTTTACCTTGGGCTTCAATAATCTGACGCTCTGCCTCTTTCTGAGCCGTAACTAATTTAAACTCGTACTCTAAAGATTCTTGCTCTTGCTTTAATTTGCGCTCAATAGCTTCCTTAATAGTAGCTGGCAAAGTCACATCTCTTACTAGTATTTCATTGAGTTGGATGTATTGGCCATCTACAATTTTCTTAGTCTCTTCGTAAATTTCTGCCTGAATGGCGTCTCTTTTACTAGAGTACAATTGTTCTGGTGTATAACGCCCAACAACTGAACGAGCAGCAGAACGAATGGTAGGCAATAATATTCTTTGGATGTAATTCTCCCCTTTTTCTTGGTGCAACTTTCCTAAAGACTCATACTCAGGAGAAAACCATGCAGAAGCGTCTAATCTGATTTCCAATCCATTAGATGAAAGTACCTGCATTTTTTCAAAAACTTCCTGTTGACGTACTTCATAAATAAAAACCCTATTCCAAGGAGCTATTACATGAAAACCTTCGCCTAAAGGCGGCTCATCTGTTACTACACCTTCATCAAAGGTTCTGTATAATACACCAGCCTTTCCAGAGCCAATAGTCAAAGTAGATTTTGAAACAAAAACAATCAGAATAATAAAAGCAATAATCAGCGGCAAAGCCACTTTAGGTAATTTATCCATAATTTTTAATTTTTACAATTTATATAAAGGTACAACAAAAATGGGGCTTAGGTAAGCATTCCGCCATCTACATTTAGCACCTGACCGCTAATGTATGCAGATAGATCAGAGGCTAAGAACACACAAGCATTGGCCACATCCTCTGGAGTCCCCCCACGTTTTAGTGGAATGCCGTCCCTCCAGCTTTGAACCGTTTTTTCATCTAATTTATCTGTCATCTCAGTCTCTATAAAACCTGGGGCAATGGCATTGCAGCGTATATTTCTAGATCCTAATTCAAGGGCAATAGACTTGGTAAATCCAATCATTCCAGCCTTAGAAGCTGCATAATTAGACTGACCTGCGTTTCCTTTAACTCCTACCACACTACTCATATTAACAATACTCCCTGAGCGCTGCTTTAAAAAGGTTCTCTGAACTGCTTTTGTCATATTAAAAACAGACTTTAAGTTAATTTCTACAACTGAATCAAAATCTTCTTCTGACATTCTCATAAGTAAGTTGTCTTTGGTAACCCCTGCATTATTTACCAATATATCAATGGTGCCAAAATCTGCTAGCACAGTGGAAATTAACGCTTCTGCTTGGTCAAATTTAGAGGCGTCACTTTTGTAGGCTTTTGCCTTTACACCCATTGCTGTTAATGCTGATTCCAAAGCCAAGGCAGGCGCTTCACTAGAGGCGTAGGTAAATGCTATGCTGGCTCCATGAGCAGCAAATACCTTAGCAATCCCCATTCCAATACCCCTACTAGCACCTGTAATAACAGCTACTTTATTTTCTAATAGTTTCATATGTCGTTGTTTAAAAAATTAGATGTGATGTAAATATACACGATGTACAGAAATGACTTCAAAAAAAATCCCGCAAAAAGCGGGATCTTATTACTAAAAGGAATAATTACCCCAATACTTCTTTAACTTTTTTCCCAATCTCTGCTGGTGAATCTACCACGTAAATGCCGCAGGCTCTCATAATGGCTTTTTTAGCCTGTGCTGTGTCATCGCTTCCTCCAACAATAGCGCCAGCGTGACCCATAGTTCTTCCTGCAGGAGCTGTTTCACCTGCAATAAATCCAATCACAGGTTTTTTACTCCCACTTGCTTTATACCAATTGGCAGCATCTGCTTCTAACTGGCCTCCAATTTCACCTATCATAACAACGGCTGTTGTTTCTGGATCATTGATTAAAAGTTCTACAGCTTCTTTTGTAGTAGTCCCAATGATAGGATCTCCTCCAATTCCAATAGCTGTGCTTATTCCTAAACCTTGTCTCACTACTTGGTCTGCAGCTTCATAGGTGAGAGTTCCAGATTTTGATACAATACCTACAGTCCCTTTTTGAAAAACAAATCCTGGCATAATGCCCACTTTAGCTTCCCCTGGTGTTATTACTCCCGGACAGTTAGGGCCAATAAGTCTGGTAGGCATATGCTTAATATATTCATTCACTTTTACCATATCTGCTATAGGAATACCTTCAGTGATAGTAATAATCACTTTAATACCAGCATCTGCTGCTTCCATAATAGCGTCGGCCGCAAAGGCCGGAGGAACAAATAAAATAGAAGTATCTGCACCAACTTGATTAACAGCATCTGAAACCGTGTTAAAAACAGGTCTTCCAAGGTGCGTCTGACCCCCTTTTCCAGGAGTAACACCCCCTACCACTTGGGTACCATAAGCAATCATTTGCTCTGCGTGGAAGGTTCCCTCTCCACCAGTAAAACCTTGAACAATAATCTTGGAATCTTTATTGATTAAAACACTCATATCTGAATTGTATAAATTTTACGCAAAAATAGCCTTTTGTAAGTGAAAAGTAAAAATTTAACAAGCTTAATTCTGTTTGTTTTGAAACAATTTGGGCAATTGTTTTAGCTGAGCCAATTGCTTTAATTGCTCTCTAGATTCTTGTACAGGGGTGCCAAAATAAGATTTGCCTCCAGCAATAGATTTAGTTACGCCTGTTTGGCCCATCACAACCGCTTTTTCTCCAATAGTAATCCCACTAGTGGTTCCTACTTGGCCCCACAAAGTTACACGGTCTTCAATAATCACACAGCCAGCTACGCCAGTTTGAGAAGCAATAAGACAGTGTTTACCAATACGGGTGTCGTGCCCAATGTGAACTTGGTTATCTAGCTTAGTTCCTGTTCCTATAATAGTGGTGCCACTCACTCCTCTGTCTATTGTGCAAAGGGCACCAATAGCTACATGGTCTTCTATCTTTACTGTCCCTGAAGACAACAGTTGATCATGACCACTCTCTCTGTTTTTATAATAAAATGCATCTGCGCCTATTACTGTTCCAGCATGAATAGTCACATAGTCTCCAATTTCACAGTAGTCATAAATGACTACATTGGGGTGAATGATACAATTTTTTCCAATTTTTACGTGATTTCCTAAAAATACCTGCGGTTGAATAAGTGTATTTTCTCCAATAACGGCAGTAGGTGCTATGCTTACAGAGGCTGGTATAAATGGATTAAAATGGTTGCTTAACTTATTAAAATCTGAAAATGGGTCTTCAGAAATTAATAAACTTTTCCCTTCTGGGCAGTCTACCTGCTTATTAATGAGAATAGTAGTTGCTTTAGAATTTAAAGCCTTGTTATAATATTTAGGATGGTCCACAAAAACAATATCTCCTGGAGTCACTACATGAATTTCATTCATGCCAAAAATAGCAGATTCTGGATTTCCAACAAACGGAATTTGCAAGAATTCAGCAATTTCTTGTAGCGTCTGAACTTTAGAAAATTTCATTTGAATCTATTCTTTAACTCTTTCTAAATAGGCATACTTTTCAGTATCTATTTTAATCTTATCCCCTTCATTAATAAAAAGAGGTACATTTATTTGAGCTCCTGTTTCTACAGTTGCTGGTTTGGTGGCGTTAGTAGCTGTGTTTCCTTTAACTCCAGGCTCTGCATAAGTAACCTCTAACACAATGCTGGCTGGCATGTCCACAGATAAAGGAGCACTGTCTTCTGTATTAAATAAAATGGTGACCACAGTACCTTCTTTTAGTAAGTTAGCAGCGTCTAAAGAAGACTCTGGCAAGGTAATTTGATTAAAGTCTTCCGTATTCATAAAATGATAGCTGTCTCCCTCAGCGTATAAAAACTGATATGAGCGTGTTTCTACACGAACATCTTCAATTTTATGACCTGCAGAAAAAGTATTGTCTAATACTTTACCTGTACTCACACTTCTAAGTTTTGTCCTTACAAAAGCAGGACCTTTTCCTGGCTTTACATGTAAGAATTCAATGATTTTGTAAATGTCGTTATTGTATCTAATGCACAATCCTTTTCTAATTTCTGATGTCGATGCCATAAGTCTAATTTGTGCTAAAATAACCTTTCATAATACCCCTTTGTGAGTCTCTGATGAATTGTAAAATTTCGTCTCTCTCATTGGTGGCTTCCATTTCTACCTCTATAATCTGGACCGCTTGAGAATTGTTGTAGTTCTTCTGATAAAGAATTCTGTATATATTTTGAATTTCTTTTATCTTATCTGTATCAAAACCTCTTCTTCTTAAGCCCACAGAGTTAATCCCTACATAAGAAAGGGGCTCTCTAGCAGCTTTTACAAAAGGGGGTACATCTTTTCTAACTAATGAACCTCCTGTTACAAAAGCGTGCTGACCAATAGAAACGAACTGATGAACGGCCACTAAGCCTGCTAAAACAACATTATGACCAATAGTTACATGACCAGCCAATGTTGAATTATTAGAAAAAATAACATTATTCCCTACATAACAATCATGGGCAATGTGACAATAAGCCATTATGAGACAATTAGAGCCTATAACTGTTTTCATGCGGTCTTCTGTACCTTTGTTTATAGTCACACACTCTCTTATTGTAGTGAAGTCTCCAATTTCGACGGTAGTTTCTTCTCCATTGTATTTAAGATCTTGAGGGGGAGCAGAAATGACTGCACCTGGAAAAATATTACAATTTTTTCCAATGCGAGCACCTTCCATAATGGTCACATTTGAACCTATCCAAGTACCTTCTCCTATTATCACATTATTGTGAATAGTGGTAAAGGGTTCAACTACTACATTTTTAGCAATCTTGGCGCCAGGGTGTATATAAGCTAAAGGTTGATTCATTTATTTCTTTTTAACAATTTGGGCCATTAATTCTGCCTCGCATACCAATTTGTTATTGGCGTAAGCATAAGCTTGCATATGGCAAATTCCTCTTCTGATAGGAGTTTTAAGACTGCAATGAAAAATTAGGGTGTCGCCTGGTAATACTTTTTGTTTAAATTTTACATTATCCATTTTCATAAACAATGTTAGGTAGTTTTCAGGATCTGGAACCGTGCTTAAAACCAAAACACCTCCAGTTTGTGCCATGGCCTCTATTTGTAAAACTCCTGGCATTACTGGAGCACCTGGAAAGTGACCTATAAAGAAGTCTTCATTCATGGTTACGTTTTTCATTCCCACTACATGGGTATCTGAAAGCTCAATAATCCTATCTATTAATAAAAAAGGTGGCCTATGAGGCAACATGTCCATGATCTGGTGAATGTCCATATGTGGAGGCTGATTCAGATCATAGTGAGGTATTTGATTGCGTTTTTCATTTTTAATAATAGCACTTAATTTTTTGGCAAATTGAGTATTTACAAAATGACCTGGCTTGGTAGCAATCACTTTACCTCTTATTCTTGTTCCTGCTAAAGCCAAGTCTCCAATTACATCTAAAAGCTTGTGTCTAGCAGCTTCATTGGGTTGGTTTAGAGTTAAATTGTCAAGAATTCCATTTTGTTTTACTGTTAATTTAGACTTTTTAAAAGCTTTTAAGAGCTTAGACATGGTCTCTGACGAAATTTCCTTGTCTACGTAAACAATAGCGTTGTTGAGGTCTCCTCCTTTTATAAGTCCTTGGTCTAAAAGAGTTTCTAGCTCATGAAGGAAACTAAAGGTTCTAGCCCCTGATATTTCTTGTTTAAAATCTGAAATTCTCTCTAAGGTTGCATTTTGAGTTCCTAAAACTTTTGTTCCAAAATCTACCATAGTAGTGATCTGGTAATTGTCTGCAGGAATCAAAGTAATTTCTGAACCTGTTTTTTCATCTCTATATGAAATGACTTCTCTAACTACAAATTCTTCTCTTAATGCAGTTAATTTTTTTATTCCAGCTTCTTCTAAGGCTGCAACAAAATACTTAGAAGAACCATCCATTATAGGGGGTTCTGAGGCATTTAACTCTATAAGAACGTTGTCAATTTCAAGACCAACAAGAGCTGCAAGCACATGTTCAGATGTTTGAATACTAACACCCTCTTTTTCCAGATTAGTCCCCCTTTGGGTATTTACTACATACTGTGCTTCTGCTTGAATAACAGGCATATCTTCTAAATCAACTCTCTTAAATCTATAGCCAGTATGCTCCTCTGCAGGAATAAAAGTCATAGTGACTTCTGCTCCTGTGTGAAGTCCCACTCCTTTGAGTGTTACTTCTTTGGCAATGGTAGTTTGATGAATTGTTTTCTCTAACATCACGCTTAGTCTTTAGTATCTAGTTTATTTATTGTTTTTGGTAAATTTTTAAAATGTACGTATGACTTATTAAAATCTTGGTATCCAAATGCTGGGGAGCCCTGAAGTATTTCATTATTTTTTACAGACCTACCTACCCCAGACTGGGCTTGAACCTTAACGTAATCTCCTATGGTTATGTGTCCCACAATACCAACTTGGCCACCAATCATACAGTGTTTCCCAATCTTAGTAGAACCCGCCACCCCTGTTTGAGCTGCAATTACTGTATGGGCACCTACTTCTACATTGTGGGCAATTTGAATTTGATTGTCTAGTTTCACGCCTTCTCTTATAATAGTGACACCAATAGTAGCTCTATCTATAGTGGTTCCTGCTCCTACATCTACATAATCTTCTAAAATTACATGTCCAATTTGAGGTATTTTATCATAAGACCCGTCATTTTGGGGTGCAAATCCAAATCCATCAGACCCTATTACAGCATTTGGGTGAATCACACAATGGTTACCAATGACAGATTCTGAGCAGATTCTAGCGCCAGGAAAAAGTGTTACATGATTTCCAATAGTTACATTTTCTCCAATATATACATTGGGGTGAATATGAGCCCCATTCCCAATTTTTGTCTGCGCGCCAATATAAGAGAAAGCACCTAAATATAAGTCTGTCCCATACAGAACACCTTCACCAATAAAACTAGGAATTTCTATGCCAGTCTTATTTTTTTTAATACGATCATAATAAGAAAGTAACTTGGAGAATGCAGCATAAGCATCTAAAACTTTAACTAAGGTAGTGGTGATTTTTTTTTCTGGAACAAAGTCTTTATTTACAAGAGTCACAGAAGCATTGGTACTATATATATATGGTGTGTATTTTAGGTTAGATAAAAAAGTAAGACTTCCTTTTTCACCTTCCTCAATTTTAGAAACGGTATAAACCTCAATATCTGGGTTGCCTACTACTTCCCCATCAAGGATGGTAGCTATTTGGCGCGCTGTAAATTTCATGACAACAAAAGTAACAAATTATAGTTAAAACCCTTTCTTGGGGTAACATATATAATACTTCTCTACTTTTTCTGAAAGAGCTAGTAAAAAAGCAGGCGTTAAATTTTTGGCAATATCTATTTTTTTAAAGCCATTCTTAAGTAAATAAATAGGGTGTTTATCTGCGGTATATGCTATATTATTTAAAGTTCCTTCAAATACAAAGTAGTGAACATCTGTTTCTGAAATAGAATTTTTGTTAAGTAAATGATTGGTTTTCTGAGCTAATTTGTCTGTTGAGATAGGCTGGTTTTTAATTTTAATATGAGGAAGCCTCCTGTCAATGATCATGTGGCAAAGCTTAGATAGAATAAAATCTTCGTGGTCACAGCCGTTTTTAATAGCAGCATAAATGTCAATATCATCTAATTTAGAAAACCGCTCCATCATGCTTTTATCTATATTTTTTGAATCTATTTCATGACTCAAAAAATATAATAATGCCTCAGAGGCTTTAAAAATATTTCCTTGTTTAATAAGCACTTTAGCCCTTTCAAAAATTTTAATTAAAATAGCTTCTGCTACAATTCCTGTTTTGTGCAAATACACCTGCCAATACATAAACCTTCTGGCCATTAAAAACTTTTCTACAGAGTATAGACCCTTTTCTTCTATTACAAGGGTGTTATCTATAACATGAAGCATACTAATAAGCCTTTCTGAATTAATGTTTCCCTCTGCCACTCCGGTATAAAAACTATCTCTTTTTAAGTAATCTAAGCGATCCATATCTAATTGACTAGAAACCAGTTGATTAAAGAAAAATCTTTTGCTCTCGCCTTTAAAAATTTCTATGGCCATATCTAGTTGACCTTCAAACTGCTCATTGAGGATTTCCATAAATTTCAAAGAAAGTGTTTCATGGCTCATGCCTCCAATAATACTTTTTTCCATAGCATGAGAAAAAGGACCATGACCTATATCATGTAACAAAATAGCTACTTGTAAAGCGCGCTCTTCATTTTCATTTATAGAAATTTCCTTAGATTTTAATACATAAATTGCCTGCTGCATTAGGTGCAAACAGCCAAGTGCATGGTGAAACCTAGTATGGTGGGCTCCAGGGTATACCAAAGAAGAAAGACCCACCTGTGCTATCCTCCTAAGCCTTTGAAAATAAGGGGTTTCAATAAGCAGTAGAATTAGGGGGTCATTAATTCTAATAAAGCCGTAAATTGGATCATTGAAGACGTATGGTTTAAGCGATGTTTTCAAGAAGAAATTAATTTTAAACAAATATACATACTTAATGAATAAGCCAAGCATTTTGTGGGTAGATGACGAAATTGATCTACTTACTCCCCACATCATGTTTTTAGAGCAAAAAGGATTTGTAGTGCACCGCTGTAACAGCGGCGCCGATGCAATTACTTTTTGTGCCACCCAAACTCCAGACCTCATTTTGTTAGATGAAAATATGCCTGGCCTTTCTGGACTAGAAACCCTCACAGCGCTTAAGAAAGCAAATCCCTTAAGCGCTGTAATAATGGTGACCAACAATCAAGATGACTATTTAATAAATAACGCCTTAGGGGCGCAAGTGTCTGATTTTTTACTTAAGCCAGTCCTTCCTAATCAAGTGTATATATCTATAGTAAAGGTCTTAGACCAAAGGCGATTGATGAAAGAAAAAAGGGTAGATATTTTTATTCAAGAAAATCTTCATCTCCACAACCGCATTGAGCTAGCAAATTCTCATGAAGATTTTTACAGCCTTTACAAAGATTTAGTTATATGGCAATTAAAGATAGATTCTATAGAAGATCCTACTGTTTTAGACCTACTCCACTCCTTGTTTCAAACAGCTAATAAAGCATTTAGTTGTTTTGTTGGCAACCACTATGAGTCATGGTTAAAGGGAGAAAACTCTCCTGTTATGTCTCATCATTTGCTAGATCAAAAAATTATTCCAGCGACAATAAATAAAAAGACTATAGTAATAGTATTAGACAACTTAAGGCTTGATCATTGGCTTACTATCAAGCCAGTTTTCATGGAACATTTTACTGTTAAGCAAGAAGAGCTTTATATGTCACTACTCCCCACTGTGACCCAATACGCAAGAAATGCCATATTTGCTGGCATGACACCTTTAGAAATAAAAAATAAATTTTCAACTCTATGGATCCCAGATCATTTGGAAGGATTTAAAAATGAAGAGGAAGCGTTTTTCTTTGAAGCGTATTGCAATAAAAATAAATTAGCACTCAAAACCTCCTATCAGAAAATAAACAGTGAAACACAAGCCCTTAAGTTGCTTAAAAATTTTAATCAAATACTCAAAAACGACCTGAGTTTTGTTGTCTGTAATTTTATTGATCAACTCTCTCACGCAAACACTTCAAATTCAATTGTAAAATCAATGATTCCCAATGAAAGAGCTTTTAGAAAAGCGGCCTTAAATTGGATTGATAACTCTGCCATAAACTCCTTAATAGGGTTTATTGCAAAAAATAATATACAACTAATTATTACTACTGATCACGGAAGTATCTTGGCAAAAAAACCTAGTCTATTAAAGGGTAATCATGACCATACAGATAATTTGCGCTACAAACACGGACATAGAATTACAGCTGTTAAAAAGGAAAGTCTCACTTTTAATTTTCCTGAAAATATAGGCTTGCCAAAAAATAGCCTTGCCAGCCAATACATTTTTGCAAAAGAAGCATATTTTTTCACATACCCAAATGCCTATCATAAATTTGTTTCCCATTTTCAAAACACATACCAACATGGAGGAGTTTCAATGGAAGAAATGATGGTCCCTTTTATAGTCTTACAACCAAAAAAATAGTCCCGCAAAGAGTCTACACTTAAAAAGCTAATTGAGAGATTATAAATAGTGCTATTGTAATCATAAATTTAAATTTTTAAAACTAATTAGACAGGAGATGTTTATATTTGAAAGCACCATACAAACTAAGGTGCATCTCTTTTTAATAAATCCCATAAAAGCGACTAATTTTTCAATTAAATGCTAGATATCATCTATAAAGAGTCTGATTTAGAAAACCTATCAGAGGTCTTAATCAAAGAGCTCCCCTCTAAACTTATTTGCTTTCGTGCTCCAATGGGTGCAGGAAAAACAACACTCATTAAAGCCTTACTAAAAAAACTAGAAGCGACAGAACAAGGTCAAAGTCCTAGTTTTGGAATTGTTAATGAGTATCCAGACGCCCAGGGAAATACTTTGGCCTATCATTTTGATTTATATAGGCTTAATAAAGCAGAAGAGGCCCTAGATTTTGGTATTGAAGAATATTTAGCATTTGACGGGTGGATCTTTATAGAGTGGCCAGAAATAATAGAAAGCCTGCTGCCTGAGCACGCTACCTTTATAGAAATAAGTATCTTGGACCAACAAACTAGACAACTTTACATCCATTAAAATGAATTCTACCACCCCATTTAGCGCTCATGACTTAAAAACTCAAGAAGAAAGATTAGAACTCTTTAATGAGAAAGGAGATTTGTTCATTGGTGTTCCTAAGGAGGATATTGACATAGAAAAAAGAGTTTGCTTAACCCCCGATGCAGTAGCAGCGTTAGTAGCTAATGACCACGGCGTTATTATTGAATCTGGTGCAGGCCAAGAAGCTAGTTTCTCCGATGATGAATACAGAAAGGCAGGGGCTAAAATAACTTCAATAAAAAAAGAAGTATTTGAATGTGCCCTTATTCTAAAAGTGGCACCGCCATCTATGAGTGAAATAGCACTCATGAAGCCAAATAGCACTCTTATTTCTGCCGTTCAGAAAAAAACACAAAACAAAGAATACTTTAAATCTCTTGAACTTAAAAAAATAACCGCTATTGGTTTTGAATATATCACTGATCAAGACGGTAGCTTTCCAATATTAAAATCTTTAAGTCAAATTGGAGGAACTGCGGCCATTCATATTGCTGCAGAACTCATGTCTGCTACCAATAATGGAAAAGGTTTGCTATTTGGTAATATGAGTGGTATTCCCCCTATAGAAGTAGTAGTTTTTGGAGCTGGAACTGCTGGTAGTTATGCTGCAGAAGCAGCATTAAATTTTGGTGCCTCTGTTAAAGTTTTTGATCCTTCTGTATCAAAATTAAGAGACCTACAAAACAGACTTAAAATGCCTATTTATACCTCTACCCTTCAGCCTAAAAATATATTCAAAGCACTTAGAAGATGTGATGTAGCAATTGGAGCACTAAAAGGCAAAAATCACAGTCCTGTAGTAGTTCAAGAAGATGTGGTAGCTCATATGAAAAAAGGAGCTGTTATTATAGATATGAGTATAGATCATGGAGGCTGTTTTGAAACCTCTGAGGTGACTACACATAAAAACCCAACTATTGAAAAATATGGTGTTTTACACTATGGAGTTCCAAACATACCAGCTAGGTACCCAAAAACAGCCTCTGTTTCTATTAGTAATATATGCCTCCCCTATTTGCTTCAAATAGCAGAAAAAGGAGGTTTAGAAAATGCTTTAAAATTTGATAGTGGTTTGAGAAATGGCTTGTATCTTTACAGAGGTATATTAACCAATGCAGCTCTAGGAGAGTGGTTTGATATTCCTTTTAATGATATTAATTTTTTAATTTTTTAATATGCCCTTTATAAAAAGACTAGGCTATTTTTTATTTGGTCTATCTATTGGCTTGGTATTTCTAGCTTTCTTCTTAAAGAAAAAAACTCAAGAAACAGGAACTTCATTCTGTTACTTTCCAAACTGTAGAGTCTTAAAAGATATGAGATCTAAACCTTTGTATTTTAGTGACGAAATTAACAGTCTACTGGCAAGCAAGGTGATTGACACTAATACTATAAAATACTTTTTTATAGAGGGTGATGTTGATTTCTCTAAGAGCAACACTAAAATATCTACTTGTAAAACTTATGTAATTGAAGCTGAGTATAAAAATAAAACTGGGGTTATAGAAGTGAGAAATTGCCAAACAAAACTAGAAATTCAAAAATTTAGCTGGATACAAAAATAAATAAAAGCTAATTAATAGCTCTAAAAAATAATTTATTAGTAGCATTAATTTTGCTAAATTAACTTTTATATTTTTCTGCGCTTTCTTTCTTTCCCCAATAAATCTAATTCTCTATTAGTTTGGCCAGCCACCGAAGTATTCTCTTCTGCCCTTCTCATTAAATAGGGCATGACGTCTCTAACTGGGCCAAATGGAAGGTATTTTGATACATTATAACTGTGTTCACTTAAATTATAAGAAATATGATCACTCATACCGTACAATTGTCCAAACCAGATTCTTGAATCACTTATATTTAATTTTTTCTGTTTCATTAATTCCATTAGCAAATAGGTACTATGCTCATTGTGAGTTCCTAGGAAAATAGAAATTTCGTCTAAATGAGAAACCATATATGAAACAATCTCATTATAATTATCGTCAGTAGCTTGCTTAGTTTCACAAATAGGACTCTTGTACCCTTTTTCAGAAGCCTTAAGTCTCTCTTTCTCCATATAAGCACCTCTGACTACTTTAATCCCTAACTTAAACCCTTCTTTTTTAGCTTTAGAATAAAGGTTTTGCAAGTATTCCATTCTGTCCCACCTATATGCTTGTAGCGTGTTGTATATATATGCTTCATCCTTATTAAACTCTTTCATCATGTTGTAAACAATACCGTCTGCTGCGTCTTGCATCCAACTTTCTTCACCATCTATGAGTAAGGGTGTTTTATGTTCATAAGCCGTCTTACAAATTGAGTAAAAACGTTTCTGTACTTTTTGCCATAAAAGAGTTTCTTCCGGAGTTAATAAAACTTTATTTCCTACTTTTTCATAAAGTAAAATGTCTCCAATTGCAGTAGGTTTAAACACTACAAAAGGAATGTATGGTTTGGTTTTTGCAAAAACAATTAATCCATTAATCTTTCGCACTACCTGGTCAAAATTAGCTTCAGTGGCTTTTCCTTCTACGGAATAGTCCAATACTGAGAATACTTTTTTACTATACATCCGCTCCATCACTGGCTCACAGTCATACTCATTTACCCCTCCACAAAAATGATCAAATACAGTAGCCCTAATAAGCCCCTTTACTGGAAGATGCGCCTTTAAAGCAAAATTTGTAATTGCAGTGCCTAGTTTAACTAAAGGTTGCAATGAAATTAGTTTAAATAAAAAATAAGCACGTTCAAGTGACGTATCTGATTTAATAGAAAATGCAGTTGCAGTATTCTCAAAAATTGATCTCATTAATAGCAATTTGATAGGAGTCCAAATATAAGTACAGATTTTATAATTTTTTGATAATTTTATCTTTATTTTGTAAGAAGTTAAAGCTTATGAAACCTATAAAAACCCCTCAATCTTCGGTCCATTTTTCTAAAGAAGCATACGCGTATTTAAACACTCATTTGGCTCTAAGTAACTACTCTAAAATTTTTATTTTAGTAGATGAAAACACCCATGAATATTGCTTACCTGCTTTTATGAGTGAACTGTCTGGAGATTATAGCTATGAAATTATTGAAATTGTATCTGGAGAAATAAACAAAAACTTAGACAGCTGTCTTCAGGTATGGAAAGTGCTATCAGAACTAGGTGGAGACCGTAAAAGTCTAATGATCAATTTAGGAGGCGGTGTCATTACAGATATGGGTGGCTATATAGCTGCAAGTTTTAAAAGAGGTATAGATTTCATTCATGTGCCCACCACCCTACTGTCTATGGTTGATGCTTCTGTAGGGGGTAAAACTGGGGTAGATTTAGATGCCTTAAAAAACCAAATTGGAATTATTAAAGAGCCAGTAATGGTGCTAGTGATTCCTGAATTCTTAAAAACCTTAGAAGAAAGGCAAATCAAAAGTGGTTTTGCAGAAATGCTTAAACATGGGCTTATTGAAGATCCAATATACTGGCAAGAAATTTCCAAAACAACAGAATACGGCACTCTAGAAAAGAGTATTCCTAGATCTATTCAAATAAAAGCAAGGGTAGTCATTCAAGACCCTTTTGAAAATAATATTAGAAAAAATTTAAATTATGGACATACGCTAGGGCACGCCATAGAATCTTGCTTTTTAGAAAAAGGCGCTCAAAAAATGCTACTTCATGGAGAAGCTATAGCGGCTGGAATGATTTTAGAAGGGTATTTGTCTCACAAAGTAACTGGGTTACCTTTAGAACAACTCGAGCAAATTACTCAGGTGTTTAAACAACATTTTAAAAAAATAAACTTTAGCAAAGAAGATATAGATACTAGTTTGGAACTCTTAAAATTTGATAAAAAAAATAGTCACGGAGAAATTAGATTTGTACTCTTAACTAAAATTGGAGAACCCGTCAGCGACATCTTAATTTCAGAAGACGTTTTAAGGGAAGCTTTCAAATACTATTTGGAGCAGGTATAAAAAGCCCCATAGTAGAAAGCTTTGGAGTTTAAATTCTAATGCTGCTATCTCTATAATTCATTAAAAATAGTGTGCATCAACCTTTTTTTGTCGTTTATGCTCTCTTCCAAGGATATCATGGTCTCTGTCCTGCTAATACCATCAATATCATCAATTCTAAAAATAATATTCTTGGCGTGGTTGGTGTCTTTGGCGCGTATTTTACAAAAAATATTAAATTTACCTGTAGTAATATGTGCTACTGTAACATTAGGAATAAGAGTTAAACGTTCTAGAACAAATTTAGTCTGATGTGATTTTTCTAAAAATATTCCTACATATGCTATAAAAGAGTATCCTAATTTTTCGTAGTCCAAAGTCAATGAGGAACCTAAAATAATTCCAGCTTCTTCCATTTTTTTCACTCTTACATGAACAGTTCCAGCTGAAATTAGTAATTTTTTTGCAATATCAGTAAAAGGAGTCCTAGTATTGTCTATTAACATATCTAGAATCTGGTGGTCTATTTCGTCTAATTTAATTTTATTCATGACTATGTTTTTAACAATTGCAAAAATAGTACAGAAATAGATAATATTTAATAAAATGTGAGTTTTTTTAATAAAAATGCAACATAATTAACAATTTAGATACGTAAGTCTTTTATTATTTGAGCAATATTTTGAAATACAAGCTCTTGGCCTTCTGTGTTTGGCAGAGAAAGATCAATAAGGTTGTGAAAGTAATGCTCCTTTTCATCCTCTATGGAGATGATTTTTGGAATAAAAACTATTGATCCATTCTCAAGGACCTCTTCATACTGAAAAGCCAGACTTGTTTGTGATGAAATTTTTGGGTTAATAAGATGGGCATTTATAACTCTCAAGTCTAAATAAGTTTTTTGATTTTCAGGAATTAAGAGATAATCGCTGACTGAATGTTTTACATAAGTTTTAGTAACAATTGATTGTGCTGCAGCTAATAAGGCTTCATAAATAAAACGCCTTGTGTGTTCTCTCTCATAATCTGCAGGGTAGTGGCCAGCCTCAAACAAAAGGGTAGGCACCTTTTTAGACTGAAAATGGTCACCGGCACAGTTAGCATTAAAATGATCATCATATCTTCCTACTTGCCCAGGAATTATAGATTGAATGTGATTGTTTATAGCTACTATGAGCTGCATACTCACCATCCTAGATGGTGTGATGGTCTTTTCTTTATCAGCTGCAGGCCCTAAAAAGGAAAGTGTAGCAGGAGCTTTGGTATTACCTACACTAAAAATGGTACGCTGGTCATGAAGATTAAAACAAAAATGAGGCTTTACTCTTTTAAAAACATGAACTAAAAACTGACTCTCTGGTTGGCTTAAGTCTTTAAAATCTCTATTGAGATCTACTGAATTTGCATTTACTCTAGTATAAGCTTTGGCTCCATCGGGATTTAAAATAGGCACAATAACAAAATGTAGTTGTTTGAGGATAGCTAAAGCTTCTTTGCTATCTGATAAAAGAAAAGACATGAAATCTATTAATCCTTTTGTGGTGGTAGATTCATTTCCATGCATCTGTGACCACAATAAAATAGTCTGTTTCCCTGAACCCAATCTATAAACTTCAATATTCTCACCTAATACTGAATGTGACATCAGTGTCAAATCCTTAAATAAACTCCATCTGTTTAAAGTGTCTGAAAGTGCTACAGGTGATAGATAACGGCCTTTAACAGTATTAATTTTATGTGAAATATAACTCATTTAAATAAGGTAATTGAATACATATTACAAATGTAACACAACTTTAAATTACAAATGTAATTTATATAAATTCACATCTGTAAACAAATTTAGGGCTAATTCAGCCTTATTTTGTTTACATTTGTATATATTTATGAAACAGTCATTTGAAAGTTTTAAATTAATTGCTAATTATTTTAAAATCAGATTATTATAATATGTTACCTTTATTTTAAATTTAATTTTATCAGTAAAGTATATTTACACAAAATACATTTAAATACCTTTTTACACGTTTAAAAATCTATAAGTTACAATGGTAAATAGTATTAATTTCATTAAAAGATTACAACTTATATTAAGTCATTACCAGCTTTCTGCTGCTGCTTTAGCAGACACTATTGAGGTACAAAGATCTAGTATTTCCCACCTTCTTTCTGGACGCAATAAACCTTCATTAGAATTTGTTCTCAAGCTCATCAAAAAATTTCCTGAAGTTCATATCTATTGGCTAATAAATGGTGAAGGTGATTTTCCAAATAAAGGAGGTTCACTCCCACCCATACCTGAAGATCTCAAAATTGAAAAGACTACATTTAATGAAAAAAATTTATCTCCCTTGGAAGCGTCAAGTAAAATTCCTGCTCAAAATGAATTTCAACCTCGAGAAAATCATCAAGGAGGTGTAGATCAAATAATTATTTTTTATAAGAATGGTCACTTTAAAATATATACCCCTTAATTATTGTTATTTGTTATTACTTTTACAAACATGAAATTACTCTGTTTAATTAGCTGCTTTATTTCTCTTATTTCCTGTAAAACACCTGAAAGAAATTGTCAGGACTATAGAAATGGAACTTTTGAATTTACTGCTATCATTAACGGTGAAGAGAAGACTACATCCTTTACTAGAAATGAAGCCATAGAAATTGACATCTTTGAAGGAGTCAAAGATAGTAGCAGTGTTAAATGGATTAATGACTGTGAATATATTTTAAAAAATATTCACCCAAAAAATGCCTCGCAAAAGGCTCCAATAGCTATTAAAATACTCACCACCAACCAAGAGGGCTACACTTTTGAGTACGGCCAGGTAGGTGACAGTAATAAAGCTAGAGGTGCCGTTAAAAAAATAAAATAAATGTTTGATATTTTTCTGAATCCAGACGCTTGGATAGCCCTTCTAACACTCACGTTTCTTGAGATTGTTTTAGGAATAGACAATATTATATTTATTTCTATAGCTGCTGGAAAGCTAGAGGAAAAAGATCGTGTAAAAGCTACCAATATTGGATTGGTATTGGCAATGCTTTTAAGGGTTGGATTGCTTTTCGGAATTTCTCTTCTCACCGCACTAAACCAGCCATTTCTTGAAATAGACACCAAATGGGTGCAGGGAAACATTAGCGGCCAAGCCATTATATTATTCTTAGGGGGACTTTTTCTTCTATACAAGAGCACCAAAGAAATTCACCAAAAAGTGGAAGATAAAGAACATGAAGCTAAAGCAGTCACATCTGGTCAATCTAAGTCTCTAAGGGCCGCTATCATTCAAATTACAGTTATCAATATTGTATTCTCTTTTGACTCTATTTTAACTGCTATTGGAATGACCAACGGTATTTCAGAAAATCCTTCAGATTCACTAATCCTAATGATTGTAGCGGTGGTTATTTCTGTACTTATTATGATGCTATTTGCCAATGCTGTTGGGAAATTTGTGACTAATAATCCCACCATTCAGATTCTAGGACTCTCTTTTTTAATTTTAATAGGATTTATGCTTACAACAGAGGCAGCACACCTCTCTGAATTGGTGATTTTTGGACAAAGCATAGGGAGCATTCCTAAGGGTTACTTATACTTCTCAATAACTTTTTCACTAGTGGTGGAATTCTTAAATATGAATATAAGAAAGAAAAAGTGATTTTAAAAGAGTGTGGGCTGGTCATTGTGGCTGGTGTCTCTTTCATCTGAAACATCTTCTGGGTTGTATACTTCTAGTTCTTCTGCTACAATATCCTCTGGCTCATCAAATGGAAGTGGCTCCTTAGCTAATATATTTTTTAGCTTATCACTACTCAGTTGGTTCCCTAATGCTTTTATACCTTTGGGAGCAATAAATTCCTCCATGTTAATAAGCAACAGAGGCTTGACCTCCTTACCTCTGGTTTTTGTGAATTCAATTTCAAAGATAGGGCGCCAATCTGTACTCACAATCTCTAAAGTAGATTTTGGATGCTCCGTAATAAATAGGTCCTCTCTTTTGGTTTGCTCTATTAAAAATCTCTTACCAAAATACTTCTCTTTTTCCCCATCAAAGTAAATGGCAGAGATAGGCTTATTCGGGTTCCATTTTTCCAAAACTATCATATCCTCATCAAAGTGAAGACTCATTTCTGGAGTTAAGGTTTTAACCAATCCTTTTTGAGTAATCATCAACAATAAATTATCACCTTTAAAGGCTCCTAATAGCTTACCCCTCCCGTCTACATTCAGTCTATTCACTACCTCATCAAACCAAATGTTTCTTGGTTTAAGTGTAGAAACACCTTTTTCTTTAAGCTCAATTCTTTTAATAGCATATTTAGAAACAATATTTCCTTTGGAAATTCTTCCTTTTATAAGAACATCACTAAAGTCAATATCCCATTTTAACTTTTTAATACTTCCAACCTGTCTCAATAAAATTGAAATAATCTCTGCTTCTCCATTGGGGTTGGCGGTAAAATACAACACTTCAGATCCTGCAGCACCATTGGTTAAATCATATGATCTATCTCTAGTGACTCCTGTAATATTGAACCTTTTTACATAGCTTGGTCCATTTTTACCATCCTTATAAACTAGATTATAAGTGGTTCGTTTGTCTTTTTTCTTAAAAACAGCCACATGCAATATATTTTTAGCTACAAAAATTTTAGTATCTACTTTTGTCACCATGACTTTTCCATCTGCAGTAAACACAATAACATCATCTATATCACTACAATCTGTAACGTACTCATCTTTTTTTAATGAAGTTCCAATGAATCCCTCTTCTCTGTTTACATAGAGTTTTGTGTTTCTCATCACTACTTTAGTGGCCTCTATGTCGTCAAAAACACGAACCTCTGAAAGTCGTTCTCTCCCACCTCCAAAAGTCTCTTTTAGGTTTTTGAAAAAATCAATAGCAAAATCTACCAAATGATTTAAGTGATCTTTAATAGCAGCCATTTTGTCCTCAAGACCAGAAATATACTGTTGTGCTTTATCTATATCAAATTTTGAAATTCTCTTAATTCTAATTTCAGTTAAGCGTGCAATATCCTCTTCTGTGATAGCTCTTTTTAGGTGTGCTGTATGTGGTTTTAATCCCTTGTCTATAGCATTAATAACACCTTCCCAGCTTTCTTGCTCCTCAATATCCCTATAGACTCTTTTTTCTATAAAAATTCTCTCTAAGGAAGAAAAATGCCATTGGGCTTCTAATTCCTCTAGTTGTATTTCTAATTCAGATTTAAGCAGCCCCAGGGTCCTATCTGTAGAGCGCATGAGCATTTCGGACACCCCAATAAATAAGGGTCTGTTATTTTCAATAATACAGCCCAGTGGAGATATAGATGACTCGCAAGCCGTAAAGGCATAGAGCGCGTCAATAGATTTATCTGGAGAAATACCTGGGGGTAAGTGAATAAGAATTTCTACCTGCGCAGCCGTATTATCCTCTATTTTTTTAACCTTTAATTTTCCCTTTTCGTTGGCTTTTAATATAGAATCTATTAATGTTGAAGTGTTGGTGCCAAATGGAATTTCAGTAATTACAAGGGTATTCTTATCTAATTGCCCAATCTTAGCTCTCACCCTTATTTTACCACCCCTAAGACCATCATTATACTGGCTTACATCTATAACACCAGCAGTTGGAAAATCTGGCACAATAACAAAGCGCTGTCCTTTTAAGTGCTTAATAGACGCGTCAATAAGTTCAATAAAATTATGAGGTAGTATTTTAGTAGAGAGTCCTACAGCAATTCCTTCTCCTCCCTGAGCCAAAAGCAAAGGAAACTTGACAGGAAGGTTTACAGGTTCTTTTCTTCTTCCGTCATAAGAGCTCTGCCAATCTGTAATCTTTGGACTAAAAACAACCGCTAGAGCAAATTTGGAAAGTCTGGCTTCAATATACCTTGAAGCCGCTGCACTGTCTCCGGTGAGAATGTTTCCCCAGTTTCCCTGAGTGTCTATGAGAATGTCTTTTTGTCCAATTTGAACCATTGCATCTGCAATACTGGCATCTCCATGTGGGTGATACTGCATGGTGTGCCCTACAACATTAGCTACTTTGTTGTAGCGTCCGTCATCTAGTTCTTTCAAGGAATGCATGATCCTGCGCTGCACTGGCTTAAAGCCATCTTCAATAGCAGGAACAGCGCGCTCTAAAATGACATAAGAAGCATAGTCTAAAAACCAGTCTTTGTACATACCAGAAACCTTGGTAAGGGTCTCATCTTGTAATTCTGTGGGCTCTAAATGGGGCTTTTTTGAATTTTCCGGCTCTTCCATGTACTAATTAGCGGCTTATATGATCATTTTCAATAATAACATCTAGCTCAACCTTTAAGTTTTCTATAATGAATTCTTGTCTCTCTGGTGTATTTTTGCCCATATAAAACTCTAAAAGTTGTTCAATGGACATTTTTTTATCTAACATGACAGGCTCTAGGCGAATATCTGCTCCAATAAAATGTTTAAACTCATCTGGAGAAATCTCTCCCAATCCTTTAAACCTTGTAATTTCAGGCTTTGCTCCTACTTTTACAATGGCAGCCTCTTTTTCTTCTGGGGTATAGCAATAATAAGTGTCTTTCTTATTTCTAACTCTAAATAAAGGCGTCTGTAAAATGTATAGGTGGTTGTCTTTAATTAATTCTGGGAAAAATTGTAAAAAAAAGGTAATGAGCAGCAATCTAATGTGCATACCATCTACATCTGCGTCTGTAGCTATTACAATATTGTTATAGCGAAGATCCTCCATTGAATCTTCAATATTAAGAGCCGCCTGCAACAGATTGAATTCTTCATTTTCATACACAATCTTCTTACTCATACCATACGAGTTTAGGGGTTTCCCCCTCAAACTAAAAACTGCCTGTGTATTTACATCTCTAGATTTAGTAATAGAACCTGATGCTGAGTCTCCCTCTGTAATAAAAAGAGTGCTTTCCAAGCATCGGTCATGCTTGGTATCTGGTAAGTGCACCCTACAATCTCTGAGTTTTTTATTGTGTAGGTTACTTTTCTTTGCGCGTTCTTTTGCTAGCTTCCTAATACCAGACAATTCTTTGCGTTCTCTCTCTGCTTGAACTATTTTTCTCTGTATAAGTTCAGCAGTAGATGGATTTTTATGAAGGTAATTATCTAAATATTGTCCAATAAAATCATTGATATAAGCCCTTACACTAGGCATACCAGCTCCCATATCTGTTGACCCTAATTTAGTTTTAGTTTGACTTTCAAATATAGGCTCTGTAACTTTAATAGATATAGCAGAAATAATAGATTTTCTAATGTCAGAAGAGTCATATGCTTTGCCGTAGAAGTCTCTAATTGTTTTGGCTAATGCCTCTCTAAAAGCAGTTTGATGGGTTCCTCCCTGAGTGGTGTGCTGTCCGTTTACAAAAGAGTGATACTCTTCACTGTACTGAGTTTTACTATGGGTAATGGCCACTTCAATATCTGGTCCTTTTAAATGAATAATAGGATACAACATGTCTTCTGCTGCATTATTGTCTTCTAGTAAATCTTTTAAGCCATTTTCAGAAAAGTACTTTTCTCCATTATAAATAATGGTGAGTCCTGGATTTAGATAAACATAGTTTTTAAGCATGCGTACCACATATTCAGACCTGTACTTATAATTTTTAAAAATGATAGCATCAGGCACAAAACTTACTTTGGTTCCTTTGCGCTTAGTGGTTTCTATTGGCCCCTCTTCTTCAATTAAATTACCAGCCTGGAAAGTAGCTGTTTTTAATAAATTATCTCTGGAAGATGCTACTTTAAACATAGAAGACAAAGCGTTTACTGCTTTGGTTCCTACTCCATTTAATCCTACTGATTTTTTAAAGGCACGGCTATCGTATTTACCTCCTGTATTCATTTTAGAGACCACGTCTACCACCTTACCAAGAGGAATACCTCTACCGTAATCCCTTACGCTTACCTCAGTATCTTTAATAGATATTTCAATGGTCTTTCCAGCTCCCATCACAAATTCATCTATACAGTTATCTATGATCTCCTTAAGAAGTAAATAGATGCCGTCATCTGCCGAAGATCCGTCACCCAATTTTCCTATATACATTCCAGGGCGCAATCGAATGTGCTCTTTCCAATCTAAAGAACGAATATTATCTTCTGTATATTGAGTTTGTTGGTCCATGTCCATATAATACAAGCAAAACGGGATAATTGGCTAATATAGTGACCCTATTAAAAAAATAAAACCCAATACAACTAAAGTAATTAACAATAGTGATTAGGGTTTTGTTGATAGTCACTATCGCCTACACATTAAATCTAAAATGCATCACATCGCCATCTTTAACTATATACTCTTTTCCCTCCACGCGCATTTTTCCTGCTTCTTTTACCTTTGCTTCACTTCCAAAAGAAATATAATCATTATAGGCTATTACTTCTGCCCTAATAAATCCTTTTTCAAAATCTGTGTGAATAACTCCCGCAGCTTGTGGTGCTGTAGCTCCAAAAGGAATTGTCCAGGCGCGCACTTCTTTAACACCCGCTGTAAAATAGGTGTCTAAATTCAATAATCTATAGGCCCCTCTAATCAATTTGGCAGAACCAGGTTCCTTTAGCCCCATGTCTTCTAGGAACATTTGTCTTTCTTCATAAGTCTCCAACTCAGTAATATCTGCCTCTGTACCCACGGCTAAAAAAATAACCTCAGCATTTTCACCTGCAACAGCTTCTATTACTTGTTTCACATAATCATTTCCATTTACGGCAGCGTCTTCAGAAACATTGCAGACATACATCACTGGCTTTTCTGTAATAAACTGAAGTGGCCTTACAAATGCCACCTTGTCTTCTTCAGATAGCGGTATGGCACGAATAGACTTTCCAGCCTCTAGACCAGCCTTTAACAACAAAAGAACTGCTTCTTCTTTTTGGGCCTCTTTATTTCCCGTCTTAGCAGCTCTCTTTACTTTCTCTAATTTTTTATCTAAGGTTTCTAAGTCCTTTAACTGCAATTCCATATCTATGGTTTCTTTATCCCTAATTGGATTTACGCTTCCGTCTACATGAACAATATTGTCATCATCAAAACATCTAAGCACGTGAAGAATGGCGTCAGTTTCTCTAATATTTCCAAGAAACTGATTTCCTAGACCCTCTCCTTTACTAGCGCCTTTTACTAAGCCAGCTATATCTACAATCTCTACAGTGGCAGGAAGAACCCTTTCTGGATTTACCAAAGACTCTAACTTTTCTAACCTCGCGTCTGGCACATTCACCACACCAATATTAGGTTCAATAGTACAAAAAGGGAAGTTGGCACTCTGTGCTTTAGCATTAGAGAGACAATTAAAAAGGGTAGATTTCCCAACGTTGGGAAGTCCTACAATACCTGCTTTCATAAAGAATAAATTTAATTGGGTGCAAATATAGGATTAAAGCGTCCTACTCTGGATGCATAAAGCGTTGTTTTTCTAGCAAAGTCTCTTCCGTTTCAACATGAGAGGTGTCTGGCACACAACAGTCTACAGGACATACAGCGGCGCATTGAGGTTCTTCATGAAAACCAACACATTCTGTGCATTTATTGGGTGAAATATAATATATCTCGTCACTAATAGGGTCTTGAACCGCATCGGCATCGGCCTTAAGGCCATTGGGCAATACAACTGACCCTTTTAAAGAGGTGCCATCACTATAACGCCACTCCTCAGCCCCCTCATAAATAGCGGTGTTTGGACATTCTGGTTCACAAGCGCCACAATTAATACATTCGTCGGTGATGATAATTGCCATAGTAAAATTTTAAGTTAATCCCTTGTATTGATTACTTTTGCACAAAGGTAAAACCTAAAAGCCTCTCAGGCAAATTATATGAGTGTATATCAAGACAGATTTCAAGCCGTTGTTGAATTAGGAAACACATTTCAGAGTTTTATAACAGAAAACAAAGCAAATACAGGTTTTTCAGAGGCATTTAAGCCTCTTGAAAACCTCATAACACTTGCGGGGCACAAAAATGGCTGGTTTACTAGAGAAAACGTTTTACACGCTTTGGAGCAGTGGGTAGCCTTACTTCGCGCAAGCTCTCTAGAGCAATGGATGAGTGGGTATTCTAAGCCTAGTAACACGCCTAAAGTATTTATTATTATGGCGGGTAATATACCTTTGGTTGGTTTTCATGACTTCTTAACAGCTTATTTAGCTGGAGCCAATATTATTATTAAGGCATCTTCAAATGACAAAATTTTACTTCCTTGGATGATTGATTTTCTCAATTCAAAAACAGGAGAACCAATACAAAACATTCAAATTGTTGAACAATTTAAAGGAGAATATGACGGCCTTATTGCTACTGGCAGTAATAATACGGCACGCTATTTTGAACATTATTTTGGTAGTAAACCTCATATTATAAGAAAAAATAGAAGTTCTATTGGGGTGTTAACAGGCCATGAAACCCCAGAAATGCTACGTGCGCTAGGAGAAGATATTTTTAGATATTACGGTTTGGGCTGTAGGTCTGTATCAAAATTATACGTTCCAAAAGGCTATGACTTTGATTTATTTTTTAATGCCATTTATGATTACAAAGACCACATTCACTATGAAAAATACAGTAATAATTATGATTATAACAAGGCTGTGTACCTCATGAGTGGTTTTAAAATCATAGATAACGGCTTTCTTATACTAAAAGAAGATCTCAGCTTTAGCTCCCCTATTGGAAGTCTCTTTTACGAGACTTATGTCAATTTAGAAAACTTAAACAAGCTTATAGATATAAATAAAGAGTTTATACAATGCGTGGTGGGACCCTCTGAAATTAATGGCGCTATTGCATTTGGTGAGACTCAAAAACCTAGTCTTTCAGATTATGCAGACGGTGTAGATACTATGAAATTTATTTTATCATTATAAAAAATCACAAAGGGTTTCTATTTTAAAATTAATATAAGACCTTTGTTTACTTAATTTTTGCCAAAAAACATCTAGAATGAAAATACATAATTTTAGTGGTGGCCCAAGTATTCTGCCTAAGGAGGTATTAGAAAAAGCATCACAAGCAGTGTTGAATTTCAATGACTCTGGACTCTCACTTATTGAAATTTCACACAGATCAAAAGATTTTGTTTCTATAATGGACAAAGCCCAATCCTTAGCCTTGTCTTTACTTGGCTTAGAAAACAAGGGCTACAAAGCTTTATATCTTCAAGGAGGGGCTAGTTTAGAGTTTTTAAGGGTGGCTTACAATCTTTTAGAACAAAAAGCAGCTTATATAAATACTGGTACTTGGAGTGATAACGCTATTGAAGAGGCCAAGTCCTTTGGTGAAGTATTAGAAGTGGGCTCATCAAAAAAAGAGGGATATAAATTTATACCTAAAAATTTGGTCATTCCAACAGATATTGATTATTTACATATCACTTCAAATAACACTATATACGGCACTCAATATCAGCAGTTTCCAGAGGTAAATATACCTCTTATTTGTGATATGAGTTCAGACATATTTTCTAGAACTTTAGACTTTTCTAAATTTGATCTAATCTATGCTGGTGCTCAAAAAAATATGGGACCTGCAGGTACTACCCTTATAGTGGTAAAGGAATCTATTCTTGGAAAAGTGACTAGACATATTCCCTCTATACTTGATTATAAATGTCATATTGCAAAAGAGAGCATGTTTAACACTCCTGCGGTATTTGCCGTATATGTATCCATGCTTACCCTGTCTTGGCTTCAAGATTTAGGCGGTATTGCAGCCATTGAAAAAATTAATAGAAAAAAAGCCAGATTACTCTACTCTGAAATAGATCTAAATCCTCTATTTAGCGGCTATGTGGCTAAAGAAGACAGATCCTATATGAATGCCACTTTTAACCTTACGGATGTCACCCTAGAGGCCCGTTTTAATGAAATGTGTAAAGAAGGAGGCATTAGCGGTTTAAACGGACACCGTTCCGTAGGTGGCTATAGAGCTTCTATGTACAACGCCCTTCCTTTAGAAAGTGTGGGTGTTTTAGTAGACATTATGAGTGATTTAGAAAGAAAAGCGTAGTATGAATATTTTAGCTAATGACGGCATTCACGCTAGTGGTGTTCAACAATTAATAAAGGGAGGCCACCAAGTAGATGAAACTACTGTTGCACAAGCCCAACTTGCCTCTTATTTAAATGAACAAAATATTGAAGTGTTATTGGTACGCTCCAACACCCAAGTAGATAAAGCCCTTATAGATGCCTGTCCAAGCATTAAAATTGTAGGACGCGGTGGTATTGGCATGGATAATATAGACGTAGCCTATGCTAAATCTAAAGGAATTCACATCATAAACACTCCAGACGCTTCTGCAGTGGCGGTGGCAGAATTGGTATTTGCCCACCTTCTAGGAGGGGTTCGTTTTTTATATGACGCCAATAAAAGCATGCCCTTAGAGGGCGATACCCATTTTAATGACCTCAAAAAATCTTATGCAGCTGGTATGGAGCTCAGAGGAAAAACGCTAGGTGTTTTTGGATTTGGAAACATAGGTCAGGAAACAGCTAAAATAGCAATAGGTCTTGGCATGAAAGTTATTTTTTATGATCCTGAAATAAGTCAGGTGTCTATTTCGCTCTCATTTTTTGATGGTTCCTCACAAGCTTTTCAGCTAACGGGAACCACCAAAGAAGCCGTTTTAAAAACCTCTGACTACATTAGTATTCATGTACCCTCACAAAGTCAATACTGTATAGACAGAAGTTCATTTGAACTCATGAAAAAAGGGGTTGGTATTATTAACACTGCCAGAGGAAATGCCCTAGATGAGGTGGCATTAATAGATTTTTTGAATAATGGTACTGTAGCTTTTGCCGGGCTAGACGTGTTTGAGTCTGAACCAAAACCTGAAATTCAGATTCTCATGCACCCCAATATATCTATGAGCCCTCATATTGGTGCTTCCACCTTAGAGGCACAAGAAAAAATTGGTCTCTCATTGGCCAATCAAATCATATCTATTTCTGAATCATGAAAAAATCTTTTTTAGCAAGATTAAAAGAAAGATGGGGTGTTCGCTCTAATGGGGCCTTACTGGTGATCATCATTGTTTTCTCTATCACAGGAAGTAGCGCTTTAAAACTAGCAAGACCTGTTTTAGATTTTTTAGGATTAGAACGAAGTGTTTTTGAAGAACACTGGTACACGCTATGTGTGTATTGGTTTTTCAGAATATTAGTCATATTTCCAATATATCAAATGCTCTTAGTAGTCTTTGGTTGGGTTTTTGGTCAATTTACATTTTTTTGGGGATTTGAAAAAAAAATGCTTAAAAGGCTTGGGTTAGGGTTCTTTTTTAAAGGTAATTTTTAACATAACCTTAAGACCTTAACGACAATCATTATTTATATATTTGAAAATGCGTGATTTAAGAGGCATATATTCAATTGTATTGTTACTTCTTTTCTTTATGAAAAGTAGTGCATTCCATACATATACCCATGACTCTGAACATACAGACGCTGCCAATCACTGCCATACATGTGAAATACAGCAGCTCCAAAACCATACTTTTTTTTTGGGAGCCACCCAAATATATATAGCTGCAGTTACTATTAATCGTACTCCTGTTGTATTAATTAGTCATGCATCAGATGTCTTTGTAGACGCGTTCTATTTCACCTCCATCCTTTCTAGACCACCCCCTTTCTTGGTCTAGTATCAGATGAAGTATTGTGACTATTAAAGTCACTATTGTGTAATAGAATTATTTCTAAATGAAACATATATTTTTTGGCATTCTCCTGTTTTTATTCTTTTTTAGTCATGGACAGGACTGTCATTTTTCGGTAAAAGGCCGCGTTTTAGACCAACATGACGGTCAGCCACTTTCCAAGGCTGTAATAAACGTCTACGGCATAAATAAAGAAGTACTATCAGACCAGAATGGATACTTTATAATCAATAGTCTGTGTAAAGGATTTATAGAACTAGAAATCTCGCATATTTCTTGTGGGACCAAATTTTACCCTTTAAATATTTTTGAAAACACAGATCAGGTCTTTTTATTAGAGCATCATATAGTAGCTTTAAATGAGGTAGCTGTGTTACAGAGAAAGGCTGCAGACCCTAACAAAAACAAATCATTAAATACAGAAACTTTAGCGCAGCTTACTAGTCTAAACTTTGCAGACGCACTCACTCAAATTCAAGGAATTACTAGCTTAAAAACAGGAGGGACCATTGCTAAGCCTCTTATTCAAGGGTTTTATGGTAGCCGGGTCATTACTAGAAACCAAGGAGTGCGCATGCAAGACATGGAATGGGGAGATGAACACGCTCCCAATATTGCCACCTCTAGTGTCAATAAAGTAAGTTTAATTACAGGTGCTCAGGCACTAAAATACGGAGGAGATGCCGTAGGAGGTGTCTTAGTTCTAGATTCAAAAAAACCAAATTTTGCTAACATTACTAATTTGAGTGCTATTTTTACAGGGCAATCTAATGGTAGAGGTTTTCAAAGCAGTCAGAACTTTGATCAAAATTTTAAGAATGGTATTTATTACGGCCTACAACTAGATTACAAAAGAGCAGGAAATACCAAAACCCCCTCTCTTTATATGGACAATACTGGCTCAGAGCAATTAAGTGTTTCTGTTCCCTTTGGCTGGCATAAAGAAAATTGGGGTATAGATTCATATATCTCTTATTTTAGAGCCAATAATGCCATACTAAGTAGTTCTCATATCGGAAACTTATCTGATCTTATTGGACAAATAAACCAAAGCATTCCCTTAAAAAATGCCTCATTTAGTTATAACATAAACAACCCAAAACAAGAGGTGTCTCACTTCATTGGAAAATTAGCATTTTACAGGCGTTTTTCTGATATTGGAAAACTAGACATCCAGTATGACTACCAGCAAAATAACAGAAAAGAATACGACATTAGGTTGGGAAATAGAAACCAAGTTCCAGGTACTGATTTAAAGCTTGAAACTCACGCCCTACAAACAAGTTTTAATGTGCAAACGGCTCAATCTAAAGCCTTAGAGTTTGGAATTGATAGTAAATACCAGCTTCACTTCCCCAATCCAGACACTGGGGTAAGGAGACTTATACCTGACTACCATAGCATTTCTTTTGGTGCCTTTTTATATGGAAAAACAAGCCTCACAGATAATCTCATGCTGTCAGCTAGTCTAAGAACTGACTACCAAGAAATTAAAGCAGACAAATATTATAGAAAGAGCAGGTGGGAATCTATGGGTTATGGTATTCAATACGCCCAATTTTTTGTAGCAGATTTTGAGAGCCAAGTATTAACAGCACCAAGTTTTTCATTTCCCTCCTATGCTGCAGCACTTAGTGCAGATTATAAAAAAGACAGTTACACTCTTCAGGGACATTATCAATATGTAGAACGCGCGCCAAATCCAGCAGAGTTATTTAGTGAAGGATTGCACCATTCTGCAGCTAGGATTGAACTAGGAGCCTTAGATATGGATAAAGAAAAGGCGCATAAATGGTCCCTTCAATATGAGTATACCAAAGGTCCTACCCATTTGTATATAGCCCCTTTCTTTAACTTCATTAAAGATTATATGGTTTTGTTACCCACCGGAGTAGAGTTTACTATTAGAGGGGCATTCCCTGTTTGGGAATACACACAAACAAACGCACAGTTTATTGGTGTAGACACAAAGCTGAGTCAACAGTGGAGTACCCATTTTAAAAGTATTCATGGACTGTCTATTGTGAAGGCAAAAGACCTAATAAACAACAGTCCATTCCCAAATATCCCACCTATTAGCAGTCAACATGAAATTGAAAAAAATTTTAAAGCGGTACAGGGTCTCTCAATAAATCTTAAGGGAAACTATGTGTTTAGGCAAAATGAGACCCCAGAAAATATAAGTGTTTTTAACCCTTATGACCAGAGCCAAAGCATCCTTAGAATTAATGACTCTCCACCAAATTATTTTTTACTTTCTGGTTTTGCTGCTTATGCATTTCCAAAAAAGAGTTCAACTTCCTATAAAATAAGACTCATTGGTGAAAACTTAAGTAATATAAATTATAGAAATTATCTCAATAGACTTCGCTATTTCTCTGAGGAAATGGGCGTAAATATTAACCTTCAATTCATTATAAATTTTTAACTATGAAAACAATTAAAATTACTTTTTTAAGCCTTATAAGTTCCCTGTTATTTATCTCTTGTGAAAAGGATGACAAAAGTCCAGAACTCATTCAAGAAGAAGAGCTCATCACTTCAGTAATCGTAACCCTAAACACTTCAGAAGGACAAGTGGTTTTAAGTTCTAAGGATCTTGATGGAGACGGGCCAAACGTACCAGTAGTTTCTGTTGTGGGAGCATTAAAGCAAAACACCATTTACAATGGAACCATCCAATTACTCAATGAATCTGTTAGCCCATCAGAAGACATTACATTAGAGGTGAAAGAAGAGGCTGAAGAACACCAATTTTTTTATGATTTCAATACTATCATAAAAAGAATAGAAGCCACAGATGTAGATAAAAACAACAACCCTTTAGGAATTCAATTTGAACTAGAAACTGAAGCTATTGGTACTGCAAATATTGGATTTACCTTAAGGCATTTACCTACAAAACCAAATACTAGTGCCGCAACTGCTGGAGGAGAAACAGACATTGCTGTTACTTTTGAAGTGAGCGTTGTAGAATAAATCTATTTATTAAAGCCAGAAGTATTTTGACCCAAAAAAGAACTTGGAAAATGCTCATCTCCTTCAAAACCCAAAGGCAGATTTGGATCTTTTAAAGGGATGTAGTTAGTCCTAAAAATATAATCCCAAAGACTTAAGCTAATACCAAAATTAACGCCAACCTTTCCCTTGGGAAGGGTTTTTGCGTGGTGGTATAAATGCATGACAGGATTGTTTAAAAGGTATTTAAAAGGTCCCCAATCCAAAGCCAAATTAGCGTGGTTTAAGTGACCTATGGTAATGGCAAGAAAATGAACAATAAAAGCCTGCTCTGGCTCAAAACCCCCAAGCAGCATCACTGCCAATGTTTTAAGGGGTTTGTATAAAATATTTTCCATCCAATGGTACCTTAAATGAGCCGCAAAACCCATTTCCTTAACAGAGTGGTGAACCTTGTGAAAACGCCATAGAAAAGGTAATTTGTGAAGTAAAATATGAGTGATCCATTGTACAAAATCTAATACCACAAAAAACACTAAGAGGCTTACAATTTGTGGCATTTGTCTAACGTCTATAATGCTTAGCGCGTTTATACTTAGGCCTATGCTAGACATATAGATGCCTATAACTTTATAAAAGCCACTAATGACTGCTGCAAACAAAAAAAAGTTAAAGTACATATAAAAAAAATCCAACCAAAAGTCTTTCCTAAAAGCAGACTGCTCTTTTCTCCATGGAAACAAAAACTCCAAGCCCCAAACTAAAATAGAAATTATAGTAAGGCCCCAAAAGTAATTTTGGTGCCAAGGTAGCTCAAAAATCATTGATTTATAAAACCAATGTAGGCTACCTAAAAAGGTTTGCAATAAGGTGTTGAAAACGTCCATATTAATCAAAAATACAATTTTGGTTTATTATGACAAACTACTGCTAATAAGCTTCATAAACTCATTTCTGGTAGCTGTCTTTCTAAATAGCCCCCTAAAACCAGAGGTGGTGGTTACAGAGTTTTGTTTCTGAACCCCACGCATCATCATGCACATGTGAGACGCTTCAATAACTACTGCCACACCCTTAGGAGCTAAAGTAGTGTTTATACATTCCAAAATATCATGAGTGAGACGCTCCTGTACCTGTAATCTTCTGGCAAAAACATCAACAATTCTTGGAATTTTACTGAGTCCCACAATATAACCATTCGGAATATAGGCAATATGGGCTTTTCCAAAAAATGGCAGCATATGGTGTTCACACATAGAATAAATCTCAATGTCTTTAATAATGACCATATCGTCATAGTCTTCTTTAAACATGGCACCTTTTAATATAGCCAAAGGATCTTGCTCGTATCCTTGGGTTAAAAACTGCATGGCCTTGGCTGCGCGTTCTGGGGTTTTTAACAAGCCTTCTCTAGAGGTGTTTTCTCCTAAGGCTGAAATAATATGGTTGTAGTTTTCTTTTACACTTTCAGTAATAGGGGCATTGTAGGAATCTAAACTTTGGTAAGACATATTTTTGTTTAATATTATATAAAAACTATTAAACAAATTTACTCAATTTATTACTAGATACATAATATAAATGAAAATTTCATTGACAGACTATACCCTGATTGTTTATATTTACTCATTTTATAATTTTATCCATCTCCCTTGTTAAAACATGATTAAAACAGATAACATTCATAAAATCTACGGTGGCTTAGAAGTATTAAAAGGCGTGAGCTTATCAATAAAAAAAGGAGAGATCGTGTCTATTGTTGGTGCTTCTGGCGCAGGTAAAACCACTCTCCTACAAATTTTAGGAACCTTAGAGACACCCACTAATAAAGAAGCCACTTTAGCTATTGATGGTGTTGAAATACAAGGACTTTCATCGAAGGAATTGGCTACTTTTAGAAACAAACACATTGGCTTTATTTTTCAATTTCATCAATTACTACCTGAATTTACCGCATTAGAAAATGTATGCATTCCAGCATTTATAAATAAGATACCCAAAAATATTGCTATTAAAGAAGCCCGTGAATTGCTTATTTTTTTAGGTCTAGAAGACAGAATGCACCACAAACCAGAAGCTCTTTCTGGGGGAGAACAACAAAGGGTTGCTGTAGCCAGAGCCTTAATTAACAAACCCTCTGTAATTTTGGCAGACGAACCTAGCGGAAACCTAGATTCAGACAGCGCTGCCAAGCTACACGAACTCTTTTTTACGCTTAGAGACCGTTTTAAACAAACTTTTGTGCTGGTCACTCACAATGAGAGCTTGGCCAATATGGCAGACCGCAAACTTACTATGGTAGACGGTCGTATTTCAGATTCATAAACAGTTTGTATGAAAGAACAGCCACTATGATGAAAAAAGAAGCATTAAAAGCGTTTTTAGATGAAAAAGTCATTCAATACAACCAGCCCCAGTTTATAGACTCAGATCCCATTCAAATACCCCGTTCTTTTGAGACAAAAGAAGACATAGAAATTAGTGGGTTTTTAGTAGCCACTATTGCTTGGGGCAACAGAAAGAGTATTTTAAAAAACGCAAAACAACTCATGGAGCTCATGGGTAATTCCCCACATGATTTTGTTATAAACCACAGTGATGCAGATCTTGATGGCCTACATGGCTTCGTTCACAGGACTTTTAATGATATGGATTTAAGGTACTTTATTAAGAGCCTCAGAAACATCTATACCCATCACAAAGGTTTAGAGCAAGTTTTTTTAAAAAATATCACCCACAAAAGTACACAGGGCGCTATTTCTGCCTTTAAAAATATATTTTTTGAGTTGGAACACCCTGCAAGAACTACCAAACACATTAGCGACCCATTAAAAGGATCTGCAGCTAAAAGACTTAATATGTGGCTGCGTTGGAACTGCAGAAAAGACAATACAGGGGTAGATCTAGGCATTTGGAAAACCATAGACCCCGCTTCCCTATCCTGCCCCTTAGATGTTCACTCAGGAAACGTAGCCAGAAAATTAGGTCTACTAAAAAGAAGGCAAAATGATGGTAAAGCCCTAGCAGAATTAGACATTGCACTCAGAAAATTAGATCCAAAAGACCCAGTAAAATATGATTTTGCCCTCTTTGGGCTTGGCGTATTTGATAGATTTTAATAAAATGTATGCCTTTACCGTTAGTCGTTATTAGTATTGGTAGATTATCCCTAAATTAGTCAAAGTTTAAAATCCAATCATATGAAAACCATTTCACTATCCATTATTGCTCTTCTGCTTTGTGTTCAACTAACCAAAGCACAAAGTAGAATACTTCCCATAGACACAACTGTCACTACCAAGCACAAGCTACAAACAAACAAGGAAATTATTAATTATACTGCCACAATAGGAACCCAGCCCGTTTGGAATGAAATAGGAGACCCTATAGCTAGCCTTCATTACACCTATTACACTAGAGACAATATTGATAATAGGGCAGATAGACCTCTTGTGATCTCTTTTAATGGAGGGCCTGGTTCTGGATCTGTTTGGATGCACTTAGCATACACCGGCCCAAGGGTACTAAACATAGACGATGAAGGTTTCCCAACCCAGCCCTATGGTGTGAAAAATAATCCCTACTCAATATTAGACGTAGCAGATATAGTCTATGTAAACCCCGTAAATACTGGCTATTCAAGAACCATTCCAGCCTTTGGAAAAGAGGTTGACAGAAGTAAATTCTTTGGCGTCAATGCAGACATTGCCTACCTAGCAGAATGGCTTAATACCTTTGTAACTAGAAACAACAGATGGTCTTCACCAAAATATCTTATTGGAGAGAGTTATGGAACCACTAGGGTGTCTGGGTTGGCTTTGGCTTTACAGAACAGCCAGTGGATGTACCTCAATGGAGTTATTTTAGTATCGCCCACGGAGTTGGGAATAGACAGGGAGGGCCCTGTAGAAGTAGCCAACAGACTTCCTTATTTTGCTGCGGCTGCCTGGTATCATAAAAAATTACTTAAAATCCTTCAGGATAAACCTTTATTAAGCGTTTTAGAAGAAGTAGAAGCGTACACCATTAACACCCTTTTGCCGGCCATGGTGATGGGTGGTTTTTTAGAGATAGAAAAAAAAGAGACAATAGCTTCTAAAATGAGCTATTATTCAGCAATAGATAAAGAAGTTTACTTACAACACAACCTAGAGGTTCCTTATCCATTTTTCTGGAAAGAACTATTGAGAAAAGAAGGTTTTACCATTGGAAGACTTGATTCTAGATATTTAGGAATAGACAAAAAAAGAGCTGGAGATAGTCCAGACTACAACGCAGAACTCACCTCTTGGCTGCATTCTTTTACCCCAGCTATTAATCAATATTTACAAGAAGATCTGAAATTTAAAACAGATATTAAATACAATCTTTTTGGCCCAGTGCATCCTTGGGATAGAAGTGGAGACAACACAGGAGAAAATCTTAGACAAGCCATGGCTCAAAACCCTTACTTACACGTCATGACTCAGTCAGGTTATTTTGACGGTGCCACTACCTATTTCAACGCCAAATATAATATGTGGCAGCTAGACCCCTCTGGGCTTATGAAAGACAGACTAAGTTTTAAAGGTTATGAAAGCGGGCATATGATGTACCTGAGAAGAGAAGATTTAAAAAATGCCAACCAGGACATTAGAGATTTTATAATTATGAGCTTACCAGGAGACAAACCAGCCAAATACACCAACCAAGAATGAAAGTAAAACAATTTTTTTTAGGAGTGCTTATAAGTCTCATTGGACTACAATTACAAGCACAGGAATGGGCCAATGTAGCCAAGTTTCAAAAAGATAATTCCAAGATTATAAGTCAGAATATACCCGTTCAAGTGGTCTTTATGGGAAATTCAATCACTGAGGGCTGGCCCCTGGCCGATTCCACTTTTTTCAAAACCATTGGCTTTGTCAATAGAGGAATTGGTGGCCAAACCACCCCACAAATGTTGTTGAGGTTCAAACAAGATGTGATTGCCTTAAAACCAAAAGTTGTAGTCATTCTTGCTGGCACTAATGATATTGCAGAAAACACTGGCCCTACTTCTATCAATGAAATTTATGGACATATAGAAAGCATGGCTACCCTTGCAGAAAACGCTGAAATTAAAGTAATTCTTTGTTCTGTGCTTCCTGTTTATGATTATCCATGGAAACCAGGTTTAGAGCCTGCTGAAAAAATAGAAGCTCTCAATGAATTACTTGTGATGCTTTCTATAGAGAAGGGATATGAGTATGCAGATTATTTTTCTGCTATGGCCAATGAACAAAAAGGCCTAAAAAAAGATCTTGGAAATGACGGAGTACATCCAAATTTAAAAGGATACAATATTATGAAGCCCATAGTTTTAAAAGCCCTTGTAAAGGCCTTAATGCCTTAATAAAAAGAGCTGTATAATATTTATTAAAATAGGAAACCTAAATTATAAATGCTTTCCTATTTTTACATAACACATATTACCAGTTAAACTCTAATCTGCCAGAATGAAAATACTTATTAAAGCAGCTACCCTAGTAAATACTTCTCTTCCAGAATTTCATTTAAAAAAAGTAGATGTAGCCATCCAAAACGGTCTTATCTACAAAATTGAAAAACAGATTACAGGCTTTGACGCAGATAAAACTTTAGAAATAGAGGGCTTGCATTTTTCTGCAGGTTGGCTAGACAGTGGAATTAGCATAGGAGAGCCTGGTTTTGAATCTAGAGAAACACTTAAAAACGGAATTCTAACTGCTGCTAAAAGTGGTTTCACGGCTGTTGTGCTCAATACAAATACAGACCCAGTTCCAGACCAGCAAAACGCTATAGGTTTTATAAAAAACGCTACTGCTCAATCTCCCATTCACGTGTTCCCATTAGGGACCTTAAGTAAGGGAGCTAAGGGTTTGGACCTTGCAGAGTTGTTTGACATGAAAAGGCAAGGCGCTTTGGCTTTCTATGACTACAAACGCGCCATAGAAAACCCAAATCTCTTAAAAATAGCCTTACAATACAGCCAATCTTTTGGAGGCCTGGTGTACAGTTTCCCTCAGACCAACAAACTTACCAACCTAGGGGTAGCTCACGAAGGCATTGTGGCCACACAATTAGGCTTAAAAGCTAATCCAAGCCTTTCAGAACACTTACAAATTCAAAGAGATCTACACATACTTAGGTACGCAGGCGGTAAGCTTCATATTCCTACCATCTCTACTAAAGAAAGTGTGGCTCTTATTAAGGAAGCTAAAATAGAAGGCTTAGACGTGAGTTGTAGTGTGTCACTACACCATCTTTGGGCCAATGAAGAAGCGCTAATAAATTTCGACACCAACACAAAACTACTGCCGCCTCTAAGGGCTAAAGAAGACCAAATAGCTTTACAAAAAGGACTTTTAGAAGGCGATATAGATTTTGTTACTACCGATCACAACCCACTAGACATTGAACTTAAAAATGTAGTTTTTGACCATGCAGAAGCGGGTTCTCTTGGGCTTGAAGCCGCTTTTGGAGTCTTAAATACTATCTATAGTACAGTACAAGCCATAGAAATTTTAAGCAGAGGTTATGAAAGATACGGTATAGAAAGACCTTCTTTAGGTATTGGCTCTAAAGCCAGTATTTCCTTATTTAACCCTTTACAATTTTACACTCAAAGCTTAACTGACTTATATTCAAGCTCTAAAAATAGCCTGTACTTAGGCAGCCATTTGAAGGGAAGGGCTTTAGGAAGCATCGCTAATAACCACTTGACACTTATATAAATGAATACCCAAGAAAATGTTTCTGGACAAAAAGTAGCCATTATTAGCTATTTCACAATTATTGGTGCTATTATAGCCATTAGCATGAACAACAACACACCCGAAAAATTTTCCAGATTTCATGTAAGACAGGCCTTTGGTATTCACCTATTGTTTCATGGTTTTGCCTTGTTTATAAGTCAATGGTTTCATGAATTTGCGTTAGCAGGACTCTATGGCATGTATTTATTATTATGGGGTTTTGGATTTTGGAGTGCGCTACAAGGGACCCAAAAACTACTTCCAATCATTGGAAACTATTTCCAAAAATGGTTCACATTTATCAAATAATTTATGAGTGTAAATACACTGCATTATATCAAAAGACCTGCTAAAGAAGGTCTTGATAATCCAAAACCTATTTTTCTAATTCATGGTTACGGCAGTGATGAAAATGATTTATTTGCCTTTGCAGAGTCACTTCCAAACCACTATTATATTATATCTGTAAGAGCTCCTTACGCCATGCAGCCTTTTGGAAATGCCTGGTATGCCATTAATTTTGATGCAGAAAAAGGAAAATGGTCAGACTTAGAGCAGGCTAGAAGTTCTAGAGATCTTTTACATGATTTTATTAAGGCTGCTTGTGAAAAGTACCACTTAGACACTAGTTATATAAGCCTCCTTGGATTTAGTCAAGGAAGTATTATAAGTTTTGCATTGGGTTTACAATACCCAGAAGCTTATAAAAACTTAATCTGTTTAAGTGGTTATTTAAATGAGGCACTATTTGATGGAAAAACAGACAAGTCTGCTTATAAAAACCTTAGGGTCTTTGCCTCACATGGTACACAGGACCAGGTGGTGCCATATGAATGGGGCGCTAATTCACCAGTACTTTTAAATACTATGGGTATTGAGAATGAATTTAAGAGCTATCCTATTGGTCACGGGGTCTCTCCTCAGAATTTCTCAGATCTTTTACACTGGCTTAATTCTTCTTCCAAAGCTTTATAATCAAGCTCTAATTTAGTGTTTTTTTCTTCTTTTTCTTTGTATTTCTGAAACGCTGCTTGGGTGTTTTCTACATAATTTGCAGCACTCTTGTACTGATATAAAGAGATTAAAGCTGTAAAAACAAACAGATACATAAAAATCCTAGACTTCATAGTTATAGTTTTATAGTGAGGGTGTCATAGGCAAGAAACACGTTTTTTGGCAGTGTTTTACTAACCTCTTCATGAAAGCCTAAATGATGGCTAATATGTGTAAAATAGGTTATTTGTGCATTTACCTCTACTGCAAAAGCAAGAGCCTCTTCTAGGTTAAAATGACTGTGATGTGGCTCATTTCTGAGGGCATTTACAACCAAAACTTTTAAGTTTTTTAGTTTATCTTTCTGAGCTTTTTTTATGCTTTTTATATCTGTGAGATAGGCAAATTCCTCTATTTTAAAACCAAATACCTGTAGATTATTATGAGCCGCATTGATAGGAATAATTTGCTTACCCCCTATTTCAAAGGAAATGTTCTTCCTAATCCTATTAATATTTACAGATGGGGCTCCTAGATATTTATTGTGGGGCTCAAATATATAGTCAAAACGTTTTTTTAAGGCTTTTATAACTCTTTTGTGTCCATAAATAGGAATGGCTCCTTGTTTAAAAAAAAAAGGTCTTATATCATCTATTCCAGCAGTGTGGTCTGCGTGTTCATGCGTAAACAAAATACCATCTAATGAAAGGGGTGCTGCTTGGAGCATTTGTTCCCTAAAATCTGGTCCACAATCAATTACAAGATTATAATTTTCCCATGAGATAAGCACTGATACTCTCAGCCTTTTGTCTTTTGTATTTGAACTTAAACAAACCGGATGGTTGCTTCCAATTACTGGAATTCCCTGTGAGGTACCTGTACCTAAAAATTGAATCTTCAAAAGCTTTAATTTTTGACAAATTTATGATATAAATAGAGAATAGCTCCCACAATCTTTTTAACTTTGTTAGAAATTAAACTTTAGGCATGGCATCTGTTTTAAAAAAAGAAACTGCTTTCGAAAATATACCGTCAATAAAAGCTAAAACGCTTAGAATTAACCTCAATCCTGATATTTACGGTACTTTTTCAGAAGTTGGTGCAGGGCAAGAAACTGCCAGACATTTTTTTAGAGCAGGTGGCGCATCGGGTACCATTGCAAAAGCTATGAGTGCCTATGACAAGGACTTTAGTGACGCTATTTACGGTATTGAAAATGACGGTAGATACGTAACACAACCTAGGTTGCAGAAAATGCTCTCTTACGAAATAGGCCTTATGGAAGAGCGTATTAGTAGAAAATCTCACCCAGATAGGTTGTTTTTCTCTTATGCCAATACAGTAGCCACCATAGATTTTGCAAAAAAATTTAAAGGCCACGGATGGGTAGGAATAAAGTTTCAATTAGATGCCCACCAGAAAGAACTAGATGAAATTATTCTTCATGTGCGTTTTAAGCAAAATGAAGTCAGACTCCAACAAGAAACCTTAGGGGTCTTAGGAGTAAATTTAATTTATGGTGCTTTCTATAAATATAACAACCCTAAAAAGCTTCTTAAATATTTATTGGACCACATAGAAAAAGACATTCTAGAAATAGACATGATTAATTTCTCTGGTCCCAATTTTAAAGAAGTAGACAACAGGCTTATGAGTTTGCAACTCATAAAAAACAACATGACAGACGCAGTTATGTTTGGCCCAGATGGAAACAATTTACTTCCTGCAGCTTTGCTTTACAAAAAAAATATCTTGGCGCTTAGGGGTAGTTTCAGACCTGTAACCAAGGTGAATATGGATATGTTTGAAAAGTCTTATGACATTTTTATAAAAGAATCTACCGTAGATCCAGACAATACCATAGTGATTTTTGAAATCACGCTTTCTAATTTAAAAGCTTCCGGGGAAATAGATGAGCAAGATTTTATGGACAGAGCAGAACTTCTTTGCTCTTTAGGCCATACGGTATTGATTTCAAAATTCCAGGAATACTATAAATTAGTAGAGTACTTTAGTAACTATACCAAGTCTAAAATTGGACTGACCATGGGCGTCAACAACCTAGTAGATATTTTTGATGAAAAGTATTACAGACATTTAAGTGGTGGTATTTTAGAAGCATTTGGAAAACTTTTCTTTAAGGATTTGAAAGTTTATTTATATCCAATGAAAAACGAGAACACTGGCGAAATCATGACGTCTAACTCCGTTAAAGTGCATCCTAGAATGAAAGAATTGTACAAATTCTTTAAATACAATGGCAAAGTAATGGATATTATTGACTACGACCCTGAGGTGCTCGATATTTTTTCTAGAAAAGTATTAGAACAAATTACCAGTAATAAAACTGGCTGGGAAGATGAGTTGCCAACGGGTATTGCAGAGATTATCAAAAAAAAGGAACTATTTCAAAGAAAAGAAGATATAGTAAAGGCATAAAAAAGGACTAGAAATATCACCTTTCTTTTTTATAAAACTACTCTAGTATTTGAGCTGCGTGATCCTTGGTTTGCACCTTATTAATTACCTTTATAACCCTTCCATTCTCTATGACAAAGGTCATTCTATGAATGCCGTCATATTCCTTACCCATAAATTTTTTTGGCCCCCATACACCAAAAGCTTCTAAAACTACTTTTTCTGTGTCTGCTAAAAGCGGAAATGGAAATTGATATTTATCTTTAAAACTAGCCTGTTTCTTCTGATCATCGGCGCTTACACCAACAATATCAAATCCCTGTACTTTTAGTTCGCTATAATGGTCTCTTAAATTACAGGCCTCTGTTGTACAGCCGGGTGTATTGGCCTTGGGATAGAAAAATACAATCAATTTTGTATTTTGGTAATCAGATAAAATAAAAGGCTTGCCAGACTGGTCAAGGACAGAGAAATTTGGAACGCTATCCCCTACTTGGAGTGTTTTCATGAAATAATTTTTTATTTGCCTAGGCACAGATATTAAAGAGTAAAATGACAGATTAACTATCTTTACATAGCCGGGTTAAACATTTTATATAAAAGTACTCAAAAATGACCAAATTAGAAAAGGTATCCTTTGTTATAGAGACATTACAAAACTTATATCCAGAAATTCCCATACCCTTAGACCACAAAGATCCTTATACGCTTTTAATAGCGGTACTGCTCTCTGCTCAAAGTACAGATGTGAGGGTTAATAAAATAACTCCATTATTATTTTCCAAGGCAGATAATCCATACGATATGATTACAATGAGTGTAGAAGAAATAAGAGATATTATAAGGCCAGTTGGACTCTCTCCTATGAAATCTAAAGGAATTTGGGGGCTGTCTAAAATGTTGGTAGAGGCCCACAATGGGGAGGTTCCTAAAGACCTTAAAACCCTAGAGACATTTCCGGCTGTGGGTCATAAAACTGCCAGTGTAGTAGTTTCCCAAGCTTTTGGCATTCCTGCCTTCCCAGTAGATACTCATATTCACAGATTGCTCTACAGATGGGGTTTTACAAATGGTAAAAATGTGGTGCAAACAGAGAGAGACGCTAAAAGACTTTTTCCAAAAGAAATATGGAATGATTTACACTTGCAAATTATTTGGTATGGTAGACAATATTCTCCAGCTAGGGGCTGGGATTTAGAAAAAGACGTGATTACTAAAACTATAGGGAGAAAAACAGTAATAGCTAGCTATTATAAAAAGTAGCCCCTTTAGTATTTTTACAAAAATTATATGAGCTAAACCATTGGGCTTTGAATATATTTTAGGCCTAATTACCTCTCTAGCTAGCTAATAAATCTATATGGTTCTCAGAGGCTATCTTTCTCATATTAATAAGGGCATACCTCATTCTTCCCAAAGCAGTATTAATACTAACTCCTGTCTGCTCTGAAATTTCTTTAAAACTCATTTCCTTAAATATACGCAGAGTCACTACCTCTAACTGATCCACTGGTAAGCGCTTAATAATTTTGTGTAAATGGAGTTCTATATGCTCCTGAATCATACCTTCCTCTTTTGTTAATTCTGAGTCTTTCATAGATGAAAAAAGAGAATACTCTTTTCTTTCATACTGCATAGGCATTCTTTTTAGTCCTCTAAAATGATCAATAACTAAATTATGTGCAATGCGCATGGCCCAAGGTAAAAACTTACCCTCTTCACTATAGCCGCCAGATTTTAATGTTTTTATGATTTTTAAGAAAGTGTCTTGAACCAAGTCAGAAGCCAAGTCAGAATTCTGAACTTTGGAATAAATAAAACGATAAAGTTTAGAGTGATGTCTTTCTACTAAGGTAGATAAGGAGCGTTGTTGTCCCAACAAATAATTACCAACCAATTTTGCGTCTTGTGTAGCTGTTTTCATACTTATACATTTAAAACATAAACAATCTTGGACCTCCTTTAAATGGCGTCTAATAAAAAGTTCATGAAAGTTAAAAGTATAAGTGTTCTATAGGCTTTGGTATTAATTATACTATCAAATATATTAAAAAATAGTTGAAAACAACCTATCTTTAAAGCATAATTATTCAATGAAAAGATCTGATGTCTCCTTATGAATGCTTCTCCCCTTCCTTATAAAAATCTCTCAGAGGTAGATCCCAAAAATAACATTATTATTAAAGGCGCTAAACTCCACAATTTAAAAAATATAGATGTGGTATTGCCAAGAAATAAGTTTATTGTGATTACGGGCTTATCTGGGTCTGGGAAATCTTCCTTAGCCTTTGACACTCTTTATGCAGAAGGCCAAAGGAGGTATGTAGAGAGTCTTTCTGCCTATGCCAGACAGTTTCTTGGAAAGCTAGACAAGCCCAAGGTAGACTATATAAAAGGAATTGCTCCCGCCATTGCCATTGAGCAAAAAGTAAACACCAGCAACCCGCGCTCAACGGTAGGCACCGCAACGGAAATCTATGACTATCTAAAATTACTATTTGCTAGAATTGGTAAGACATACTCTCCCATTAGCGGTTTAGAAGTAAAAAGGCACAGTGTTAAAGATGTAGTAGACTGTATTAAAAGTTTTAAAACTAACCACAAACTATTGCTCTTAGCTCCCATTGAAGTTCCAATAGATAAAGATCCTAACAAACTAGCTCAACTCTTTTCAAAACAGGGTTTTGCAAGAATAGAAATTAACAATGAAGTACTGCGGATCTCTGAAGATATGGGCCTCTTGCCCCGTCAATTTAATTTAGTGATAGACCGAATTATAACCGCGGACGATGAAGATTTTTTTAATAGACTTTCCTCTGCTATTGAAGCTGCATTCTTTGAGGGCAAAGGTCGCTGTTTGGTTAGAGATTTAAGTACAGGAAAAGAGATAGATTTTAATAATCTATTTTCCTTAGACGGCATAGAGTTTGCCACTCCTTCGCTTCACCTCTTTAGTTTCAACAATCCATATGGGGCTTGTAATATTTGTCAGGGCTATGGAGATATCATGGGTATAGATCCTGAGCTAGTCATTCCAAACACTGGACTTTCTGTTTATGAAAATACCATAGCTGCTTGGAAAGGAGAAAGCATGAGTGCCTATAAAGACGCTCTAATAAATAAAGCTGCCACCCTAGACTTTCCTATACACAAGCCTTGGTTTAAGCTCACAGAAGCGCAGCAAGACCTGGTCTGGAATGAAAAGAAATCTTTTACTGGCATTCATCATTTTTTTTCTATACTGGAAGAAAAGAGCTATAAAATTCAAAATAGAGTGATGCTCTCCAGATATAGAGGTAAAACTAGCTGTCCAAAATGCAAAGGTGCCAGGCTTAAAGAGGCTTCTTTTTATGTGAAAGTAGCAGATAAAAACATTGGCCAATTGGTGGCTTTGCCCATAGATGAATTGCAAATATTTTTTAAGGAAATCACGCTCAGTGAATCTGACATCCAAATTTCAAAAAGAATTTTAGTAGAAATTAAGAGTAGATTGTCTTTTTTAGAACAGGTAGGACTTACCTACCTTACCCTAAACAGAAAATCTAATAGCCTTTCTGGTGGAGAAAGCCAAAGAATAAATTTAGCTACCTCTTTAGGTAGTAGTCTTGTAGGATCTATGTACATTTTAGATGAGCCCAGCATTGGACTGCACCCTCAAGATACAGAAAACCTTATTGGCGTATTAAAAGCTCTTAGAGACTTAGGAAATACGGTCATAGTGGTAGAACACGACGAAGATATTATGAAAGCTGCAGACATGGTCTTTGATATTGGGCCAGAAGCTGGAACTTTAGGAGGGAATTTAGTGGCCCAAGGAACCCTAAAAGAGATTTTAAAATCCAATTCACTTACCGCTCAATATCTAAAAGGGACACTAGAAATACCCGTGCCCAAAAAAAGAAGGAGCTCTAATCAGTTTGTGAAAATTACAGGCGCTAGATCCAACAATTTAAAAAATATAGATGTTACCATTCCGCTAGGCATGCTCACTATAGTTACAGGTGTTTCAGGTTCTGGAAAATCTACACTTGTTAAAAACCTACTCTACCCCATAGTTCAGAAAACTCTTGGCGGTTTTGGAATAAAAATAGGTCCTCACACCCACTATGAGGTACAGCATAAAAACTTAAAGTTTGTAGAATTTATAGACCAAAACCCAATTGGGAGATCTTCTAGGTCTAATCCTGTAACTTATTTAAAAGCCTACGATGACATAAGGGCCATTTTTGCAAAAGAAGCGCTCAGTAAGCTCAGAGGTTTTCTCCCTAAGCACTTTTCTTTTAATGTAGACGGTGGTAGGTGTGAAAAATGCAAAGGTGAAGGTGAAATTACGGTAGAAATGCAGTTTATGGCAGACGTGCACTTAGAATGTGATGCTTGCCTTGGCAAACGCTTTAAAAAAGAAGTACTAGAGGTTAAGTTCTTTGAAAAATCTATACATGATGTTTTGGAAATGACCGTTACAGATGCGCTCACTTTTTTTAGCAGTCATGGAGAAAATAAATTATGTCAAAAAATTCAGGCCCTAGAAGACGTAGGGCTTGGTTATGTGAGTTTAGGTCAATCCTCTTCTACCCTTTCTGGCGGTGAAGCACAGCGTATAAAACTAGCCTCTTTTTTAGTGAAAGGAAACAGCAAAGACAAAACCCTTTTTATTTTTGATGAACCTACCACAGGACTACACTTTCATGACATTAACAGACTTATGGGAGCCTTTAATGCCCTTTTAGAAAAAGGGCATTCCATGGTGGTCATAGAGCACAATATAGATCTTATTAAATGCGCAGACTATGTTATAGATCTGGGACCTGGAGGAGGTATTCATGGGGGGCAACTTGTTGCCCAAGGCCCCCCAGAAGTATTGGTGACAGAAAAGAACTCTGTAACAGCTAAGTACCTTTTAGAAAAATTATAAAAGCAACCGTTTTAAATATTTTATTAAAAGCCAATGTACTTTTTTATGAGTCCATTTAAAACCTCCGAAGTCTTAGTGAGGTATAGTAACAAAACATAGAGCACACTTATTAAAACACTCTTATAAGCCACATCTATATACAGATTACTTAAGTTTGGCAAAAATATGGCAAGCCCATAGACTCCTGACAAAATTAGCAAAAGATATAAGGTTTTACGGCCAAAAGGCTGTGTGTGGTACTTGGTTTTTACATACCAGATTTTAGCTGTATCATATAAACCAACAGACAAAAATGAAGCTAAAGCAGCTCCTTTTATTCCAAAAATAGGTATGAATAAATAATTTAAAACCACCGTCATGACTGCCAAAAACAAACCAAACTTTAAGATGCTTTTAAAGTAGGGAGAGTTAAATAAAATGGCATTGTTATTACCTAAAAGGGCGTCATAAAATTTGCTTAAACCAATGAGCATTACTAATAAAGAGGTACCGCCATAGGCATTAGGAATGAGCCTATAAATCTGATCTAAATTAACCATTAAGAGTAAAAGTACACCACCAGAGACCATTCCTAAGTGGAGAGAACTTTGTTTATAGAGTTTTTTGAGGCCTTCAAAATCTCCATCTTGTATTAATCTAGCAGTTAAAGGGGCTGTAATTTGATACATAGACCTAGCTGGAACTCCCACTATTGTGGCCATAAAAACTGCTACCGTGTAAAAGGCTACCTGTTCAATATTCACATAAGTATAAATCATGATTTTGTCTATTTCTAAGATAACCACAGCTGCAGTACCCCCAATAAACATGTATAAACTATAGTGTAAATACGTTTTTATATTTCTGGGTATTCCTATTAAAAAGGAATGACCGCACTGTCTAAAAACATAGACGTACATAAGAATCGCTCTTATTACGTAAACCCCAACCAATAGATAGAAAAACAAAGAAAGATCTAGGAATTTAAAGTACAACAGCAACAATAATAAAGTGATGAGCATTCTATGGCTAACCTCCTTTAAAAAGTTACCCCAAGCAGATTTTAACACCACCCTAGCCTGAGCGTAACCAATTTCAAAATAAGCCATAGAAATCCCAATAAATAGAATATGCCATACATATGGGGCTACAAAAGCATTTTTCTCAGTCAAGGACTGGGCTATTTCCAAATTAAAGAAGGTAATAATTAAGGTGGTAGGTACTATAAAAACAAAAGGAAACCAAAGGGAAAAACCATTTAAAAGGGCTCTTTCTTTAGCAGTTTCTTCTGTGCTAAAAAACTTAATAAGGGTGTTGGGCAAACCAAAAACAAAAACAGGCATTAATAAGGTGGCCACAGACAACAAAATAGACAAAAGTCCGTAGGTTTCTACTGTTAGGATTCTAGTGTATAAAAACAAAGTATTAACAGCCCCTAATCCAAAGCCCAAATAAGTGCTTAGTGTGTTTTGTATGGATTGCCTTATGACTACGCCCATGAGTGAATCATATTGGCTATTTTTTCTGCTAGGACATTTCTTTGGTAGGCTTCTATTCCCTGAGGCCTAGGAGTTTCCTCCCCATTGTTAAAAGACATAAAAACTTTCAGGATATAAGCCTTTAAAGCGGCTTTATCTGTATATCCAAATACAGCTCCTGCTGCGTTTTCAGATATGATAGGGTATACATCCCACGCTTTTGGACCCACAGCTATAATGGGTGATCCACTGGCCATATACTCAAATAATTTACCAGGAATAATTCCTTTATGCTGGGGAGAATCTATTTCTAACAAGAGCAAAAGCTGTCCTTCTTTCTGAAAGGTCCTGGCCTGTGAATGTGATTTATATCCGTGAAAATAACAGTAACTAGAGAGCCCAAAAAAATCTAAGCGCTCTTTAACAACATCACTTACCAGCCCTACAAAATGCAAAGAAAAAGTAGCTTTAAATACTGTATTTTCTTTGATTAACTCAGACAAGCATACCCATAAAATACTTGGATTTCTTCCCGCTAACATAGACCCTATATGCAGCATAGAAAAACCTTTCATTTGGTCTTTAATAGCAGCAGCAACAGACTCTAAAATTGGAGACGCCTCTTCATAACCATTGGTAATAACGCTTATTGGCTTTTGGGTAATAGCTGCAAACTCCTGAGCAGTACCAGGGCTGGTTGTAATAATTTTATCTGCATTGCGCAGTACCTGAGCCTCTAATGCTTGATGTCTTTTTTTGGCAAAAGGCATTAAATATAAGGCTTTGTGGTAACCAATACTGGACCAAGGATCTCTAAAATCAGCCAACCACTTTACTGATCCTTTTTGTTTAAGACCCAAGCCAATGAGGTGCATGCTATGGGGGGGGCCAGATGTAATTACAGTATCTATACTGTGCGCCGTCAAATAATCTTCTAAAAATGAGATAGATGGTTTTACCCAAGAAACTCTGGCGTCTGGAATAAAAAAATTCCCTCTGATAGCTCTTAACAAGCGTTCTATAAAAGAAGGATTGTTCTCATTAAGTAGGCCTTGAGTCATGCGTTTGGTTTGCTTTTTAAACAACCATGACACCCATTTGTAAGGTTCTGAAATGGGTTGCCTTACTACCTTGATCTCAGAAGAAATAGCCTCAAGTAGGCTGTAATCCACTATTGGATAAGAAGCATTTTCTGGCACATAAACAATGGGTTCTATTCCATAGGCAGGTAGGTGTTTTACAAAGTGTAACCAACGTTGTACCCCAGGACCACCAGCAGGAGGCCAGTAATAGGCAACAATAAGCACCTTTTTAGGCGCAGTAGCTTGAGACCGGTCATAAGTTTTGAGTTCACTCATTGGAGGGTATAGCTGCCTTAGAAAGGTTTTTAAAATATCGGCCTAGAGATAGGCTAAGTACTAAGAATAATAATATAGAACTGACCAGTGCAATCTTACTTCCAATAACCACTACAGCTGGTTTAAATTTAAAGATGATTTCATGATCTCCTGCAGGAACTTCTATGCCTCTAAGAGTGTAGTTTACAGGTATAATGGGTGCTTCTACCCCATCTATTGTAGCCTGCCAACCATGGGCGTAGTACACTTCAGAGAAGACAGCAAAACCAGCTTTACTATTTGAAACTTTATAGACTAATTTATTGGGTAAATAATTATTAAGCGCTATAGTAGGGGCCTGAACACTGTCCCACTCAAAACGGTTTTTAGAAAGTACTTTAAAGTCTTTTGTTAAAAGACTGGCTTGTTGTTTGCTGTTTAGGGTAGCCAAGCTTTGGATCCATTCATTGTGGTTTGGAACTCCTATTAACTCCTTTACAAACCAGGCGTTTCCGTTGGCCTTGGTATTAATAGCCAAAGTAGGTTCTCCTTTTTCATCTGGCTGTACTACATATTTTACATTAAGCATATGAAGAATTTCCAAATTACCCTTGTAAAGATGGTGTTCAAATAAAGCTTCTATTGGGGCTGGTTTGGCTGCGTGGTAGCCTCCAAGTGACTGATGAAAGTAAGAGGTTCTGGCTCCGTTAAGGCCTTCTGACATGTCATAAACCCTAAAAACACTACTGTCTTTTAAAATTTCTTTGTCTATGACGGTAGCACTAAAAGGCTGGTTTACTTGTTTTGCAGGTACAAAATTATCTGCATTGACATATCGCTTGGCCACCCCTAGTAAATCTATACATATAAGTAGGCCAATGAGCACAAGCGTTTTAGTTTGGTTCCATGACTTTTTAAGTCCCCACCACAGCACAAACAGCAGTCCTACTATAAGGGCAAAGGAACGCAGACTGTCTGAGCGCAATACCATTGCGCGGTCTTCTTTTAGAGCATCTACAAAGGCGTCTCCGTACATACTCGCTATTTGAGTGTCTGAACTCCCTACATAATCTAAAATATAACTGCTTAAGAACAAGACAGACAAAAGTCCACCAAAAAATACTGCAGTTCTTTTAATGGTTTTTATTTGAATTTCTCTATTGCTTGCTAAAAAACTGGCCAAACCCAAAGCAGCCAATGCTGGAACACAAAGTGCTACAATGACTTGAATAGAAGAGACCGCTCTAAATTTGTTGTAAAGAGGGAAATAGTCTACCATCAGGTTGGTAAGGGGCATGAAAAATTTCCCCCAAGAGAGCATGAGTGCAAAAGCAGCTGCAGCCACTAAAACCCATTTTATACGCCCTTTGTACAGCAATAAACCCATAAAAAATAAGGCCAGCATAACGGCTCCTAAATAGGCAGGGCCAGAAGTAGGAGGCTGAGGGCCCCAATATAAGGGCAGGCTATTAGAAAAGTCTAAGGCACTACTATTTGGAACTCCCTGCGCCACTAAATAGTCATAGGTTGCAGACCCTGCTCCTAATGATTCCTTAAAAGAACCACCAGTAAGTCTAGGGACCAACAAGTTTAAAGACTCTAAAGGGCCGTAAGAATAGTAGGTGATATAATCCTTATCCAAGCCTTCCCGTGTTTCTTTTGGACTGCCATCTGCCTGAATAGTCAGTGGCGATGTGCCTCTGGTACTCCAGGCTGCATATTCTTTGGTAGCCAATAGCACGGTGGCATTAGTAGCAATTCCAAGAAGTACCGCCCCCATTAGAATTCCAACTGTTTTTAAAAAATGAGGGAGTCTTTTTTCTTTAATGGCCTTAAAACCATAAACCACCCCCAGAATAAGAACCAACAACATAAAATAATAGGTCATTTGAACGTGGTTGGCTACCACCTCTAAGGCCATTCCTAAAGCAGTCACTGAAAAACCAAGCCAATATTTTTTATCAAAAGCCCAGACAATACCTGCTAAAATAACAGGCATATAGCCTAGTGCATGTGCCTTGGCATTGTGCCCTACCCCTAAAATAATAATGAAATAAGTGGAAAAACCGTAGGCCAATGCGCCTAATAAAGCAATTTTATAGTCTAATTTAAGACTGCAAAGCAGTAAATAAAAACCAATAAAATACAGAAATAAATAGTCTGCAGGCCTAGGAAGAAACCTAATGACTCTGTCTAATTTTTTAATATAATTATGAGGAAACTGAGCACCTAATTGGTAGGTTGGCATGCCACCAAAAGCAGAGTTGGTCCAGTAAGGTTCTGCGTTTTCTGCAGCTCTAAAATCATTTTGCTCCTTAGCCATTCCTGTGTATTGAGCAATGTCTGATTGCTCAATCTCTTTATTCTGAAGCACCGGATAAAAATAAATAAGGGCCACTATAGCAAATAGAGATGTCACCCCTAAATGAATCAAAAACTTAGGAAGTAATTTCATGTTTGTAGCATTCATGCGGCAAGTTATTCAATTTCTTCGAAATCTATATATTCTCCAACTGGATCTTTACCTTTAAGAGGTTTTGACGTTTTTTCTTTAGTAGCTTCTTTTTTTGGGCTTTCACTGCTTGCTCTAAAGGGACTGTCCCCACCAAAAGGAGATGAACCTCCAAAACCAGCAAAAAAATTGTCTCCCATTTTCTTTTGAAGCCGTTTGAGTGCAAACGCTATTAATTTAGGGGCTAAAAGCCTCAAAAGAAACTTAAAGACATAGAATCCCAATACTATATAGAGAAGTGTTCTTAAAAAATCCATTATGTTTATTAAATTTGTTCAAAAATACAAATCTTCCTTTTGAACTAGCCTTCATGGGAATTAAAAAAATCTTAAAATGCCTAATCCCTTTCCAGCTAACAGTTTATTTTTTTTAAAAGCCTGCTGTTTTTGGGTGTTTTTATTTATAGGCTTTGCAGCCTATAGTCAATATACAGATATTATTAATTCCAATAACCCAGGAAATACTATGGGTGCTTATAGCGTAGGATCTGGAGTATACCAAGTAGAAGGGCGTTTTTACGTAGATAGATTTAGGGTGAACAATAATTTTAAGGATACTGAATCTTTATTTAACAATAGCATGATAAGCCTTAGAATAGGTCTTTTTAAGGAAACTTTAGAGGTCATTTACGACGGTGCCTACACGGTGCAATTCCTAACAAGCCCAACTATTGGACAGCCAGTGGGTATTGTTCAAGGTTTATTAGTAAATAGACTGGGAGCCAAATACATGCTTTATGACCCTTTTAGAAACCCAGATAATAGGCCCATCAATGTCTATAGCTGGAAAGCCAACAACCGTTTTAAATGGCGCAATTTATTACCTGCAGTAGCGCTTTATGCAGGGGCCAATATAGGTCTTAAAAGTAGTCCCTATTTAGTAGACTACCCTAGTGCAGCCCCAAGAGTTATGATTATTACTCAAAGCACCCTAACTCCTAAAATGGTGCTAATTGTTAATGGGATTTATGATTTTATTGGAGCTAAATCACTAGTTACAAAAACTTCTTTAGAAGAAAAATCACTTATTGTTTCTTTGTCACGTGCTATTAAGCGTAAATGGAGTGTTTTTATTGAAGGACAATACAGTGTATACCAATCATATGAGGAGCAAAGTATATACCAATCATATGGAAAATCATATGAGGAGCAAACACTTAGAGCTGGTGGCGCCTATTTATTTAATAAAAACTTTCAGTTAGACGTGTTTGGAGGGCTTAATTTCCAAGAAAATCCAGAAAAAGTTTTTGCGGGTATGGGTTTCTCTTATAGAATAGACAGACATAAAACAAGGTAATATGATTGCTATAAAAGAAGCTACTTCTAAAAAAGATATAAAAGCATTTGTTTGTTTTCCCTTTGAGCTTTATGAGAATAATGCCTATTGGGTACCTCCTATTATTAAAGATGAGATGGACATCTTTGACCCAAATATTAATCCTGTATTTGAATCGGCATCGGCCCAATTTTTTCTAGCTTATAAAGATGGAAAAATTGTGGGCAGGGTGGCTGCTATGATTAATTGGATAGAGGTAAAAGAGCAGCAAATTAAAAAAATGCGCTTTGGTTGGATGGACTTTACAGATGACACCGCTGTATCTGAGGCGCTTTTAGAAAAAGTTTCTGAGATTGGTAAAGCCAATCAATTAGAATATATAGAAGGGCCCGTAGGCTTTTCTAATCTAGATAAAGTGGGCTGTCTAATAGAAGGTTTTGACCACATTGGTACCATGATTACCTGGTACAACTACCCTTACTACGCCACTCATTATGAACGCCTAGGCTTTGTAAAAGAAAAAGAATACCTAGAAAACAAGTTTCCTTTTATCAATATAGATCCATCCCTTTTTAACAAGGCACAAGACCTTATTAAAAGAAGGTATTCTCTAAGGGCCTTAAACTTTACCAAAACAAAAGACATTCTGCCTTATACAGATAAGATGTTTGATCTCTTTAATGAAAGCTATGCCAACCTTTCCTCTTTTGTACCCATTACAGACCTTCAAAAAGACTTTTTTACCAAAAGGTACCTCTCTTTTATAAACCCAGAGTTTATAAAATTTGTCATAGATCAAGAAGACCAGTTGGTGGCCTTTTCTATTGTGATGCCTTCCTTTTCAAAGGCCTTACAAAAAGCAAATGGAAAACTCTTCCCCTTTGGATTGTTTCATCTTTTAAAGGCAAGAAAGCAGAGCAAAGACATGATTTTTTACCTCATAGGCGTTCACCCTAAATATCTAAACAAAGGCCTTACTGCCATTCTATTTCACGAATGCTGGATTACTTTTAATGAAAAGGGCATACAAAATTGTATAAGAACTCCAGAATTAGAAGAAAACACCGCCATACACAAATTATGGCGTGCCTTTGATCCTAAAATTTACAAAAGGAGAAGAACCTACAAGAAGTTCATATAGTTTTATAGAGGCCATTGGCTCATAAGAGCCCATAAAAAATCCTGACTTCAATAAAGTGGTCAGGATTTTTTAATAGGGTGTTTGTTAAATTATTCTCCCATTGCGGCTGAAACAGCAGCTGACAGTCTTTTATAAGTTCCGTTCTCTAAACGTTCCCTAATAGAAGAGAATGCGGTCAAAGTTAGATCAATATCTTCTTGCGTATGGGTAGCTGTTGGGATTAATCTCAACAAAATTAATCCTTTTGGAATAACTGGATACACCACTATAGAACAGAAAATACCGTGGTTTTCTCTCAGGTCTTTTACCAGCGCCATGGCTTCTGGAATACTTCCGTTTAAGTAAACCGGAGTGACACAGCTAGTGGTGGTGCCAATATCAAAACCTTGGGCTTTTAAACCGGATTGTAATGCGTTTACATTGCGCCATAAATTTTCTTTTAACTCTGGCTGGCTTCTGATCATATCTAGACGCTTGAGGGCTCCTTTTACATAAATCATGGGCAATGATTTAGCAAACATTTGAGAACGTAAGTTGTATTTTAAGTAGTCTATAATTTCTTTGTCAGCTGCTATAAAAGCGCCAATACCAGCCATAGATTTTGCAAAGGTGGCAAAGTATACATCTATATCTGCTTGAATGCCTTGCTCTTCACCTGCTCCTGCTCCTGTTTTACCTAAAGTACCAAAACCGTGGGCGTCATCTACAAGTAGTCTAAAGTTATATTTCTGTTTAAGGGCTACTATTTCTTTTAGCTTTCCTTGCTCTCCTCTCATTCCAAAAACACCTTCAGAAATCACTAAAATACCTCCTCCGGTTTGTTCTGCCATTTTAGTGGCTCGGTCTAAGTTCTTCTCTAAGCTTTCCAAGTCATTGTGCTTAAAGGTGAATCTTTTACCCATATGTAGTCTAACTCCGTCTATAATACAAGCGTGTGCGTCTACATCATATACAATAATGTCATCTTTAGACACCAAAGCATCTATAGTAGACATAATTCCCTGATAACCAAAGTTTAGTAAATAAGAAGATTCTTTTTCTACAAAGGTGGCCAATTCCTGCTCTAACTGCTCATGAAATTCTGTGTGTCCACTCATCATCCTAGCACCCATTGGGTATGCAGCACCGTATTCTGCTGCAGCTGCTGCGTCTACAGCCTTAATTTCTGGTAAGTTTGCCAATCCTAGGTAATCATTAATACTCCAGGTAATAACCTCTTTACCTTTAAAAGACATTCTGTTAGAGATAGGCCCTTCTATTTTTGGGAACACAAAATATCCCTCAGCCTGTGATGCCCATTTTCCTAATGGGCCTTTATTTGCTATGATTCTTTCAAAAAGATCTCTCATTATGTGTGTGAATTACAAGCCACAAAAGTAATTAATTTCTGGCTTTATTTTATTTATTTACTTTGAAATTGTCTGTTTTTCCTTGACAGCTTCTTCTTCTAAGAATCCTTGTGCAGACATCCACTCATCTGAATAAATTTTACTCATATACTTAGATCCGTGGTCTGGAAAAATAACTACCACCTTAGAGTGAGCGTTAAACACTCCTTCTTCATCTAGCTGCTTCACTGCCTGCATGGCTGCACCACAAGTATAACCAGCAAAAATACCTTCTGTTTTAGAAATAAGCCTAGCCATATGTGCACTCTGGTCATCTCTTACCTTAATAAAACGGTCAATCACACTAAAATCTGTAGCTGTAGGAATTAAATTTTTGCCTAAACCTTCTATCCTGTATGGAAAAATATCATCTTGATTAATCTCTCCAGTCTCATGATACCCCTTTAAAATAGAACCATAAGCATCTACACCAATGATTTGAATATTTGGATTCTGATCTTTTAAATACTGAGCCGTTCCAGAAATGGTGCCACCAGTGCCACTACATACTACTAAATGGGTGATTTCTCCTGCGGTGTCTTTCCATATTTCAGGGCCTGTAGACCTATAGTGAGCCTCTGCATTAAGACTGTTAAAATATTGATTTATATATATGGAATTTGGTGTGTTGGCGTGAATGGTCTTGGCTACCTCATAATAAGACCTTGGATCTTCTGGGCTTATGTGTGCTGGGCACACGTGAACAACAGCACCCATTGCCCTTAGCATGTCTATCTTGTCTGGTGAAGACTTTGAGCTTACTGCTAAAATACATTTATAACCTTTTACAGCACTTATCATAGCCAAACTAAAACCAGTATTTCCGGAGGTAGTTTCTACTATTGTATCTCCTAGCTTTAAAAGACCTTTCTCTTCTGCTATTTCAATAATATGAAGTGCAATACGGTCTTTGGCAGAATGACCGGGATTAAAAGCTTCTAGTTTGGCATAAAAAGTGCCAGCAAAGCCAGAAACGATTTTATGAAGTTGTACAAGCGGTGTTTTTCCTATTAGGGGTAGGATACTGTGGTGAGCATGTATCTTTTTTTGCATGTAGCAGGTTTTGATTCAAGATTTCTATTAAAAAAATCTTTACAAATTTAATTTAATTTTTTTAATGGTCTAGTTTTTGAGCTAAATCTATAATAAAAGCGTATTCTTTTGCAATTTCTCTGAGTGATTCAAACCTTCCAGAAGCTCCAGAATGCCCGGCTTCCATATTGATATTAAAAAGTAACTGGTTTTGGTCTGTCTTTAATTCCCTGAGTTTGGCTACCCATTTAGCAGGCTCCCAATATTGAACCTGAGAATCATGATAACCCGTAATCACTAAGGTATTTGGATAGGACTGTTCTTTTACATTGTCATAAGGGGAGTATGAAAGCATATAGTCATAATATTCTTTTTCATTGGGGTTTCCCCACTCATCATACTCGCCAGTAGTTAAGGGAATAGTGTCGTCTAGCATAGTGGTCACTAAATCTACAAAAGGGACACTGGCAATAATTCCTTTATATAAGTGAGGCGCCATATTCATAATAGCACCCATTAGTAAACCTCCAGCAGAACCGCCGTATGCAAATAAGCCCTTGGCTGATGTGTATTTCTGGGAAATTAAAAATTCTGAACAGCTAATAAAGTCTGTGAATGTATTATTTTTTTTAAGCAGTTTTCCATCTTCATACCAAGGCCTTCCTAAGTACTCTCCTCCTCTAACATGAGCTATGGCATATACAAAGCCTCGATCTAGAAGGCTTAATCGCACCGTTGAAAAATATGGATCTGAAATATGCCCATAAGAACCGTAACCATATTGCAGCAAAGGGCTAGACCCATCTATAGTAGTGTTTTTGTGATAGATTAAAGAAATAGGTACTTGAACACCGTCCTTTGCTGTGGCCCATATACGCTCAGAAATATAATTTTCTGACACAAAACTAGGATCTAACACTTCCTGCTGTTTTAATAATTCTTTATCCCCACTTATTACATTATAGTCATATACGCTTGCTGGCGTATTTAAGCTATTGTAGCCATACCTTAGGGTAAGTGAGTCAAACTCTGGATTGGTACCCACATAAGCAGTATAGGTTTCATTGTCAAAAGGCAGGTAATGTGAGGGGTTTTCTTTATTCCAAGGAACTATATTGATTTTAGTGAGACCATTCTCTCTTTCACTTAAAACATAGAAGTCCTTAAAAATAGTAATATCTTCCAGTAATACTTTAGGCCTATGTGGTATGAAATCCTGCCAATTAGATATATGAGTGTTTAATTCATGCACCTTCATCACTTTAAAATTCACTGCATTGTCTTTGTTGGTTAGTACATAAAAGTGATCTTTATAATGGTTAAGATCGTATTCTAAACCGCGTTCACGTGGGCTAAAAACTTGAGGAGTGGCTAAAGGCTCATTAGCTGGAAAAATATAATACTCTGAAGTAAGCGTACTAGACGATCCTATCACTATATACTTTTTACTTTTTGTTTTAAATACATAAGTGATAAAGGTGTCATCTAATTCTTCAAATATTTTAACATCTAGGCTAGTTTGCCCCAATTGGTGTCTAAAAATAGCCTCAGACCTAAGTGTTTTTTCATTTTTTGAGGCGTAAAAAAAAGTGTTGCTATCCTCAGCCCAGCTTGCACTACCAGTGGTGTTTTCAATAATATCAGGAAGGATAGCACCTGTAATTAAATTCTTAACCCCCAAAGTATATTGTCTTCTAGAAAAAGTGTCTGTAGAAAATATACAAAGGCTATTGTCTGGGCTTACAGAAAAACCACCCAAACTAAAATAATCAAAGTCCTTAGCCATTTCATTACAATCTAGCAGCGTTTCTTCAGTAGCATTTAAGCTTTCTTTTTTTCTTGTGTAAATTGGGTATTCTTTTCCTACTTCATATTTTGTAATATACCAGTAACCGTTGTGTTTATATGGCACAGAGCTATCGTCTTCTTTAATCCTAGCTTTCATTTCCTCAAAAAGACTGTCCTGAAATAACTTTGTGTGTGCCGTTTGGGCTTCATAATAACTGTTTTCTGACTCTAAATATTCTAATATTTCAGGGGTGTCTCTCATATTCATCCAAAAATAAGAATCTTCTCTCTTTCCATTTAAATGCGTGAGTGTATGGGGAACTTTAGTGGCTTTAGGAGTATTATTTTCAGAAGGCATGTAGAATAATATTTGTGGTGCAAAAATAGGGTAATTATGTCCTTAAAAACTATCTAAAATACTTAAAAAACGGTCGTGCATCACTGTGGTATAATCTAAGTGAGTCACCAACCTGAGCTTGCCTGTTCCCATAGATATAAGGCGAACGCCTTGCGCATTCATTTTTTGAATAAAAACATCCTGAGATAGTAATTTCTGTTCTAATTCAAATATGATAATATTAGTGTCTACAGCTTCTACGCTTTTAACAAACTCTTTTTTAGACAAAAGTATCGCTATCTCTTTAGCTTTATTGTGGTCTTCTGATAGCCGCTCTCTATGGTGATCTAAAGCATAAATACCCGCAGCAGCTAAATAACCAGCTTGTCGCATGCCTCCTCCAAATAGTTTTCTAACCCTAAGTGCTTTAGCAATAAATTCATTAGAACCTACTAAAACAGATCCTACGGGACAGCCCAAACCTTTAGAAAAACAAATGCTAATACTGTCAAACAACTGGCCGTAAATAAAGGGGTCTTCTCCAGTTACGGCTAATGCGTTCCATAGCCTGGCACCATCTAAGTGGTAATTCAATCCATGGGTGTCACATACTTTTCTAATAGCTTGCATCTCTTTAAAATCCCAAATAGCACCCCCTCCTTTATTTGTGGTGTTTTCTAGGCAAACCAGGCTAGTTAGCGGACTGTGGTAAAAGTCTGGAGGATTTATAGCAGCAGCAACTTGAAGAGCAGTAATTCTCCCACGCTCTCCTTCAATGAGCTTGCATGACACTCCAGAATTAAAACTCACTCCACCCCCTTCATAATTAAAAATATGAGCGTAGTGATCACATATAAGTTGCTCTCCGGGTTGGGTGTGCACTTTTATAGCCGTTTGGTTAGCCATAGTGCCAGAAGGAAAGAATAAAGCTGCTTGTTTACCAAAAAGTACTGCTGTTTTTTCTTCTAAAGCGCTTATGCTAGGGTCTTCTTTGAATACATCATCTCCAACTTTTGCTGACATCATTGCGTCTAGCATGGCAGGGGTAGGCCTAGTGACCGTGTCACTAATTAAATTAATTTCCATATTTTAATTAAAAAAACAGTTCATACCAATAGGAGATCCATCCGGAATTTGGGGGCTATCAATCACTTTAAAGGTGCTAGGGTCTTTCTTAAAAGTGAGCCACCTTCTAATCATTTCATTTGAGTAGGCATTTAGACTACTCTTTGCTAGTCTCTGTATTTTATTCTCTATAAAATCATAAGCTATAGCAGTCACTTGTGGGGGTACTCGTTCTTGGCTGGCCAAGTTCATTAAATGAGTAAGCACTCTAAAATTAATTACAAGTTGGGCCTGTTGCAGGTAATTATCTGAGTGATTACGGTCTATTGTAGCCTTCCAAAGCGTTTCTAAAACAGCTTCTAAGCCCAGTTGGTCATTGTCTAGTGATTTCTGCTGAATAAGTCTAGAAACCCTCTCTGGGTGCAATAAGAAACCTAAGGTTACCTCTGCACTCGTTTCTAATGCAGAGAGGGGATCAAAGGCTACTCCAGTCTTACCATTAAAAGACTCCCTACCGCTACTATAAGCAGGAGATCTAGGAGGAAATAAATGTAGTTTATTGGCAGGTATAGCTATTTGTGCTGCGTCTAATGTATTCATTAACTCATATAAAGCCTCTTTTTGCACAGCAGCAGAAGCTACAATTACTGGAGTTTGATTACTTCCTTTAACTTGATAGCTGTAATCTATACCCCCTATTACTTTGGCGGCAGCCTCTGTTTGGTACCTATGAAAAAAATACAGTGGGACAAATACATCTTCTAAAACAGAGAGTGGTTCTCCACTTCTAATATTGTCTATTCCGAAATTTTCTATGGCTTTTGCTCTTACAGCTAAAACCTCCTTTAGACCCTCAGCTGCGGTAGAACCATTGTCCCATAAATGGGCATATATACTGGCACTCCCTGCAGGTCTTGCATCTGAATCTGATAAATATCTAAGTCCTTTTTCAGTAGCATTATCTAAAATCTCACGCAATGCTTCTTGCTTATCTATCACAGCTTCTGAAAAATCAGAATATGAATAGGCAACACTTACCTTATCCCAATCTCCAATACCCATTTCATAAGCATTTTTAAAAATAATATCACTACCGCTAAGGGTAAACTGAGGGTGTGGATAATCCATTACGGAAGCTTTACTATTGGTGCTTGCTGCAAAATTGTGCATAAAACCAAGGGTGTGTCCAATTTCATGTGCAGAAAGCTGTCTAATTCTAGCCACAGACATTTCTAAGAGTGCTTGGTGGTTAGCGTCATCTCCCGCAAATGGTGCATTACTGAGTGCTTGAGCTATCATAAAATCTTGTCGTATTCTCAAACTCCCCAAACTTACGTGCCCTTTAATAATTTCACCAGTTCTTGGATCTGAAACGCTGCTGCCATAGCTCCAGCCCCTAGTAGAACGATGTATCCATTGAATAACGTTATAACGAACGTCTAAAGGGTCTGCGTCTTCTGGAAGTATTTTTACCTGAAAAGCATCTTTATAACCTATAGCTTCAAAAGCTTGGTTCCACCAGCGTCCCCCTTCTAAAAGTGCTGATCTTACTGGTTCTGGGGTGCCATTGTCTAAGTAGTAAATAATAGGTGTTACCGCTTCACTTACAGCTGCATTAGGATCTTTTTTTTCAAGTCTATGTCTTGCTACATAACGCTTTTCTAAGGGACTACTCACTGGTGTAGCATAGTCATAATAAGAAAATGAGTAAGCGCCCGATCTTGGGTCATAAGACCTTTTTTCAAATCCTATGTCTGGAAGTGCCACAAAAGAATGATGCTGCGCTACGGTCACTAAGTCTGGAGTTGGAGTCACCGACCTAATATATTCTCCTTTGGCCTGCCCCTTAAAAGTAAGCATGATGTCAAATTCAATATTTTTAGGAAAAGCCCTAGTTCTCTCCAAGTTTAAAGCACTTTTAGAAGCGTCTAAACTAAAATTTCCTTGATTGGCCTTCAGTAAAGTAATAGCTACTCCATGAGTGTCCTGCATTAAAAAAGGAGTGATATCTATAATATAGTGTCCGTTATGAATAATTTCTATAGGAAATCCAAATAATACAGAGGAGGCAAAAGCCTGCTTAACAGATTCTTTTTCTAAAGCATTATCTGTAAGAGCCCTAAAAGATAGATTGGGCTGAATAAGCATGAGTTTATTTCCCATTTTCTTAAAGAAAACCACCCTTTCTCCACCTAATTGACCTCTATCTAAACCAAGATCATTACTTCCTATACCACTGCTTAGTGCATTGATATACAAAAACTCACTTTCTAATTCTGCTACCTCTAAATAGACTTTATCTTGAGTTGTGTCATGGTAGAAGGGGAAAAAACCGTCATATTTATTAAAATGAGATTTTTCTAGGTTTAGTTGCCCAAAAGCAACAGTAGATATCAATATAAGCAAAAGAGTGTAAATAGCGCGCATATGAGGCTAGTGATTAAGGTTAATAAAAAAAATGAACTTTAAAAAGTCAGGTCAAAATTCTGAAAACTAAATTTACTAAAATAGATGGTACAACCAAGGCTAAATAGTATTTTTGCCTTAAAACTAAATTATGATTACCACAGATCAATACAAAGGTCTTTTAGATCGCCTTGGTGCGTTGAGGAGGTATCTTTGACGTAGATGTCAAACGCATTGAAATTGAAAATGAAGAAGAAAAAACATTAGCACCTGACTTTTGGGAAAATGCCCAAAAAGCTCAGGAGCACATTAAGTATATACAATCTAAAAAGGTATGGGTGATAGGTTTTGAAAAAACTGAAACGCTCATTCAAGAGTTAGAAATACTTTTAGATTTTTATGCAGAGGGTGGCGTAGAAGAGCAGGAAATAATGCTTCACTACACCAAAACTTTGGAAGTTTTAGAAGATTTAGAGTTTAAAAATATGCTCTCAGAGGAAGGAGACAACTTGTCTGCAGTAGTCCAAATTACAGCTGGTGCTGGTGGTACTGAAAGTTGTGATTGGGCAGCCATGCTTATGCGTATGTATATGATGTGGAGTGAAAAAGCGGGCTATAAAGTTAAAGAGTTAAACTACCAATCTGGAGACGTTGTAGGTGTAAAAACTGTCACTTTAGTGATTGATGGTGACTTTTCCTTTGGCTGGTTAAAAGGCGAAAATGGAGTTCATAGGTTAGTGAGAATTTCTCCCTTTGACAGCAACGCTAAAAGACACACTTCTTTTGCTTCTGTCTATGTGTACCCCCTTATAGACGACACCATTGAAATTGTTATTAATCCTGCAGAAATATCTTGGGCTTTTGCTAGATCTGGAGGTGCTGGTGGGCAAAACGTGAATAAGGTAGAAACCAAAGTAATTCTCACCCACCATCCTACCGGCATTATTATTCATAATTCTGAAACCCGTTCTCAGTTAGACAATAGGCAAAATGCCATGAAACTTTTAAAGTCTCAATTGTATGAAATAGAACTTAGAAAAAAACAGGAAGCTAGGTCTGAGATTGAGTCCTCTAAAATGAAAATTGAATGGGGTTCTCAAATAAGAAATTATGTATTACACCCTTATAAATTAATTAAAGATGTTCGCTCTGGTACTGAAACAGCAGATGTTGACTCAGTTTTAGATGGCCATATAGATCCTTTTTTAAAAGGTTATCTTATGCTTATGGGTCAGAAAGAAGAAGAGTAGCTATTCTTGGTAAATATCATTTAACAAACTTTTAACCTTTTTCGGATAAACCAAAACCTAATTTTAATATCTAAAGAAAACAATATGAAATCTATTTTAAAATCCTTACTCTTTTTAGTATTTATGTCCATTTGTTTAGAATCCTATGGCCAATTTGGCATGGGGAATATGGGTAGAGATCCCTATTCAGGAAGAAGGCAGTCCTTAGCCCCTCAAGAGCCAATGAGACAAGACAAGCCAGAAAACCTAACAGCAGAACAGCTAGTAGACGCACAAATGCCATCACTGACAGAAACGCTAGGACTCAGTGTTTTTGAAGAAGCAGTAGTGAGAACCATTTTGGTAAACTCCGTACAAAAAAGAATACAATTACAGCTATTAAAATTAGACCCAGAAAAAACTAAAGAATCGGCAGAGCGCATTCAAAAAGAACAAGAAGAAGCTCTTAAAAATGGGCTTCCTATAGATAAATATGAAGCTTTTGTAGCCCTACAAGAAGACGGCTTTAAAAAGCCAAAGAAAAAGAAAAAACAAAAAAAGAAAAAATCTTAACAGACATTATGAAGTATTACTCCCTATTTTTCACCCTATTTTCTACTGTAGTCTTAAGCGCCCAAAAAAATCCAGAAACTTCTAAAATTATTCAAGTAAGTGGAATTGTCTTAGACAAAGACAATGGAATACCTCTTGAATACGCCACTTTGATATTACAATCTGTAGAAAATCCAAGCCAAGTAACTGGAGGTATTACTGATAAAAATGGCCGTTTTAATGTAGAGGCAAAAATAGGAAATTACAACATAAAGATTGAGTATATATCTTATAAAACCTATACCCTTTCCAATAAAAATTTAATTGATAATTCAGACCTAGGAACCATCTCAATTGCTATGGATGTAGCTCAGTTAAATGAAGTAGAGCTAATAGCGGAAAGAACTACTGTTGAGCTACGCCTGGACAAAAAGGTATACAATGTGGGTCAGGATTTAACTGTAAAAGGAGGATCTGTAACAGACGTATTAGACAATGTCCCTTCTGTCTCTGTAGATGTAGAGGGTAATATTAGCCTGAGGGGTAACGGAAGTGTGAGAATTCTCATTAACGGAAAGCCCTCTGCCCTTTCTGGTTTGAGCCCAGAAGCCTTACAACAATTGCCAGCAGACGCCATTGAAAAAGTAGAAGTTATAACCAATCCATCTGCCAGATATGACGCAGAAGGAACGGCTGGTATTTTAAACATTATTCTCAAGCAAAACAAAACCCTTGGCTTAAACGGAGCTATTAACGCAACAGTAGGAATCCCTAAAAACAACGCTGGTACGGTAAATTTAAATCTCAGAAGAGATAAGTTTAACCTCTTTACTACCACCACATTCAGAAATAATGAAGGGCCTGGAAATGGCTTTAACAAACAAGAGAATTTTAATAACGAAGGGGAAACTGTTAGTTTTCAAGAAGAAAAAAGATCTTATCTAAGAAATAACAATGACTTTAATGCCAATATTGGATTAGAGTATTTTATAAATGACAATAGTAGTATTACTAATTCCTTTGTAGTGAGAAGGTCATCTGGAGGTACAGATGTAGATGTAGATTTTGTAAATTTTAATGAAAAAAGAGTCAAAACCCTGGCCAGAGAGAGAATTAGTAATGAGATAGAAATGGACAATAATTTTCAATATTCTATAAATTACCAGAAAAAATTTAAAAAAGATGGCCATACGCTAACTGCAGATTATCAATACTCTACTGGAGATGAGATGCAAGACACCTTTATTTATGAAACTATTTTAGGAGAAAATATTTCACTCCCCAATGAGCGCACCCTTACCGATGAGAATCAAAAAAACCAGCTCATTCAAGCAGACTATATTTTGCCTTTAGGCAAAGACAATCAAACTCAGTTTGAACTTGGGTATAGAGGGACCTTTAATAGATTTAATACTACCTTTAACTTTAGCACTCAAAACACTGCAGGAAACTATATTTCAGACCCTAATTTTAGCAATACACTAGAATACAAAGAGTACGTAAATGCCGCTTACACCCAATTGGGAACAAAATGGGACGCATTTAGCCTTTTAGGGGGGCTTAGAATGGAACACTCCAATATAGATGTGAACCTTTTAGAAACAAATGAATTAAAAAATAAAACATATACCAATTGGTTTCCCTCTGTCTTTTTAGGTTACGAATTTGCAGAAAATGACCAAATTACACTTAGTTTTAGCCGCAGGCTTAGAAGACCTAGAAACTGGTATATTAATCCATTTGTATCAAGGTCTAGCAATACCAATTTAAGGCAAGGGAACCCAGATTTAGACCCTACGTTTACCAATGCTTTTGATTTAGGTTATATTACTAGGTCTGACCAATTTACCTTTACAACTTCTGGATATTATAATAAATCTACTGGGGTTTTTGAATTCATAAGACAAGAAACTGGTGACTTTGTGAGTATTCAAAACCCAAATGACATTAACAACCCAGTAACAGTTCCTATTATTTTGTCCAAGCCTGTAAACTTAGCTACGGAAGAAAGAATAGGAATGGAATTTACCACCACCTATACCCCAATAAGAAACTGGCGTTTTACTTGGAATGTAAATCTTTTTCAAAGAGCTCTCAGGGGAGACTATAGCTTTGTAAATAGCAATCGAGAAGATGTTACTCAGGTATTTGACGCAGATAATTTCAGTTGGTTTTCCAGATTGAGTGCAAAAGTAGTCTTGCCTTATGCTATAGACTTTCAGTCTAATATCTTTTATATGGGACCTTCTTTAGACGCGCAAAGCAGAAATAAAGGCATGTTAAACACAAGTGTGGCTTTTAGTAGAGAAATTTTAAAAGACAAAGGAACCATTTCGCTAAATGTGAGTGACCTTTTTAACAGTAGAAAGCGAATGAGTGAGACCAGAACACCCAATGTGTTTTCTGAAAGTGAGTTTCAATGGAGGGAAAGACAGATTAACCTGACCCTTGTGTATAGATTTAATCAGAAAAAAAATTCAGCTAAAAAAGATTCACAGGATGACCAAGGAGGAGATATGGACTTTTAAGGTACAATCATCTCTGTTAAAGTAAATACATAAAAAAAGCACCTTAAAAAGGTGCTTTTTTTATGTATTTAGTAACAATATTACAAAGTCTTATTTTTTTTTGCATCGCGTTTCTCTTTTAAAAATTCTAATAGAGAACCTCCCAACCAATAAGGAATAACAAAAGTCAATAAAAATATCATTAGCCAAAAACCAATAGTTAAAATGGTTAAAAAAGCTATAAATCCTAAATATTGGTCAAATTCAAACATATTATTAATAAATTACATTACAAAGATAACGTAGATTTTGTAATTCTAACAAATCTGAAGGAAAAAAAATGGCAAAAAAAGGTATGGGTAGCGTACCTTTGTGTGTATATAAACATATTGAATTGTTTAATAATATCTTATTCATATGAGCTTTAGAATTGAAAAAGACACCATGGGTACTGTAGAAGTGCCATCAGATAAATATTGGGGCGCACAAACAGAGCGTTCTCGAAATAACTTTAAAATAGGTCCAGTGGGTTCTATGCCCATAGATATTATCTACGGCTTTGCGTATTTAAAAAAAGCAGCTGCCTATACAAACTGTGATTTAGGTATTCTTTCAGCAGATAAAAGAGATTTAATAGGGGCTGTCTGTGATGAAATTTTAGCAGGAAAACACAATGATCAATTTCCACTAGTAATCTGGCAAACAGGTTCGGGTACTCAAAGCAATATGAATGTCAATGAAGTAATTGCAAATAGAGCACAAGAACTGGCGGGAAATAAAATAGGTGAGGGAGAAAATGTCATTCAAGCCAATGACGATGTTAATAAATCTCAATCTTCAAATGATACTTTTCCAACAGCTATGCATATTGCAGCTTATAAGAAAATAGTAGAGGTCACCATCCCAGGTATTGAAAAACTTAGAGATACCCTAGCAAAAAAATCTAAAGATTTTAGTGGAGTAGTCAAAATTGGAAGAACACATTTAATGGACGCCACTCCCCTAACTCTAGGACAAGAATTTTCTGGCTATGTTTCACAATTAGACCACGGTTTAAAAGCCATTAAAAATACCCTACCCCATTTATCTGAAATAGCCTTAGGTGGAACAGCTGTAGGAACAGGATTAAACACCCCAAAAGGATATGATGTTCTGGTTGCAAAATACATAGCTACATATACTGATATGCCTTTTATTACGGCGGATAACAAATTTGAGGCCTTAGCTGCTCATGACGCCATAGTAGGAAGTCATGGTGCCTTAAAACAATTGGCCGTCTCTTTAAACAAGATTGCTAGTGACATTAGACTCTTAGCATCTGGCCCTAGGTCTGGAATAGGAGAAATCACTATTCCTGCTAACGAACCAGGAAGTTCTATTATGCCTGGAAAAGTAAACCCCACTCAGGCAGAAGCCCTCACTATGGTTTGTGCACAGGTAATGGGAAATGACGTAGCCATAACTATTGGTGGTATGCAAGGTCACTATGAACTCAATGTGTTTAAACCACTTATGGCGGCTAATATTTTATATTCTGCCCAATTACTTGGCGATGCTGCTGTATCTTTCAATGAGCATTGTGCTATTGGTATAGAGCCCAACCACGCTGTTATAAAAAAAATGTTAAATAACTCACTTATGCTAGTGACAGCTTTGAATACAAAAATTGGATATTATAAGTCCGCAGAAATTGCTAATACGGCACATACCAATGGCACCACTTTAAAAGAAGAAGCGGTAAATTTGGGCTATGTCACTGCAGAGGAGTACGACCTTTGGGTAAAACCTGAAGAAATGGTGGGTAGCTTGTAATAAACAGCTTTATTAAATAAAAAAAGGTCCGTTTTCAGCGGACCTTTTTAATTGGTAAATTTTAAATTACTTTAATGTAAAAGTAGAAGTTCCTAACAGACGTAGGGCATTGTCATATACGTTTACCATGTAGTTTCCTTTTGGGAAATCTTCTGTTGCGCTCACATAGTCACAGACGTCAATAGCGCTATTTTCATATAAAAAAGCAGTAGATTTACTATAATTAAGAGTAGCTCCACCGTCTACAGAAGCAGTCTTAGCGTCTCCTAAAACATTTCCTTGAGGATCTAAAACTTCAATATAAAAGTTAGTATCTCCCATTTTGGCTAATACATTCTTAGCTACTGTATAGCAAATTTTAAAAGCATCTGCTCTTCTAGCCCTTTTAGTATCCGTAAATTTTCCTGAATTTTTTTCTTTGACTGCTTGCACTGTAAAAGTGTCTAAAATTAAAGCAGCTCCTCTTTCTACTGCATCTGCTAATTTAGTATTTTGAGCTACTAAAGTTTGATTTTCAGCAGTTTGTACTTCTAGAGCTTCAAAAGTTTTGTTGCGCTCTTCTGTAAGTTTGGCATTATTCTCAGTTAATAGAGCAATTTTCTCTAGTAATGAAGTGCGTTCTTTGGAAAGTCTGTACACTTGATTTCTGAACTTTCTTAAACTAGCTACATCTGCATTTAAAACTGCTACTGAATCTATAAAAGCAGAAATTTCTGCTTTTGCAGATGTCAAAGCACTGTTTACAGATGCATTTTCTGATTTTACACTTTCATAGTCTAATTTTAAATTGTTTAAATCTTCCATTACTAAAGCTTTCTCCTCTGTAAGAGCCGCTTCTGTATTTTGCTTATCGACAAAAAGTGTAATTGAAAAAATTAAGGTAGCAGCAAAAAGTACTCCTAAGGCAATCGTGATTCTTTTTAAAGAGTTGTTCTCTGAATTTGACATAATATAAATAAAATTAGTTTTAAATAACTTATATACGCTAAAGAGACTCTTTTGGATTTTATTTTTGTGTATTTTTATTTATTATTATTTTGTTGCTCCCATACCACCCGCCCATATGAAGGATGTTTTTAAGATAATTCCCTATAATAAAAAACACGAAATCGACTTTAAGAAATTAAATATCAGGTGGTTAAATGAATTTTTTAAAGTAGAACCCATAGATCAAAAAGTACTCTCAGATGTAGATACCTATATTTTAAATAAAGGTGGGTTTATTTTTATAGGAGTTACAAATAAAAAGGTAGTGGGTTGCTTTGCTCTAATTCCTTTGCCTAATGGTGACTTTGAATTGAGTAAGATGGCGGTAGACCCGCTGTTTCAAGGTCAGAAATTAGGTCAAAAATTATTGGAATTTGCTCTTGAATTTGCTAAAAGTAAAAGCTGGGGAAAGCTAGTCTTATACTCTAGCACTAAACTAGAAAACGCTATTCATATTTACAGAAAAATGGGATTTGTAGAAGTTCCAGTAGAATCAGATGTTCATTATGAAAGATGCGACATAAAAATGGAACTCATTTTTTAATCAATAAAAATAATCATATTATGGTCTCAATAAATATTAAAACTGTATTAATAATCCTGACTGCTAGCTTTACAAATTTTTACGCCCTTGGTCAAGAGTTAGAAATTATTCCCATTGAGCATGCTTCTGCTGTTTTATTAGAGGGACAAAAAACCATCTTTATAGATCCTGTTGGAGAAGAAGTTTGGTATGAAAATTTCAATAAACCAGATCTTATATTAATTACAGACATTCACTGGGATCATTTCAATCCCAAAACCTTAGGAGCCATTATGGGAGCTCAGACACTTATTTTAGCTCCTAGAGCAGTGGTAGAAAAAATGATTCCCTCTATGCAAAGTCAAACTACTATTATTAACAATGGAGATGTTTTAGAAGTATTAGGGATTAAAATTGAAGCACTACCCATGTATAACTTAAGAAAAGAGGCCTTAGATTTCCATACTAAAGGGAGGGGAAATGGATACGTACTCAGCATAGGAGACAAAAGAGTTTATTTTTCTGGAGATACAGAAGATATTCCTGAAATGAGAGCCTTAAAAAACATAGACATAGCCTTTGTTACTATGAATCTGCCTTATACTATGACAGTTACGTCTGCTGCTAGCGCTGTACTTGAATTTACCCCTAAATCAGTCTATCCTTACCATTACAGAGGAAAACCAGATGTGAGTGATGTAGGCCTTTTTAAAAGTATGGTAGAAAAAGAAAATCCAAGTATAAAAGTCATTCAATTGGACTGGTACCCTAGAGATTCTTTTTAAAATGAAGATCCATTACCTAATAAGTTTTTTATATTTAATTCTCTTAGGCATTAAATCTCCACCCAGCCTTTTCTTCTTATTTTCTTCATAATCAGAAAAAGAACCTTCAAAGAAGTAAACCTGTGAATCTCCTTCAAAGGATAAAATATGAGTACAAACCCTATCTAAGAACCAACGGTCATGAGAAATCACAACAGCACAACCTGCAAAGTTTTCAAGACCCTCCTCTAGAGCCCTTAAGGTATTTACGTCTAGGTCATTGGTAGGCTCATCTAAGAGCAATACATTTCCTTCTTCTTTAAGTGTCATGGCTAAGTGAAGTCTGTTTCTCTCACCACCTGAAAGCGCGTTTACTTTCTTGTTTTGCTCTGAACCAGAGAAATTAAACCTACTTAAATAAGCCCTAGAATTTACTTGTTTGTCTCCCATCAAAATGAGTTCTTGACCACCAGAAAAATTTTCCCAAATACTTTTATCTAAATCTATATTACTGTGATTCTGATCTACATAAGCAATTTTAGTAGTTTCTCCAACAGAAAAAGTGCCTTTATCTGGTGTTTCCTCTCCCATAATCATTCTAAAGATGGTTGTTTTACCTGCACCGTTGGGACCTATAATTCCAACAATACCTGCCTGCGGTAATTTAAAATTTAGAGATTCATACAACAACTTATCATCATAGCCCTTGCTAATATCTTTTGCTTCCAATACATTAGTACCTAATCTAGGTCCATTTGGAATAAAAATTTCTAATTTGTCATCCAGTTGTTTTTGGTCTTGACTCAATAATTTATCGTAATTATTTAGCCTAGCCTTTTGCTTGGTTTGTCTTCCCTTAGCTCCTTGTCTTACCCATTCCAGCTCTCTCTCTAAAGTTTTTTGTCGCTTAGATGCAACTTTACTTTCCTGAGCCATTCTCTTAGATTTCTGATCCAACCAACTGGAGTAGTTTCCTTTCCATGGAATACCCTCTCCCCTATCTAACTCTAAAATCCAACCGGCCACATTGTCTAAAAAATACCTATCGTGTGTTACGGCAATTACAGTCCCTTTATAAGTAGCTAAATGGTGCTCCAACCAATGTACAGATTCTGCATCTAAATGATTGGTAGGCTCATCTAACAAAAGAATTTCAGGTTCTTGTAAAAGAAGTCTACACAACGCTACTCGTCTTTTTTCTCCTCCAGAAAGCACTCCTATTTTCTTGTCAGATTCTGGAGTTCTCAAAGCGTCCATAGCTATATTTAGTTTGGTGTCTAATTCCCATGCGTTGGATGCGTCTATTTGATCTTGTAAAACAGCCTGCTTATCCATGAGTTTTTGCATTTTATCAGCATCTTCATAAACCTCTGGGAGACCAAACATTTCATTAATACTATTGTACTCATCTAGAAGTGCTACAGTTTCTGCTACCCCTTCTTTTACTACTTCTAAAACTGTTTTTTCTGGATCTAATTCAGGCTCTTGCTCTAAATATCCTACCCTATAACCAGGTGAAAAAACTACATCTCCCTGAAAATTTTTATCTACACCAGCAATGATTTTTAAGAGCGTAGATTTACCGGAACCGTTAAGTCCTAATATTCCTATTTTAGCTCCGTAGAAAAAACTTAAATAGATGTTTTTTAATACAGGTGTATTGGCTGTTTTATAGGTTTTAGTCACCCCTGACATGGAAAATATTACTTTTTTATCATCTGACATATTGTGCTCAATTTAATTATACTCTTCCTTTTAGTGCATTGAATACCCATGCAATTGAGAAAAATCCAATCCCTACGGTGGCAAAACCCCACCCTGCTACATCGTCATATCTAAAAGCACCCAAGCCAATGAGTAAAAGTCCCATGAAAATCATTATAAATGTGGCCCAAGCCAGTACAGTATTCTTGTTCATAATATTGATTAAAATTATACAGCTAACAAATATCGTAAAATTTGATGTGATGTTACCTTAATGTTATGTCCTTTTAGTTAATTTTTGAACTTGATCTAAAAGACTTGCTAAATCCAAACTGTTTTGGTGGGTCCAATCTGGGTGCTCTAACAGACCCGATGCAATGGCTTGTTGAACTGCCTTTATTTCATGAACATAACCCCTTCCTTTAGTAGGTAGTTTATAAGAATTTATCTCATTATTCTGCTCTACTTTGTACCCTTGGGCTTCATGCCATCTACTGTCTATAGTGATAAGTCCGTTTTTACCACTAATCTGAGCTACCATTGATGATTTAGAGGTGAAACCACTGTACAAAACAGCTTTTGCATTTTCATAGTCAAAGATCATTGCTGTTTGCACCTCAGTACCTTGGGCAGCGTAATTAGAAGAAGCCATCACTCTCTCGGGCATGCCTAAAATTAAATAAGCTAAAAAAATAGGATAAATACCAATATCTAACAGAGAACCACCTCCTAAGGCCACATTTAAAACCCTACTTTGAGGATCTTTATCCATAGCATAAAAGCCAAAATCTGCTTGTAAATATTGAATGGCACCTATTTCATTATTTCTAATTTTTGAAACTATGTCAACTATACTAGGGTTAAACCTTGTCCAAAGCGCCTCCATAAAAAATACGCCCTGCTTTTTTGCGTATTGGGTCATTTGTTGCACCTCTTCTAAATTCATCCCCAAAGGTTTTTCACATAAAACATGCTTTCCAGCTTTCATAGCTGCCAAACTCCATTTGGCGTGGCTACTGTGTGGGGTAGCTATATAGACTATATTTACCTTGGGGTCTTTGAATAAAGATTCGTAATTTCCATATGAAACATCTGCCCGGTGGGCCAAGGCAAAATCTACTGCCTTTTCTTCAGACCTAGAGGCTACTGCGTATAAATTTGCAGAAGGCACCAAGGCTAAATCTTTTACAAAGTGTTGGGCTATACTTCCCAATCCTACTATTCCCCAATACGTCATTTAATCTATTTTATTTGGTTATAATATAGTTTCATTATCAAAGTTAATCAATATTACAACGTATCTTTAAGCTTAAATTTGCTATTAAAGAGTTAAATATTTATTCCATGAGTGCCAAATCTAACACAAATTTAAGCCACCACCACCATCTTATTGAAGTCCTTGAAAATAAGCTTAAAGCTATTGCTTTGGGTGGAGGAAAAGAAAAACTATCTAAGGAAAAAGCAAAGGGTAAATTATCTGCAAGAGAACGTATTGAATACCTTCTAGATAAAAAAGCAAATCAAATTGAAATTGGTGCGCTTAGCGCTTTAGATATGTATGAAGAACACGGTGGCTGCCCTAGTGCGGGTGTGATTGTAGTGATAGGCTACATTAAAGGTAGGCAGTGTATTGTAGTAGCTAATGATGCCACTGTTAAAGCAGGTGCTTGGTTTCCTATGACTGCTAAGAAGAATTTAAGGGCACAGGAAATTGCCATGGAAAATAGAATTCCAATTATTTATTTAGTAGATTCTGCAGGCGTATACTTACCCATGCAAGATGAGATTTTTCCAGATAAAGAGCATTTTGGTAGGATCTTTAGAAACAATGCTAAAATGAGTAGTATGGGAATTCCACAAATATCTGCCATCATGGGAAGCTGTGTGGCTGGAGGTGCTTATTTACCAGTGATGAGTGATGAGGCTATTATTGTTGATAAAACAGCGAGTATATTTTTAGCGGGTAGTTATTTGGTTAAAGCGGCAATTGGTGAATCTATAGATAATGAAACCTTAGGCGGCGCTACTACGCACTCAGAAATTAGTGGAGTGACAGACTATAAAGCTAAAAATGATCATGACGCTTTAGATAAAATTAAAAATTTAATTGACAAAATAGGAGCTAATCCTACTGCTGGCTTTAGCAGGGAGAAAATGGTAAATCCTAAAAAAAGTAGTGTTGAAATGCTCTCTGAATTACCTTCTTCTAGAACAGACCAATATGACATGCTTGGTATTATTGAGGGACTGGTAGATGGTTCTGAATTTGAGCAATACAAGGAGGGCTATGGCAAAACAATTCTCACTGGCTATGCGCGCATAGATGGTTGGGCTGTTGGTATTTTAGCCAATCAAAGAACAGTAGTTAAGAATGCTAAGGGAGAAATGCAATTGGGAGGTGTGATCTATTCAGATTCTGCAGATAAAGCTACTAGATTTATTGCCAACTGTAACCAGAAAAAGATTCCACTTGTTTTTCTGCAAGATGTGAGTGGTTTTATGGTGGGTAGTAAGAGTGAACACGGAGGTATTATTAAGGATGGGGCTAAAATGGTAAACGCGGTGAGTAATTCTGTGGTACCAAAATTCACTATCATTATAGGAAATAGTTATGGTGCTGGAAACTATGCCATGTGTGGTAAAGCCTACGACCCAAGACTTATTGTTGCTTGGCCGTCTGCCAACTTGGCCGTAATGAGTGGGAATTCTGCTGCTCAGGTACTTTTACAAATAGAAAAGGCGTCTCTTAAAAAGCAAGGACAGGAGATTAATCCTGAAGATGAGGCGGCGCTATTAAAAAATATTCAAGACCGTTATAACAATCAAATTTCACCCTATTACGCTGCTGCCAGACTTTGGACAGATGCTATCATAAACCCTTCAGATACTAGAAAATGGATTTCAATTGGGATCTCTGCTGCCAATCATGCCCCTATAGAAACCGCATTTAATATGGGCATTTTACAGGTATAGGCTTAGACTTTTCCATAAGTATTGGTGTTTTAGTTCCCTAATTGTGAGGCTACTCTTGGTATTAGCATAAGGGCCGTTTGCCTTCCGTTTACGTACCTAAAACCTGTTTCACCAACAAATCCAGCCTCTTCAAACATAATTCTAATATCTCTATTCCACTGAGGTATAAATACGGTATTATTTAATTCTATGGCATAAACCGTACTGGGGTTCAATGGATAGGCGTTTCCGTCTGCTTTGTCAATTCCACCTTGAGAGTCCCACATGCCTATTGTAGTTCCTGCAGAATGTCCGTATAATCCTAAAGGATGGGTGTATATGGATGGTCTGAGTCCCGCTTTTTTAGCTGCTGTCAATGCATTTTTTAATATATCGTTTCCTACTAAACCTAAGCGCATATTTTGAGTTAAAAAATCTTGTACCTGATTCCCTGTTTTAAACGCATTTACTAAAAATTCTGGCGCTGCGTGTTCTTCTGGCTTTAATACATATGCCAATTCTTGGCAGTCTGTATTAAGCCTTAGATAGGTGATTCCAAAATCACAATGCAATAAATCTCCAGGTAAAATGACTTCTTTTTCGGGCCTGCCAGAGAATGAATATAAATGAGAAACCAATGCTTCTTCACTTCTCTGAATGTCTACTGTGGGGTGAAACCAAGTTTGTAGGCCTAAGTCACTAACCTTTTGACGAAGAAACCATTCTACATCTGTAGTGGTGGTAACTCCTGGCGTTATTACTTTTTCTGAAAAGGCCTCAGCAATAATTTCATGTGTAATAGAGACCAATTGGCTGTAAATAATCATCTCTTTTTGAGTTCTGGTCTCAATCCATCTTACTGCTAGTTGTTGTGCAGACACTACCTTTTTTTTAAATTGCTCTGGAAGCACCTCCATAAAGGCATCGTAGTCTGTCTTTACTAATCCATCTGCTATATTGTGGTCTTTTGAAAAGTTTAAACCTATCTGTTTGGGGTTTCTCTCTTGTATAATTTCCATGAGTCTGCCCCACTGGTCTGGGTTTTTTTCTTTATCCCAAGCACTTGTAATACTCTTTCCAACATCATAGCGAGCAACTGCTAATTTTTCTATAGTATTGGCTTTCTGATCTCTGTAAAAAACTAAAATAGTCCGTCTTCTTGCGTTTAGCCATGTAGCGGGAAGCATGGTCTTAATCACTGGATCTTCATTGTATTCTCTTGAAATAACTACCCACATGTCTATTCCTGATTGGTCCATTAAACTAGGAAGTAGTCCGTTAAACCTGTCTTCTAATATTTGGTCAATTACATCAGCCTGATCTTTTACCGATAAAATGGCTTGAGCTTGTAATAAAAGGCCTGTAAAAAAAAGGACAATAAATAGTATTTTTTTCATGGTTTCGTTATTTATAAGTCTAAAATACAAAAAAGAGTGGTATTATGATTTTATCACTATCTCTTTAAACCCAAAAGACAAACTGTTCTTTCTCTTAATTTTTTCAGATGAGGTATATAAGAATTCTTTTACCATTAAAATAGATTTAGGAGCGTAATAAGGATGACTAAAAATCGCAGTTTCTAAGGCTTTAATTGCTAATTTTTTGTGTTGCTCACTAACAACCAAACACAGACGGGACCCTAAGATTTCATCTGGAATGCCAAAGACAAAAAATGGAATATTCAAAAATGGGCTTAATTCTTTTTCAATACGTTCTGGCTGTAATTTCACACCTCCAGAATTAACAGTGAAATCTGCCCTGCCCAGCCAATAAAAAGAGTCTGGAGATTGTAGTCTTATCAAATCAGAAGTTTGAATAACGGTATTTTCTAAATAAGCTGCGCGAATTTCTAAACAGTCCAGCGCATTTTTAGAAATAATAATTCCCGGAAGCACCTTAAATAAGGGCTCCTCATTTGTCTCTAAAAGAGCAATGGCAATGTGGCTTAAGGTCTCTGTCATTCCAAAACTTAAATAAAGTGATGTTTGCTGCTCCTTGGCTTTTAAAAGGGCGGTGTCTTTAAGCTTTGATGTCAAAGCTGCCCCTCCAATCAGTATTTTTTTTACTTTGTATAAGTCATTTAAGCTATGGGCCAATTGCAAGGGCACTAGAGCGGCCCAATCATAGACTTTGTCTAAACTAGCAAGTGGTGCTTTAGATGGCGGGTAAAACCAAAGGTCTAAGCCTAAAACCATTGCTCTTACTAAAATCATTTTCCCCGCTATAAAATCACTAGATAATAAGTGGAGTATTTTATGACCTGGCTTTAATAAAAAATATGATGCAGACATTTTTGCATGTGCCACCATAGAAGTTTTAGACACCTCTAATTGCTTTGATTCAGAGGTGGTTCCAGAGGTAGAAAGAAATAGCGTATCACTGCTATTTAGCCAATTAATAAAGAACTGACCAATAGAAATTTCATAAGCCTCCCCGTTCTTTATAAGTTGCTGAGCAAAGACCAATAAATCAGATGACCCATAAGAAAAACCTTTTATAGAAAATAAAGGGTGCAAAAGCTCAGATTTAAAACTCATAAATTTATTTGTAATATTTAATTACTACCATAAAGCTAATTGTACATTAAACTTCTAATTTTAAGAATTTTAGCTATTTTATTATGCAAGTTCCTGTTGAGTTATTTTCCCAAAAAGTTTTTGTTTCCACTGCTTCCAATGATATTTTTTTGAAAAGTACCACAGTAACAGCGGGTAAAACAACAATAAAGTAATAAAAACTGAAGCGTCTATGGTTGGCTCAGATATATCTAAAAATATTGAATCTGTCTGGAAGGCAGTCCAGTTAGAGGTGATCAGTAACCCTGCCACTAAATTGTTAGCAGCATGAAAACCTAAGGCTAGTTCCAGGCCTTCATCCATTAAGGTAATAACCCCTAAGAAAAACCCAGTACCTATGTAATAAAACATAATACCGTAGCCTAAAGTCTCTACTTCTGGATTCCCAATATGCATAAGACCAAAACTGACAGAAGTAAATATAAAAGGAATGGCCCTAGATTTGAAAAAAGCCCCCATACCTTGCATCATATAGCCCCTAAATAAATACTCCTCAAAACTTGTCTGCAATGGAATGAGTAAAATGGCCACTACCGAAAGTTTTAAAAAAGGGAGCCACTTAAAATTAAAAAGGTAGTTTTCTGGACTTAGCCAAACACCAACTAAGGTTGTAATAATGACGAGTCCTCCCCATATTACAAAAGAATGAAACACCCTTTTCCAATCTATTTTTATTCTAGAAGTAGTGAGACTAGTGATACTTTGGTAGTGTACCCATTTTACCCATGCTAAAACCATAAACAACCCTAAGGCAAACTGCATCAGACTTTCAAAAAGAAAGCCTGTAGATCCTTTTTCCTTAACAGCTGCCTGCATAAGGGCAGTTACATCAATATTGGTTGTCTGAATAAAAATAAAACTAAAAAGCATAACAGAAAAAAATGCCACTGGTATAGGAAGGTATTTCCAAAACCCTAATTGACCTTTAAATGCCTGTGCTATATACATAATTTATCTATTAATTTTGTATTCCATGAGCTAGTAGGATTATACCCAATAGCTCCATTTTTAATATATAAAGGAGATAATATATTGTTGGTGTACAAGCTCCCAGTTCCTAAACCTTGATGCATTTTTGGAGATTTTTCAAAAACCCACTGTGATATGGCGTTTAACGCCACATTACTCTCTAGGGCAGAAGTAGCCCACCAACCAATATTTCGCTGTTCTGCTAATAAAATCCATTGATCGCTTCCCCTAAAACCACCAATAAAGCTTGGTTTTAAAACAATATACTGAGGCTTAATGATGTCTAACAATGAGCTTTTATCTACCTGATCAATACAGCCAATCAATGATTCATCTAAAGCTACGGGAATGGCAGGGTTTTGACATAAAATAGCCAAATCTTCTATATCTGATACTCCTAAAGGTTGTTCTATGGAATGAACTTCTAAATGCTTTAAAGTTTCCATCACGTTCAAGGCTAGTTTTAAATTAAAGGCACCGTTGGCGTCTACCCTTATTTCTAATTCTTGGGCAGAAAACTGTTTCCTTAATGAAGAGAGAAGTCTTAATTCTTTTTCTAAATCTATGGCCCCAATTTTCATTTTTACGCATGAAAAATTTTTTTCTATTACACTAGCTATTTGAGATTTCATAAAGGACTCATCACCCATCCAAACCAAACCATTAATCGCCATTGTTGAAATGCCTTTAGTAAAAGAAGAAGGAAAAAATTCAAAGGGTGTTCTAGAAACCAAAGATAAAAAGGCCTGTTCTAAACCAAATTGAATGCTAGGAAACTGCAAGAGGGAATCCCATAACTGGTCTAAGCCCAATGATATATTTTTACAGGCCCATTGCAGCTTTTTTTCATATTCAGGCACATCGTCATAGCTTAAGCCCTTTAGCAAGCCACACTCTCCATATCCAACTTTAGAACCAGAGCTCAGCTTTATAAAATAAGTCGTCTTAGTTTTTAAAACACCTCGTGAAGTGCCACTAGCCTGTTTAAAACAAAGCTCATGACAACCGTATTGTGCGTGTATTTTCATAGCGAAGTAAAAATAACTAAATTGAATTAAAACACTATATAAATTAGCTATTCATTGCCCTAATAAGGAAATTTTTAAAATCTTTAGAAATAGGTATATGCCTCTTAGAAATTACTATATCTTTTACATTTATAGCTTGAATGTGGTTTATGTTTACGACATAAGATTTATGAGCTCTAAAAAAAATATCACTCGGTAACTTAGCCAAGTAATTCTTGAGGGTAGATCTCACCAAAAAAGTGTTGTCTGATGTAAAAACTTCCAAGTACACATTATCTACTTTAATGTAATAAATATCATGAAAAGAAATCCTGTAAAAAATATATTGTTTTTTTATAAAAATACTATCAGTGAGGATGTTATTTGGATATGATTTAATTTTAACTTTTGACGTATTTAATAGTTTGCGCGGTTTCTCATACTGAAAATTAAATAAGGCAATTTCAATAGCTGTAAATAGATCTTTACTTTCAAATGGCTTTACTATATAACCATTTGGATGTACCTTTTTTGCTTTTGATACCGTAGCTCTATCAGAATTAGATGTGATAAAAATAAAGGGGATATGGTGATTTTTTCTTATAAAATCTCCTAGCTCAATTCCAGTCTTAAAGGTAGCTAATACAATGTCAATTAAAACCAAATGAATATTTTTTGATTCTAAAATAGCTACTGCAGATTCATAATCTGCAGCGAAATCAACCAAATCATAAGTCATTTTGGACAACATTCTCTCCATATTACCTCGAACAACTAAGTTGCCTTCTACAACTAATATTCGAATGGGTACACTAAAATTCATGTTGAAATTTATATCTCTAATTTACAATAAATAATTAGAAGCTATTAAAAAAAGGATAGACCATAAGAAAGTAAGCAATGCTACTTTTTTAAGCTCATGATCTAAATCCTTAGGATCTTTGTTTTTTAAGACTTTATAAAGATGAAAAAATAAAGGAATAAAAGTAAGCAGATGAGTAAACTGAAACACACTAGAAAAAATAAAAAAAGAATAAAAAAATGAAGCAAAAAAGGGCACTAAAATTAAAGTGCTGTGATATTTTTTAGCCCACAAATATCCAAACTTAACCACCAGAGTGTTCTTACTACTCTGCCTGTCATTTATATGATCTCTCATATTGTTTAGATTTAATACAGCAACACTCAGACAGCCAATAACTAAAGCAGGCAAAATATCCATACTTTCAATGGACTGAATAAAGAGAAACTGACTCCCTATAACGCCCAATAATCCAAAAAACAAAAAAACAAATAAATCCCCTAATCCCTTATACCCATATGCATGATCTCCAACAGTGTACCTTATTGCGGCCCATATACTAAAGCCTCCTAAAAATGAGAAAACAGTAAAATAAATCCATTGATTGCTTCCGAAAACTATACATAAAAGCAACAGTACAGAAAAAAATGAAGTGATACTTAAAAAAATAATTGCTTTTTTTAATAATACGGCTGAGAGTAGGCCAGACTGAAGCACCCTCTTAGGCCCAACTCTATTGTTATTATCAGTACCTTTTATTCCGTCTCCATAGTCATTTGCAAAATTTGAAATGACTTGAAAAAGAAATGTACACCAAAGCGCTAGAATAAATATAATAGGGTTGAAAAAGCCTTTAGACATAGCCATAGCAGTTCCAGTAATAATACCTGAAAAAGAAAGTGGTAAGGTTCTTAATCTAGCGGCAGTCAACCAAACCCTAAAATTAGGTAGTGTTAGCTCCATAAACATTCATTTTATTTAAATAGTTAATACTTTAATTATTTAAATAAATTCCATCAGGTTCTATTCTAATTTCTCTGCTTTTATAAAGGGTCCCAATAGCTTTTTTAAAAGCTTTTTTACTCATCTCCAAATAAGCTTTTATTTCTTGTGGGTCAGATTTATCATGTAAAGGCAGAAAACCTTTATGCGCTTCTAAAAGAGTTTTAATCTGTTTTGCAGAAGGTTCTAGCGCAGCTAAACCCATGGGTTGGAGACTAATATCTAATTTTTGATCTTCCCTTAGTTGCTTAACAAAAGCAGGCATCACATCTCCTACAGAAATAGGCTTAAAGACCTCATTTTGGTAAACCATTCCTTTGTGTTGGTCATTGACAATTACGTCCCATCCCAAATCTGATTGTCTAGTTACTAGAATATTCACTTGGTCTCCTATTTGGTATTCAGCACTGCTATTGTCTAAAAACTTGTCTAATTTATTAGATCCTACAAGCCTGAATGTTAACGTATCTAAGTAACAAAAGACTACATAAGACTGGCCCTCAATCATTTTTGATCTTTGCTCTTTAAAAGGGACAAGTAAGTGTTTCTCTAATCCCCACTGTAAAAAAGCACCAATTGCATTGACCTCTACCACTCTTAACAAAGCAAAAGTATCTCTTTGAATATAGGGCTCTATATTAGTTGCCACAGGTCTTTCATCATAATCTAAATAACAAAAAACAGAAATCTTATCCCCAATTTCCCAATTTTCAGGCACGTATTTATTGGGTAAAAGAATGTCAGTCCCCTCACTATCCCCAAGAAACAAGCCTACACTGGTGTCTCTTAATATTTCTAAAGTATTGAATTTTCCTAGTACAATCATAATAAGATTAAAAAGCAAAAATACAGATATTATAAGCAAAATTAAACATGAATGCCTTAATTATTTAAGACTTTTCACACATAAAATGGATCAAAGACCTTAATAAGATAATTGCAATTGTTTAAAGAAATTCTTCAAAACTAGATCATTAATAGTCCTAGGGGTTTTAATCTCTAAGAGCCTAGGACCAGAGCCTTCTGAAAAAAAGTTCACTAATTCAGATTCTAGTGAATGAACCTCATCTACTAGCGTATGTGCAATTTTGTGGAGCGCACAAAGGTGGGAAGACTCCAAGGTATGAACGGTCTCAAAATAGGTCTCAAATGCATTAGAATCTGATTTTCCTGGAAGTACTCTAAAAATACCGCCCCCTTGATTATTAATCAAAATGATTCTAAAATTTTTAGGAATGTATTGATTCCACAAACCATTACTATCATAAAAGAAACTCAAGTCTCCAGTAATTAAAACAGTTTGACGCTCAGAGGTCACACTGGCTCCAATAGCAGTGGCAGTACTTCCATCTATTCCAGAGGTTCCTCTATTACAAAAAACCCGTATACTTGGATCTATTGAAAATAATTGTGCATACCTAATAGTGGCACTATTAGCCAACTGCAAAAGAGATGATTTTGGTAGCTTCTTAAGGAGTAAATAAAAAGCCTTAAAATCAGAAAAAGGAGCCTGCTTTGAGTATTTTTCAATATGCTTTTTATATAATTTTTTATAAACTAAATGCTCACTCTTATAGCTATAGTTTAATGAATAATCAATCTTAGAGTTTGCCAACAATGAATTAAAAAAAACAGATGCCGTTTGACTGTAAGAAATAAAATGAGTGAAAAAAGGATTCACCACCAGTTCGTTGCCTAATTGCATGTGATTCAAAGGTTTATATTTTGCTAGAAAACTTTTTACTTTTTTAGAAACTACTGCGCCACCAATACTAATTAAAAGATCTGGCTGTAAGGCTTTAAATAAATTTTCACTATTGTGGTGGGACTCCATGGGGGCCATGAGGTTGTCTATGCTATCAATACAGTCTGGATGTGACATATTAGAGGTAGTTTCTGTTAGGATTAAAACCCTAGGGTCTGCCGCTAAAAGTGCCCACGACTTATCTGTTAAAATATCTGCTCCCTGAGGATGACACACACCAATCAAAATCATGATTTTATGAGCAGAATTCCACAACTTTGCTGCTTTAGCTATTTCAAAAGAATCATTTTGTTTTGAAATGTCAGGAGTATAGGTATTTGAAATTACCGCCGAAATTCCATATAATGGCTCCTCAAAAGGAGTATTTATATGTACCGGTCTAGATGAGGCTAGTAAGGTTTTAAAAGCTAAATGTAGTTCACTTAGATTATATTCTTCAATTTGAGCTTGAGATTGTTTATCTCCTTGCGGCATGGTACTTTCGTATACACTCTTAGCATGACTAGCGTCCTGCTTTAGAGTGGCTGTGTAATCTATATGATTTTGAAAAACCCCCACCTGTCTAATAGTTTGCCCATAACCTTTATCTATTAAATAAGTAGGCCTATCAGCAGAGAGCACAACCAAAGGAATTTGCGAATAAAAAGCTTCAGAAATTGCAGGATAGTAGTTTAATAATGCACTTCCTGAGGTGCAAACTAAGACTACAGCCTCTCTTGTTTGCTGGGCCATACCTAAGCCAAAAAAAGCAGCAGCCCTTTCATCTACTATACTAAAGCACTTAAAAAAAGGATCTGCCAAAAAACTAAGGGTTAACGGCGCATTTCTAGATCCTGGGGAAATAACAATGCGAGATATCCCATAGTTCTTACATTGAAGAACTACCATTTGTGCCAGAGGAATATTAGAATAGAGCATACTATACAAAAATACGAGCTAAAAAGTTGAAAAACGAATAAAAAACAACTGCTTATTAAGCTAAAACATTGCTCATAGTTTTAGATTTTAAAACAGTTTCCTCCCATTCATTTAAAGGGTTAGAATTTAACGTAATACCAGAGCCTACATAAATAATAGCCTTACTATTTATAAGTTCCATACATCTTAGATTGACATATAATTCTGCCTGTGCAATATGTTGCTGTGCCGGATCTGTGGGAGTCCCGTTCTCATCCATATGCACCAGACCTAAGTATCCAGAATAAAATGAACGATCTAAGGCCTCATGTGATTTAATAAAATTTAAAGCCTCCTGTCTAGGCAAGCCACTGATTGCTGGTGAAGGATGTAAGGAATTGATCATACTGAAAATATCCTGATTTACTACCAACCCCTTTATATCTGTCCTTAAGTGCCACAAAACGCCTGCCATGGAATTAAAAGTGTTTCCAATAGAGACCTTAATTTTTAATGCCTCCAAAGAAGCTACAATATCTGCTGTAACAAGTGCTTGTTCGTGAATTTCTTTAGAATTCCATTTTGGATATTGGTCTGAGACTACTGCCTGAGTTCCAGCCAGTGAGATAGTTTGCAACTCATTGTTTTCTATCTTCAATAGAGTTTCTGGTGAGGCACCTTGCCAACTTCCTAAAGTTGGGTGATACCACCAATAGCAAAAAGCGTCAGGATAGTTAAAAGCTAATTCTTTAAAAATACTCCAAGGAGATTTTGAATAAGACTGATCGGTTTTTCTAGCCACTACCACTTTTTCAAACTGCTGAGTTTCAATGCTGGAAATGGCCTTTGACACCAATTGCATATGAGCTTGTTTTAGCGCTGATGTTTCTAAACTAAGGGGTTTAATAAGAATTTTTTTTTTGCTTAATTTTTTGGATTGTTCGGTCTCTATATCCAAAAAGTCTGCATGAATTACTCCATCTGGAATAATTAAATAAGCGTCTTTACTATGTAAAAAAGGGGCCATCACAAAGCCGGACTGATTGTCTTTATTAAAAAGTTGAAGTCTGTTAGAATCTTGCCAGAACAAAGACAACTTGTTGGTATGAGGTCTTTTAAAGACCACAAAAGGCAGGCCATTAAAAGATAAATCTTGAATTTTTTTCTCTAATTCTATGGGGGTGTTAGTCATTAAAATATTAGCTTCTTGAAAGTGCAATGGTGGTAAGTTTATTAACAGAAATTAAGTTTCCATTTTCATCTGTGATTTTAATATCCCAAAGCTGCGTAGTTCTCCCCTTGTGTAAAATAGTAGCTTTAGCATACACAAAGCCACTAGAAATACTCTTTACATGATTGGCTGCGATTTCTATACCTCTAACTTTATAGTTTTTTGCATCTAAAAATAAAAAAGAAGCAGCACTACCTACACTTTCTGCCAGCGCTACCATAGCCCCTCCATGTAAAACACCGTCTGGTTGATATACCTTAGAAGTCACAGGCATTTTGGCAGTTAGAAAATCTGATCCAACATCTACATAAGTGATCTCTAGGGTTTCCATGAGAGTGTTGGGACAACGATCATTACAGGCTTTTAAAATAGCTTCTTTATTCATTTTTTTAGTAAAAATAGTAAATATCAAAGGACTATCACAATTGATTATCTTTGAAAATAAAAATATCATGATAGCATTTCCTCAACTAGAAAATGATTGGCTCCGTCTAGAGCAACTTAGCACCTCCCATACATTGGAGCTCTGGGAGGTAGTAAAACACCTAGACATTTACAAATACGGACCCAATGATTTAAGTTCAAAAGAATTATTAAAAGCTTATATAAAAGAAGCGAACGTTCAGTTTGACCGCCAAACAGCCATTCCTTTTGCCGTTTTTGATAAAAAGTCAAAAAAATATGTAGGATCTACTAGGTTTGGATTTATAGATCAAAAAAATAAAACCCTCCATATAGGATGGACTTGGATAGCGCTAGAAAGTCAAGGAACCGGCTTAAACAAGAGCATGAAAAATCTTTTGCTGTCAGAGGCCTTCGGGCCAATGAAAATGAGAAAGGTTATTTTTAGAATAGACGCACTCAATACAAGATCAAGAAGGGCAGTAGAAAAATTAGGTGCTCAATTAGAGGGCGTCTTAAAAAAGGATATTTACGTAAAAGAAAACAGGCTAAGAGATAGCTGTTGTTATGCCATTTTTAAAGAAGATTTTGAGCTCAGTGCTATTTAAAATAGGTGATAATTCTAGTGGTATATGTATTATCTGGAGTTGTGATTTTTTTTATCCAGTTTTTATAAGGACTTCCATCTAGTTGATACAGAAAATTCTTAGTCTGAGAAGTAACTCCTTTTATAATAATCATTTTAATAGGGTTTCCTATAGGATTGTACTCTGAAATAATTTTTGTTTCTAAAATTGCAATACTTGAACTATCTTTTTGCTCAAAATCTATTACTAAGTTTTGTGTCTCCAAGTTTTTTTTATTGAAGAAAGAACGTGTTTCTTTTTTTAAATAACCATCTGAAAATTCTTTGACAATACTTTTTTTAATGGACCTAGTTTTGGGTACAAAAAAACTATCAATTTGTTTTAAAAGAACACTATCTAACAAATAACGAATGGTTGACTGAGTCTTTAAAGAATTCCAATCACGCTTAATATCCGTTACATACCTGCCTTGTATATTGGTTCTTATCTCTTGAAAAATATCGCCAATACTGTCATATTTATAGTTAAACTGATCTATAAACTCTCTGTTATAGTTCATTATTTTTTCTTTTATCCTTAGATTTGGAATGCTATCATAAGTATAGAAATTAGCTAAGGACGTTTTTTTGTCTAAGACTCCATCAGTATAAATTTCAATCCTTCTTTCTATGAGTCTTCCTTTTGAGTATTTGTAATAGGCGGTCTCTGAATCCTTTTTACTGAAAATAGTTGCTGCGCTTATAAGTTGGCGTTTTTCATTAAAAAGATATTGCTCCTGTCCGTATTTTGTAATAACTACACACTTTTTAACAGGCCCTTTTAAATCAAAATCCAATACACTAAAAGCAGATACCTCTTGCGCTAGGAGACTGCCAATACACAAACAGAAAAAAAACAAAAGAATCCACGTTTTTTTAAGTAAAACCATACATCAAAGGTAGGGCATTCCATATAGATTTAATAAAATTGAGAAAAAAAAAGGCAGCCAAGTTGGCTGCCTTTTTTTATAAAATAAAACAGTTTTATTTTACTTCCTCAAAATCTACATCTTCCACATTGTCTGCATCAGATGAGTTTCCGGCTGAAGGTTCTTGGGCTCCTGAGTCAGTACCTGCAGCAGCTGCTTCTGCTTGTGCTTTGTACATTTCTTCAGAGGCTGCTTTCCAAGCTTCGTTTATTTTATCTAAAGCAGCTGTGATTAATAATAAGTCTTTAGCTTCATAAGCTTTTTTAAGTTCCTCAAGTGCTGCCTCTACAGGAGCTTTTTTATCTTCAGATATCTTATCTCCAAATTCTTTTAATTGTTTTTCAGTCTGAAATATCATGCCGTCTGCCTCATTGAGTTTGTCTACTGCATCTTTGGATTTTTTGTCAGATTCAGCATTGGCCTCTGCCTCTGCCTTCATTTTCTTGATTTCTTCTTCTGTCAAACCAGAAGAGGCCTCAATTCTAATGTCTTGAGACTTGTTTGTAGCTTTATCTGTGGCAGATACTTTAATAATACCGTTGGCATCTATATCAAAGGTCACCTCAATTTGAGGCACACCACGCTGAGCTGGTGGCAGCCCATCTAAATGAAACTTCCCAATAGTATTGTTATCCTTAGCCATTGGACGCTCTCCTTGGAGCACATGAATTTCTACAGAAGGCTGATTGTCTGACGCGGTAGAAAACACCTGAGATTTCTTAGTTGGAATGGTCGTATTAGATTCAATAAGCTTTGTCAACACACCTCCCATTGTTTCTATTCCTAAAGATAGCGGTGTAACATCTAGCAGTAAAACGTCTTTTACATCTCCACTAAGGACCCCTCCTTGAATTGCAGCTCCTAAAGCTACTACCTCATCCGGATTCACGCCCCTAGAGGGCTTTTTACCGAAGAATGCCTCTACAGCCTCTTGAACTGCAGGGATTCTAGTAGAGCCTCCTACTAAAATGATTTCATCTATATCACTCTTAGACAAACCTGCCGCTTTTAGAGCAGACTTACAGGGAGCGATCGTTCTCTTTATTAAATCTTCAATTAATTGTTCAAATTTAGCTTTTGTAAGAGTTCTAACTAAGTGCTTAGGACCAGAGGCAGTTGCCGTTACATAAGGAAGGTTTATCTCTGTCTGTGCAGACGATGACAATTCTATCTTAGCTTTTTCTGCCGCTTCTCTCAAGCGCTGTAAAGCCATAGCGTCTTTTCTAAGGTCAATATCTTCTTCTGCCTTAAATTCCTCTGCCAACCAATCAATAATCTTCTGGTCTACGTCATCACCACCTAAGTGTGTGTCTCCGTCTGTAGCCAACACTTCAAATACACCATCTCCTAATTCAAGGATAGACACATCATGGGTTCCTCCTCCAAAGTCAAAAACAACTATTTTTTGCTCTATGTCTTTTTTATCTAAACCATAAGCCAAAGAAGCCGCAGTTGGCTCATTTATAATTCTCTCTACTGTTAATCCAGCAATTTCTCCTGCTTCTTTAGTCGCTTGTCTTTGTGCGTCATTAAAATAAGCTGGAACAGTAATAACCGCTCTGGTTACTGTTTGTCCTAAATAGTCTTCTGCTGTCTTCTTCATCTTCTGAAGAATCATAGCAGATAATTCTTGTGGGGTATAAAGACGCCCGTCAATATCTACTCTAGAGGTATCATTGTCGCCTTTTAATACTTTATAAGGGACACGTCCTGCTTCATTACTAGATTCAGAGAATTTGTTCCCCATAAATCGCTTTATAGAATAAATAGTTTTGTGAGGATTTGTAACAGCCTGTCTTTTAGCAGGATCTCCTACTTTAATCTCACCACCTTCTACAAAGGCAATCACAGAAGGTGTCGTTCTCTTACCTTCAGCATTTGGAATTACAATAGGCTCATTGCCTTCCATCACGGCAACACAAGAGTTTGTTGTTCCTAAATCTATTCCGATAATTTTACTCATGTTTATATATTTATTTGTTTGCACTCAATTATTTAATCATTTAACCTATTTCAATGATTATGCCATGCTTATAAATATGACAAGCTGGCAGTTACTTAATTTTAGCTAATAAAAAATGTCTGCTTTTTATAGGTTTATTTCTAATTGAAACATTTAATTTCTATAATTTTCGAACTGGCTAAAAAACTTGACAATTCAAAAATTGATTACTCGCAGTTTAAACACAATCAAAATTGGGTGTTTTTTTATGTAGATCATATGCTATATTTGTTTGACCTTAACTTTTAAAATTTATTGTCATAATATTTTAATCACTAGGGCTGTCAAAATTGAATTTTATGGAGTGTATTAGTATATTTGATATGTTGAAAATTGGAGTGGGACCGTCAAGTTCACATACTTTAGGGCCATGGCGAGCTGCAGAAAGATGGTTATCTGAACTGAGTGACCATACCCTACTCTCTTGTATTAACACAGTAGAAATAAACATCTATGGTTCTCTATCTTTAACAGGGAAAGGCCATGCTACAGACTACGCACTTATGTTAGGGCTTTCAGGCTATGACCCAGTAACCATACCTACAGATGAAATTCAGGCAGCTGTAGCTGCCATAAAGGCAAACCAATCCTTGCTTTTAGCAGGCACATACCCAATTAATTTTCATCCTGACACCCATATTATTTTTAAAAAAGAGTTTTTGCCATTTCATGCCAACGGAATGGAATTTATAGCTTATTGCTCAAATGGTAATGTTTTAAAAGAAACTTATTATTCTATTGGAGGAGGTTTTGTAGTAAAAGAAACCTTAGAAAACGCCAAGGTAAATTTAAAGCAATTTAACAAATTTCCTTATCCAATAGAAAAAGGGACGGAGCTGCTGTCTTTTTGTAAAGAAAATAAAATGATTATTTCTGAAATTATTCTAGAAAACGAAAGGTCACTCAGGACAGATCAAGAAATAGACCAAGGTATTGAAGATATTTGGAATACCATGTTACAGTGTATGTACACTGGTTGTCATTCAGAAGGTAATCTTCCTGGAGGCTTAAATGTAAGGCGCAGGGCTTTTGATATGCATCAGAGTTTAATTGGGAACCACATTTATGACAGTCCTCAAAGCTGGCTGGTAGAAATAAGAAAAACCGAAGTAAAATTTAGAGAAATTTTAAAATGGGTAAGTTGCTTTGCTTTGAGTGTAAACGAAGTAAATGCCTCACTTGGAAGGGTGGTGACTGCTCCCACTAATGGTAGTGCAGGAGTAATTCCTTCTGTGCTCATGTATTATTTGGTCATAGAAAATCACCAAGCTACCTTTAAAGAAATTAAACAATTCTTACTAGTGGCAGGTGAAATAGGTAGTATATTCAAGAAAGGAGCCACTATATCTGCTGCTATGGGTGGCTGTCAGGCAGAAATTGGCGTGTCTTCTGCCATGGCTGCAGGAGCGTTAACTGAGCTTTTGGGTGGTAGTCCAGAACAGGTTTTAATGGCTGCAGAAATTGCCATGGAGCACCATTTAGGCATGACCTGTGATCCTATAGGTGGGCTGGTTCAAATACCTTGTATTGAAAGGAATTCTATGGGGGCCATTAAGGCAATAAATGCTGCAGAATTGGCACTAAATTCATCTCCTGAAAACGCCAAAATACCTTTAGATAAAGTGGTGCAAACTATGTGGGAAACTGCCAAAGATATGAGCAGTAAATACAAAGAGACCTCTACTGGTGGTTTAGCGGTGGGAGTTTATTTAAGTGATTGCTAGTGATTCTTAAAAAAAATTGTGTTTTCTCAATCCTGCAAACACCAATTTATGCCTATTTAATAACTTAAGTTTCACATAAAACTTCTTACTTTTATGTTTTAAAACATAAGCATATGTCTGTAGCTAAAAAAGAATACAAAAAAATTACTGTACAATCTTTATCAGAAATGAAATCCAGAGGAGAAAAAATTTCTATGCTAACGGCCTACGATTATACCATGGCTAAAATTGTAGATCATGCACAAGTAGATGTTATTTTAGTAGGCGATTCTGCAAGTAATGTCATGGCTGGGCATGAAACCACACTCCCCATAACTTTAGACCAAATGATATATCATGCCTCTTCTGTGATAAGAGCTATTAGTAGGGCTCTGGTTGTAGTAGACATTCCTTTTGGAAGTTATCAGAGTGATCCAAAAGAAGCCTTGAGGTCAGCTATTAGGATTATGAAAGAGAGTGGCGGACATGCTGTTAAAGTAGAAGGAGGAGAAGAAATAAAGGAATCCGTAAAAAGAATCTTAAATGCAGGTATTCCTGTAATGGGCCACTTAGGACTTACTCCACAATCTATTTATAAATTTGGTACTTACACTGTACGGGCCAAAGAAGATTCTGAGGCTAAAAAGCTAAAAGAAGACGCTATCATGCTTGAACAATTGGGCTGTTTTGCAATTGTATTAGAAAAGATTCCAGCAGCATTGGCAGAAGAAGTGGCAAAAAGTGTGAGTATTCCAATCATTGGTATAGGAGCCGGTGGTGGCGTAGACGGACAAGTACTTGTTATTCACGACTTACTTGGAATGACTAAAGAATTTTCTCCTAGATTCTTAAGAAGATATATGAATTTATACGAAGAAATGTCTAATGCAATTGGACAATATGTATCTGATGTTAAGAATAAAGATTTTCCAAATGTAAAGGAACAATATTAAAAATTCAATATTTGAAACTCCTAGACATTATTTTTGAAGACAACCACCTTATAGCTATCAACAAAGTACCTGGAACTCTTGTTCAAGGAGATAAAACAGGTGACACTCCACTGAGCGAGCAAATTAAAGATTTTATTAAAATTAGAGATGCAAAACCTGGTAATGTATATTTAGGAGTGCCTCATAGACTAGACAGGCCCACTTCTGGTGTAGTTGTTTTTGCAAAAACCTCTAAAATTTTACCTAGAATGAATGCCTTATTTGCTAACAAAGAAACACAAAAAACATATTGGGCAGTAGTACAAAATCCCCCTGAAAAAAAATCAGATATTCTAGAACATTGGCTTATTAGAAATAACAAACAAAATAAATCATATGCCCATTTTAATGAGATTCCAGAGTCAAAATTAGCAATTTTAAAATATACAGTCATCAAAAAACTAGACCGTTATTACTTGCTAGAAATTGACTTATACACAGGTAGACATCACCAAATAAGAGCTCAATTAGCGTCTGTAGGGTGCTATATAAAAGGAGATTTAAAATACGGAGCTCCAAGGTCTAACTCAGATGGAAGTATTCACCTTCATGCAAAGAGTATTTCTTTTATTCACCCTGTCAAGAAAACAAAAATAACTATAGAAGCCCCTCTTCCTAAAGACCCTCTTTGGTCTGCTTGCCTTACATATTAACTAGAACCTTTATTTTTTTCTGCTTGTTTATAAATACCTGTAAATAAATGATAAAGGTGTTTTTAACGAAGTTTACTAAGTGCTTTCTCACGAATAATTTCAGATACGGGCCTATTGGTTAAATGACTCTCTAACCAAGATAGAATGTCTAAGTATAAAAAAGCTCTTTTTTCATAAGGATGGTCCTCATAAACCACCAAGCGTGAATGTAATGCTCTAAAAGCGTCTGGTAAATCTGTTGGGTAGATTTGTCCTAAGCTCTTTAGAAAAACAATCATTTCTTTTTGTACAGCGTGCAGATCATTCATTTTTAACAAAAATTTATAAGTGCTCTTAAGTTGTATTTCTAAATGATAATCCATTCCAGATTCATAATGAGCAACTAGGCTTAAAACTCTGGCAAAGCACATAAGATCTTCACGCATTTTTAAATGTTTATTTTGAATAATCATCTTTAAATAAACAATACAATTTTTATGATCTCCAACCCCAAAATACAAACAGGCTATTTTATAATACAATAACATAATGTGATGTTGATCTAACCTATCATGATGTTTTTCAATACCATAATTAATAGAATTAACCAAATAAAGTCCCTGGCTAAAGGTACCTTCTAAAAAATGAAGATTTAATTTATTGGAGTTTAGGTACAAAAAAGAAAGAGAACTTATATTGTCATTCTTAGGGAAAAAATCACTGTTAATAACAGCTTCCATATGTACTAAAGTTTCTTTAAATTGAGACGCATACTTCACGTAAAAAAGAGATTCTAATAAATAATTATTTCCCTTTAAGTAAAATACTGGGTGCATCTGTATCATTTCTTTTTGATCTGTAAATAGCTGCACCCACTTACTTGCGTATTTATAACAAGACAAAAAATCTTGAATTAAAAAACTATACCACAAATATGCTTTATACAACCATAACTTTTCTCTAAAACCTAAATTTTCAATCTCAAAAGAAGGCAAGTGCTCCTCAAAATAAGTTTTAATTTTTTTTAAATCAGTATCTGATCTCACATAGCCTACTTTGAGCATCATACTGTATAACTGAATAGATAAATTAGATAAGTTACTGGTCATTACATTTTGAGAAGACAACTCCCTGGCTTGGTTCACAAGCTCTTCTGCTCTATCAGGAATACTCCTAGTAATGTATTGGGTCTCAATTACTTTCTCTAACTCAACAATTTCAAAAGCTATATTTTTTTCCTGCTGTTCAATGGCAAATATTTTTGCTTTATCTAAAATCTTAAGACTTTGTTTATAAAGTCCCTTATGGTATAAAATAGTAGCAAAATCTAACTGTTCTCTTAACTGTATTCTAATATTTTGATTGACAGGGTTTAACCTTAGTGAAACTAAAATTTGTTTGTATAAATGTGCCTTTAAATTAGACAATTGAGACTTTTTTACAATTCCACTAATCAAAATATGCTTCTCATCATAAAGCTTTGAACGATCTAGTAGATTAAATAATGCTAAGAATTTTGCATCTGTATTTACTCCTAATCTTCCTACGTATAATTTAAATTGACGCTTCTCAGACTTAGAGAGGGATTTTACCAAAACAAATAGTGGGTCTTTATGCAAATTTGTCATCGTATTATAGCGGTACTAAATAATTGATTTTAAGGTTTTTAATGATTTGAGCAAAAGACTGTCTGTTGTAAAACTTACATTAAAATTCGGGTTTACTCAACAGCAATTATTACCTTCGTAATAGACACCAAATTACGGAAATATAATGAGTAAAGACAAGGTATTTATTTTTGACACCACGCTAAGAGATGGAGAACAGGTTCCTGGATGTAAATTAGACACGCCTCAGAAGTTAGAAATTGCAGCTAGATTAGATGAATTAGGTGTAGATATTATAGAAGCAGGTTTTCCTGTGTCATCTCCTGGAGATTTTAACTCTGTCACGCTAATTTCTAAACTAGTTAAAAATGCAACTGTTTGTGGTTTAACTAGAGCTGTAGAAAAAGATATAGAGGTAGCTGCAGAAGCACTAAAATACGCTGTAAGGCCAAGAATTCACACTGGAATTGGTACTTCAGATTCACATATTAAATACAAGTTTAATTCAAATAAAGAAGCCATTATAGAAAGGGCCATAAAAGCAGTTTCATATGCAAAAACCTTTGTGGAAGATGTAGAGTTTTACGCAGAAGATGCAGGAAGAACAGACAATGAATTCCTTGCAAGAGTATGTGAGGCAGTAATAAAAGCGGGAGCTACTGTTTTAAATATTCCAGATACTACAGGCTATTGCTTACCTGAAGAATACGGTGCAAAAATAAAGTATTTAAAAGATAATGTGACTGGTATACACAAAGCTGTTCTCTCTTGCCATTGCCATAATGATTTAGGTTTAGCCACTGCCAATGCGATAGCAGGAATACAAAATGGAGCCAGACAAATTGAATGTACCATCAATGGAATTGGGGAAAGAGCGGGAAATACGGCACTAGAAGAAGTGGTTATGATATTAAAGCAGCACCCCTACTTAAATTTAGATACCAGCATAAATACAAAACTACTAAACGATACCAGTTTAATGGTGTCTAGAAATATGGGAATGATGGTGCAGCCTAATAAGGCTATAGTGGGCGCAAATGCTTTTGCTCACAGTTCTGGCATTCATCAAGACGGTGTTATTAAAAATAGAGAAACCTATGAAATTATTGATCCGGTAGATGTTGGCGTTACTGAGTCTTCTATTATTTTAACTGCCAGAAGTGGCAGAGCTGCCCTAGCGTATAGAGCAAAAAGTGTAGGTTATGAACTCACAAAAGTACAGCTAGATAAAGTATATGATTTATTCCTTCACTATGCAGATAGTCATAAAGAAGTCACAGACAAAGGGATTCATAAAATAATGGCTCAAACAGGATTTGAGTTTTAATTCAGTTAAGGTATTTTTAAAAAAAGAACTATGAACCTAAATATTGCTTTGTTAGCGCACCATGATCACGGAATTGAAGTGATGAACCAAGTGGTGAAATGTTTACATGCAATTGAGGAAAATTACAACCACCATTTTTCATTGTCTTTTCTACCTAGCTTTAAGCGCCAAAATTCTGTATGGCTCAATGAAGACGCTATCTTAGCATGTAAAAAATCTGATGCTGTTTTAAGTAGTTTTTCACTTAACAAAGAACCCTACTACAAGAATAAAAATGGAAATTTTGTTTCACTTACTGCTGCTTTAGATTGCTATTCCACTATAAGTCCTATTTTACCATTTCCAAAACAAATTAGTGTAAGAACAGGGTTTGAAAACAAAATTATTGACTTTGTCATATTTACAGCACTTAAATCAGGTCATTACCAAGCCGATACCATCAATGGTTCTTTAGTTACAGATACTTATTACTCTAACACTCAGGGGGTGCACCAATTATTCCATTTAGCATTTAAAACAGCTAAAAATAGAAATCAAAATTTAACAGTTTCACTGCCAAATGGTCCAGCTAAATTAGCCTTATGGGAAAAAACGCTAAATGAAATTTCTCTTAGTTACCCCATGATAAGAGTGAAATTGATTTCTTTTGAAGAACTCATTAAACAGCTTATAAAAGCACCAGAAAACTTAGACTGCATATTTGCAGACGAAATTCAAGGCCCAGTTCTTCAATCTCAGTCCAAAGTCCTCTTTGGACTTCAAAATCTGCTTCCTTTAGCACATACGGGTTTGGGCATAAATATTTTTGAGCCACTAAGTACTTCCTTTTTGACTATTAAACAAGGCGTATCTAACCCAATTGCTTTAATTTACAGCCTAGCGCTTTTGCTTTCTAGGTTTGGGTTGCACGAAGAGGCAAGGGCTATACAACTAGCTATTGACAAAGCTAGTGAAAGAGGGATGTTTACCTTAGAAAGGACGCTTCCTGCCCCCTTTAATTGTAACCAATTAGGTGATTTTATTGCAGCAGCAATTATAGACTCAGAAGATATTGGAGTGATTAATGATGAAAATATAGACTTAGGTAAGTCTACCATTATTTAGGCCTTTTCCTTTTTTTAATTATTTTGTATTTTCAATAGGAAACCTATACACAGCAATGTTTATATTTGCAAGTTTACAACGCTATTATGAAAATATCTTACAACTGGTTAAAAGAATTTATTGCTACCGACTGGAATATAGACAAGACTTCTCAATTATTGACAGATTTAGGCTTAGAAGTTGAAGGAATCATTCCTTTTGAATCTGTTAAAGGAGGTTTACAGGGAGTGGTAGTAGGCCATATTCTTAGCTGTGTGAAACACCCAAACGCAGATAAACTACAAATAACTACCGTTTCTATTGGATCAAATACACCCTTGCAAATTGTTTGTGGAGCTACTAATGTAGCCAAAGGTCAGAAAGTAGCTGTTGCTACTATTGGAACTACATTATATACTCCAGATGGAGATTCTTGGGTCATAAAAAAAGGAAAAATTAGAGGAGAAGAGTCTCACGGAATGATCTGTGCTGAAGACGAAATTGGTTTGGGAAATAGCCATGAAGGAATAATGATTTTAGATGATGACCTCATTCCAGGTACCCCTTGTAATACTGTTTTTAATGTAGTGAGAGATGAAGTGATTGAAATAGGTCTCACACCAAATAGATCAGACGCTATGAGTCATTTTGGAGTGGCTAGAGATTTAAGAGCTGGCCTTATACAACAGGGAATTCAAAAAGAACTCATTAGTCCTTCTGTCATGAGCTTTTCAATAGACAATAGGTTATCTGGAGTTCAAGTGGTAGTAAATGACTCTAAATTAGCACCTAGATATGCTGGAATTTCCATTACTGAGCTACAGGTTCAAGAAAGCCCTACTTGGATTAAAAATAGGCTAAAAGCTATTGGTCTCAAGCCTATAAACAATATTGTAGATGCTACTAATTACGTACTTCATGAACTAGGACAGCCTTTACACGCTTTTGATCTTGAAAAAATTAAAGGAAAAAAGATCTTAGTAAAAACACTTCCAGAAGGGACAAAATTCACCACGCTAGATGGTGTAGAAAGGACACTTTCAAATGAAGACTTAATGATCTGTGACGCAGAAAAGCCCATGTGCATAGCTGGTATTTTTGGAGGGCTAGATTCTGGAGTCACCACCACCACCACTAGCATTTTTTTAGAAGCTGCCTATTTTAACCCTGTAAGTATTAGGAAAACTGCCAAAAGACACGGTTTAAGCACAGATGCCTCTTTTAGGTTTGAGAGAGGAATAGATATTAATTTAGTAGAATACGCATTGAAAAGAGCCGCTATTTTAATTAAAGAAATTGCGGAAGGGAAAATAAGTTCAGATATTGTTGATCTCTATTCTAGAAAAGAAGAGGACTACCAAGTTTTTTTAAGTTTTAATAGTATTTACTCTCTTATTGGGGAAGAGATTCCTACAGATACTATTAAAAATATTTTAAGCTCTTTGGAGATAAAGGTTAATAATGTAACAGAGTCTGGCTTGGGTCTTACCATTCCTTTTTATAGAGCAGATGTACAAAGAGAAGTAGATGTTATAGAAGAAATACTAAGGGTATATGGGTATAACAACATTCACTTTTCAAAAAAAATAAATGCATCTGTAGCGCATACTGATAAAAACTCAGACCATTTAATTCAAAATCATATAGGAAATTTCTTAGCTGCTCAAGGTTTTAGTGAAATTATGACCAATAGCCTTACCAACAAAAGCCACTTAGCACTTACTAAAGATCCGTCCCTTTTAAATGAAGTTACTATTCTAAACCCTTTAAGCTCAGATTTAAGTGTTCTCAAAACATCTATGCTATTTACTGGACTTGAAACTATAGCCTATAATTTAAATAGAAAAGCTCATAATTTACAGCTTTTTGAATTTGGCAAAACATACCACCAAAGTGAAAATGAAAGGTTTGAACAAAAACATTTAAGTCTGTTAATTACTGGTGACACAGCTAAAGACAGTTGGTATTCTCTAAAAGAAAAATCTAGTTTCTTCTATCTGAAAGCTTTAGTAGACAATAGCTTACTTAAATTGGGGATTCATAAATGGAAAAATAACTTTGATCTGTCAGATGTTTTTTCTGATGCAATCAGTTATGCCAACAAAAAAGACACTTTAGTTTCTTTTGGAGTCGTTAAAGACTCTATTTGCAAAAAACTAGATATAAAACAAGAAGTGCTATTTGCAGACTTTAATTGGGACGCCATTTTGCGAGCTATTTCAAGTACTTCAGTGAAGTTTCAAGAAATTCCAAAATATCCAGAAGTATTTAGAGACTTTGCTCTTTTAATAGATAAAGGAGTGTCTTTTGAACAAATAGAAACAATTGCTAAGAATACTGAAAAAGAATATTTAAAAGACGTCAGTCTGTTTGATGTATTCACTGGAGAAAATTTACCTGATGGAAAAAAATCTTATGGAGTAAACTTTATCCTTCAAGACAACAAAGCCACGCTTCAAGAAAAGCAAATAGATAAGATTATGAGCAAATTACAAAAAGCATTTGAAAAAGAAATTAGTGCAATTTTGAGATAGTATAAATTTGGACGGCTTTAAATAATTTTTAAATTTATTTAAGGCCGTCCCCTTTATTTTACTAAATATAATTTTTCTCTCTGAACTTTTATGTCTTTATCTGACATATAATCATCAAATGTCGTGTACCTATCTATCACACCGTTTGGTGTTAATTCTATAACTCTATTAGCTACTGTCTGAGCAAATTCGTGGTCATGAGTAGTGAATAAAATAGTGCCTTTGAAAGTTTTAAGTGAATTGTTAAAAGCAGTAATACTTTCAAGGTCTAAGTGATTGGTAGGCTCATCTAGCATAAGAACATTAGCCCTAAGCATCATCATTCTACTTAACATACATCTTACTTTTTCTCCTCCAGAGAGCACAGATGCTTTTTTTAAGGCTTCTTCTCCACTAAAAAGCATTTTACCTAAAAAACCTCTAATATGGACTTCTTCTCTTTCCTCTTCAGTCTTAGCCCATTGTCTAAGCCAATCTACTAAGCTATTATCTGCTATAAAGAAACTAGAATTATCTGCTGGTAAATAAGATTGATTGGTGGTAATTCCCCATAGAAACTCCCCACTTTGGGCTTTCTTATTCCCATAAATAATCTCATAAAATGCAGAAGTGGCTCTGGCGTCTTTAGAGAAAACTGCAATTTTATCTCCCTTAGCTAAGTTTAAATCTACGCCTTTAAAAAGCAAATCACCATCTTCAGACAAAGCACTCAAACCCTGAACATTTAATATTTGGTCTCCTGCCTCGCGTTCTCTTTCAAATATAATTGCTGGATATCTTCTACTAGAAGGTTTTATATCATCTATCTTAAGTTTAGATAGCATTTTCTTTCTTGAAGTGGCCTGTTTACTTTTAGCAACATTGGCACTAAATCTCATAATAAACTCCTGTAACTCTTTGGCTTTCTCCTCTGACTTTTTGTTTTGTTGAGCTCTTTGTCTTGAAGCTAACTGACTACTCTCATACCAAAAAGTATAGTTTCCTGAATAAAGGTTTAACTTTCCAAAGTCAATATCTGCAATATGAGTACAAACAGAGTCTAAAAAATGCCTGTCATGAGAAACAACAATTACAGTGTTTTCATAGTCTGCTAAAAAGCTTTCTAACCAAGAAATAGTTTCGTAATCTAAATCATTGGTAGGCTCATCCATTATTAGTACATCTGGTGATCCAAAAAGCGCTTGTGCCAAAAGAACACGTACTTTTAATTTTGGGTCAAGGTCAGACATGAGTGTATAATGAAATGATTCATTAATTCCTAAATTAGAGAGCATGGCAGCTGCGTCACTTTCTCCACTCCAACCATTCATCTCTTCAAATAGAACCTGCAACTCTCCAATTCTATCTGCGTGTTTATCATCATAATCTGCGTAGAGCGCGTCTATTTCTTTTTTTATCTTAAACAGGGGTTTATTACCCTTCACTACTGTCTCTAAAACTGTGTCTAAGTCATATGCGTTATGATTTTGTTCAAGAATAGACATCCTTTTTCCTGGCTCTAAATTGACGTGACCCGAAGTAGGATCTAATTCTTTAGCTAAAAACTTTAAAAAAGTAGATTTACCAGCACCATTTGCGCCAATAATACCATAGCAATTGCCTTGGGTGAAACTTATGTTTACCTCATCAAAAAGAACGCGTTTTCCAAATTGTATAGATAAATTAGATACAGATAGCATAAATAAAATTTTTGCAAAAGTATAAATTTTATAGTTTAAACGCCTTCAAAATCCCAACAATATAAAGGCTTAATTAGTATAAAAATGAAAAAAATTGAGGGTATATTTTTTAACGCACTATTAACAAAATGAGCACTGCCCCATTTGTACCTTTGAGTCTAGCTCTTATATATTATGAAAAGAACATTTCTTTTTCTTTTATGGCTCATTACAAACAGTTGCGGTGTCATAGACAAAAGTCCTGCTTCTATTTATTTTGCTGGACAAATTGTAAACCCTACAAGCCCTTATGTGGTCTTATACAAAGACGATCAAATCATAGATTCTGCCAGACTTGACAAACAAAACAGGTTTAAGATTAATTTTAAAACAAATACAGAAGGATTGTATCACTTTGATCACAATCCACAATTTCATTATGTTTACCTTGAAAAGGGAGACAGTCTTACTCTAAGGTTAAATACCGTTGATTTTGATGAATCTATGGCCTTTTCTGGTAAGGGTGAAGAAATAAACAACTTTATTGTTGAGCTCTTTTTGGCCAATGAAGAGGATGAAAAAATTATAGATCAATATTTTCAATTAGAACCCAAGCTTTTCAATGAAAAAATTGAGACTCTAAGAAAATCAAAAATAAATCAATTATCATCACTCTTAGAGGAAGTAAACCTTTCTGACCGAGCAACTGCTCTTATAAACGCTACCATAGATTACAATGCGTTTATTTATAAGGAAAAATATCCCTTTTATCATAAAATAGCAGCACATGAAGAGACGCTTCACAACTTACCAAACAACTTTTATGACTACAGAAAAAAACTAAGCCTTAACAATAAGGATCTGATTTATTTTAGACCCTATTACAACTTTATGAAATACCATCTAAGCAACTTAGCTTATATGCAATGTAACAAACAGTGTGGGCAAGAAATAAGCAATTCAGACGCAGTTCATTTTAATGAACACAAATTAAAACTCATTGACAGTTTAATACAAGAGAAAAAACTAAAAGACAATCTTTACAGAAATGTGGTTATTCACTACTTACTCAAAATAAAAGATAGTCCAGAAAATACAGAAAGATTTATAACGTTTTTTAGGCAATACAATCCAAATAATAGCCATATGCAAGAAATTACTAGTCTGTATAAGGATATTAGTAATTTACAGCCTAATAACAAACTTCCTGCTGTGGTATTAATTAATACTAATGGAAACCCAATAAACTTGACATCTATTGCTCAGAACAAACGAGCTGTATTTTATTTTTGGAGTGGTCAATATGAAACTCATTTTACTAATATTCAGAAGCAACTTCTGCTGTTGACAAAACAATATCCTGAATTTACCTTTATTGGAATTAATACAGACACTGAGTACAATGAATGGCAAAAAATAATTTTAACCCAGGGCTTAATAAAAGAGAATCAATTTAGATCTGAAGATTATGAGTTACTAAAAAACACCCTAGTAATAGATCACCTTAATAAAGCAATTATTACAAATAAGGGTGTAATAGTAAATGCATTTGCAGATTTATACAATCTAAAAAATCAATAAAAACTTAATTTCCTTTTTTGTGATCTTCTAAAAACTTGGCTAAACCCATGTCTGTAAGCGGATGACTTAGCAGACCTTCAATTGAAGATAAAGGCCCTGTCATAACGTCTGCTCCAATTTTCGCACAATCAATAATATGCATGGTATGGCGTACAGAGGCAGCTAAAATTTGTGTTTCATAAGCATAGTTGTCATATACTTGTCTGATTTCTGCTATTAAGTGTAGACCATCTGTAGAAATATCATCTAATCTTCCTATAAAAGGAGACACATAAGTAGCACCAGCTTTAGCTGCTAATAAGGCTTGTCCTACAGAAAAAACCAGCGTACAATTTGTTCTAATACCTTTATCTGAAAAATATTTAATAGCTTTAATTCCTTCTTTAATCATAGGAATCTTTACTACAATTTGAGGGTGTAATGCAGCAAGTACTTCTCCTTCTTTTATCATCCCTTCTAGGTCTGTTGAGATTACTTCTGCAGAAACATCTCCAGTAACAATTTCACAAATAGCTACATAATGCTTTAAAATATTATTTTTGCCTGTAATCCCTTCTTTTGCCATAAGGGATGGATTGGTGGTTACTCCGTCTAGAATTCCTAAATCTTGAGCTTCTTTGATATGGCTTAAATTGGCTGTGTCAATAAAAAATTTCATAAGATACTTTGTTTTAAATAAATGTGTTAGACGTATCGGCCAAAGGCCAAAGCATGGCTATTTCTAGATTACAAATGATAGTGTTTGGCTAAAATTCGCTCAAACATTTTACTGGGGAGTACTTTTTTCAGTAAGAGGGATAAGCGCTGCAAAGGGCTACCAACAACGTAATGAATTTTAGGGTTTTTTGCATTCATTATTTTAAAAACAGCACGTGCTACCTCTATAGGATCTGATCCTGATAAAACATCTGCATTCATCTGATTTAAATTTTCCTCGTATAAGGGGTGATAAGGTGATGCTATATCTGACTTTACATGAAAACGTCCAGCAGCTATATTGGTTGCAAAATCTCCAGGAGCTAAGCTACAACATTTAATTCCAAATTTTTTAAGCTCCAGGTTGTAGCTTTCGGTAACCAAGCTCAATGCCGCTTTAGAGGCAGAATAAATTCCTCTAAATGGAAGGCCCATAGCCCCTGCTATGGAGGTGATGTTTATAATCAAACCCTCTTTGCTATTCCTCATAGAAGGAAGAACCGATTGAATGACGCGTATAGGACCCTTAAAATTTGTATTAAAACAGTGGTCTATCTCACTAAGTGGTGTCTCTTCTAATGGCCCTGTAATACCTATACCAGCATTATTAATAAGTACATCAATCCTACCAGATTTTTTAATAATATGGTCTACAGCCGCCTGAATGGTTTCTGGCTTTGAAACATCAAGGCTGAGTAAGCTAAAGCTTTTAAATTCTTTGTAATTTTCTGCATTTCTAGAGGTGCCATATACCTTACATCCTTTTTGGGTAAGGTAAATGCCTATTGATTTTCCTATGCCGGAAGAAGCGCCTGTAATGAGAACTATGGGAAAAGGTTTCATATGTGAATAAAAAACAAAGAAACAAAAAAAAGGGCAAGCTACCTACATCGCACCGCTACAACCACATACCCTTGCTGTGTTCCCACCCTGGGAGATTCTGCAGGAGCTGGTCGTATAGGACTTGCCCATACAAATATAAGGAAACCTTAAAGCTTTCCGAATTTTTTAAAGATGATTTTACCATCTAATTTTTAATAGATACCTTGTAGAAACTTTTCAAAACTATATGAAATTTCATAAGATATTATTAGTCAGTTTATTAAGTGTTTTATTTATGGGCTGTGGGGGTTCAAATAAAAACACTGCCCCTTTTGTGCTAAAGCTAGAGTCTAAAAACAATCATATTAAAAATGGAGACTGGGTTACTTACGCTATTATTAACAAAAGTGATGTAGCTCCAGACAGCTTAGTTTTTAAAATAGATGGAAAGGTGCTTGTCAACCAAGTAGATAGTGTTTCTATAGACGTTAATTCTTTAGGAAACAAAACAATAGAGGTGGCTATTAAATTTAAAGATGGCCAATATAAAATAAGTGAAAAAATTCAGGTATTTGCCAAAACACCTCCTAGTTTATACACTTATAAAATTTTAAATACTTACCCTCATGACCGCAATGCCTATACACAAGGATTGGAATTTTACAATGACACTTTGTATGAAAGTACAGGCTTAAAAGGTTTTTCTTCATTGAGAAAGCTCAATTATAAAACGGGAGAAATACTAAAAAAGATTTCATTGCCAGATCCTATTTTTGGAGAAGGTATTAGTATTCTTAACAACAAAATATATATGCTTTCTTGGCAAAGTGGCAAAGGCTTTGTTTTTGATCTCAATACTTTTGAGCAAATTTCTCAATTTACTTATGGACAAAGCAAAGAAGGCTGGGGATTGTGTAATGACGGATCTAAGCTTTTTAAAAGCGATGGCTCTCAAAAAATATGGACTTTAGATCCAATAAGTTTAAAAGAATTAGACCATATAGAACTAGTCACCCATAAAGGTTTTTTTAAAGATACTAATGAACTAGAGTATGTAGATGGTTACATCTATGCAAATGTGTACCAAAAAGAAAGCGTCATGATAATAAATGCTAGTTCAGGGGCTATTGAAGGAGTAGTGAATTTTTCTGGGCTAAAAAAGTTAGTGACTCAGCATTCAGAAGTTGATGTATTAAATGGGATTGCATACCATCCTGGAAGAAAGACATTTTTTGTCACAGGAAAAAAATGGGATAAATTATTTGAAGTGAGTTTAGAAAAAAAATAATGTTTGAAATTAATATAAAAGTATCTACTCAAGATTTAGATCAATTAAACCACGTCAATAATGTAAGGTATGTGCATTGGGTTCAAGAAATTGCAGCTTTACACTGGAACACAAAAGCTCCTGCAGACATGATTAAAAAATGGGTATGGGTAGTTACAAAACATTGTATTGAGTACCACAAAGCCGCTGTGCTAGGTGATAAATTAAAGCTAAAAACCTATATTAAAAATTCTTCCGGTGCTATGGCCACCAGAGTAGTGAAGTTTTACTTAAATGATTTAGAAATTCCAATTGTAGTTTCTGAGACTGATTGGTGTTTATTAGATTCATTTAGTTTTAAACCAAAGAGAATTCCCTTAAATGTGTCTGACGTATTTCTTTAGTTAGGTATGTAAAATTAAAAGGGGCTTTTCATTCAAATAACCCCTCTTTAATCTGTACTAAATAACTCTTATACGTTAAAAAGAGGCCTATGAGACATAAGTGCATTTACCCCTTTTCTTACTTCTTCTAATACCGCCTCATCTTCTGGATTACAAATCACCCTATCTACTAAATCTACAATGATTTGCATGTCTGATTCTTTTAAACCTCTAGTAGTAATAGCTGCTGTTCCAAAACGAATTCCAGAAGTGACAAAAGGTGATTTATCATCAAAAGGTACCATATTTTTGTTGGCTGTAATATCTGCTTGAACTAGGGCAAATTCTGCTAGTTTACCAGTAATACCTTTATTTCTTAGATCTATAAGCATCATGTGGTTGTCTGTGCCTCCAGAAATAATTTCATAATCTTTTGCTACAAAGGCAGCTGCCATGGCGGCTGCATTCTTTTTAACCTGTAACATATAATGTAAAAATTCATCTGTGAGTGCCTCTCCAAAAGCAATAGCTTTTGCTGCTATAATGTGCTCTAATGGCCCTCCCTGAATTCCAGGAAAAACAGCAAGGTCCAATAAAGCAGACATTTTTCTAAGAGAACCATCTTTTAAGGTAATGCCAAAAGGGTTGTCAAAATCTTTTCCCATTAAAATTAAACCTCCTCTAGGTCCTCTGAGAGTCTTGTGAGTTGTAGTGGTTACTATATGAGCATGCGGAATTGGGTCATTTAAAATTCCCTTGGCTATTAAACCTGAAGGGTGAGAAATATCTGCTAACAATAAAGCACCTACCTTGTCTGCTATTGCTCTAAATCTTTTAAAATCTATATCTCTAGAATAGGCAGAAGCTCCTGCAATAATAAGTTTGGGTTGCTCTTTTATGGCTATTTCTTCAATTTTATCATAGTTTAATAAACCTGTCTCTTTTTCTACTCCGTAAAAAGTAGGATTGTAAAGACGTCCTGAAAAATTAACAGGGGAACCATGGGTAAGGTGCCCTCCATGAGATAAATCAAAACCTAATATAGTATCTCCTGGCTTTAAACAGGCGTGATAAACAGCTGCATTTGCCTGTGAACCGGAATGTGGTTGCACATTAGCGTAGTCTGCTCCAAATAATTCTTTAGCCCTATCTATTGCAATTTGCTCTACTTGATCTACTATTTCACATCCACCGTAATATCGCTTCCCTGGGTAACCTTCTGCATATTTATTAGTTAAAACAGATCCTGCTGCTTCCATGACCTGTGGGCTAGTGAAGTTTTCAGATGCAATAAGTTCTAAGCCTTCTTTTTGTCTGGCTTCTTCATCTTTAATTAAATCAAATATTAACTGATCACGTTGCATATTATGCGGTTTAAAAATTGAATTACAAAAATACAAATACAAGACTTATTTAACTGCTAGAAACTGGCAAAAATTTAATTGATTTATTAAATTTTAATGAACAATTAAATAAAATCTAAAATGTTGGCTTGCAAAATTTCATAATGAGAATAATGAGCCACTACGCCTCCATCTTTAATTAACAATAGTTGAGGAGACTGGTGCTGCACACCTAATACTGCAGAAACTTCATTTGAAATAGTTCTGTTAGCCAATAGATCTAACAAATAATAGGCAGCCTTGTCCTGGTTCATTATATGTGCTTGCTGAAACTTTCTTAAAACCATGCTGCTAATACCACAGCTGGTAGAATGTTTGTAAATGACTTGTAAGGTCTCTTCTGACTTTTCTAAAATCTCTTTTAAGATCTGGCCGGTCTCAATAGCTATCCAAACAAATTCTTTATTTTTCTCAATAGAGAATTCCTTGGAAGCGCTTTCTTTAAAAAACTTATCAAATAATTTCATTGTTTATCTTTTTAATAACAATTGGCGTAAAAACTAAAAGTAAAAAACTGACTAAGTGTCTTGTTATCAGACTATTTAACAGACATTATGTCTGCTACAGTATTTTGGCTGATATTTTGTTTTTACAAAGATAAGAATCCCTAAAATATAAAACATGCAACTTAACAACTTTACTATAAAAGCACAAGAAGCATTGCAAGAAGCCCAACAACTAGCCATGAGTTTCTCACATGCAGAGATAGATTTTGAGCACCTCTTTAAGGCTATGCTAAAAACGGACACGTATCTTTTTAGTTATTTACTGCAAAAAATAGAGATTGATGACCTTTTGCTTTTAAAGGTTATTAATGAAATATTGGGAGAAAAATCAAAAGTTTCAGGAGGTAATATTCAGTGGTCAAGAGCTGTAAGTCAAGTATTGCATGAAGCCCAACAAGAAGCAAAAAAATTAAATGACCAATACGTGACCTTGGAGCATTTGTTTTTGGCTATTTTAAAAAATAAAAATAAGGTATCGCAGCTATTAAAAGATCAAGGAGCAACAGAGAATAACTTAATTAAGGCTATTGGTATGCTAAGAAATGGAAAAAAAGTAGATTCAAACAATCCAGAATCTAACTATAATGCACTAGAAAAATATGCTAAAAACCTAAATGTGCTTGCAGATAAAGGTAAGTTAGATCCCGTTATAGGTAGAGATGAAGAAATTAGACGTGTCTTACAAATTTTATCAAGAAGAACAAAAAATAATCCCATTCTAGTAGGAGAACCCGGTGTTGGTAAAACTGCTATAGCGGAAGGGTTGGCACATAGAATAGTTCAAGGAGATGTTCCTGAAAATTTAAAAGGAAAGGTTATTTATGCACTAGACATGGGTGCTTTAATTGCAGGGGCTAAATACAAAGGTGAATTTGAAGAAAGGTTAAAGTCTGTTATAAAAGAAGTAACAGAGGCAGCCGGGGAGGTTTTGTTATTTATAGATGAAATTCACACATTAGTAGGTGCAGGAGGGGGTGAAGGAGCTATGGATGCGGCAAATATTTTAAAACCAGCACTTGCCAGAGGAGAATTAAGAGCCATAGGGGCCACCACTCTAGAGGAGTACCAGAAATATTTTGAGAAAGACAAAGCTTTGGAAAGAAGGTTCCAAAAAGTGATTGTAGCAGAGCCAAATACAGAAAGTGCCATTTCTATTTTAAGAGGCATTAAGGATAAATATGAAGCCCACCACAAGGTTCAAATTAAAGATGAGGCTATTATTAGTGCGGTAAATTTGTCTCAAAGATATATTACTAATAGATTTTTACCAGATAAAGCTATTGATTTAATGGATGAGGCTGCTTCCAAATTAAGAATGGAAATAAACTCTAAACCTGAAGAGCTAGATCAACTAGATAGAAAGATCATGCAGTTAGAAATTGAATTAGTAGCCATTAAAAGAGAAATCAATAAAGACGATCTAAAGGTTTTAGAAATAGACCTAGCCAACTTAAAAGAAAAGAGAAATAACATTTTTACAAAATGGGAGGCAGAGAAGCACCTAGTGGACCAGGTTCAGAAAATAAAAACAGCACTCGAAGATCTCAAACAAGAAGCAGAACGCGCAGAACGCAGTGGTGACTTTGCAAAAGTAGCTGAAATCAGATATGGAAAAACTAAAGAGCTAGAAAATAAGCTGTCTGCTCTTCAGGAAGAAATAGTGCAAGGAAGCTCAGGAAACAACCTGATTAGAGAGGTAGTTACTAGTGAGGACATAGCAGATGTAGTAGCAAAATGGACTGGAATTCCCGTGACTAAAATGTTGCAGACAGATATTGAAAAACTTTTAGGGTTAGAGGTAGTTCTTCACAAGCGCGTAGTGGGACAAGAAGAGGCAATTACAGCTGTTTCAGACGCTATTAGAAGAAGTAGGGCTGGCTTACAAGACGCAAACAAACCACTAGGATCCTTTTTATTTTTAGGAACTACAGGAGTAGGTAAAACAGAGCTGGCTAAAACTTTGGCAGATTATTTATTTAATGACGTGAATGCCATGACCAGAATAGACATGAGTGAATATCAAGAAAAGCACTCTGTAAGCAGACTAGTAGGCGCACCTCCAGGCTATGTTGGTTATGATGAAGGTGGGCAGCTCACAGAAGCTATTAGAAGGAGACCCTATTCTGTGGTACTATTAGATGAGATAGAAAAAGCACATCCAGACACCTTTAACATATTATTACAGGTATTAGATGAAGGAAGGCTTACAGACAATAAAGGACGTGTAGCAGATTTTAAAAATGCTATTATTATTATGACTAGCAATCTGGGTGGACATTTAATTCAAGAGGCATATGAAGCAGAAAAAGATTTAGAGAAAGCAGCTGCTATTGCCAAAGAAGGAGTTATGGGTATATTAAAGAAAAATGTAAGGCCTGAGTTTTTAAACAGAATTGACGATATAGTCATGTTTAGTCCTCTTACCCAATCTAATATTAATGAGATTGTACATATACAATTAAAACAACTACAAAAACAGCTTTTAAACCAACAGATAACAGTAGACGCTTCACCAGAAGCCATAGCGTTTCTTGGAAAAAAAGGATTTGATCCAGTTTATGGAGCAAGACCATTAAAAAGAGTCATTCAAAAGGAAATTTTAAATGAACTCTCAAAATCAATTTTAAATGGAAAAGTTAAGACAGACAGTGTAGTGCTTATAGATTGTTTTAAGGGACACATAGTATTTAAAAGCTCAGAAAACTTTGATATAAAAATATAGCAGCTCCAATAAAATCAATGTCACATAATTATTTCTTAAACATTTTAAATTCTAAAAAAGGCCTCATTGAAGGCCTTTTTTTTATATTAGTTAAAAAATAATTCAATGCCTAGCAAAGCGCAAAAAACAACCCTATACATTATTGAGAAAGTGGCACCACTATTCAATAAGCACGGCTATGCCGCTACAAGCCTTAGCACCATTACAGAAGCTACTGGCCTTACAAAAGGAGCTTTATACGGCAACTTCAAAAATAAAGAAGCACTTGCTTTGGCAGCTTATCTATACAACAGCAACCGCTTAGTGAGCCTAATAGGTCTTAAAACGAATGCTAAAACGCACCCACTAGAAAAACTCACTGCCTTTACAGAATTTTATAAAAACTATACCGTTTTTACTGGACCTATAGGAGGTTGTCCTATTTTAAACGTTGGGGTAGATGCTCTTGAAAATAACCAAACGCTCTCTCTAGCGGTTCAAAGTACCATAAAATCTTTAGAAAAAATGGTGACAAAAATATTAAATGATGGTGTAAACCAGCACATTATTCATGTGAGAGTACTTCCCTCTCAATTTTCAAAACAATTCATCACCATGCTGCTGGGAGCAGTAAGTATGTCAAGCATTACAGGAGACCACAAATACTTACTCAATACAGTAGCTTACTTAGACCAATTAATATTGAGAGAAATTAAACAAGTTAAAAATTTTTAAATATGAAAAATACCTTCCAAAAATTATTATTTTTAATCATACTCATGGGTTCTTTTTCGTGTATAGCACAATCAGATACTGTGCTAAATTCAAATACTACCACCATTTACTTCATTAGACATGCAGAAAAAGACAGGAGTAATCTAAGTGAAAAAAATCCTCGTCTAAATACAGAAGGTATAAAAAGATCAAAAAAATGGGTGCATTTCTTTAAAGATATTCCATTAGCAGCAGTGTATAGCACTCAATACCTAAGAACTGAGGAAACTGCTTTACCCACAGCTACAGATAAAGGCTTGGTGATCCAGTTTTATGATGCAAATAAATTAAACCCTACTCCCTTTTTGGAAAAACACCAAGGAACAGCTATCCTAATTGTGGGTCACAGCAACACTACTCCAGCATTTGTAAACGAATTTATAAAGGAAAAAAGATTTAAAGATCTCTCTGATAATGACAACGGAAGTGTCTTTAAAGTCCAGTATATTAATGGGCAAATTTTGGTGCAACAATATCATGTAGATTAGTAGATAGAAGCTTATTTTTGTACTCATGCAACCAAAAATTAACATTAGAAACAAAAGGGCTAGATTTGAATACGAACTCTTAGAGCAATACAACGCCGGTATAGTTCTAGGGGGTACTGAAATTAAATCTATTAGACTTGGAAAGGCACAAATCACAGAGAGTTTCTGTGAGTTTAGTGAACAAGGAGAACTTTTTATTGTTAATATGCAAGTAGATGAGTACAGCCATGGAAGTCACTACAACCACAAACCAAAGGCGCTTAGGAAACTTTTATTACAAAAGCGTGAATTAAAAAAACTACATAGGGAAGTTAAAAATTCAGGGCTTACCATTGTTCCCTTACTGCTTTATATTAGTGACAAAGGAATAGCAAAGCTCAATATTGCCCTAGCCAAGGGTAAAAAGTTATACGATAAAAGAGAGGCTTTAAAAGAAAGGGATACTAAAAAAGATTTAGATAGAATAAAGAAAAGTTTTAATTCATAAATGGCTATTTATTTAAACAAATCTGCTTGGCTATTTGTCTTTCTTTCTATCATACCTTTTATTGGTTATTCACAAAGTTTTTCTCGGGCCATAGCGCCAAAGTTTAGTTGGCATTCAGAGCACCATGCCAACCTTCCTTTCCATCCATTTGACACCCTGCTTACTACCAAGTTCAATAGGAAGAATCATTGGGCTATGGGCATGCCATGGCAGAAACCCTTTGCTCAATTTCAATCAAAGAATTTTTACATAGAACCTATAGTACAAAATACCCACTTTAATACAGTCCAAGGTTGGGAAAGTAGTTTAATAGCTTATAAAAATTTTCCTGGAAACTTAGTGCTAAAAGCATCCATAAACTATGGATTTACAGATCAAGTACTTAGGCCTACTATAGGAATATGGAAAACACTTAGTAAACAATCATCTCTTTTTGCCTCCATTGGAAATAAAATAAATCAATTTAATAATTCTCCAGCCATTGTACCAAGAGCCAATTCGATAGGGAGTTTATTTTTTGAAGACAATTTTGCCAAACTATATGAGTCTAAATTTTTTTACTTTGATTATTTATTTTTAAAGAATATTAAAAAAACTACTCTTACAATTAAAAATACGCTTCTATTAGCTAGAAATAATGCGCTAAAAAACAAAAGCAGCCAATATTTCTTTAATGATCAAGAAGATAGCTATTTCTCTAATAACCCAATATTTCCAAGAGACTATACTCAAAAAGCTTTTAATAATTTCAATCAAATTTCCCATGAAATAAATATTCAATTTTCAAGTATTTCTGGAACTAATAACGCGCACAAACAAACTGCTTTGTTGGGGTTGAGAACCGCACTCCCATTTAATATTTCAAGTCCATTAGCTCCTGTGGAACTCCTAGGAGCTAATAAATTTGGTGCTGCTAACAGTCTGGCATATGAGAATTTATTAAAACCTTACGCGCCTTACATCATGATAGTGTTACAACACAAACAACTCATTGAATTTCATAAGATTGGGCATTTAAGTAGCTTTATTCAGTTTGGAAGCTTTATTAAAGAAAAGGACATTCCATTTACAGATTTTAAACATTTTAATGGGAACCAAACCAAAGTAGTCAGAGGTGAATATACTGAGGTTTTTAATCTACTCCCCTACTATGAAATGAGTACAGATAACTCTTTTTCACAGTGGCATATAGAACATAACTTTAAAGGGTTTTTACTAGACAAAATACCGCTTATTAAAAAGTTAGATTGGGAATCTATAATCAGTTTAAAAAGATTAATAAGGTCTGGAGAAATTTCTTACACAGAATTGGCCTTTGGAATTGGGAATATCGGATTTACAAACAATAGAATATTGAGATTAGAGTATGTACAATCCTATTTTGGCAGTCAATACTCAAAAGGTTTTACAGTAGGCCTCATTTTTTAATAAACACATTCTAAATAATGGCCTTTATATCACATAAAGCTTATAAATGACGCTTTAATTTTTCTTCTCCAAAAGTGGTACAAATTTAAAAGAGCCAAAGGTCTTACGCTCAAAGCTATTTGCAGCTGTTCTAATATAAAGCGTCATTTCCTGCTCTTTGTCTCCTATGGGTATGACTAGCCTACCTCCTATTTTCAATTGCTCTAATAAAGGCTTTGGCACATAAGGAGCTCCTGCTGTCACTACAATACTGTCAAAGGGAGCGTCTTCAGGCATGCCTAAATAACCATCACCAAAGGTGTGTTTTTTAGGCCTATAACCTGCCTTTTTAAAAAACATTTGGGTCTTCTTAAAAAGTTCTAATTGTCTCTCAACAGTAAATACCTGAGCCTTTAATTCTAACAAAACTGCTGTCTGGTAACCACTACCTGTTCCAATTTCTAAAATTTTATGAGTGGGCAGCACCTCTAGTAATTCTGTTTGAAAAGCCACTGTATAAGGATGAGAAATAGTCTGGTCTGCCCCAATAGGGAAAGCCTTATTCATATAGGCATGGTCTTCAAAGCTAGAATCTAAAAAGAGATGCCTAGGAACCGTTTTAATAGCCTTTAAAACAGCTGGTTGAGAAATCCCTTTCTCTTGTAGCTTAATGGCTAATAAATTTCTTAAACCCTGATGTTTTGTAGTATTTAGCAAGTTGAGCATATTAAAACACTAAGATAGTTAAACTCAAAAAATGATTAATTAGAAATAGTGCAAAAAGAATGCCTACATATCCTTATTTTTGTATTAAAATATAAACAGATGCTTAAAATTGGAGTGTTAGGTGCGGGACATTTAGGAAAAATCCATTTAAAATTGGCCCAACAATCTAAGGAGTATGAATTGGTTGGTTTTTATGATCCAGATACAAAAGCAGCAGAGGCCTTAAGCGCCACTTTAGGGTATCCCTTTTTTAATTCAATAGATACGCTTATAGAAGCATCAGAGGTTATAGATATTGTGACCCCTACCGTCTCTCATTTTGAGTTAGCCCAAAAAGTCATCAGAAAAGGCAGGCATGTTTTTATTGAAAAGCCCATTACCAACACTTTAGAAGAAGCTCAAAGTCTATTAGCGCTGGCTGAGGAATTTGGCGTAAAGGGCCAAGTAGGTCATGTAGAGCGATTTAATCCAGCGTTTAAAGCGGTAAAGGCGCATATTAATAATCCTATGTTTATAGAAACACACAGGCTGGCAGAATTTAATCCAAGGGGGACAGATGTTCCTGTAGTCTTGGATTTAATGATTCATGATATAGACATTATCCTCAGTGTGGTTCACTCAGAAGTAAAAGAAATTCATGCCAGTGGAATAGCTGTTATTAGCAGCTCCCCAGACATTGCAAATGCCAGACTACTTTTTGAAAATGGGTGTGTAGCCAATTTAACAGCCAGTAGAATTTCAATGAAAAATATGAGGAAATCGAGGTTTTTTCAGAAAGACGCTTATATATCTGTAGACTTCCTCACCAAAACCTCAGAAGTAGTGAGAATGAAAGATGCACCCAAAGAAATAGGCCCATTTGACATGGTTTTACAAAATGCAGAGGGTATAAAAAAACAAATCTATTTTGAGAAACCAGAAGTGACAGACAACAATGCTATATTGGAAGAATTGGAAACTTTTGCAGTAGCTATTAAAAATAACAGCACTCCTATAGTTTCTTTAAAACAAGGGACAAAAGCACTTGAAATAGCCCTTCAAATTATTAATAGTTTCTAATGAAAAAAATACAAAACATTTCTGTGATAGGTGCTGGAACTATGGGCAATGGAATAGCCCATGTATTTGCAATGCATGAATTTCAGGTAGTCCTCATAGACAAAGAAGCAGACATGCTTATTCTTGCTAAAGAAAAAATTGAAAAAAATCTAAAGAGGCAAGCAGATAAAAATCTGATTAAAATGACGGACATTCCTGCTATTTTAGCTAGGATAGAGACCAAAATGGTAATTTCAGAAGGAGTTAAACATGCAGACTTAGTCATTGAAGCCATTAGTGAAAATAATGATGCTAAGGAATTTGTATTTAGAGAGATAGACAAGCACAGCGCTCCACACACCATTCTGGCCTCTAATACCTCTTCCATTAGCATTACAAGCTTAGCTCAGCAGACTAAAAGACCCACTAAAGTAATTGGCATGCACTTTATGAACCCGGTACCTCTGATGAACTTGGTAGAAGTTATTAGTGGACACCATACAGATCAAGAAAGCTTAAATGCCGTCTTAGCGCTCACTAGCACTATTGGCAAAGAAGCCATAATTGCAAAAGACTATCCAGGGTTTGTAGCTAATAGAATTCTAATGCCCATGATCAATGAAGCCATAGAAGCATTATTCCAAGGAGTGGCTAGTATAGAAGGAATAGACGCTATTATGAAAGGCGGCATGAGACACCCTATGGGCCCCCTACAGCTAGCGGATTTTATAGGTTTAGACGTTTGCCTTTCTATTTTAAACGTCATGCATGACGGATTTAAAAATCCAAAATACGCTCCCTGCCCCCTTTTAGTCAAAATGGTTTCGGCAGGACAGCTAGGGGTTAAAACCGGGATTGGATTCTACCAGTATTCAGACCCTAAAAACCCACAAGCCAACACACAAATTTAATAGCGAGTAACCCATGTCTATTTCTGAAAACTTAAAACAAATCATACAAGAACTACCTTCACATGTTTCATTAGTAGCTGTTTCTAAAACTAAGCCGCTGGCCGATCTAAAAATGGCTTACCAAACTGGGCAGCGCATTTTTGGAGAAAATAAGATTCAAGAAATGACACAGAAATGGGAAGCACTTCCCAAAGACATATCTTGGCATATGATAGGCAATGTGCAAACAAATAAAATAAAATACATGGCTCCTTATGTAAGTTTGGTACATGGCATTGACAGAATTAAAGTGCTACAGGAATTAAATAAGGAGGCAGCAAAAAATAACAGAGTTATTGAAGGCCTTTTACAGGTACATATTGCAGAAGAAGAAACAAAGTTTGGATTTTCTTCTGACGAAATACTAGCCTTGATAGACCAATTAAAGACATTTAAAAACGTTCATATAAAAGGGCTCATGGGAATGGCTAGCTTTACAGAAAATAAAGAGCAGGTTCAAAGTGAATTTAAAAGTCTTAAAAATCTTTATAACCAATGTATTTTTAAAGGCTGTGGTTTTAACACATTATCTATGGGAATGAGTGGTGACTATAAATTAGCAATTAAAGAAGGTAGCACCTTAATTAGAGTAGGCAGTAAAATATTTGGAGAAAGAAATTAGTCGCATGAAATATGCCATTCTAGATATAGAGACCACAGGGGGGAAATACAATGAGGAAGGTATTACTGAAATTGCCATTCATCAGTTTGACGGAAACCAGGTGACGGATCAATTTATTAGCCTAGTAAATCCCGAAAAAGAAATACAGGCCTTTGTTGTAAAACTAACAGGTATCAATAATAAAATGGTGGCTGCTGCTCCTAAATTTCACGAAATAGCCAAAAGAATTGTTGAGATCACTGAGGACTGCATATTGGTAGCACACAATGCTCAATTTGATTATAGAATTCTTAAGACAGAGTATGAGCGTTTGGGATATGACTACCAGAGAAAAACACTTTGCACAGTATACCTCTCCAAAAAATTAATTCCAGATATGGAATCTTACAGCTTAGGTAAATTGGTAAGAGCCTTAGGAATTCCTGTGAGTGATAGGCACAGAGCAAACGGAGACGCACTTGCTACCCTTCAGCTATTTAAATTATTACTCACCAAAGAAGAAGACCACAAAAGTATTTCAGAAATAACAAGATCTGAGAATACCGGCATTCTGACAAACAAGCAAGTAGACTTAATAGATCAAATTCCAAATGAGACTGGTTTGGTCAATTTTCTAGACAAAGAAGATCAGATTATATATATATTGGCAAGTGATCAATTAAAAAAAGACATCACCCAACTCTTTACAAGGCAGTCTAGTGTTGGAAAGAGTGTAAACAAAAAAATGAGACAAGTAAAAGTTACAAGAACTGGAAGCCTTTTAATGGCACAATTAAAATGTCAGCTAGCCTTATTGAAATTTCGCCCTAAATACAATAGAATTCCAAGCAAAAAAACTCTTAACGCACCTCTTATTTTAAACTATCCCATACATGATGGGATTATGATAGATAAAGGGAGAGATTCTGGAGAGAAGGGGGTGTATTTAATTAAAAATAACAAATTAGAGGGCATTGGTTACGTAGCACTCAACTATCAAATTAATAATACACCTATCTTAGAGCAACTCTTAAGTCCCGTAATTGAAAATAGTTCCTTAAAAAAAATCTTAATTAATGGGCACGAAAAAAAGCCTCTAAAACTCCAACCCTTTGAAAATTAGTTCCAAAACAAAGCTAAAACATAAGCTTCATGAGATTATTTATGAGGCAGACACCCCAATGGGTAAGGCTTTTGACGTTTTATTAGTCATTTTAATCCTATTTAGTGTACTACTAGTTATGCTAGAAAGTATTTCTAATATTGACGTGAAATACCATAGTCTTTTACTGAAACTGGAATGGGGCGTTACTATTTTCTTTACCCTGGAATACATAGCTAGAGTATTGTGTATTGAAAAACCTAAGAAATATATTTTTAGCTTCTATGGAATTATAGATTTACTAGCCACAATTCCGCTCTATATGTCTTACTTCCTTGCTGGATCTCAAGTATTATTAACACTTAGGGCATTCAGGTTACTAAGAATATTTAGAATTTTAAAATTAGTAACTTTTTTAGGGGAAGCTTCTAATTTAAAACAAGCCATTAAAGATTCTAAAAATAAAATATTGGTGTTTATATATGTAGTCATTATTCTATGTGTAATTATGGGTACCCTTATGTACTTAATAGAAGACAGTGATTCAGGTTTTACTAGCATTCCCATGAGTATTTATTGGACCATTGTTACTTTAACTACAGTAGGATACGGAGACATTGCTCCACAAACACCGCTAGGACAGCTAGTAGCTTCTCTTATTATGATTATGGGATATGGCATTATAGCCGTCCCTACCGGCATTGTAACAGTGGCTTTTAGCAAACAAAAGAAAGACGTGCCCACAAATACCCAATCCTGCCAAAATTGTGGCATAGAAGGCCATAAAGACTCTGCTGCATACTGCTATAATTGCGCCAACCCCTTATGAGTGAAAAACATCTAATTTCTATTATTGGTCCCACGGGGGTGGGCAAAACAAGTTTGGCCATAGCCATTTCTACACAATTTAAGGCTCCTATTATATCTTCAGATTCTAGACAATTTTACAAAGAAATGTCTATTGGTACGGCTGTACCTACCCCCAAAGAACTAGCTGCTGCCCCACATCACTTTATACAACACAAGAGCATTCATGAGCCTTATAGTGTTGGAGATTTTGAAAAAGAAGCCATGGCATTTTTAGAACATTATTACAAAGAAAAATCAGTAGCCATTTTAGTAGGAGGTAGTGGCCTTTATACTGACGCGGTATGTCAAGGACTTGATTATTTTCCAAAAGTTCCAATTAGTGTCAGAGAAGATTTAAATACGCGCCTTTTAAAACAAGGCCTGGTTGTTTTACAGGAAGAGCTCAAAATAGTAGATCCTATTTCCTTTAAAAACATAGCTATTGATAACCCTGTTAGGGTTATTAGAGCATTAGAGATTTACCAAGTATCTGGACAACCATACAGTAGTTTTCTAAACAAAGTTAAAACACCTAGGCCTTTTAAAATTCACACCCTTGGCATTGAAGCGCCCAGAGAAGATCTTTACAAAAGAATAAACCTTAGAGTGGAACATATGCTAGCCGCTGGACTAGTAGCAGAAGCAAAATTACTCTACCCACTAAGAAATTTAAATGCCTTAAAAACAGTTGGTTACAAAGAATTATTTTCATATTTTAATAATGAAATAGATTTAAAAACGGCTATTGAAGAGATTAAAAAGAATAGTAGGAGATTTGCTAAAAGACAGTCTACGTGGAATAGAAAAAAAACCAATGTGCAGTGGGTTTCATACAAGAGTGCCTTTCAAGAATCCATGGACTATTTAAACAAAAACACCTAGGGGAAAAATTCCTAGGTGAATTGTAATTAATGAATTCACTATGTTTTTTTAAAAATCACATGGCTCAGTCTTGTAAGTCTAAAATTTATTTAATAAGACTAAATTTGTAGGCTGTTAAGAAACTAAATTGACATCATTGGAGCTAATCTTTTTTAATAACCAATCTAAATCCCTCTCCGTGAATATTAATGATCTCCACCTTTGGATCTAGTTTTAAATATTTTCTCAATTTAGCTATATAAACATCCATACTCCTAGAGGTGAAATAATTATCATCTCTCCAGATTTTAGTAAGCGCTAATTCTCTTGGCATGAGGTCATTTTCGTGAAGGGCCAGCATCCTTAATAACTCATTCTCTTTTGGAGACAGTTTTATGGGCTCAGTAGATTTAAACTCTAAAAATCTAAGTTTTGAATTGAGATTAAAGTCTCCAATAACAAATTCAAACTGTTTACTGTCTGCAGTTGAAGCTACAGATTTTCTTTGAAGAATAGCCTTTAATTTTAATAAAAGCACCTCAGAGTCAAATGGCTTATTTAAGTAATCGTCTGCTCCAGCCTTATAACCCGCAAGCACATCCTCTTTCATAGTTTTAGCTGTAAGAAATACAATAGGAACCTGCTCATTTTTTTCTCTAATTTCTTTGGCCAATGTAAACCCATCTTTATAAGGCATCATGACGTCGAGAATACAAATATCAAAGTCTTCTTTTTTAAACTTTTCAAAACCCTCCATTCCATTTTTAGCCAAAACAACTTCAAAGTCATTCATAACTAAATAGTCCTTTAAAATACTTCCAAAATTTGGATCATCTTCTACTAATAAAATTTTCTTGTTAGCTGTTTCCATAATATCTATTTATTATTCTTTTAATAAGGGTAATTGAACAAAAAAAGTACTACCACTTCCCTTTTCACTCTCAGCGTATACCTGACCCTGATGATTTTCTACTATTTTCTTTACATAGGCCAATCCAAGTCCGTGTCCTTTAACGTTATGAATATTACCTGTATGCTCTCTATAAAACTTCTCAAATACTTGTTTTAATACCCCTTTGCTCATTCCTGCGCCTTGATCCTTGATTTCAATTAAAACACCTGCGTTGTTCAACGAAGTATACACATCTATCTGAGGTGATTCTGGAGAGTATTTAATAGCATTGTCTAATATATTTACAAATAGGTTAGTTAAATGCATTTCGCTAGCAAAAACCATAGCATCATTATCATTGAAATGGGTATTCACATATCCTCCTCTATCTGCAACAATTAAGCTAATATGTGTAATAGCATCTGAGACCACTTCATGAAGTAAATGAGGCTCTTTTTGAATTTCTAATTGGTTTCTATCTAATTTAGAAATTCTAAGTACATTTTCAACTTGAGCATGCATGCGCTTATTCTCCTCTTTAATCATGGTAGCGTAGCGCATTACTTTCTCGTGATCGTGAATGATTTTAGGGTTTTTAATAGCCTCTACGGCTAAATTAATGGTAGCTATAGGGGTTTTAAACTCGTGGGTCATATTATTGATAAAATCAGATTTAATTTCTGAAATCTTTTTCTGCTTAATAAGCTGATACATCACTGAAATAAATGCCGCTATAATCACTAAAGTAAAAACTACAGACATAAGCGCCATACTAATAATTGAACCTAATAAAAATTTATTTTTCTTAGGAAAACTTACATGCAGAGAAAAATTACTCTGTCCAAAACCATCCTCAAATAGAGGTGCTTTAAAGGGAGAATTAGCATCGTATTTAAATCTCTTAGATTTAATTTTAGTAGGTAAATCTTGGCTGTATACACCGTATTCAAAATCAATATCTAAACCTCTGTTTTTCAACTCTCTACTTAACTGAAGGGCTATTTCCTGATTGCTAAGCCTGTTGTGAATGGGCACTTTATTTGCCCCCTCCCTATAGACGTTGTCAAACAATGTTTTGTCTGTTTCAGTGAGTCTTTCATTTATGACTAATTTTTCAATAGGAGAAAAGGTGTATTTAGAATCGTCAAAACCTTTATTTTCCTTAAAAATAGTTCTTGCCCTTTGGCTTCTATACCCTTTAAGCATGGTGCTATCCATTCCAAGTGCTGCGTCAAAAAAACTAGAGGCCATATTGTAGTCTTCTTCTAATATCCCGTGAGAATAAACTGTAGTTTCATTTGTATTTAAGTTTCTGTCAAAAAAGAAAAAATTCTTTAGGTGTGATGATTTTGGAGATCCTATACTATCTTTTAATCTTAAAAAGTCATCAAAATATGAATCCATCTCTCGTTTGGCTATCTTTTCTGTCACCCTGACCAATACCCCAGAAACAATAGCAGTAAATTCTTCTTCCTTAAACCCTACAGACTTTTTAATCCAGTAGCCTTGAATGAAAATAATCCCCAAAAGAGATACGCTCATAAAAACCATTAAAGATACCAGTAGTCTTTTTTTCATAAGGAACTAAATCTGTTAACAAAACTAAATATTGTTAGCTAATTGATATAATTAATAAACATAATATTAACATTTAAGTTAAAATTAGAATGTATTATGTCATAATTATTATTTTATTGTGAATTTCACTTGAATTTAACAAAGTCATTGACAAGTCTTGATTATTTATCACGAAATCTGCCTTTTTAATTTTATCATTCTCTGACATCTGTGACATTATGATCCTTTTTATCTCTTTCTCTGATCTATGATCCCTGATTTTTATTCTTTCTATTCTGAGTGCCTCTGGTGCAGTGACTAAAAGCACGGAGTTAAATTGACTTTCTAAACCATTTTCAAAAACCAAAGCAGACTCATACATAAGATATGGAACAGATGATTTTTGATCATAAGTGGTTACCCAAGTCTGAAAATCAATGTGAACTTCTTTATGTACCAATTCATTTAATGACTTTAGTTTTTTTGAGTCTTTAAAAATTTCAGAAGCTATATAAGCCCTATTTAACTGGCCATTTTTCAAATAAGCTTCAGTTCCTAAGAGCAATGAAATACTTTTCTTTAAATGAGGGAGTTCCTCCATAATTCTTTTAGCTTCTGTATCTGAGTAATAAACCGGAACACCAAAATCTTCAAAGAAGCTAGCCACCTTAGACTTGCCCACCCCTATTCCTCCAGTAATGGCAACTAAATATCTCATTTAATACTTGTTAGTATATATTCAACTCCTAATTTGTTCTGTAGTTTCACTCTAAAAACTCCCTTATTTAAAGATTTAATTGAGGGTAAATAAACTGACTTATCAACTTTAATAAGATCTAAATAATTAATATGTAATTCAATATCTTGGGGAGAAATATTCTTTAATACCGCTAAAGGTGCAGCTACTATTACTGGAAGTGAATTTGGGAAGAAATTAATTTTCATTTGGTCTGGCAAATTCAACACCTTAATAGAACTTTGAATCACAATTTCAGAGAATTCAGACACCTCAATTTTGAGACCCAGTTTTTCTGGTAAAACAAATCCTTTTTGATCAAATTTTTGCCAATTTAAAAATACTACGGTGTCTATTGATCTATCTAGTAGAGACAATTTTAATAAAACTGTCTCTACTTCATTTATAGATTTTAAAAAAGCGCTACTACCCCTCACAACAACACTGTCTTGAGATAGTGTTTGACTCACTACAAAAAAATTAGATTTAGTTTTTGTTTCAGATACTAGACGTACTACTACTTTTTTTTCAGATAATTTAAATAGACTTAAAACTATTGGAGCATTTACTTTAAAGCCAGTTACTGTAACAGAAACTCCTAATTGTGACTGAAATTGAGACAATTGATTGTTTTCAGAAAGGGAATACCCTTTATTCTTGTCATAAGAGACACCTAAAATATTTAGGACTAAAATTGGCTTGCTCAAAGACAAGGATATTAATTTATACCCACTAGCTTTTATTTTTAATGAGACCTCATTTGGGTTTTTATTACTAATAAACAAATCTTTATTAGGATTTGCATACTGTAGCTTAAAGCTAATCTCTTTTTCAAAAGTGTCTGATAAATTATTGAGTATCCAAACAAAGGCAGCAGCACTAAAAAACAATAAAAACCGTTTAGTCTGGTAAGCTTTAATAATATTTAAATTAATGATTCCCATCCTTAGATTTAAAAAATAAATGAGGAAATAATACCTCAGCTGGTAGATTCTGCATTTTAAGTGTAATAAAAGTTTTTATAAAACCAAAGCCGTAGCCAAGCATTTGAACAAAAAAAGCAGGTACCACCATGAAACTAACTTTTAAGTTTTTTTCTTTATATAAAGCTACTAAAAAGAGAATTGCTACATATAAAAAAACTAACAAGAGCGGTATAAAAAATCCTAAAAAGCAAAATAAAAATACTACAATACACAAAAAAAGAAAGGTAGATGGTAACCAAAAAGTAGGTCTAGCGTACTTTGGGTAGCGTTGCATTAAAATAGGTCTAACACTTCCAAATGCGTATACTTGCTTATAAAATAAAGACCAACTAATCCTTCTTTTGTGAAACACATATGCTTTCTCTGCGAAGGATGACTTAAAACCAAGAGCCCAGAGTCTCATGGTTAAATCTGGATCTTCTCCTGGATGAATGAGCCCAAAACCACCGCTTACTGTAAAGGCTTCCCTTGATATTCCCATATTGAAGCTCCTTGGTTCAAACTTTTGAATAGAATTTTTTGAGCCTCTCAAACCTCCTGTAGTTAAAAAAGAAGTCATGACAAAATTAATTGCTTTTTGTAGTGAACTAAAAGAACAGTGGGCTGCGTCTGATCCTCCAAAAAAGTCTACAGCTTTGCTAGTTAGGAAGTCTTGAACAGATTGTAAATAACCAGGAGGGAGAATACAATCAGAGTCCAAAATCACAAAGAAGTCTCCTTGTGCCCTTTTCATGCCGTAGTTCCTAGAGTCTCCAGGGCCAGAGTTTTCCTTATAAAAATAAACCAAAGGAAGCAGGTCTTTAAAAGCAGTTACCACAGCTTCACTACTTATAGAAGAGCCGTCCTCTATGACTACTACTTCAAAAACTGGAACAGATTGAGCTAGCAGACTCTCCAAGAGCTCTCTCATCTCCTCTGGACGGTTATAAACAGGAACAACAAAACTGATATTATAATACATGTGAAAGGTATAGGAACAAAGAAGCCATCGCTATGGATGGCCTCACTATTTATGTAATTAAATTACTTTGAAAAATACTCTATGACTTCTTGGCTCACACCTGTATTGGAAAAACCTCCATCATGAAATAAATTCTGCATGGTCACTTTCTTAGTTAAGTCTGAAAATAAACTTATTGTATAATTTGCACAATCTACTGCTGTAGCATTCCCAAGGGGTGACATTTTATCTGCATAAGAAATAAATCCATCAAATCCTTTTACTCCTTGACCCGCAGTTGTTGGAGTTGGAGATTGAGAAATGGTATTTACCCTTACCTTTTTTTCTTTACCATAAAAATATCCAAAACTTCTAGCTACAGACTCTAAATACGCTTTGTTATCTGCCATATCATTATAATCAGGAAAAGTTCTCTGTGCAGCCATATAAGTAAGAGCTACAATACTCCCCCACTCATTCATTGCGTCTGCTTTATACAATGATTGCATTACTTTATGAAATGAAAGCGCAGAAACATCCCATCCTTTAGCTGTAAAGTCATAGTTCTCGTCTGTATAAGCCTTTCCTTTTCTAACATTTACTGACATTCCAATAGAATGAAGTACAAAATCTAGTTTACCTCCTAATATTTCAGTAGCCTGAGCTACTAAATGAGCTAAATCTTCTTGACTTGTGGCATCGGCAGGGATTACTTGTGAACCTGTTTTCTCAGCTAAAACATTTATTTGACCCATTCTCATGGCAATTGGTGCATTGGTAAGAACAAAGGTGCCTCCCTCTTCATGAACTCTTTCTGCTGTTTTCCAAGCAATTGAATTTGGATCCAGTGCACCAAAAATGATACCTCGTTTTCCTTTTAATAAATTGTAAGCCATATTGATTTATTTGGTTAATGGAAGAGTAAAGATATTAAAAATACTTAAGCCAATAACTGCTTTGCGTGAGCAATAGCAGAGTCGCTTAACTCTTTCCCTCCTAACATTTCTGCTAGCGTCACCACCCTCTGTTCTTTATTTAACAGAATTAATTGGGTTTGTGTTTGCATGCCGTCATCTTCTTTAAAAACTTTATAATGAAAATCTCCCTTAGAAGCTACCTGAGGTAAGTGGGTAATGGATATAAGTTGTAATTCCGAGCCCATCTCTTTCATTATAGAGGCCATTTTGGTGGCTACCTCTCCAGAAACACCTGTATCTATTTCATCAAATATAATAGTTGGCAGAGAGACATATCTAGACAGCAAAGCTTTTATACTAAGCATAATTCTAGACAGCTCTCCACCTGACGCTACCTTTTTTAGTGCGCCAAAAGATTGACCTGAATTGGCAGAAAATAAAAATGAAACAGCATCTGTACCTGAAGCAGTATAGTCTTTTTGAGTCTCTAGTGAAATTTTGAAAAGTGCCTTAGGCATGCTCAACTGATGAACTTTTAATGAAAGTTGGTCAATAAAATTAGGAATTACTGCTACTCTTTTATCGTGAAGCTCCCCAGACATTTTATGAAGTTTTAAGTCTATACTTTTTAATTTTTCTTTTTGCTTTTCAATTTCTTCAGTTCCCTTGAGTACAAAAGAAACTTTTTCTCTTAATTGGACTCTTACTTCTGAGAGCGATACCGTATTATCTACTTGGTGCTTTCTCTGCAAGTCATAAATTTTTTGAAGTTGAGCATTCAACTGTTCTAACATATCTGGGTCTTCTTCCTGAGAATCTTTAGCATTCTGAAGCTCCTGATACACATCCATTAGTTCAATTTGAATGACCTTTAAACGCTCTTTTAAAAGAGCAAAAAAGTCACCAAAAGCTGAAAGCCTAACCATATTTTGATTGAGTTCTTGCAATTGATTGAAAATACCTATTGGGTCAGATTCAATCAATGCAATACTGCTGCCCAATTTCTCAATAATTTCTGTGGCATTTTCTAATTGTAGTTGTTTTATCTCTAATTCTTCTTGAATGCCTTCTTTTAATTGTACTTGTTCTAATTCTTCTAACAAATAAGTATTGTAATCAAATTCTTTTAAGGCTTGTAAATGGTTATTCTGTAAAACACTTAAATAATCAGATTCCTTTTGGTAGGTTTTAAAAACATCTTGATAGGTTCTTAAACGACTGTGATTATCTGCTAGTCCATCAATAATATGCAGCTGGTATTGGCTGTCAAATATGTCTAGTGTTTGGTGTTGAGAATGTATGTCTATTAAAAAGTCACCAATAGAAGACATGACCTCCAAGGTCACTGGAGTGTCGTTGACAAACGCCCTAGATTTACCGGTAGGCAGTAATTCTCTTCTCAGTAGACAATGAGATTCATAATCTAAATCTGCCTCTTTAAAGTAGTTTTTTAAAAAGGGGTAATTAGACACTTTAAAGTGCGCTTCTATAATGCATTTTAAAGTTGGATCTCTCAGTAAAGAAGCTTCTGCTCGCTTCCCTAACACAAGGGATAGCGCTCCTAACAAAATAGATTTCCCTGCACCTGTTTCACCGGTAATCACACTAAATCCAGATTGGAAATCTATTTCAATGGAATCTATTAAAGTAAAGTTTTGAATGTGAAGTTTTTGTAACAAATCTATTCTTGTATTTAGTCTATCAAATATAAAGATAAGCCAGAGACAAAGGAATTAAAAGCTACAATTATTTAATGGTTGACCAATAATCACCAAATAAAGGCGCCAAACTTTGTAGAGAAGTCACCAAGTTATCAATAGGGATTTGGGGTCCTCCCATAAAAATATCGAGAATTTCATTGGCCTTGGCGTCAAAAAAACTCTGAACTAGGGTTCTATGGGTGCCGTTGTTTCCAAATGACTTTAGGTACCCAATAGCTTTTACTATGTTTTGCTTTGAGTTCACGGGGTCATACATCATATTATCTAATCCTTTTAAATGGTATTCATAAAGTGCCTTCTTAAAAAGTACTGACTCATTGTTGCTGAGTAAATTCAACAAAAGCACTCTATTAAAAGACCTATTATTCAAAGTCCAACCACTAAAAGATCTTGATTGAGCTAGTGCCATCACGTTTTGAGCTTTGCTGTAATAAGCACTCCCTGAGTTAAAGGAAAAACTATCTGCGTCTAAGGCAATGACGAGATAGGCGTAATAAGAAAATACGGCCACTAAATTATTGTCTATATTATTTTCATTGAGAATAAGCGGTGCAAATTCCTGAAACTGAAAACTGACCTCTGGATCTTTTATAAGCACTAAAGGTGACAAGTACATACTGTTATAAATAGGTCTTGAACTTTGAATTTGAAGAGTGGCTTCAAAGCTATTATTCTCATAAGCACTTATATTTAAGAAAAAGTTTACAGGAATTCTATGAGCAGTTTCTATTCTTTTTTCAGAGAAAGATGTTTTATTAATAAAATCTGACAACTGCTTTTCTAAACTATTGAAAATTTGAAGATTAGACTGGTTTATTCTAGAAGCATCTACCACTACCGTAGCGTTAAAATCTTGTGATACAACAACACAACTAAAGAGGGATAGGATACAGGCCAGTATTTTCATAGAATTATTTGTATTTCTCTCCAAATATCTTCCGCTACTTCCTTTTTAGGTTTCAAATCAAAATAGAGCGCCTGACCATCCCTTTTAATAAAAACAATCTTATTAGTAGTATGGCTAAATCCTGCTCCATTATCTTCAAGAGTATTTAATACAATGGCGTCTAAGTTTTTGTTAATTAGTTTTTGATTGGCATACTTTAAACCGTCTTGGGTTTCAAGAGCAAAGCCAATTAAAATTTGATGTTTTTTTATCTGTCCTAATACAGCAATAATGTCTGGGTTTTTAACTAATGAAATTTTTGGAGCTTCTAATCCTTCCTTTTTAATTTTTTGCTTAGCAAAGTTCATTGGTCTATAGTCAGAGACAGCTGCTGCTCCAATAAAAATATCGCAGTTTTCAAACTCTTGCATAACGGCTTCTTGCATTTCTATTGCGGTAGTCACCATTATTTTTTGAATGCCTTTATTGTAAAGTGTAAGATGAGAAGGGCCACTTACAAGGGTTACACAAGCTCCTAAAAGATACGCTTGTTCTGCCAATTCATAGCCCATTAAACCAGAACTGTGATTGCCAATAAACCTAACAGGGTCTATAGGCTCATAAGTAGGTCCAGCGGTAATGAGTACTTTTTTTCCTTTTAAAGGCAATGCATTGGAAAGTGTTTTCTCTACAAACAAGAGTATATTTTCTGGTTCTGCCATTCTTCCTTCCCCAGAAAGGCCACTGGCTAGAAAACCATCTTCTGCAGGAATAATATAATGCCCAAAAGATTTTAATCTGACTAAACTTTCTTTTGTGCTCTGATGCTTGTACATGTCCAAATCCATGGCTGGTGCAATAAAAACAGAGCATTTTGCCGAGAGATAAGTGACAATTAATAGATTGTCTGCCTGTCCGTAAGCCATTTTAGAAAGACTGCTGGCGGTAGCAGGAGCTACAATCATAAGATCTGCCCATAGGCCAAGTGTCACATGATTGTTCCAAGAGATAGAGCCAATCTCATCTAAAACTGTAAAGCTTGCAGCTACTGGATTTTCACTTAATGTAGCTAGGGTAAGTGGAGAAACAAAATGGCTGGCATTCTCAGTTAAAACTATTTTAACATTCGCGCCAGCCTTAATTAATAAACGCACTAAATAAGGAGTTTTATATGCTGCAATACCTCCACTGATTCCCAGAAGAATGTTTTTACCCCTAAGCATAATGCTTAAACTTCCTTTGTAGTGTCTCTGTAATAAATTTTACCTTCTAACCATTCCAATACAGCCATTGCATGGGCTTTAGGAAGTTTCTCATAAAATTTAGACACCTCAATTTGTTCTTTGTTTTCAAAAACTTCCTCTAAACTATCGCTATAAGTAGCAAATTCCTCTAGCTTTTCAAGAAGTTCTTTTTTAATTTCTGCATTAATTTGAATAGCACGCTTTGCAGTGATAGAAATAGCTTCATAGATATTTCCTGTAGGCGCATCAAACTTATCTCTATTAACTGTAATAGTAGAAGTAGCTGCTTTTGAATTCTTTAATTCGTTCATAATGTCTGTGATAAATTTATTTAGTGAGGTCTGAAAGATCTTTTACTAATTTAGCTGAGAGAACTTTCACTTCTTTAGTGTATTTAGTCTCTGGATAATATTTTAATAAAGTCTTATAAGAATCTTGAGCGTTTTTTATCCTATCTGCTTTTTTTTCTAAAACACTGTAATCTGCAATGCTATTTGCAGTGGCGAATTGATAATAAAAAACATCTTCTCTAAAAGGAGAACCAGGGAAATCAACTAAAAAATTACTTAGTGCCTCTTCAGCAGCAAATAGAATGGTATAATCAAAGCCAACTGCTATTTTATAGTATTGCCTAGCAATTTCATATGCCTTTCGCTCTTTTTTTACACTGAGCTCCTTTGCTAATATATTAGCCTCTTGTACAAATGGAGATTCTCCATAAGCATTTATGAAATTTTGAAGCTTATCTAATGCCTTGTCAGTATCTGTCTGATCTAGTGAATATTCAGGAGATAATTCATAATAGCTCTTGGCACTATAAAAGGCAGCTTCTATAGCTTTATCACTATTGGGATAGGACTTTAAAAATCTTTCAAACTGGTATCCTGCGGTATTGTAATCTTCAATTTTATAATAGCTGTCTGCAAAGAAAAACAAAACTCTTTCCCCTTGCGGCTTACCTACATACTTTGGAGCAATTTGCTCAAACAAACGGTTGGCTTGTCTGTAATTTCCTTCTTTATAAAAGTTTTCTGCAGCATCGTACTTCACCTTCAAATCTGTAGATTTTAAAGCTTTTTGGTATTCATTACATGAAACCAAACTCAAATTGATTGAGAGTACAATAAGTGCTATTCTTTTGTTTAAAAACATCCTACAAAATTAAGGAATCCATTTGGATATAAAAAACATTTTTAATCTGTCTAAATGCACTATCAATCCAATCAAAAAATATGTTAAAAAACAAATTTAAAAAACTATAAAAATAGAGGCCTGAGCGCTAGCTAAACTTGATTTAAAAAGCTTGAGCTTGTTAACAGTTTATTGGATTAAGGATATTTAATTCACTTTTTAATTTAGAGACCAATACAGAGGAAGCTGGTAGTAATGGAAGTCTAACACCTAAGGGAAAATCAGAAATGAGTGACAACAATCCCTTAATCCCAGCCGGGTTTCCCTCTTCAAAAACAACATTTATAAGTGGCTGTAAGTTTTCATTAAGACAATTCATCTTGACATCATGACCATTTAAAGCACTGTTAATTAGCTTTACAAGAATTTCAGGTATGGCCTGACCAATTACAGAAATAACACCTGCACCTCCAGCTAAGGTAGTTTGAAAGGCGGTAGCGTCGTCTCCAGAAATTACTAAAAATCCTTCTGGTTTGGTACTTAAAAGTTCTGCTACTTGCTCCATATCTCCGCAGGCTTCTTTTATTCCAATAATATTAGTGTTGTTTTGGGCTATAGCAATACTTGTTTTTGCCCACATATTCACCCCTGTTCTAAGAGGTACATTGTAAATAATTACCGGGATAGGACAAGCTTTTGCTACTGCATTAAAATGAGCTATAAGTCCTTCTTGAGTAGGCCTATTATAGTATGGTGTCACAGACAAAATAGCTGCAAAATGTTCAAAATTAGTTTGCTTAATTTGAGTCACTAAAGCATCCGTGTCATTACCTCCAAGGCCTAGCACCAAAGGGACTTCTCCTTGATTTTCTTCTACGACAGTTTTTATAACCAACTGCTGGTCTTCTAAAGACAACGTCGCCGTTTCTGCCGTAGTACCAAGCACTACCAAATAATTAATACCCGCATTAATATTACGACGCACCAATTGTTTTAAAGCCAAAACGTCAACCAGATTATCTGGACTAAAAGGAGTGACTAAAGCTACTGCGGTACCTGAGAAAGCGTTCATTTATATGGTTATTTTTTTTATATATAGTGCCAAGGCATTAAAAAGTGTTGTCTGATTACTCAAGGGAGTTTCTAATATGAAATCTGCTGTTTTATAATTATGCCCTTTAAAACCAATTCTGAAATTTGCTTTTGTTTTTAAAGCAATCAGACAAACACTAGGCGCATTAGATTCGTGAAAATCAATAAAATACTTATAGGGTTTGGAAATAAATAATGCTACGTGCATATTTTCTACTCCATTAAACCAACTGAGCTCTTTACGAATTTTGAAATTAGGAACCTTACACGCAACACCTTTAACAGAAAAACCTAATACTTCAATGTCTACCTCTGGAACCTCAAAAATATTACTACACTGATGAAGCACAGTGTCTAGATCATGTACATCAAGGTCTATCAATAAAGCGAGTGGCTTAAGGGGTAAATCCTGTGAAGGTCTTAATAATATAGAAAGTGATTTTTTCTTAACCTTTTTCTTCAAAAAGAAAAGCTTTAAGGATACAAAAACAGAATCAAAGAACATATACCTTTTTTAAAGTAAGTACAATACAAATATATAAATAAGTGATTATAAATTTTTGCAACATTTTGTTATATTTTAAACAATTATGAAATCATTTCTATAAAAGAGACTTCAGACAACAAAGGAATATTTAAAGCGGCTGCTTTATCCTTTTTACTTGGCCCCATCTGGTCTCCAGCCAATAGAAAACTAGTTTTTAAAGATAGAGATCCTACTACTTTTCCCCCATGCTCTTCTATAAGTTGTTTTAGCTGAGGCCTAGAATATTTATCATAAACGCCAGAAAGAACAAAAATAAAACCCTCTAATTTAGAAGACTGGACTGAAATATCCGATGGTAGCATTTCAAGTTTAAGTCCGTATTTAGCCAATCTAAGCACTAAGCCTCTTTGGTAGGGATCTTTAAAAAATTCTAAAACACTTTTAGCAATCCTATCCCCTATTTCATCAACAGATATTAGGGCTTCATAAGAAGCAGCCATAAGTCCATCTATAGAAACAAAAGCCTTAGCTAATTTCTTTGCAACCGTTTCTCCAACAAATCTAATTCCCAGGCCAAAAAGCACTTTTTCGTATGGGATTTGTTTAGATGCTTCAATACCTATGAGCATGTTCTCAACGGATTTTTCTGCCATTCGTTCTAGTTTTAAAACCGCTGCAGGATCTAGTGAGTATAAATCTGCATAGTTGGAAAGCAAGCCATTGGCATACAAAAGTGACACCGTTTCTTCTCCTAAGCCATCAATATCTAATGCCTTTCTAGAAATAAAATGACTTATTTTTCCAATAATCTGCGGGGGGCAGGCCCGTTCATTTAAGCAGAAATGCTTGGCCTCTCCTTCTATGCGACTCAATGAACTTCCACATTGAGGGCAGCTGTTAATATAAACAATCAGGGGAGCATTTAAAAGCCTTTTAGTCTTGTCTATGCCTACAATTTTTGGAATAATTTCACCTCCTTTTTCTACAAATACCGTATCCCCAATTCTAAGGTCTAGTTTTTTTATCTGATCTGCATTGTGCAAGGAAGCCCTCTTTACAATGGTTCCAGCCAAAAGAACTGGGCTTAAATTAGCCACAGGAGTTAGGGCTCCCGTTCTGCCCACCTGGTAATCTATAGACTTAAAAACAGTAGATACCTTTTCTGCCTTAAACTTATAAGCCATGGCCCATCTGGGACTTTTAGAAGTATAACCTAATTGCGCTTGATGCTGTAAATTGTCTATTTTTATAACCACTCCGTCTGTCTCATAAGGGAGTTCATGTCTGGCTGTATCCCAATAGTCAATAAATTCATATACAGCCGCTAAATTGTTGCATTTTTTTGAGGTGTTTGGCACTTTAAAGCCCCAACTTCTCGCCTTCTCTAAAAACTCATATTGACTTTGAATTCCCTTGTGTTCTCCAGCTATATGGTAGAGTAAACAATCTAATGGTCTTTTAGCAGCCAGATGAGGATTTTGAATTTTAAGACTCCCAGAGGCCGTATTTCTGGGGTTCATAAATGGTTCCTCCCCATTGGCAAGGCGTTGTTCATTCATTTTATGAAAACCCTCAAAAGGCATGACTACCTCCCCTCTAATTTCAAAATGACTAGGGTAATTTCCTTTTAATTTTAGTGGAATGGATTTTATGGTCCTAATGTTAGCAGTCACATTATCTCCCTGAAAGCCGTCACCTCTAGTAAGTGCCTTTTGCAGTATTCCTTTTTCATAAGTTAAACTAATAGAGGCCCCATCATATTTTAGCTCACAGGTGTATTCCAAGGGAATGTCTTCCAATACCTTTTTAATTCTGATTTCCCAATCTCTGAGATCTTCTTGATCATATGAGTTATCTAAGGAATACATTCTTAATTCATGGGGCTCTGTTTCAAAAGACTTAACAATATCTCCCACCCGTTGAGTGGGAGAATTAGGATCTATAAAAAGTGGGTTTTCATGCTCCAAAACCTCTAGTTCCTTTAGCAATAAGTCAAAATCATAGTCAGAGATAGTTGGAAGGTCCAACACGTAATAGGCGTGATTATGAGCCTTTATTATTTCACTAAGTTCTTGTATTTTTTTATAAACATCCATAGTTACAACATTGCTTTTAGCATTCTGTCCTTTCCGTATATATCTTTATAAGATTGAATATTGTTATACCCAAGTCTCGCTAACATCTCTGTGGTCTCTGCACCTAAATATTCATTGATTTCAAAAAATAACGCGCCACCCTTATCTAAAGCTAGCAGAGATAACTCACCAATTTTTTTATAAAAAATAAGGGGGTCTGTATCCGAAACAAACAAAGCCAAATCTGGCTCATAGTCTAATACATTCGCTAGCATAGACACCTTTTCTAGCTGTCTCACATAAGGAGGGTTAGAAACAATAACGTCGTAAGTGCCATTTAGAGATGAAAGCGACAAAACATCGGCCTTTTCAAATGCAATTTTCAATTGGTAGTCTGCTGCATTTTGAGCTGCAATAGCCAAGGCTGTATCTGAAATATCTAAGGCAGAAATCATTGCATTTGGAAATGCCAAAGATAATGAAATGGAAATACACCCACTCCCAGTTCCAATATCTAGAACAGCTGGATGCTTTTCAAGACCAAGCACAAAATCACTTACCAAAGAAACCAGTTCAAGGGTCTCTTGTCTAGGAATTAATACGCCCTCTTTCACTCTTAATTTTAGATCTCCAAAATAAGCATATTCCAAAAAATACTGAATAGGCATGTTATTTTTAAGTGCCTTACAAGCATTCATAAAATACAAATAGTCTTTTTTAGAGAGCTTAAAATCTGGTTGCATGGCCAATAAAAATCTATTTTCATGAAGCCTAAACTCAATGAGTATATACAAGAAATGATTCACTTCTTCTTTAGAATAAAGCGCTACTAACTCCTGTTGAAAATATGATTTAAGATCTCTTAAAAACATTATAAATCTAATATCATATAAACGGAACATGAGTAATGTCCAGTGTTTCCCATAGGACCGTCTAGGTACCTAAAGCCTGTTTTTTTATATAGTTTCTGAGCTGCCTCCATATAGGGCATAGTTTCTAAATAGCATTGATCAAAACCAAATTCTTTTGCCTGATCTATGCACACTTGAATCATTTTAAATCCAGCACCCTTTCCCCTAGCCTCCTCTAAAAAATACATTTTTTGAAGCTCACAGACAGGCCTCTCAAATTGTTCTAATGGGGCCACTCCTGCGCAACCCAATATTTGGCCATCTGCTTCCAAAACAAAATATGCGCTTTTAGGGGCAAGATAATTTTCAAACATCATATCTAGAGATTTATCTGCATAAGCTGTTCCTACTTTTGGCACTCCCAAATCTATCAATACCTGTCTAATAACTTTAGCAACAGCCACGTTGTCAGACATTTTTATTGCTCTAATATTCATCTGTTTTAAATCCTTTTATTATTCTATTTTTGTAGGGTGAAGATACATGAAAAATACATGTCTAGAGCCATCTCAGTAGGTAAAAATGCCATGAGACACTCCTATCCAAACCCCATGGTAGGCTGTGTTATTGTATATAAAAATAAAATTATTTCTGAAGGATTCACTAGCTCATTTGGGGGTCCACATGCGGAAGCAAATGCCATCAATAGTCTAAAAGACAAAACACTGCTCTCCAAGGCTACTTTATATGTTACTTTAGAGCCATGTGCACACTATGGTAATACGCCGCCCTGCACCAATTTAATTATAGCTCATAAAATACCAAGAGTGGTTATTGGAGTTTTAGATCCAAACCCCAAGGTTTCTGGAAAAGGCATAGCCCTTTTAGAAGCATCAGGATCAGAAGTAATAGTTGGCGTTTTGTCGCTAGCTTGCAAGTGGCACCACAGACGTTTTTTAATACTACAAGAAAAAAAACGTCCTTACATCATTCTTAAATGGGCGCAAAGCGCCGATGCATTTATTGCGCCTCCCTCTAAAGGCAGGACACCTTATTGGATTTCATCTGCTATTTCCAAACAAAGAACGCACCAGTGGCGTAGCCAAGAACACGCTATTTTAATAGGGGCAAATACTTTATTGGATGATAACCCAAGTTTAGACGTGAGGCTTTGGCAGGGTCTCTCACCCGTTCCTATTTACATAGACAGAGACCTTAGTATTGCGCCGCTTGCTCCGTTATTTAAAAAGCATGCTAAAATCTTCTGTATTACAAGCATATCCAGTCTTCCTAAGAATGATAATAATGCAATAGTTTATTTGGCTATAGACTTTAATATGCCTATTGCCTCACAGATTACTAATCTACTTTACAAACAAAACATAATGAGTTTGATTGTAGAGGGAGGTGCAAAAACTTTAGCCTATTTTATTGATGAGGGACTTTGGGACGAGGCTAGGGTTTTTAAGAGTAGTTATATACTAAAAAGAGGAATTGAAGCTCCTGAAATCTCTGGGAAATTGCAGCTAACAGAAACTATGTATACTGATGTGTTAGAAGTTCTAGTTCCCCATTTTGATTAGCAGTTATAAAACCATATCCAAGCCAAGTGAGCCCTTTTTGTTTAAAGATAAAAAGAGCAAGTTTTTGGGGTATGCCATTCCTTTAAATTCAGAAGCTGAACTCAAGATATTTATAGAAAAACTAAAAACTTCTCATCACAACGCCAATCATTTTTGCTACGCTTGGCAAATAGGGGTAAATCCTCCAGAATTTAAATATAATGATGATGGGGAACCCAATAATACTGCTGGAGCTCCCATTTATGGTCAAATACAATCATTTAAGCTCACTCAAATTGGAATAGTAGTACTCAGAATATTTGGAGGTGTAAAATTAGGGCCTGGAGGACTTATTAGCGCTTATAAGGCAGCTGCCAAAGGAGCTTTAGAGCTATCCAATATCATAAGTGTTTCCATAAAAATTCCCATGCAATTAAAATTCCCATACACTCAATTACATCTGATCATGAAAATTATAAAAAGAGAAAAAATACATATCTCAAAACAAGAAATTCAGGGACTGTGTGTTCTGGAGGTTCAAGTACCTGTAAAATTAGAAAAGTCATTTAAAATAAATATAAGCAAAGTAAAAGATTGCTTAGTTTCTCTTTAAATTCCGCTTAATTAAATGAATCCATTTTAGATTTAATCACTTTTAGTAAATCTTGAGGGCAAGCCATTGGCTTCATAGTCTCTTTATTCAAAAAAGCCAAAGCAGTACTAGCGGTTCCTATTAAATCTCCCTTTTTATTAAATAACTCGTATTCAAAAGAAATTTTTACCTGTGGCACTTTAACAAGACTCGTCTCTAAGTAAAGTACGTCTCCAAAATAAAGAGATTTCTTAAAATTAATAGAGAGTGAAATAACGGGCAACAGACAAGCCTCCTTTTCCATTTTTGCATATGAAAATCCCATTTGTGATAACCAATCAATTCTACCAATTTCTAAAAAAGCTGGATAACTACCATGATACACCACTCCCATCTGGTCTGTCTCACCATATCTAATTTCTATATTTTTTTTGGCAGTTATCTTCATAGTATTTAAAATTATATGTTATATTTAAGATCTAAATTTAATAATAACATTAATGATGAATAAAAAAAACTGAAAAACCAACCCCTAATGATTTTTTTTTTAAGTTTTTTGTTCACATATTTGCTTTATTAAATGATTCTAAGATATGTTTTTTTGTTATTTTAGAAAACAACCAATAATTAACCTAAACAATTACCTTATACAATGAGTATTGATGCCAACGCTGTATGGAACGAATGTCTTTTATTTATAAAGGACAATATCCAACCTCAAGCGTTTAAAACTTGGTTTGAACCTATAAAACCAGTTAAGCTTTCAGACAACTCATTAAGTGTTCAGGTTCCAAGTAAATTCTTTTATGAATGGTTAGAAGAACACTATGTCAAGCTTCTTAAAGTAGCTCTCACAAAATCTTTAGGAGAAGGTGCAAAGTTGGTTTATATCATAAGAATGGAAAATACTTATGGCAATAGAGAACCTTTTACTGAGAAAATTCCAAGTGCTAACAGATCATATCACGCACCACAAGAAATTGATGTACCCATTAAATCTAAGAGCCCCGAGTTAAAGAACCCTTTTGTTATTCCTGGAATTAGAAATATTAAAATTGAATCTCAACTAAATCCAAATTATAGTTTTGACAACTTTTTAGAGGGAGATTCCAATAGATTGGCTAGATCTGCAGGAATGGCAGTAGCTAACAAACCAGGTGGCACTTCATTTAATCCATTATTAATTTTTGGTGGGGTTGGATTAGGTAAAACTCATTTGGCACATGCTATTGGCGTAGAAATAAAGGACAAGTATCCGGAACGGACCGTACTTTATATTTCTGCTGAAAAATTTACACAACAGTACATAGAATCTGTAAAGAAAAACACAAGAAATGATTTCATTCATTTTTACCAACTCATAGATGTCTTAATAATAGATGATGTTCAATTCCTTTCTGGAAAATCAGGAACGCAAGATGTCTTCTTTCATATTTTTAATCACTTACACCAAAATGGGAAACAAGTGATTTTAACTTCCGATAAAGCTCCTGTAGATATGCAGGACATAGAACAAAGGTTATTGTCTAGATTTAAATGGGGGCTATCTGCAGAGTTACAAACACCAGACTTTGAGACTAGAATTTCTATCCTTAAAAGCAAACTTTACAAAGACGGTGTTGAAATGGCAGATGACATTATAGACTATGTAGCCAAAAACATTAAAACCAATGTAAGGGAACTAGAAGGAGCTATTATTTCATTAATTGCTCAATCTTCATTTAATAAAAAAGAAGTCACCTTAGACCTAGCACAACAAGTTGTTGAGAAATTTGTGAAAAACACAAAAAGAGAGGTATCTATTGACTACATACAAAAAGTAGTTTCAGACTACTTTGAAATGGATGTGACTACCCTACAATCTAAAACCAGAAAAAGACATATTGTACAAGCCAGACAATTGGCCATGTTTTTCGCTAAGAAGTTCACCAAAGCTTCACTTGCTAGTATTGGAACGCAAATTGGAAAAAGAGATCATGCTACAGTACTTCACGCTTGTAAAACGGTAGATAATTTGGCGGAGACAGACAAGCAATTCAAAAAATACATAGAAGATCTCACCAAAAAATTCTCATAAACAATTTTCTTTTTTTATGGATACAAAAAAGTCAACAAAGGGTGTACTATACCTTATTCCCAGCACTTTAGGTGAAACAGAACCTCTTGAGGTACTCCCCCTTTCTGTCAAAAAAATCATAGAAGAAACTCAATTCTTTATAGTTGAAAATGAAAAAACAGCTAGAAGATTTATAAAAAAAATATGTCCTAATAAGGCTCAATCAGATTTAAAATTAGAGTCTCTCAATAAATTCACTGATCTATCTTTGATCTCTAGTTTTTTAAACCCTTGTTTAGAAGGGTTTCATGTAGGCGTTATTTCGGAAGCTGGTTGTCCAGGTATTGCAGACCCTGGTGCAGACGTTGTGTCTATTGCTCATGAAAAAAACATAACAGTAGTACCTTTAGTAGGACCCTCTTCTATTTTACTTTCACTTATGGCAAGTGGTTTTAATGGTCAAAATTTTGCCTTTAATGGCTACTTACCTATAGACCCTCAAGAAAGAAGTAAATCCATAAAAAATTTAGAACAACTCCTCTATCTTTCTGGTCAAACTCAGCTATTTATTGAAACACCCTACAGAAATGACGCTATGTTAGAAAGCTTGTGCAAGCATCTCCAAAGTCATACAAAAATATGTATAGCCTGTGATATTAGCCTAACAAATGCCTTTATTAAAACTGAAACAGTTGTGTATTGGAGAAAAAACATACCAAAACTTCACAAAAGACCTTGTATGTTTTTAATTGGAAAGTAAATCATTTATAATTAACTGAAGAGAACCCTCTGACGGCTTTCTACTTCTTTTAAATCATAACCTGAAAAACGTCTTAAATAATCCTCAATACTCGTATTGTAAGAATCTGAAAAATTGTGATCACCCCAAGACCTTAAATATTTTTTAACATTACCTGCCCCTGCTAAGTGGGCAGCCGCTAACATACCAGATTCTGATATAACAATACCGTTTATTTCTAAACCGACAAAACGTTTAATATCTCTCCTCAAAATCCACTTATTTCTTGCAGTATTGTGGTAAAAAATTTTCTCCTGCAGTGCGGGGTCTTGCATAAAACACTCTGTATTGTACTGTCCGTAAAATGCTAAAGTATTTTTTCCAAATTGGTACTTGCCCATATACCCCAAGGTATTTACAGATGCGTAATTGCCTTGTGACTCTTTAAATGCAAGGGCCTCTTTAAAACCCACATAAGATTTGCCTGTAAATGGAATGAGCATGTCCATATCTAAGTCTTTTGTAGCCCCAACTGTGTAATCAATATCTGAAATTGAAAACAAATCAGAAGATCTATGAGCTAATATGCTAGGGTATATCCCTGAAAAACTGGAGAGAATAACCACTATTAAAAAAGAAACTAATGTCCTTAATCCTATTTTCATATTTTTAAAATAACAACCAAGTAAACTTGATTAATTTTTTGCAAATATAAGATTTTTTTATTTGTAAGTGTTAAGGTATTCATAATTAGCGTTTTACCTTTACATTCAGCGTTTCACTTTTTTTGAATTAATCCAATTCACGTATTGTCTTTTGTTTTTATTGTGCTCTTTTAAAGATTTAGAAAATATGTGATATCCAAAGTTTTCAGCATCTGCAACAAAATAAAGATATGCGTGTTTTTCTGGATAAAGAACTGCCTCAATTGCATTTATATCTGGCATAAAAATAGGGCCAGGCGGAATTCCCTTATTCATATAAGTGTTGTATAGTGAGTTAATCTTAAGGTCTCTGTACAAAACTCTTTTAATTTGTTGATCAAAATTTCCACTTGTTTTCTTTATCGAGTAAATAACGGTAGGGTCTGCTTGGAGCCTCATTCCTATTTTAATTCTATTCAGATAAACTGCTGCCACCCTAGGTCTTTCATCTGCTTTTACGGATTCTTTATGAACAACAGCAGCTAAGTTAATCACTTCTATTGGTGTGAGGCCTTGAATTTGAGCTCTTTTAATTCTATCTGAATTCCAAAATTTATGGTACTCTTCAAGCATTCTACCCCTAAACCCTTCAGCGGAAGTATTCCAGAAAAAATCATATGTATTGGGGAGGTACATGGCTAGTGCATTGTCTGTATTAAATTCATTCGCTATTAAAAAAGAAGTCTCTAGAAATGAATTTATTAAGCTGGTGCTATCGGCTTCAATTTCAATAGAGACCCTAGCAGCCAGATCTGCTAATGTTTCTTGATTATTAAAAGAAACCGTTACAGTACTTGGCTTTGATCTTAGCACATTGATAATATCATTATTACTCATTCCTTTTGTTATTTCATACTTCCCAGCTCTTATATTTCTTAAATACCCTTTTTGCTTAGCTAGTTTTAAGAAACTATTAGAGTTTTTTAAATATGGAAACAATGACTTAGATAATCGCTCTTCCTCATCACTAGTTGGAATATAAACAGAAACAGAGGCTTTTTCAAATGAGGTGTTTTCTGTAAAAATCGCAAAGTATACGTAAGCGCTAAAAAAAGCACCTATTAAAAATATTAAAATTACCAAGGTTATTAAGAGTTGTTTTCTATAATTCATTGTATATTTTTTTTAAATATCACAATACTTTTGGTCTTATTGCCTAAGCTAAAGTCATTTTTTATATCTATTTTTTTATACTTGAGCTTTTCAAATAGTTGGAGACTAGGTTCATTATCTGTCGCCACATTGGCTAATAAATATTTTAAACCCCATTGGGTTGCTGCCATTAATTCTAATTTTTGTAAGGCCTTATAAGCCAATAGCTTTCTCCTAAAAGGAAGCGTAACAAGAATACCCACAGAAGCAGTAAAACTTGCCTTTTCAAAGTCAAAAAGGTCTAAAAATCCTACTAAATGGTGTTCATCCTCCAAAACATATCTAAACTGACCAGATTCTAAAAGTGAGACAGCAGAATGGTCAATAAAATTTTTTAAAAGGTTTTTGGAAAATGGAGTATGCGGTGTGCCAAACTCCATATAAACAGGATCATTTTCTATTAGTAATAGAAAATCAATATCGGTCTTTTTTAATGGCCTAATAAGCATAACTATACCAATATAATTCCCTTAAAAACAAAGGTGGCAGTTCCTTCTAAAACAACTTCTTTATAAACGCCTTGTTCTTTTTTAAAAGATACTTTAAGAATTCCTCCGGGGGTGTGTAAAACAACAGGGATTTGAATGTTCTGATTGTCTTCATACAATGCAATTGCAGTTGCAGTAACACCAGTGCCACAAGATAAAGTCTCGTCTTCTACCCCTCGTTCATAGGTTCTTACTGAAAATGAATCTCGATCCCTCTCAGATACAAAATTAATATTGGCGCCAATGGCTCCATATAATCCATATCTCAGTTTTTTTCCCTGCCTTCTAACATCCATATTTTCAAGCCCTTTTACAAATTGAACATGATGTGGAGAGCCTGTGTCTAAAAAATATATGTTTCTTTTTTTAAGTATTTGGCTCACTGGTTTCATATCCAACTTTACCATGTCTTCAATTATACTAGCTTTGTGAGGGCCGTCTACAGCTGTAAATAAAGCAGTATCTTTAATAAGCCCCATGCGCTTTGCAAATGCAACCAAGCACCTACCACCGTTGCCACACATAGAGCTAGGGATACCATCAGAATTGTAATATATCATTGAAAAATCAAAACCTTCTTTTAATTCAAGCAGTATAAGTCCATCTGCACCTATACCAAAGTTTCTATTACACAATTTTGCGACTAATTCCTGATTGTTCTCTGGAAAAGATTTATTCCTATTATCAAGGATAATAAAATCATTCCCAGTTCCTTGATATTTATAAAATTCTACTTCCATTTACTCAATATTAGTAACAAATATAACCTATTATTAAGATTTTTTTGACAGTTAAAGCTCAGTTAAAAACTAAAAAGACTTCTTTCATTTTTATAATTTTGTAAAATAGTTAAGTTATTTTTAAATCAATCGTTATGAAAAAATTTATTGTATTAATTTTAGCAGCCTTCATTGGTGGCTTGTTTAGCATTGGAATTCAGGAATTTACAAAAAAAGAATCTCTTAAATCTTTTCAACAAAACAGTTTTCAAGGAAAGAATCCTGTAAATTTCAATTATTCTAGTTCCAATGAACCCCTTTCAAACTTTAGTATTGCTGCAGAAAAAACCATCAATGCCGTGGTACATGTAAAAAATCTGAAGGATAGTGACAACCAAAACAATAAACTATTTGAATATTTTTACGGCTACCAATACAAATCTGCTCCTCAAATGGGTTCAGGATCTGGTGTGATTATTTCACCAGACGGGTATATAGTGACCAATCATCATGTAATAGACAATTCCAAAAAGTTGTATGTAACCCTAAACAATAACAGTGAATATGAAGCTACTGTGGTAGGTTCTGACCCCAATACAGATATCGCTCTTATTAAGATCCAATTAGAGGAACAACTCCCTTACCTTAGTTTTGGAGACTCTGATATGGCTAAAGTTGGAGAATGGGTATTGGCTGTGGGAAATCCATTTAATCTAACCTCTACAGTGACTGCAGGAATTATAAGTGCAAAAGCTAGAGAATTAGACAAAAATCAATCTTTTATACAAACAGATGCAGCTGTAAATCCAGGAAATAGTGGGGGTGCACTGGTAAATACTAATGGTGACCTTATTGGAATTAATACCGCCATAAGCTCCCAAACAGGGTCCTATATAGGGTACTCTTTTGCAGTACCTAGTAATACTGCAAGAAAAATTATAGAAGATATTATGGAATTTGGAACAGTAAAAACTGCCATATTAGGAATTTCAACTATAAATGCGCCAGAAGTACTAGTCAATGATTACGGGCTTACAGACTTGGAAGGTGTGTATATATCTGGCATTGAAAAAGGGTCTGCTGCCTCAATAGCAGATTTGAAAGAAGGAGATATTATTAAGCAAATAGACTATTTAAAAATTAGCAAGTTTTCTGACCTTACTGGTTATTTATCATCTAAAAAACCAAATGAAACTGTTAAACTAATCATATCAAGAAAAAATGAAATATTAAACAAAACAGTAATACTCAAAGAAAAGCAAAGTCTCATGTTGCCTAATATTGGTTTTACGGTAAAAAACCTCAGTGAAGAGGATATTAAAAAGTTCAAAGTAAAAAAAGGAGTTAAGATCATTGGTGTTCCACAACAGTATGAAAAATATGGATTGGTGGGCAAGGTAGTGGTCTCTATTGATTCAGAAAAGGTTACTGATATTGAAAATGCAGACCGATTATTTAAAAACATCAATAGATATAAAAGAACGAGTATAAGTATGATCAATGATAGTGGAGAAAAAGAACAGCTTATTTTTCAATAATTATTAAATCATTCATTATCAGAGGTTTGCTTAAGCGTTAGATTTGATATATATTTACTTTTAACTAAATTTAATGCATATGAAAACTCTTTTTTACTTACTTAGTCTCATCCTATCTATTCAATTCTCAACGGCTCAAACCCAAAGTGAAATTGAAAGAAGTAAATCAGAACTAAATGGTACGATAAAGCAACAATATGAATTCATATTACTCAAAGGTGAAAATTACCAGACAAATAGCGTCTCCTATAAAGTCATAAAAAACATGTACTTACAAGCATTTAAGGAGCACTTAAATGACAGTCTTTTAATGATTGAAAATAAATTTACTGTCCTTGAAGTTGATTATGTTAAATTACTAAACCAAAATGATTTCAACATTAAGAGGATTGAAACATTAAAAGGGGAAAATCAAAAAATCAATACAGCTAAAAAGACCATTCCATTTTTATGGACTCAGATCAGTCAGATTTATTTCCTTTGGATTTTTTGGATGTCACTATTCGTCTTACTCTATTTAGTAATATTCTTAGTAAGAAAATATTTAATATTCAAAGTGGTTCAAACTAAATCACTTTTAGAAAAAAATACCGCCATAGATCAATTAAATGATTTTAGAAAAAAAGCATTGGTAAGGGAACAAAAACTGAGTAGAAAAATTCTTGACTTGGAAAAAATAGTGCCAAATAAAAAAAATACTAAGCCAAAAGACGGGTAGCAGTTAGTGATTATATTCATTACTTTTGACATCGATAAAAAGAGATTTAAACCATGCGCATAGATATCATTACGGTCTTACCTGAATTATTAAAAAGCCCCTTTGAAGCTTCTATTATGAAAAGAGCCATTGAAAAATCACTGGTAAGTGTGCATTTCCATAATTTAAGAGACTACACAGACCTTTCATATAATCAAATAGATGATTATCAGTACGGTGGTGGTGCGGGAATGGTAATGATGATAGAGCCAATTGATAAATGCATTACTAAATTAAAGTCTGAAAGAGCTTATGATCACGTCATTTATCTCACCCCTGATGGAGAAACTTTAAATCAAAAATTAGCCAATTCATTATCTCTGAGTGGTCATATTATTTTATTGTGTGGACATTATAAGGGCGTAGACCAAAGGGTAAGAGATTTATTTATTACCAAAGAAATATCTATTGGAGACTATGTACTCTCTGGCGGTGAATTAGCTGCTGCCGTTTTATCCGATACTATTATAAGGCTTATTCCAGGAGTTTTAAACAATGAAACTTCTGCACTTACAGATAGCTTTCAAGACAACTTATTATCACCCCCTGTATTTACGAGACCCTCAAACTACAAAGGCCACAAAGTTCCTGATATTTTATTGAGTGGAGATTCTGGTAAAATTGAAGAATGGAGAGAAAACGAAGCCCAACTAAGAACTCAAAGATTAAGGCCAGATATACTTGAATAAAAAATACTTTTTAATTGGTAGGTTTTAAGAATAGTACTATTTTTGCAGACCATTAATTCCAACCTCTGACGAAATCCGTGAATGTTGTTTTTAATTTATTTATAAGTCAACCATTACTATGGAAGCATTAGTAAAATATGTTCAGGACGAATTCGTTCAAAAGAAAGATTTCCCAAAATTTTCAGCTGGAGACACAATTACTGTGTACTATGAAATTAAAGAGGGAGAAAAAACAAGAACACAGTTCTTTAGAGGTGTAGTAATCCAAAGAAGAGGCTCAGGATCTACCGAAACCTTTACCATTAGAAAAATGTCAGGTACCATAGGAGTAGAAAGAATTTTCCCTGTACACCTACCTGCACTCCAAAAAGTTGAGGTGAACAAAAAAGGAAAAGTTCGCAGATCAAGAATTTTCTACTTTAGAGAACTTACTGGAAAAAAAGCACGTATTAAGGAAGTTCGTTCTTAGCATAGTTTTTTTTGAAAATAACAGCACCCATAGCTTATTGTTATGGGTGTTTTTTTGAATAATAGTCTTGTTATATCGTATATTTGCCACCTAAATTTATTTCTTACATGTCTAAGATTATTTATACCCAAACAGATGAAGCGCCAGCATTGGCAACCCAATCATTTTTGCCTATTGTAAAAGCTTTTACAAAAAATGCAGGTATAGAGATTGAAACTAGAGATATTTCATTATCAGGAAGAATAATAGCCTCTTTCCCAGAAAAACTCAAAGAAGATCAAAGGGTTGTAGATCATTTGTCAGCCTTAGGCAAATTAGCTAAAGAACCTAGCACTAATATTATTAAATTACCAAATATTAGCGCCTCTGAGCCACAATTGAAAGAAGCTATTAAGGAGCTTCAAGACAAAGGATACCCTTTGCCTAAATACCCTGACCAACCCAAAAATTCTCTAGAGCAAGATATTAAAGCTACATATGATAGGATTAAAGGATCTGCTGTAAATCCAGTAATAAGAGAAGGGAATTCAGACAGAAGAGCTCCAAAAGCTGTTAAAAACTTTGCAAAGAAGCACCCACATAGTATGGGTGAGTGGTTATCAGATTCTAAGACTCAAGTGGCCACAATGAAATTTGGAGATTTTAAATCTAACGAGAAGTCTATAACTTTTTCAAAAGCCACCACATTAAGAGTGGTTCTTAAAGAAGAGACAGAAACTAAGATACTTAAGGAGTCTATTCCAATTTTAGATGGTGAAATTATAGACACCACTATTATGCAGAAGGAAGCTTTAATTAGCTTTCTTAGAAATGAAATAAAAAATACAAAAGACCAAGGACTTCTCTTATCTCTTCACATGAAGGCAACCATGATGAAAGTATCAGATCCAATTATTTTTGGGTTTGCTGTAAAGATATTTTTTGAAACAGTATTTAACTTGTATGAGAATGAATTGGAAAAAGCAGGCGCAAATGTGAATAATGGTTTCCAGAGTGTCCTGACTGCTATATCTAAAATGCCAGAAACACAAAGAGTGACTATTGAAACTGCCATAGCTGAAGCCTTTAAAAACGGTCCCTCATTAGCTATGGTAAATTCAGAAAAAGGCACTACTAATCTGCATGTCCCAAGTGATGTTATTATTGATGCTTCAATGCCAGCCATGATTAGAAATGGAGGTAAAATGCGAAATAGTGATGGTCATAATCAAGACACTCTAGCCATTATCCCAGATAGTAGCTATGCCAGTATTTACCAAGCAACTATAGATTTTTGCAAAGAAAATGGAGCATTTAATCCGGCTACTATGGGCACTGTTCCTAATGTAGGACTTATGGCTCAAAAAGCAGAAGAATACGGCTCACATGATAAGACATTTCAAATTCAAAGTAAAGGAACAGTACAGGTAATAGATGTATCTACAAACAAAGTAGTGCTTAGTCATTCTGTAAATAAAGGGGATATATGGAGAATGTGCCAAGTAAAAGATGCTCCAATACAAGATTGGATCAAATTAGCTGTTTCAAGAGCAAAAGCCACTAAAACACCTACTATATTTTGGTTAGACAAAGAAAGAGCACATGATGTTGAAATTATAAAAAAAGTAGAGAAATACTTACCTCAATATAATATAGAGGGTCTAGATATAACTATTGAAGCTCCTTACCAAGCCACACAAATTACCTTGGCTAGAATTAAGGAGGGTAAAGATACTATCTCAGTTACTGGAAATGTTTTAAGAGATTACCTAACAGACCTATTTCCTATTCTAGAAGTAGGAACCAGTGCAAAAATGCTATCAATAGTGCCATTAATGAATGGTGGTGGCCTATTTGAAACAGGTGCAGGTGGCTGTGCCCCCAAGCATATAGAACAATTTATTGAAGAAGGTCATTTGAGATGGGATTCTTTAGGAGAATTTTTGGCCTTAGGAGTTTCCTTAGAATATGTAGGAGATAAAGATCAGAATAAAAGGGCCAAAATATTGGCCGATACCTTAGATACTGCTACTGAAAAGTATTTAGAAAATGATAAATCTCCGTCCAGAATAGCAGGTGAACTAGACAATAGAGGAAGTCACTTTTTTTTAGCGCAATATTGGGCAAAAGCATTATCTGAACAAAAAAATGATAAAGATCTAGCACAAATATTTTTACCCATTTCAAATGCATTAAAAGAAAATGAGGGAACTATCATTAGTGAAATTAATAATACACAAAACAAAAAACAAGACATTGGCGGTTATTACAAACCAGATGACAAATTAGTGCAAAAAGCCATGAGACCAAGTCAAACTTTTAATGAGATTTTAAACAGCTTAAACTAATTGGCAAGAACAGATCTAAATACTTTATACTTAGGACTGCGGTATTTATTAATTACCGTAGTCCTAATGTTTATAGCGCCATTTAGTATATACCAAGCATTTAAAAATCAAGAACACCCTCTTTATATACCAGTACTATTTTTTGGAATTATATGTGCAATAGCAGCTATTTCACTTGGCTTTTTAGGAGTAAAAACTATTACAGACTCTTTTTTTAATAAAAATAAAAACTAGTTTAAAAGCGCATAAAGGAATAATACTGCAATAATGCCTGTAATACCTTGAAATAAAGTAGCCAAGCTATATCTTATAAGCGCTTGCTTAACACTTAAATTTAGACTTTTAGTTACTACCCAAAAATAACTGTCATTTACATGCGATATTGTCATTGCTCCTGCACCTATAGACAAAACGGTCATCAATCTTCCCAATGAAGTATCTAGTCCAACACTAGAAATAATAGGAACCATGAAAGCGGCGGTAGTCAAGATAGAAACTGTAGAAGAACCTTGTGCAGACTTAATAATAGCAGCAAACACAAAAGCGATAAGCAAACCAGAATATGGGGTGTTGTTATTAAAACTAATTAGTGAAGAGAAATCTAAAGTTTTTAAAACAGCACCAAATGAACCTCCTGCACCAGTAATGAGAATAATAACACCTGCCTGCTTTAAAGCCAAACTAACCCAAGAAGCCTTTGTTTCTTTAGGTGTTTTATATGATATCATAAAGGAAACCAATACACCGATAAAAGTAGCCATAATTGGGTTTCCAAAAAATTGTATCAATTGACTAAGGGAAAAAAACTGAGACGTATTTAGTTTATAAAAAGAAGAAATACTAATAAATAATATAGGAACAAGAATGGGTAAAAATGAAATGAAACCATTGCCACTTTTATTAGAGGACAGCTTATCTATATTTTCAACAGAAAAACTATTAGAATTTATAGTCTCATTAGAGACGAAAATCTGCTTATTTTTAAAAAAACTAGCATAAAAGTACCCGCTTAATGAAACAGGAATAGAAACAACTAATCCATACCAAAGTACTTCTGAAAGAGGTACTTCTAAAATAGCGGCTGCAGCAAGGGGTCCAGGTGTTGGAGGTATAAAAACATGAGCTGCATATAACCCAGTTGCTAGTGCAACTCCAAAAAAACCTAAAGAAAAACCTGTCTTTTTAGCGAGTGCCTTAGGCACCGCAGAAAGTATAACAAAAGCTGCATCACAAAATACTGGAATGGCAGTAATAAAACCAGTAAAATTAAGTGCTAAACCAGCGTTATTTTTACCAAATAATTTAAGTAGAGAAGAAACTATCTGATTTATACCATTAGATTTTTCAAGGAAAACACCTATAACAGCCCCTAATACAATTACAATTCCAATACTAGAAAGTGTTTGTCCAAATCCATTAGAAATAATATTAATGAGCGAAGCAAGGGGAATTCCAAAAACAATTCCTGAGAAAATAGCGGCCAATAAGAGCATGATAAAAGGATCTATCTTATATTTTAAAGTACCAAAAACAATAAATAAAATAGATAAAATAACAATGCTTAAGGTCCACATGGATTACTTATTAAAAAAATTAAAAATTTTATATTCAATTAAAGCTGATGAATTGGACATACAAGATTCTAATGTAGTATTTTCATCTAAAAGACTTAAACATATAGCTGAACTAGCCACAAAAGATATTGTTTCTTTTTCACACTGACCGCAGATAAGCAAAAGTGGGATAGAATGACTTTGAGAAAGTTTCAAAATACCATTTAATAATTTACCATCTAAGGAGCTTTGGTCTAACCTGCCTTCTCCTGAAATAATCAAATCAAACTCTGAATTTACTAGTAATGCGTCCAAACTACTAATTTCACTTAAAAAATCAAACCCTTTAATAAAAGAGGCATTCAAGAAAGCCATTAATCCAAAAGCAGTACCACCTGCTGCTCCACCTCCAGCTATATAAAAATCATTTAAATAAGGAAAGTTAAATGACAAGGTAAAATCGTTAATCGCCTTATCTATTTTTGTGATACTATCTAAAGAAGCCCCTTTTTGAGGTCCAAATATATGAGCGGCGCCATGAGGCCCAAATAAAGGATTGGAAACATCATTGATGGCAAAGAAAGTACAATTTTCAATAAGATTCTTCAAATAATTTGATGCTGAAATAGAATAAATATTTGACAAATTACTGATATTATAGTCAGTAACACGATTAGAATAGTCTTTAAAGATAAACCCCAAACCAGAAAGCAAACCAAAACCAATATCTGTAGAAGCACTCCCGCCAAGTCCAATATAAATATACTTTACACCAGAGGTTAAAGCATCTAGAATTTGAATTCCTACTCCCTTTGTGCTGCTACCCTCCATATCAAGTAATTCTGAAGATATATGTGCAAGACCAGCAGTATTAGCTAGCTCCACATAAGCAGTTTTGGAACTCTCATCTATAAGATAATAAGATTCAATAGGCTGTTGTAAGGCATTTAACGATAAAATATCTTTCCTTTTAACTTTCTTAAATTGTTGTACTAAATCTAAAAAACCATCCCCACCGTCAGAGGCAGGTATTACAATAGTTTCCAACGGGCTAATTTGAGTCAATTCTAACCCTCTAACAATTGCATTAGAAACTTCAGCAGAGGTAAGACTGCCTTTAAACTTATCTGGAATTATTAAACATTTCATAGTATTTTTAAATATAATACAATAGCTTCTTTTTATAAGCATTTTCATATCTAAATCTACCTAGAGT
>CAWWAC010000002.1:0-201422 GCA_963934855.1 uncultured Flavobacteriaceae bacterium
CTCCAGAAAAATCTTCTCCAGAAAAAGAAATTCCTGTAAAGGAAGTTTCTGTTCAGAAGCCAAAAGCGCCAGAATTAAAAATAGTAGCTCAAGCCCCTGTGGAAGAAGCGCCTAAGAAAGTATTTCAGACACCAGAACCAGCTGTTGAAGCGCCTGTGATACCCACTGCAAAATTAGAAAAGGACCAAGAAGTGGCCGCTCCAGAAAAAGCAGCGGCAACAGACAGCGAAACGCCAGTTATAAAAGAGGAGCTCCAAGATACAGACCAGCCAACAGGAACCTTTACTACTCAATACAAGAAATTATCTGGGCCAAAAATTATGGGAGATAAAATTGATCTCACACAATTTAACAAGCCTAAGAAAAAGCCAGTGGCTTCTTCTAACAATGACAACGACAATAAAAAACGTCGTAAAAGAATTATAACGCCCTCTGCCGCTCCTGCTGCTGCTGGGGTTAAGCCAGGGGTGCCTAGTGCTCTAAGATTGAGAGGAACTGGTCCAAGGGGTAAAGCGGCTGCTGCAGGCCCTCGCTTTTCTTCTGCTCCAAAAGCAGAGCCTACAGAAGAAGATGTTCAAAAGCAGGTAAGAGAGACGCTAGAGAAATTACAAGGGAAATCTAAAAAAGGTAAAGGAGCTAAGTATCGTCGAGACAAGCGAGACAGTCATAGAGAGCAGACAGAAAAAGATTTAGAACAACAAGAATTAGAAAGCAAAATCTTAAAAGTAACAGAGTTTGTTACTGCTAACGAGGTAGCTACCATGATGGATGTAAACACTACTCAGATTATTTCTGCTTGTATGTCTCTTGGAATTATGGTGACTATGAACCAACGTTTAGACGCTGAGACTCTCTCTATAGTTGCGGAAGAGTTTGGGTATCAGGTAGAATTTGTTAATGCAGATGTTAAAGAGGCTATTGTAGAGATAGCAGATTTAGCAGAAGATTTATTAGAACGCGCTCCTATTGTTACGGTAATGGGTCACGTGGATCACGGTAAAACATCACTTTTAGATTATATCCGTAAGGAAAATGTAATTGCAGGCGAGAGCGGAGGAATTACTCAACACATTGGCGCGTACGGAGTTACTTTAGATAGCGGTCAAAAGATGGCTTTCTTAGACACGCCAGGTCACGAGGCATTTACGGCCATGCGTGCCCGTGGTGCTCAGGTCACAGATATCGCTATTATTGTAGTAGCAGCAGATGACGACATTATGCCGCAGACCAAAGAAGCCATTAGCCACGCCCAGGCTGCAGGAGTCCCTATTGTTTTCGCTATTAATAAGATTGATAGACCAGCAGCTAATCCAGAAAAAATTAAAGATGGATTGGCACAGATGAACCTATTAGTAGAAGACTGGGGTGGAAAAATCCAATCTCACGATATTTCTGCTAAGACAGGTCAAGGGGTCAAAGAACTTTTGGAAAAAGTATTATTAGAAGCAGAGTTATTAGAATTAAAAGCCAATCCAAATAAGCGTGCAGCTGGGACTGTAGTAGAAGCCTTTTTAGATAAAGGTAGGGGATATGTATCTACCGTATTGGTTCAATCTGGAACCCTTAAAATAGGTGACTATGTATTAGCGGGAACCTGCAGTGGTAAAATAAAGGCCATGCAAGATGAGAGAGGACAAATTGTTTTGGAAGCTGGGCCCTCTACACCCATATCTATTTTAGGTTTGGATGGAGCCCCACAAGCAGGAGATAAATTTAATGTGCTAGAGGACGAACGTGAGGCCAAGCAAATAGCCACCAAACGCTCTCAGTTAATGCGTGAACAGTCTGTAAGGACTCAGCGTCATATTACTTTAGATGAGATAGGAAGGCGTATTGCACTTGGAGACTTTAAAGAGCTTAATGTGATTCTTAAAGGAGACGTAGATGGCTCAGTAGAAGCGCTAACAGATTCATTCCAGAAATTATCAACAGATGAAATTCAGGTAAATATTATTCACAAAGGAGTAGGACCTATCACGGAATCTGACGTATTGTTGGCTTCTGCTTCTGATGCTATTATTATTGGATTTAACGTAAGACCAATGGGTAATGCCAGGTCTATTGCAGACAAGGAAGAAATAGATATCCGTATGTATTCTATTATCTATGACGCTATTAATGAGCTTAAAGATGCCATGGAGGGCATGCTTTCTCCAGAAATGAAAGAAGAAATTTCAGGAACAGCAGAGATTAGAGAAACTTTTAAAATTTCTAAGGTGGGAACTATTGCAGGTTGTATGGTGCTTACTGGTAAAATCTTTAGAAACTCTAATATTAGACTTATTAGAGATGGGGTAGTTATTCATACAGGAACACTTTCTTCATTAAAACGCTTTAAAGATGACGCTAAAGAGGTTGCTAAAGGCTACGATTGTGGATTGCAAGTTAAGAACTACAATGACATTGTAGAGTTAGACATACTGGAGGCTTTCCAAGAAGTAGCAGTGAAGAAGAAATTAAAATAAGAGGAGGCCTAAAGGCCGATGTACATAAAAAAAGGAGCTCGAATAGAGCTCCTTTTTTTATGTTTCAAAGTGGTGGTAGTTATTGGTCCTTTTGAATGTGTTGAGGCTTTAATAATACTGCATTTTTATATTTTTTTCTCACAGCAATAAGCATGCGTTCAGCTTCTAAGCGTGTTTTAAAATTGCCAATTCTAAGTCTAAAGCTAGGAGACTCAAAATCTATACTGTTGGGCCAGTCAGAAAATGACTTATCTAGGTTTTTTAAAGTTTCATTGGCGGTGGCTAAAGAGCCAGAAACAATTTGAATGCGATAGTCTCCTTTGGCTTTATTGTAATTAATATAAGCTTCTAAGAGTTCGGCATGCTTTTCCTTTGTATTTAAGACCAAACTGTCTCTAATGACATCAGAAATAGTTTCTTGTGCTTTAGAAAGAGCTGAAGTGCAAGCTAAAAAAGAGAGAAAAAAATATTTTTTATATCTCATTTGTACATTATTTTATATTTAATAAAGGTAACTTATTACAAATCAAAGCTAAAAAAAAGTACTTATTTAGAATTATTATAAATTAGTAAAATCTACATTGAATAGACTTAATAAAATAAGTTCTATGTCGTATTTTTGTGCTCAAATTAAGGTAAGGTGTTGATACTTTAAAACACAAGCTATAACACTCGTACCAAACCTGAAGCTTACAACTGTACACAATATGAAAAAGGTGACATACCGCAATCAGATTTCTTCATTTTTAGGGTTCTTATTAGTGGCATTAATGCTGCTTCCCGTATCTCTTTCTGCTCAAGACCAGCCAGCTGGTGATCCTGTAAAGGGTAAGCAATTGTTCAATCAGAATTGTGCAGCCTGTCACGCTCTTAATAGGAAAATGACTGGACCGGCTCTTGCTGGTGTAACCGCTCGTTATGACGGAGACAAAGAGTGGTTGTATGCATGGATTAAAAATAACCAAAGCTTAATTAAAGCTGGAGACGAGCGTGCCCTGGCTATTTACAACGAGTACAATCAGGCCGCTATGAACGCCTTTCCTACGCTTAGCAATGAAGATATTGACAATATTTTAGCCTATACAGACGAGCCTGCGCCAGCGCCAGCGCCGGCCGCAGCCGGAGTAGCTGGTGCTGTGGCTCCCACGGCAGTGGGTTCTAGAATTTCTAATGAACTCATTCTTAGTGTGCTATTATTGGTGTTTGGACTTTTGGCAATGATGTTGTTCTTAGTGAACAAAACTCTTAGAAGTATTGCAACTGCTAACGGAGTGGTTTACGAAAGAGAAATAGCTGAAAAGCGCATGCCTATTTGGTTGGCCTTTGCCAAAAATCAATTCTTAGTTTTGGTGACTGTTGTTTTCCTACTCTTATCTAGCGCCTATTACATATATGGTTATCTAATGCAAATAGGAGTTGATCAAGGTTATGCTCCAGTACAACCTATTCACTATTCACACAGAATTCATGCAGGAAACAATGAAATTCAATGTACTTATTGCCACTCTTCTGCTAGAGTATCTAAGCACTCAGGAATACCTTCATTAAATGTGTGTATGAACTGCCACAAGTCTATTTATGAGTACAAAGGAAACCCAGAGGGACCTTCTCAGGAAGATTTAGCAAACGGCTACACCAATGAGTTTTATACCAAAGAAATTAAAAAGCTATACAAAGCGGTAGGCTGGGATGAGGAAGGCCAGAAATACACTGGTGAAAGCCAGCCTGTAGAGTGGGTAAGAATTCATAACCTACCAGATTTCGCATATTTTAATCACTCTCAGCATGTGTCTGTTGCAGGAGTTTCGTGTCAAACCTGTCACGGCCCTGTAGAAGAAATGGAGATCATGTACCAATACAGTCCTCTTACAATGGGTTGGTGTATTAACTGTCACAGAGAAACAAATGTGAAAGTAGAAGGAAATGCTTACTACGAGAAAATTCACGAGGCCTTATCTAAGAAATACGGTGTAGAGAATTTGACTGCCGCTCAAATGGGTGGTTTGGAATGTGGTAAATGTCACTATTAAGATTTTAGTTAAAAGATAATTCAGAGATAATCATATGTCATCAAACAAGAAATATTGGAAGAGTGAAGCAGAACTTTCTGCTAATGATTCCATGATTGAGACGCTAAAACAAAATGAGTTTGTAGAGCGAATTCCAACTGGGGAATTTTTATCGGACAAACAAGCTCTTTCAAGCAGTAATACCAACAGAAGAGATTTCTTAAAGTACGTAGGTTTTAGTACTGCAGCTGCCTCATTGGCAGCTTGTGAAGGGCCTGTGATTAAGTCTATTCCTTATGTGGTGCAGCCAGAGCAAATTATTCCTGGAGTGGCTAACTTTTACGCTACCACTATTGCTAATGGCTTTGATTTCACTTCTATTTTAGTTAAAACTAGAGAGGGAAGGCCTATTAAGGTTGAAAACAATACAGACGCAGCTGTTAAAGGAATTGCCAACGCAAGGGTTCAGGCTTCAGTTTTGTCGTTATACGACAGCAATAGATTACAAGGGCCACTTTCTGCAGCTGAACCTACAGAGTGGAATACCATAGACGCAGCTGTAATTGCTCAGTTAGCTGCAACAAAGGTTGCGGGGAAAAAAGTAGTTTTCTTAACCCAGACATATGCCAGCCCCAGTACTCATAAGTTAGTAGCTGAATTTGCTGCAGTTCAAGGAAATGTAACGCATATTACTTATGACGCTGTTTCTGAATCTGCTGCACTTGATGCTTTTGAAGCCTTAACTGGAGAGCGTGCTTTGGCAGACTACCATTTTGACAAAGCAGCTGTGATTGTTTCTTTTGCCGCAGACTTCTTGGGAGATTGGCAAGGAGGAGGTTATGATGCTGGTTATGCTAAAGGACGTGTGCCTATTGCTGGGAAAATGTCTCAGCATTTTCAATTTGAATCTAATATGACCTTATCTGGTGCAGCAGCAGACAAGCGAGTGCCCTCTAATTCTGCACAACAAGCTCAGGCTTTAGCAGCTTTATATGATCTAGTAAGTGGTGGGACTACCTCAGTTTTACTTCCAGAAAAAATAATGTCAGCAGTACAAGCAGCAGCAAAAGCCATTTCAAAAGCGGGTACAGAAGCTGTAGTGGTAACAGGCTTGGAAAGTTTAGCGGCACAATCTTTAGTTTTGGCATTGAATATGAAAATTCAAAGTACTGCTTTAGATATAGCAGCTCCAAAATATGTGCGTCAAGGAAATCATGCAGCAGTGCAGTCTCTTGTTAAGGAGATGGAAGCTGGTGAAATTGGACTTCTTGTTACAGATGGTGTAAACCCAGTGTACAGCTTACCAAACGGAGTTCAGTTTAAAAATGCCTTGTCTAAAGTAGGTATGAGCCTTGCTTTTTCTATGCTTCCAAATGAGACTACTCAGGCGGTTCAGTATGTGGGAGCAGCTTCTCATTATTTAGAGTCATGGGGTGATGTTTCTTTAAAGAAAGGGCACTACAGTCTTACACAACCTACTATTAAAGAATTATTTGATACGCGTCAATTCCAAACAGCTCTTATGAACTGGGCTGGAATAGATGGCAGTTATTACGATTATATTAAGAACAATTGGGAAGCTACTGTATTGGGACAGTCTACTTGGAACCAGGCGTTGCACGATGGTGTTTTTGAAGGAACAGCGACAGCTACCTTGCCCATTGCAGATTCAGATATTGTAACCGCTTTGCAAGTTTTAAAAAATACCAAGGCTCCAGAAATGGAATTAGTGCTGTACACCAAAACGGGAATGGGAGATGGCCAAGAAGCAAACAACCCATGGTTACAAGAGTTTCCAGATCCTATTACAAGGGTGTCTTGGGACAACTACGCTACCGTTTCTAAAGCAGACGCAGCCCGCTTGGGATTAGTGAACGAAAATGTAGCTAATGGTGGTATGGACGGAAGTTATGTATCCTTAGAAGTAAATGGGGTGTCTCTTGAAGGTGTTCCTGTTATCATACAACCAGGGCAAGCATTAGGAACTGTTGGTTTGGCTCTTGGGTACGGAAAGACAGTTGGTTTAAAAGAGCAAATGCAAGTAGGGGTGAACGCCTTTTCCCTGTATCAAAACTTTTCAAAAACTCAGAAAGTTTCTGTGTCAAAATCTGCTGGCAACCATGAGTTTGCCTGTGTGCAATTGCACAAGACTCTTATGGGGCGCGGAGACATTATTAAGGAAACTACTTTAGAGATATTCAATACAAAAGAGGCTTCCTATTGGAACCCTCAACCTATGGTTTCCTTAGACCACCAAGAGGTAGAAGCTACTTCTGTAGATCTTTGGGAGTCATTTGATAGGTCTATTGGACATCACTTTAACCTGTCTATAGATTTAAACGCATGTACCGGATGTGGTGCTTGTGTGATAGCTTGCCATGCAGAGAACAACGTTCCTGTTGTTGGAAAAGAAGAAGTTAGAAAGTCTAGAGATATGCACTGGTTGCGTATTGATAGGTATTATTCTTCAGAAGACACCTTTGAAGGTGACAATGAGAAAAAAGACAATTTTGATGGTCTAACTGGTGAAAAAGGGTCTTTAGGTGGCTTTGGGGAATTAGAAGATCCTTCTGCCAACCCTCAAGTAGCATTCCAGCCCGTAATGTGCCAACATTGTAACCACGCACCATGTGAGACAGTTTGTCCTGTGGCTGCTACAACGCACTCTAGACAGGGCCAAAATCACATGGCTTACAACCGTTGTGTAGGAACTAGATACTGTGCCAATAACTGTCCTTATAAAGTGAGAAGATTTAACTGGTTCTTGTATAACAACAACGATGAGTTTGACTATCACATGAATAATGATTTAGGAAAAATGGTGGTAAACCCAGACGTAAACGTACGTTCAAGAGGGGTGATGGAAAAATGTTCTATGTGTATTCAAAAAACACAGAAAACTATTCTTGACGCTAAGAGAGACGGACGTGTTATTAAAGACGGAGAGTTCCAAACGGCTTGTTCTTCAGCTTGTGGAAACGGGGCTATGGCATTTGGAGATATCAATGACACAACCTCTAAGGTAGCCGTATTAAAAGACAGTGACCGCATGTATCATTTATTAGAGCATGTAGGAACTAAGCCAAATGTTATTTACCATGTAAAAGTACGTAACACAACAGAAGCATAACAATTATAAAGGAACATAACAAGACTATAAATTATGGCGTCGCATTACGAAGCACCTATACGGAAACCACTCGTTATTGGAGACAAAGGATACCACGATGTAACCTTGGACATTGCAGCTCCTATAGAGGGTAAAGCTAACAAACAATGGTGGATTGCATTTTCAATTGCCCTAGTTGCATTTTCATGGGGGTTGGGTTGTATTATATACACCGTTTCCACTGGAATTGGAACCTGGGGTCTGAACAAGACCGTAGGTTGGGCTTGGGATATCACCAACTTTGTTTGGTGGGTAGGTATTGGCCACGCTGGTACCCTGATCTCTGCTGTGCTATTACTCTTTAGGCAAAAATGGCGCATGGCTATTAACCGTTCTGCGGAAGCCATGACTATTTTCTCTGTTGTTCAAGCGGGTTTATTCCCAATTATACACATGGGGCGTCCTTGGTTGGCCTATTGGGTATTGCCTATTCCAAATCAGTTTGGTTCTTTATGGGTAAATTTCAACTCTCCTTTACTTTGGGACGTATTTGCAATTTCTACTTACTTATCTGTATCACTAGTTTTCTGGTGGACCGGTCTTTTGCCAGATTTTGCTATGATCAGAGACAGGGCAGTAAAGCCTTTTCAGAAAAAAATATACAGTTTATTGAGTTTTGGTTGGTCTGGACGCGCCAAAGATTGGCAGCGTTTTGAAGAAGTTTCTTTGGTTTTAGCTGGTTTAGCTACCCCATTAGTTCTTTCTGTTCACACCATTGTATCGTTTGACTTTGCTACATCCGTTATTCCAGGATGGCACACTACTATATTCCCTCCGTATTTTGTGGCAGGGGCCATTTTCTCTGGTTTTGCTATGGTAAACACCCTTCTTATTATTATGAGAAAGGTGTCTAACTTAGAGGACTATATTACAGTACAGCATATAGAGCTTATGAATATTGTAATTATGATTACGGGTTCTATTGTTGGCTGCGCCTATATTACTGAATTATTTATGGCATGGTACTCTGGGGTAGAATACGAACAGTACGCTTTTTTAAACAGAGCTACAGGACCTTACGCATGGGCCTATTGGGCAATGATGACGTGTAATGTATTTTCACCACAACTTATGTGGTCTAAGCGCCTTAGAACTTCTATTATGTTCTCTTTTGGTATTTCCATAGTAGTGAACATAGGAATGTGGTTTGAGCGTTTTGTAATTATTGTAACTTCACTGCACAGAGATTACCTCCCTTCTTCATGGACCATGTTCTCACCTACCTTTGTAGATATAGGTATTTTTATAGGTACCATAGGATTTTTCTTTGTTTTGTTCCTGTTATACGCGAGAACTTTTCCAGTGATTGCTCAGGCAGAGGTAAAAACTATATTAAAGTCTTCAGGGGATAGATATAAGAAACTAAGAGAAGCAGGAAAGCCGCTGTATGAAATAGCAGACATCAATTCATCTAACACTAAAAAGAATCTATAGTATGGCAAATAAATTTATACATGCGCTTTACAATGATGACGATGTGCTCATGTTAGCCGTTAAGAAAGTGAAGGCAGCAAAACATCACATAGAAGAGGTGTTTTGTCCTTTTCCTGTTCACGGACTAGACAAGGCTATGGGTTTAGCACCTACTAGAATTGCAATCACCGCATTTATGTATGGTTTAGTAGGATTAGCAGTTTCCATTACTATGATGAACTATATAATGATTGAAGATTGGCCCATGGACATTGGAGGTAAACCTAGCTTTTCTTATATAGAAAACATGCCAGCCTTTGTTCCAATTATGTTTGAGCTTACTGTATTTTTTGCAGCACACCTCATGGTGATTACTTTTTATATGAGAAGTAGGCTATGGCCTTTCAAAAAAGCAGAGAATCCAGACCTGCGCACTACCGATGATCTTTTTTTAATGGAGATTGAAATCCATAATAATGAAGAAGCTCTTCAGGCGCTACTTGCAGACACTGGAGCAGTAGAAATTAAAGTTTTTCAAAAGTAGATTACATACTATTATGAGTGATTTAAAATATTCTTTTTTGGCCCTTGCATCTCTGATGATTCTGGCTTCTTGTTCAAACAAGAATAGTAGAAACTATCAGTATATGCCAAATATGTATATTTCTGTAGGTTATGAAACCTATCAGGAAGTGGCTTTTTTACCCTCTCATATGGAGGCTGGCCTGCCCGTAGAAAACACCATACACAGGGGTTGGTTGCCTTATGAGTTTGAGAACTCATTAGAAGAGAAGGAATTGGCCAGAGTTCAGTTAAGCCCAATATTAGACATGGAAATAGACCAGAAAATTTCTGAGGGAAAAGCTTTATATGATGTATACTGCGCTGTTTGCCATGGAACAAAGGGAGATGGGAACGGAATTTTAGTGTCAAGAGAAAAAATATTAGGGGTACCTTCTTATGCTGATGCTGCTAGGAATATTACAGAGGGAAGTACTTACCACACTATATATTACGGTTTAAACTCAATGGGTTCTTACGCGGGTCAATTAAATTTTGAAGAGCGTTGGAAAGTATCTGAGTATGTAATAAAACTAAAGCAAGAGCTAACTAAATAATACTTAGATAATCAGTATGTATACTTTTTCTAACAGACTTAAGATTGCTTCATTTACACTAATGGCGTTAGGCGCAATAGGAATTGCCATAGGGTTTATGTCTGCACCTACTACTATTGCAGAAGCAAAATCTATAGTGGCCGCAAATTCTGACGGACACGGAGATTCACATGAAATGGTTTCCCATGAAGCATCAGCTAATACCCATGAGACAGACCACAGTGCAATGGATGCTCATGAGCAGCCATCTTCATTGGTTACTCACGCCTCAGCAGAAGCTCACGACCCAGCAGAATCTCATGATTTAGATCATGACGTTCATTTATTACACCAATTACAAAACAAGCCTTGGGCTGCCTTATATGTAGCGGCTTTCTTTTTCTTTATGATAGCTCTTGGAACATTGGCTTTTTATGCCATTCAACGTGCTGCACAGGCTGGTTGGTCTCCACTTTTGTTTAGAGTTATGGAAGGTATTACAGCTTATTTAGTGCCCGGAGGCATTATTGTGTTTTTAATTTTAATAGCCTCTGTGGCTCATATGAACCACTTATTTGTTTGGTTAGATCCAGAAGTGGTAGCGAATGATAAATTAATTCAAGGTAAAGTAGGATATTTAAACGGCCCATTCTTTTTAGCTAGAGCTGCTTTTTATCTTTCAGGTTGGATCGCTTACAGGTGGTACTCAAGAAAATTATCTCTAGCACAAGACGCTGCAGACGACAATAAGAATTTTGTTAAAAATTTCAGATTGTCTGCTGCTTTCTTAGTGTTCTATCTAGTGACAGAATCTATGATGTCTTGGGATTGGATTATGAGTATAGACCCACACTGGTTTTCTACCCTTTTTGGTTGGTATATTTTTGCCTCTATGTTTGTTTCAGGAATTACAGTCATTGCCCTAGTTATTATATATTTAAAATCTAAAGGTTATTTAGAGCTGGTGAATGACAGCCACCTTCATGATTTAGCTAAATTTATGTTTGGGTTTAGTATTTTCTGGACCTATTTATGGTTCTCTCAATTTATGCTTATTTGGTATTCAAATATTCCAGAAGAAGTCACTTATTATGTGACCAGAATCCAAGATTACAAACTGCCTTTCTTTGGCATGGTAGTCATGAACTTTATTTTCCCAATATTATTGTTAATGAATAGTGATTTTAAACGTGTAAACTGGTTTGTAGTAATGGCTGGTATTGTCATTTTAGCAGGGCATTATTTAGATATATTCAATGCTATTATGCCCTCTGCTGTTGGGGATCAGTGGTATATAGGTATACCAGAAATTAGTTCCATTTTATTCTTTGCAGGTTTGTTTATCTTCACAGTATTTAATGCCTTAACAAAAGTACCCCTTACTCCTAAACGCAACCCTTTTATAGAAGAGAGTAAGCATTTTCATTACTAATATTATTGACGTAAACTACCCATAAAAATGATTGCATTATTAACCATAGGAGTATTAGTCTTAGTAGCCATAGCAATATGGCAGATGACCAAAATATTTGAATTGTCTCAAATTAAAAAGGACAACTCTCAAATTGCCAATGACAATGACAATAAGTACAACGGTTACTTAATGTTTGCTTTTTTGGTGTTCATTTACGGTATTACTATTTTTAGTTTTTACAAATACACCAAAATTTTATTGCCAGAAGCGGCATCTGCTCATGGTGCAGACTACGACAACCTTATGTTGGTTTCCTTTGTGCTTATTTTTATTGTACAAACCATTACTCAAGCCTTGTTGCACTATTTTGCATTTAAATACAGAGGCAGACCAGGTCAAAAGGCATTGTATTACGCAGACAATAATAAATTAGAGATTATTTGGACTTTTATTCCGGTAGTTTTTCTTGCAGGTCTTATTTTGTGGGGTCTGTACAGCTGGGTTAGCATTATGGATATTAATGATGACGATGACCCTATCGTGATTGAGCTTTATGCACAGCAATTTAATTGGCGCGCCCGTTATGCTGGCGACGACAATGTGCTGGGAGAGGCAAATGTGAGATTGATCAATATAGATAACATAAACGAATTGGGTTTAGATAGTTCAGATAGCTATGCTTCAGATGACGTTATTGTTAAAGAACTCCACCTTCCTGTTGGTAGAAAAGTAAACTTTAAAATGCGTTCACAAGACGTATTGCACTCTGCTTACATGCCTCACTTTAGAGCACAGATGAATTGTGTGCCAGGAATGATTACTCAGTTTTCTTATACACCTGTCATTACTACTCAAGACATGCGTTTAAAGCCAGATGTCATAGACAAGGTAAAACGCACCAACACCATAAGAGCAGAGCGTGCTTTAAAAGGCGAACCGAACTCAGACCCTTGGGAGTTTGATTATATTTTGTTGTGCAATAAAATTTGCGGAAAATCACATTATAATATGCAAATGAAAATTATTGTAGAAACACAAGAAGAGTTTGATGCTTGGATAGCAGAGCAGAAAACTTTTGCTGAAACAGTAGTAAACAACTAAGATTTTAAAATAAATATCCCTTAATAAAATAAAATTACCAGATATGTCTGAAAACGCCCACTCTCAATCAGAAGATCATCACGAAGATCATGGACATCATCACCATAAAGAGACTTTCATAACTAAGTATATTTTTAGTCAAGATCACAAGATGATTGCTAAACAATACTTAATTACGGGACTTATCATGGGGTTCATTGGAATTGCTATGTCATTGCTTTTTAGAATGCAAATTGCATGGCCAGGACAGTCTTTTCCAATATTTGAAGCTTTGTTAGGCAAATGGGCGCCAGGAGGTGTGATGGATGCAGATATATATTTGGCTCTTGTGACCATTCACGGAACCATTATGGTTTTCTTTGTTCTTACCGCAGGATTGAGTGGAACTTTCTCAAACTTATTAATTCCCCTCCAAATTGGAGCTAGAGATATGGCCTCTGGATTCCTAAATATGGTTTCATATTGGATGTTTTTCCTTTCTTCCCTTATTATGGTAATGTCTCTTTTTGTAGAGGCAGGACCAGCAGCAGCAGGTTGGACCGTTTATCCGCCGCTTAGTGTGCTTCCTATGGCTCAGTCAGGTTCTGGAATGGGAATGACACTTTGGTTGGTATCTATGGCTATTTTTATTGCCTCTTCCCTTATGGGTTCTCTTAACTATATAGTAACGGTTATTAATCTGAGAACAAAAGGGATGTCTATGACTCGTTTGCCACTCACCATTTGGGCATTCTTTGTCACAGCTATTATTGGAGTTATTTCTTTTCCAGTTTTGTTTTCTGCTGCTTTACTTCTTATCATGGATAGAAGTTTTGGTACTTCATTCTTTCTTTCAGATATATTTATTCAAGGAGAGGTGCTTCACTATCAAGGAGGCTCACCTGTTTTATATGAGCACTTATTCTGGTTTTTAGGACACCCTGAAGTGTATATAGTATTATTGCCAGCTCTTGGAATTACATCGGAAGTCATGTCTACAAACGCCCGTAAACCTATTTTTGGTTACAGAGCTATGGTGACTTCTATTATTGCCATTGCTTTTTTATCTACAATAGTTTGGGGACATCATATGTTCATTTCAGGAATGAATCCATTTTTAGGCTCTGTATTTACCTTTACTACCCTATTAATAGCTATTCCTTCTGCTGTTAAGGCCTTTAACTATATCACTACTTTGTGGAAGGGTAATTTACAGCTAAACCCAGCCATGTTATTCTCTATTGGTTTGGTTTCAACCTTTATAACTGGTGGTTTAACAGGAATTATATTAGGAGATTCTACATTAGATATTAATGTACATGACACTTATTTTGTAGTGGCTCACTTTCACCTAGTAATGGGTATATCTGCTCTTTATGGATTGTTTGCTGGAGTGTACCACTGGTTCCCTAAGATGTTTGGTAGAATGATGAATAAGAACCTAGGGTATGTGCATTTTTGGGTAACTGCTATTGGTGCTTACGGTGTTTTCTTTCCTATGCATTTTGTTGGAATGGCCGGTGTGCCAAGGAGGTACTATCAAAATACAGCTTTCCCCATGTTTGATGAATTAACCAACGTACAGGTATTAATTACGGTATTTGCTATTATCTCTGCAGCTGCTCAGTTGGTATTTGTGTACAATTTTATCAGCAGTATTTTCTATGGTAAAAAAGCAGAACAAAATCCATGGAAATCTAATACCCTAGAGTGGACAACTCCTATGGCACACATGCATGGAAACTGGCCAGGAGCCATTCCAGAAGTACACCGCTGGCCATATGACTACTCTAAAACAGACAAAGATGGAGCATATGTCATACCAGGGCAAGATTTTGTTCCACAGACGGTTCCTATGGGTCCAGATGAGGAGCAGTTACATCATTAAATATACAATAGCTTTAAAGCCCCTAATCTAATAGGGGTTTTTTTTTGATTATTCTTCTTAGACAGACATTTTTTTCATCTATTTTTTATACTTTAATAGAGTTGAAAATAATAACACGACCCCCACTTATATGAGTAATTATAGCCATTTTGCTAGTTGTTTATTTGCTTTACTACTTCTTGGAACACAGGTTGTAAAAGCTCAGAAAAAGCCAAAAATTAAAGGGAATAGAATAGTGGCACCATATAATGCGTCTTTAGATGCGTTTCACACCATTGTTTTAAATGAAGATCTTAAAATAAATGTGGTGGCTGCAGACTCTAGTTCAGTAGCCATTTTGGCCGATGACAACCTACCTCCTGTGTTTAAATTTTTAGTGAAAGACAGCGTACTAATTATTAGTACTTACTACACCATTACCGCATCTAAGCAGTTAGATATCACTCTTTTTACTCCTACTTTAGACAGTATTTCAATGGTATCTGGTAAAATAGGCATTACCCTAGACCCTCGTTTTAAAAGTGTAAAAGCTTACGCTTCTGGTGACACTAATTTATCTGTAGCTGGAAATATTGCCTATTTATCTTTGAGTTTAGATGAAAAGGCGTTTGCAGTTGTAAATGGTGTTTTTGACGTATTCTCTTTAAAAATGAAAGATAGGGCTGTGGCTACTATTTATTCAGATATAAGTGAAAACGCACAGCTTCAGCTATCAGACAAGGCCGGCGTGAAATGGGGTGGTACTGTTGCTCATTTGTCTGCTGCTTTGTTGGGGAGCACTCATTTAGACGCTTTAGAATTAGAAGCAACAGAGGCCGTTGTAAATGCCTCTGGGAGTGCTAAGACTGAGTTATATGTAATTTCTCATCTTACTTATTTTGCTAAAGAAGAGAGTCAATTAGATTTGTACGGCTTGCCTAAAATAGATTTATTAGAGTTTTCAGGAACCGCACAACTCAAAAAAAAACGATAAAATAGGAACGGCTACTCTATTGCATATATTCCTATCTTTACATATCAATAACTGGCCTTAATGCTGTTTTTTAATTATGAATGAACATTTAGATCCATCCTCAGAGCCTCTTTCTAACGAGGCACTAGATATTGAAAAAGTTTTAAGGCCCATTAGCTTTAATGACTTTACAGGACAGGAGCAGGTGCTAGAAAATCTCAGCATTTTTGTGAAGGCTGCCAATATGAGAAATGAGGCATTAGATCACACACTTTTTCATGGCCCTCCAGGACTTGGAAAAACTACTTTAGCTCATATTTTAGCTAATGAATTGGGTGTAGGTATTAAAATTACTTCAGGCCCTGTTTTAGATAAGCCAGGAGACCTTGCTGGTTTGCTTACCAATCTAGAAGAGCGTGACGTACTTTTTATAGATGAAATTCACCGCCTAAGCCCTATAGTAGAGGAGTATTTATATTCTGCTATGGAAGACTACAAAATAGATATTATGATAGAGAGTGGGCCCAACGCCCGTTCGGTTCAAATACATTTAAATCCCTTTACCCTCATTGGTGCTACCACACGCTCTGGATTGCTCACAGCACCTATGCGTGCTCGTTTTGGTATTCAAAGTAGGCTACAATACTATTCTACAGAACTACTTTCTACTATAGTAATTAGATCTGCTGAAATTTTAGGAGTACCCATTACAGAGGAGGCTGCTATAGAAATAGCTGGGAGGAGTAGGGGAACTCCTAGAATATGCAATGCACTACTGAGAAGGGTTAGAGACTTTGCTCAGATTAAAGGGGATGGAAATATCGATATTAAGATTGCCAAATACGGATTAGAGGCCCTTCATGTAGACGCACATGGTTTAGATGAAATGGACAATAGAATTTTGACCACTCTTATAGATAAATTTAAAGGAGGACCAGTAGGAATAACTACTTTGGCTACTGCCGTTTCTGAAAGTGCAGAAACCATAGAAGAGGTGTACGAGCCTTTTTTAATTCAGCAGGGTTTTATTATGAGAACCCCTAGAGGTAGAGAGGTAACCCAAGCTGCCTATGCACACTTAGGCAGAAAGAAAGCACTAGAACAAGGAGGGCTTTTTTAGAGACTTATTTTTAAAAAAAAAGTGTTGTGTTTTCATGACTAAACTCCAGCAGAAACAACAGGAATACGCAGCCTTAATTAAAGAGGAAGCTCAGCGCATGGGCTTTATGTTTTGTGGTATCTCTAAGGCTGGCTTTCTAGAGACAGAGGCGCCTAAGTTAGAGCGCTGGCTCAAAGAGGAGAAACACGGAAAAATGGACTATATGTCTCAGCACTTTGACAAACGCTTAGACCCAACACTTCTGGTTCCCGGAGCCAAATCTGTAGTGAGCCTTTTGTATAACTACTTTCCTGAGAATGCCCAGCGCGCAGACAGTTACCAGATAGCTAAATACGCATATGGTCAGGATTATCATTATGTGATTAAAAGTAAATTACGGGCCTTGCAAGAATTTATAACGGCCCAAATAGGCCAAGTGTCTGGGAGGGCTTTTGTAGATTCCGCTCCTGTTTTAGAAAAGGCTTGGGCGGCTAAAAGCGGTTTGGGCTGGTTGGGTAAAAACAGTAATTTAATTACCCAAAAAGTAGGATCTTTTTATTTCATCGCAGAGCTCATAATTGATCTTGAACTCCCTCAAGACCCTATTGCTACCGATCACTGTGGCAGCTGTACCGCTTGTATAGATGCCTGTCCCACACAGGCAATCAGCCCATATGAGGTAGATGGCAGTAAGTGCATTTCTTATTTCACTATAGAGCTCAAAGAAGCCATTCCTACAGCCATGTCTGGACTGTTTCAAAATTGGGCATTTGGCTGCGATATTTGCCAGGACGTCTGTCCTTGGAACCGCTTTTCTACCCCACATAAAGAGCCCTTGTTTTCTCCTGATACGCGTTTGCTATCTCATTCTAAAAATGAGTGGGCAGAAATTAGTACAGATGTTTTTGATCAGATTTTTAAAAAATCTGCAGTAAAAAGAACCCAATATGAGGGTTTTAAGAGGAATATTGCTTTTTTAAAGCCAAAAGGTTGATAGATTATTAATATATGTGACATTAATCTAAGTACTAAAAGGTTAAGCCATCTAGCTTTTATCTAAAAACAGTTCTCAAATATGAATGGATTAGAAACGCTGTATATTATAGTAATACTAGTTTGCGTTTTTGCATTGCTATTTACGGAATTAAAAGACCTAGTCTATTACAAAAACTATAGAATCTTATCTCTTATTTATTGATCATGACTTATATTTTGGTTGGTTTTTTCTTCTAAATTTCACTGTATATTTTATTTAAAACAGGCTATTTTTCTTGCGAATAATGTCCTTTTTTTCATTGATTTATCTAAAAGAATACCCTTACCTTTGTTTAATAATTAGACTACAATGAGCAAACAGAGAATTAGGCGTGAAGCATTGGTATATCACGCTAAGCCACAGCCCGGAAAAATTAAAATTGTTCCCACAAAACCTTACGCTACTCAAAGAGATTTGGCATTGGCTTACTCACCAGGAGTAGCAGCGCCTTGTTTAGAAATTGAAAAGAATCCTGAAAATGTCTACAAATACACTACCAAAGGTAACTTGGTGGCTGTTATTACTAATGGTACAGCTGTATTAGGTCTTGGAGACATAGGTCCCTTAGCAGCAAAGCCAGTGATGGAGGGAAAGTGCTTACTTTTTAAAATTTTTGCAGACATTGACAGTATAGATATTGAGCTAGACACCAATGACATTGAAGTCTTTATTCAGACTGTAAAAACAATGGCTCCAACTTTTGGAGGTATAAATTTAGAAGATATAAAGGCACCAGAGGCTTTTGAAATTGAACGAAGATTAAAAGAAGAGCTGGACATTCCCGTCATGCATGATGATCAGCACGGCACTGCTATCATATCATCTGCTGCATTGTTAAATGCCTTAGACTTAGCAGAAAAATCCATCAGTGAAGTTCGTATTGTAATTAGTGGTGCAGGGGCCGCCGCTGTTTCTTGTACTAAACTATACAAAGCCTTTGGTGCTAAAGCAGAAAATATTGTCATGTTAGACAGTAAGGGGGTCATTAGAAAAGATCGCCCTAATTTAACAGTTGAGAAAGAAGAGTTCGCTACTCACAGAAAAATTGATTTTTTAGAAGAGGCTATGGTAGACGCTGACGTTTTCGTGGGGCTTTCTATTGCAGATATTGTGACTCCCGCTATGTTATTAACTATGGCAGCAGATCCAATTGTTTTTGCTATGGCAAATCCAGATCCAGAAATACCCTATAAACTGGCTATGGATACTAGGAAAGATATTATTATGGCTACGGGCCGTTCTGACCATCCTAATCAGGTAAATAACGTTCTTGGTTTTCCTTTTATTTTTAGAGGGGCACTAGATGTTAGGGCTACCAAAATTAATGAGGAAATGAAAATGGCAGCCGTTAAAGCTTTGGCAGATCTAGCAAAAGAACCTGTGCCAGAACAGGTGAACATTGCCTATGGAGAGACCAGATTGGCTTTCAGTAGAGAATATATTATTCCAAAGCCATTTGATCCAAGATTAATTTCTGAAATCCCTCCTGCTATTGCAAGAGCCGCTATGGAAAGTGGTGTTGCCAAGGAACCAATTGAAGACTGGGATAAGTATAAAGAAGCACTCATGCAGCGCTCCGGTAATGATAACAAAATAGTCCGTTTGCTTCATACAAGGGCTAAAATGAACGCTAAAAAAATTGTGTTTGCAGAAGCAGACCATTTAGATGTTTTAAAGGCTGCTCAAATTGTTTTTGAAGAGGGTATTGCCATTCCAATACTTCTTGGGAATAGGGTAATTATTGAGGAATTAAAAAATGAAATTGAATTTGATGCAGCCATACAAATTATAGACCCTAATGAGGAGGCTACCAGTGAGAAAAGAGATGAATACGCTTTTGCTTATTGGGAGCAAAGAAGAAGAACAGGAGCCACTAAATACCAGGCAGCTATTAAAATGAGAGAGCGTAATTATTTTGGTGCTATGATGGTTTTAGTAGGAGATGCAGACGGAATGATTTCTGGATATTCTAGGGCGTATCCAACAGTAGTAAAACCTATTTTAGAAGTGATAGGGAGGGCTAATAATGTAAAAAGAGTGGCTACTACCAATATCATGATTACCCAGCGAGGTCCTATGTTCCTGTCTGACACTTCTATCAATATAGATCCAAGTGCAGAAACTATTGCAGAGATTGCACAAATGACTGCCAATGTAGCTAAGACTTTTGGTTTTGAGTCTATTACAGCTTTATTGTCTTACACTAATTTTGGATCATCACCGCATCCCAATGCTCAGAAAGTAAAAGAGGCAGTTAAGATTTTACACAGAGATAGTCCAGACCTCATTGCAGACGGAGAGGTGCAGATGGATTTTGCATTAAACAAAGTATTGCACCAAGAAAAGTTTCCATTTTCAAAGTTAGCAGGTAAAAAAGTAAATACTTTTATTTTTCCAAACCTAGAGTCTGCCAATATTACTTATAAGTTACTAAAAGAACTCAATGGAGCAGATTCTATAGGTCCTATTATGATGGGACTTAGGAAATCTGTCCATATTTTACAATTGGGGGCCAGCGTAGATGAAATAGTGAATATGGCTGCAGTAGCGGTTATTGATGCTCAGGAAAGAGAGAAGAGAAAACGCGCTAGATTGGCTAAATAAATATATATGATTACACATCTTAGAGGAAAATTAATAGAAAAAAACCCTACAGAATTAGTTGTAGAATGCGCAGGGGTGGGTTATTTACTGCATATTTCACTCCATACTTTTTCTCTGCTGCCCTCAGATGAAGCTATTTCTATTTATACCCATCTCCAAGTAAAGGAAGACAGTCATAGCCTTTATGGCTTTATGGAGCTGTCTGAGCGGGCTATTTTTAGGCTCCTGATTTCAGTTTCTGGAATTGGCGCTAACACAGCTAGGACTATGTTGTCTTCACTTTCTCCAGAAGAATTAAGAGACGCTATAGCCGTTAGCAATTTAGGAGCCATCCAGTCTGTTAAGGGAATTGGCTTAAAGACAGCCCAGCGAGTTATTATAGAACTCAAAGACAAAATTCTCAAAATTTACGGTATTGATGAACTTTCTAGTCCTTTAGACAATACAAACAAAGAAGAAGCGTTATCTGCTTTAGAGGTGTTGGGATTTATAAGAAAACAATCTGAAAAGATGGTAGATAAAATTCTAAAAGAACACCCTAGCTTAAGCGTAGAAAACATTATAAAACAGACATTAAAAAGTTTGTAGCACTTTTGAGAATACTTCTTTTCAACACCCATTTAGTTTCATTAAAGCCCATATTATTTGGGCTCTTTTGTTTTGGACTGTTACAAACTCAAATAGTTTTAGCGCAACACATAAAACTTCCATTTTCTCCGTTAGACACTATTTCAATTTTAGACAGCACGCTTTTAAAGCCAAGGGGTGGCATGCTATTGCCTTTACCTGAAAATTTAAAACCTGCTTATAAGTACAACCCCACATTAGACCTCTATGAATGGGTAGGTGGTTTATCTGGCTATGACTTTAAACATCCACTTATTTTAAGTCCAAAGGAATACTGGGATAGAATGAAAAAAGAGGAAATTCAATCTTATTTCAAAGAAAAATCTGCTGCTATTTTGGCTAAAGATCAAAGCTCTAAGTCTTCTATTAAAAATTTGCTTCCGTCATTTAGTCTTCAAAATGATGTGTTAAAAACCATTTTTGGTGGAGACGACATTAGCTTTGATGCTCAAGGATCTGTTGGGGTAGATATGGGTATATTGTGGCAGAAAAATGATAATCCAGCCCTTTCACCAAGAAATAGAACTAACCTTTCATTTGATTTTGATCAGCAAATTAGTTTGAGCCTCTTGGGGAAAATAGGAGAGCGACTCTCTGTAAATGCAAGTTACGATACTCAAGCTACCTTTGATTTTCAAAACCTAATTAAAATAGCGTATACACCCCCTACTGTTAAAGATATTTCCGAGGTGTCCCCTAATGAATTATTAGACAATGTGAAGCAAAGTATTGGAAATTCTAGACTTGGCTCCTTAGCTCAGGATTTAAATAATCAAGGGCTTTTACAAGATTCTAGCCAAGAAAATATTTTGAATGCAGCCAAAAATCAGTTCTTTAATCCAAATGCAGACAACATCTTAAAAAACATAGAGATAGGGAATGTAAATATGCCTTTAAATAGCAGCCTTATTACTGGGGCGCAAAGCCTTTTTGGAGTAAAAACTCAGTTGCAATTTGGACGTACTCAAATTACAGCGGTGCTCTCTGAGCAAAGGTCTCAGAATAATTCTGTGATGGCTAGGGGTGGTGGTACCATTTCCGATTTCTCTGTCACTGCTTTAGATTATGAAGAGGACAGGCACTTTTTTTTATCTCATTTTTTTAGAGATCAATATGACAAGGCTATGGCGGCCTATCCTTTTGTAAATAGCCAGGTGCAAATTACAAGAATAGAGGTTTGGGTAACCAATAGAATTCAACAAACTCAAAATATTAGAAACTTAGTGGCCCTTCAGGATTTAGGAGAGGCTCAGTTAGAAAACACCAGATTAGGTAGGTCCGGCGTTTCTGCTAATTCATTTATTACTAATACATCTGGAACTTTTCAACCTTCTAATCAGGCCAACGCTTTAGATCCAGAAAAAATGTCTAAAGGGGGTTTTTTAAACACTAATATTAGAGAAATTGCTACGGTAGAGTCAGGTTTTAATATTCCATCTTACAAAGCCAACCAAGGCTTTGACTATGCCATTCTTGAGAATGCAAGAAAACTAGAAGTAGATAGGGATTTTAGCTTTCATCCCAGTTTAGGTTACATTTCATTGAGCCAACCGCTTTCTTCAGATGAGGTATTAGGAGTAGCTTTTCAGTATACTTATTTAGGAAAAGTATACCAGGTGGGAGAGTTTGCCAATGGAGGTGTGGCTGCAAGTACAATCAACACAGCCCCTTCAGCCCCTATTATAAATAATAACACCCTAGTGGTAAAGCTGTTAAAAAGTAATATTACACAGGTAAAAGATCCTGTTTGGGATTTGATGATGAAGAATATTTACCCACTTGGAACTTATTCTTTGAGCCCTGAAGACTTTAGGTTTAATATTATATACTCAGATCCAAGTCCAAGAAATTATATAATTCCGGTTTCTGGAGCTCCTAATTGGCCCAGTGAGCCAAAACCTTTAGATCAGAGGATTTTGTTAGAGGTTTTTAATTTGGATAGGCTAAACGCTTACCAAGATATTCAAGAAGGGGGAGACGGTTTCTTTGATTTTCTCCCTGGAAAAACTGTCAATACCCAAACAGGAAGTATTATTTTTACTACTATAGAGCCTTTTGGCTCTCATTTATTTAAGGTGCTTGGTGGTGGAGATTACAAGGCTGTCACTGAAGATGAATTTAATGCACACCAAAAGAAATACGTTTTTAGATCTCTTTACAAAGGCACTAAGGCGGCAGCACTTCAAGAGCCAGAGAAGAATAAATTTATTCTTAAAGGTCAGTATAAGTCTGAGGGTTTTAACGGAATTCCAATAGGAGCTCTCAATGTACCTAGGGGATCTGTGAGAGTGACAGCAGGGGGGAGATTATTACAGGAGGGTATAGATTATACAGTTAATTACCAAGCAGGAACAGTACAGTTGTTAGATCCTAGCCTACAGGCTTCTAATGTACCTATAGAAATTTCGGTAGAAGACAATGCAGTCTTTGGACAACAGAACAGAAGGTTTACAGGGGTGAATGTGTTACACCAATTCTCTGATAAATTTTCGCTTGGCGGGAGCTTAGTCAATTTAAATGAGCGGCCAATTACTCAAAAATCAAATTACGGAATAGAACCTGTAAACAATACTATCTTTGGTTTTAATTCGAATTATACTGCAGAAATACCTTTTTTAACTAGGCTAGCAAACTACTTACCTAATATAGAAACAACAGTTCCCTCAATGGTTTCTTTAAGAGGAGAAATGGCTTTTTTAAAGCCCGGAGCTCCCAGAAATGCAGATTTTAGAGGTGAAACCACTACTTACTTAGATGACTTTGAAGGGGCTCAGTCTTTTCTTGACGTGAGAAGCGCCTTAGGCTGGAGTTTAGCTAGCACCCCTTTAGAGTTTTCACCTGACGGCGTTTCTTTATATGGAACTTCTCCAGAAGATAAAGAAAATCTTAAAAATGGGTATGGAAGGGCTAAAATAGCTTGGTATACAATTGACCCTATTTTTTATACTTTTCAAAGACCCTCTGGAATAAACAACAATGATATTTCTACTAATGCTAGCAGGAGAATTTTTATAGATGAGGTATTCCCTCAAACAGATATTGCACAGGGACAAACTACTGTAAATCCTACTTTGGACCTTGCTTTTTATCCTGAAGCAAAAGGACCATATAACAATAATAGTGCTTTTAATTCCATGCAAGAAGCACAAAAGTGGGCAGGAATTATGAGGCCATTAAATACCACTAATTTTGAACAAGCCAATATTGAGTTTATTCAGTTTTGGGTCATGGACCCTTATGTAAATGGAGTGGGTGAAGATGAGGGTGAGCTGGTGATTAATTTAGGAAATATTTCTGAAGATATTCTTAAAGACGGAAGGAAACAGTATGAAAACGGATTGCCTGGAGTTTCAGACGACAGTGTGATGGCTGCAACTTCATGGGGGCAGGTACCCGCTAATCAATCTATAGTGTATGCTTTTGATGTGAATGAAAATAACAGACTGCTTCAAGATGCTGGTTTAGACGGTCTTTTAGACTTAGAGGAGGCAGCTATTTACACAAACAACCTTTCTAATGACCCTGCAGGAGACAATTTTAAGTATTATTTAGATCAGACGGGTAGTATTTTAGAGCGTTATTTAGACTTTAACAACACTCAAGGTAATGCGCCAGTAGCAGTGACTAATACAAAAAGAGGTTCTACTACACTTCCAGATGTAGAAGATATAGATAGAGACCTGACTATGAATACCGTAAATAGCTATTACGAATACAGGATTAAAATAAAGCCTAATACAGATATTAATGATCCTTATGTAACTGATATAAAAGAAGGATTAAGCCCCAAATTACCTAATGGGCAAGAACTTCCTACTAGATGGATTCAATACAAAATTCCTTTGAGTAGCTTTTCAAATGCGATTGGAGGTGTATCTGACTTTAGATCTATGAGTTTTATGAGAATGTATCTCACAAGATTTAGTAAGCCTGTAGTTTTAAGATTTGCCAGTTTAGATTTGGTTAGGGGAGATTGGAGGGTCTTCCAAGGTGCTTTACAAACAGACCCTTTAAATACACCTCAGGATATTGGAACCCAATTAGAGGTAAATACAGTGAATGTAGAAGAAAATAGTACCAGAATTCCTATTGCCTATACTTTGCCCCCTGGTGTACTTAGGGAGCAGCTTAATAACAACAATACTATTATTAGGCAAAATGAACAATCTCTATCTTTAATTGTAAAACAATTGGGAACCCAAGACGCTAGGGCAGTATTTAAAAATACCCAGTTTGACCTTAGGCAGTACAGGCGTCTCAAGCTATTTATGCATGCAGAGCAGGTTTTAGAGACAGATTATATTTCTTCTGAGCTGCCCATAGTTGGTTTTTTAAGAATGGGAACAGATTTTTCTGAAAATTTTTACCAGATAGAATTACCATTAAAGTTTACACCCCACGGAGCCGTTAGCCAGGAAGAAGTATGGCCTAATGAAAATGAAATAGATCTGCCCATTTCTGTTTTGTCAGAGATAAAATCTTTGGGTATTGCCAACCAAAGTCTCAATGAATTAACTTATTATGAATATGCTTTAGGGGTCCTTTCTCCTATCTCTGCGTTAGCTCCAAGAAACCCAGGGGTCTTGAGAATTGGAATTAAAGGGAACCCCTCTTTGGGAAATCTTAGAGGCATTATGGTGGGGCTTAAAAACGTATCTAATAGACCTGCAAGGGCAGAGGTTTGGTTTAATGAGCTCCGCTTAGCAGGTCTAGACAATGCGGGTGGTTGGGCAGGCATTGCTTCTTTAGACGCAAATATGGCAGATTTTATGTCTGTCTCTGCCAATGGAGCCAAAAGCACTTCTGGTTTTGGTGCTTTAGACCAGATGCCTAATGAAAGAAGCAGAACAGATGAGCGGTCTTATGACTTTGTAACTCAGGTAAACCTTGGAAAATTACTACCTGTAAACTGGGGAGTGCAACTGCCTTTAAATTACGGTATTTCTGAGTCTAAAAGTAGACCAGAATTTGACCCTGTGTATGAAGATTTAAAGTTGGAAGAAAGAATAAAGGCATCGGCCACAGGCCAAGAGGCAACAATCATTGAGCGGCAGGCAGAGAGCTATACCAAGCGGTCTAGTGTGAGTGTATTGGGGGTGAGAAAAAGTAGTGCAATTGTAGGAAATGAGATCCCTAAACATTTTTATGATATTGAAAATTTCACTTTAAATTACGCGTACAATCACACTCAGCATAGAGATTTTGAAATTCAAGAGCTACAAGACCAACAAGTAAACACTGGTTTTGTATATGGATATAATTTTAAACCTTGGGAAATTGCCCCCTTGGCTAAAAGAGATTCAATTTTAAAAAGTAACTATTGGAAATGGTTAAAAGATTTAAATCTAAATCTTTTACCTAGCAGCTTTGCCATAAATGCAAACATTAATAGGTCTTTTAATCAGCAACAATTTAGAGATGTTTTATCTGGTGGAGAAGATCGCTTGGCCTTGCCTTTTTTGCAGCAAAGAAATTATTTATTTAATTGGCAATACGCAATTAATCATAGTATTACTAAGTCTCTTAAAATCAATTTAACGGCGGCTTCTAATAATATTGTAAGAAATTATTTTAATGAAGTAGATAACGAGTCAAGTGGAATTAACGAGGAGCACGCTATTTGGGATGGTTTTTTTGATTATGGTGACTCCAACCGCTTTGTGCAGGAGCTAGAGCTTAATTATGAGCTTCCTTTTGCTAAAATTCCTTTCTTAAATTTTATTAATGCGCAGTATTCTTACACTAGTAATTTTGAGTGGCAAAGAGGTGGAGAGGCTTTAAGAGTAGTAGCAGGAGAAGAGATGAATTCAGTGCAAAATGCCAATAGTCACACTCTAAACGCCAGTATGGGCATGCAACGTTTTTATCAGTTTTTAGGACTTTATAAAAATAAAAGGAAAAAGCCTGCGGCTGTGAATGTTCCGTTTGTTCCTTTACTTGCCAATAAAGCGGTGGTTTCAGAACCTGGAAGTTTTTTATTAGATCTGGTTACTATGGTCAAGCGTATGACTTTTAATTACTCTGAAAATAACGGGCGTTACCTACCAGGTTTTACGCAGAGAATTGGTTTTTTAGGAACCAATAGGCCTAGTATGGGATTTGTTTTTGGAAGCCAGTCTGATGTGCGGTTTAATGCGGCTAGAAGGGGTTGGCTCACTACTTTTGAAGATTTTAATGAACCTTTTGTTACTATTCATAACAACCAGTTAAAGTTTAATGCTACTGCCCAGCCATTAAAAGATCTAACTATTGATATTTTTGCGGATAAACAATATACTAATAACTACAGAGAGACCTTTAAGGTTAACCAGCAAGACGATTTCACTTTTGAGTACTTGAATTTACTAGGCAATACTCAGGGTAATTTTAGTATGTCTTCTATGATGATTGGCACTTTCTTTTCTTCTGGAAATAAAGACCAGTCTCCAAATTTCGAACGTTTTAAAGAAAATAGAGGAGTGATTGCGTCGCGGTTGGCTTCTTTAAACCCTCTGGCTAATAACACCCTAGATAATATTGGCTTTCCTGAGGCTTTTGGAAAAACTAGCCAGCAGGTATTACTCCCTGCTTTTATAGCAGCTTATACAGGTAAATCTGCCAGCAAAGTAGGTTTAAGTGCCTTTGATAAAATTCCTATTCCCAATTGGAATATGAAGTACACAGGGCTTATGCGTGTGGATTGGTTTAAAGAGAAATTCACAAGATTCTCTTTGAGTCATGGTTATAAAGCAGCATATAGTGTGAATTCTTTTGGCACCAATTTAGAAAAGGAGAATAGCCAGTTAAACCCGCTAACCTTTGATGAGCGACCAGATTATATTTTTAATAACTTGGTTCTTAATGACGCCTTTAATCCTTTAATACGGGTAGACTTTGAAACTAAAAATTCCCTTAGTGTACTTTTTGAAATGAAAATGGACAGGGCCCTGTCCTTAAGTTTTGACAATAATTTACTCACGGAAATACAGGGAAAAGAATATACCATGGGAGTGGGTTATAGAATTAAAGATGTGACCTTTGTGACCCGAATTGGTGGATCTAAAAAAAGACTTAAAAGTGATTTAAACATCAAGGCAGATCTGAGTTTGAGAGATCATTTTACTTTAATTAGAAATCTAGATTTAGACAATACTCAAATAAGTGCAGGACAATATTTTATTTCTGCTAAAATTAGAGCAGAGTACGCTTTAAGCCAGAACTTAAATGCTTTATTCTTTTACGACTACACCTTTTCTAAATATGCGGTCTCTACAGCCTTCCCTCAAAGCCTTATAAATACGGGTATAAGCTTGAGGTATAATTTTGGAAATTAACATAAAAACTTTTTTTTAGGTCTTGTATAGGGGGGTAAATTGGGTTACATTTGCTTATTGACTAATCATTTTTAAGATGAATATACCAACAAATTTAAAGTATACAAAAGACCATGAATGGGTTAAAATAGAAGGTGATATAGCTACTGTTGGAATTACAGATTTTGCTCAATCTGAATTGGGAGATATTGTATATGTGGAAGTAGACACCCTAGATGAGACTTTAGATAAAGATGCTGTCTTTGGAACAGTAGAAGCAGTTAAAACAGTTTCAGATTTATTTTTGCCACTGAGTGGAGAGGTGATTGAATTTAATGGTTCTTTAGAAGACTCTCCTGAAGATGTAAATACAGATCCATATGAGGCCGGCTGGATGATTAAGTTAAAAATTTCAGATTTATCTGAGATTGACAGTTTAATGTCAGATATAGATTACAAGGCCCTTATTGGTGCTTAGAAAGAAACTCTTTTGTTGGTTGTACGCTTTTTTTATGAGCGTTTTAACCTACTTGAGTTTGACCCCTATCTCTGCAGAAAGATTGCCTCAAATTCCTTTTTTTGACAAAATAGCTCATTTGGGTTTTTATTTTCTGGTGACTTTTTTGTTTTTTTTGTCTTGGTCTCGTTTTTCTTTTTTCTTTTCTGGAACTAAGCGCGTTTTAATTGGAGGGATTTTATTTCATGTTTTTTATGGCATAATTATTGAAATAATGCAAGCATATCTAATCTTTGGAAGGTTTGGAGAATGGGAAGATGCTTTGGCAAATACAATAGGAGTTTTAGTAGCTGCTTTTTTGTTTTTTTTATATTTTTATAAAAAACAGAGATTAAATTGAAGAAATTAGTTGTTTACTTTATAAATAAAGTTTTAAATTAGCGATCACTAAATTAATTATTATGGAACCAAAAAAGAGCCCTAAATCAGATTTAACCAAAAACATTGGATTGTATTTTGTGATTGGTTTATGTCTCACCTTATTTATTACATGGCGAGCTTTAGAATGGAAGACCTATGACGAGGAGAATAATTTTGACTTTACTCTAAACGTAGAAGATCAGTTAGATGAAGAGGTTCCTATGACTGAACAGTTAAAGACACCACCACCACCACCACCACCAGCCGCACCAGAAATCATTGAAGTGGTAGAGGATGAGCAAGAAATTGAAGAAACTGTAATTGAGTCTACTGAAACCTCACAAGACAAAGTGATTGAGATAAATGATGTAGTTGAAGAAGACTTTGATGACGATCTTTCTATTCCTTTTGCTGTGATTGAAGATGTGCCTATTTTTCCAGGATGTGAGTCTGAAAAGAGTAAAGGTGCAGAAGCATTAAGAGCCTGCTTTAATGAAATGATGCAAAAGCACATTAAAAGAAACTTTCGCTATCCAGAAATTGCACAAGAAATGGGAGTTCAAGGAAGGGTGAATGTGATGTTTACTATTCAAAAAGATGGAAGCATTGGTAACATCAAATATCGTGGTCCAGATAAAAACTTAGAAGCAGAAGCACTTAGAATTATAGAGAAATTACCTAAAATGACTCCAGGAAAACAACGCGGCAGACCCGTAAGAGTTCCTTTTAGTATTCCAATCACTTTTAAATTACAATAGCATTTTGTTACACATATCTAAAACCGAGCCATTTGGCTTGGTTTTTTTTTGCCTAATTTTCTAATTTTTTTATCATTATTTTTAATCAGATAAAACCTCAATAATAATTGCAAATGCTTTTGATGGGGGCTATCTTTGCACGCTCAGAGATATGTAAATATGCAGCTCCAATCAGAAGTTTTGAATGCCACCTCCGTCACTTTACAAAAGCCAAGCGCTTTGCGTAACTTTAAGGAGCTCACTAAAATGAGACTGGCTATCAGTGTAGTTTTTTCTGCCATTGCAGGATATCTACTAGCCACTTCTGAGGTCTCTTTTTTTCACATTATTTTATTGTCTTTTGGAGGTTACTGTATGGTTGGTGCCTCTAATGCATTTAATCAGGTGATAGAAAAAGATTTAGATGCGCTTATGAAGCGGACCCAAAACAGACCCCTTCCAACAGGCCAAGTAAGTGTAAAAGCGGCCTTGCTATTTGCCCTTATTTTAATGGTACTAGGATTGGTTTCGCTTTATATATTGAGTCCAAAGACAGCCATGTTTGGAGCCATTTCAATTTTTCTATACACCAGTGTGTATACTCCATTAAAGACCATAACGCCTTTATCTGTATTTGTAGGGGCTATTCCAGGAGCCATTCCCTTTATGTTGGGTTGGGTATCTGTCACCAATAGCTTTGGTATTGAGCCTGGCACCTTATTTATGATTCAGTTTTTTTGGCAATTTCCACACTTTTGGGCTTTGGCATGGTTGCTAGACGAAGATTACCAAAGAGGGGGTTTTAAAATGCTGCCTACAGGAAAGAAGGATAAGAGGACCGCGCTACAAATTATTATGTATACTTTCTGGATGCTACTTATTTCTGTAGTTCCAGTTTTAGGCATTACAGGGCGCTTGGTGCTCTCGGTGCCTGCAGCTATTTTGGTAGGTCTTATGGGTTTACTGATGTTGTATTACGCCTTTAAATTATACGAAAAAGGAGAGCAAAAACAGGCCAAACAACTCATGCTGGCTAGTGTTGTATACATTAGCGTGTTACAAATTATTTATGTGATTGATAAATTTTTATATTAAAAAAAACTGCTATGGATCTAACAAATGGGACATTAAAATTTAAACAAGGCCGGGCAAAAAAAATGATGCTTTGGTTTGGAATTATTAGCTTGATAATGGGTTTTGCAGGTTGGACTTCTGCTTTTATAGTGAGTAGTTCTAGAGAAGACTGGTTTGATAATTTTGTATTGCCTTCGCCATTTTGGTATAGTACTACAGTTATTATTTTGAGTAGTTTTACCTATTTGTGGGCAAAAATATCTGTTAAAAAAGGAGATGCCAAGCAGGCTACACTACTCCTATTTTTAACACTTTTATTGGGATTTGTGTTTATAGGGTTCCAGTTCTCAGGATTTTCAGACATGATAGCCATGGGGTATTATTTTACAGGTCCTACTAGCAACGTAACCCTGTCTTATATTTTTCTAATTGCTTTTGTTCACATTATACACCTAGTGGTTGGAATGATTAGTCTGTTAGTGGTGATTGTGAACCAGATGAGAGGAAAGTATAGTCCAGATGATTATTTGGGATTGAGTTTAGGAGAAACATTCTGGCACTTCTTAGACCTATTGTGGGTTTATTTAGTGTTCTTCTTCTATTTTTTTGCTTAAAAAATTTATACACAAGCTTTGAAAAAAGCTCTAAAAGAGTGGCATTTGGTTTTAAAAAAAACTGTTCTTTTTAAAACTAAATAATTTTCTTTCGGTCAAAAAAGACGTAAATTTGACGAAAATTTATTTAATACGAATACTTTTATATGGATACTAAGGTAACAAACACTCCAACCACTAAAGTATGGGGAGGTGGAAATGACCCATTACAAGCTAGCTACGGCAAAATGATGATGTGGTTTTTTATACTTTCAGATGCACTGACTTTTTCTGCATTTTTAGTGTCTTATGGTTTTTCTAGATTTAAGTTTTTAGAATCGTGGCCTATAGCCGACGAGGTTTTTACTCACGTTCCTTTTTTTCATGGTAATTACCCCATGTACTATGTAGCTTTCATGACCTTTGTTCTTATAATGTCATCTGTCACCATGGTGTTAGCAGTAGATGCTGGGCATAAAATGAAGCAAAGTGCTGTGACTTGGTATATGTTTTTAACTGTTATTGGAGGTGGTATTTTTGTGGGATCACAGGCTTGGGAATGGGCTACTTTTATTAAAGGAGATTTTGGAGCGCTAGAAACTACAGGAGGTAGAATATTGCAGTTTGTAGATGCTAAAACAGGAGAACGCCTAGCTCTTAAAGATTTTTCTGTACACTTAGATTCTCATAGAGTGCAGCATAAAAATAATAATGGCATTTGGTTTAGCTCAGAAAAAGCTTTGCCTACTTTTAGTTTAGAAGAAGTGGTAGCAGGAGTTAAAGGAAACGACCGTGTTCTCATTAGAACTGAAAGACTTTCGGAAGGGGGAGAAAAAACACTTTTATCAAGAGACGAAACACTTGCTAAACTATCTAGTGCCACTCAAGTGGTTGAGGGTGCTAACCTTATTCACAATGAATACGGCAATAGGTTATTTGCAAATTTCTTTTTCTTTATTACTGGATTTCACGGGTTTCACGTATTCACTGGAGTTCTTATTAATATTATTATTTTCCTTAATATCGCATTGGGCACATATGAAAAACGGGGTCACTATGAAATGGTTGAAAAGGTAGGACTATACTGGCACTTTGTAGATTTAGTTTGGGTATTTGTATTTACTTTCTTTTACCTGGTTTAATTTAAGCATTATTTATTATCATGGGACACGAACACAAATTATCAATTTTCAGAGGCTTTGTTACTTTTAAATCTAATACCCAAAAAATTTGGGGTGTTTTAATATTTTTATCCATCATTACTGGTGTAGAGGTTGCTTTAGGTATTATTAAACCCGAGGTTTTGACTTCTAATAGTTTTTTATACATGAAGATTTTAAATTGGATCTTTATTATTCTAACGCTAGTTAAAGCTTATTATATAGCATGGGATTTTATGCACCTAAGAGATGAGAAGTCAGGTCTTAGAAGGTCTGTGGTTTGGACTGGACTTTTCTTAATTGCTTACTTGTCTTTTATCTTGTTAGTAGAGGGGAATTATATACATGATATTTATAAAGAAGGATTTATTAAATGGGAATTTTAATTTCTAATTAGTATATACAAAAGGCGGTTATTAAACCGCCTTTTTTTATTTTTACATAGATTCTAATTTAGAAGATGAGTGGCTATGAAAAAACAACAAATTAAAAAATCTTTTGTCTTAGGTGTTTTATTCTTTTTCCCCTTAGTGGCTTATATATTTTTTGCCTCTGGAGTGAATCGTTTTGGAATATTGCCCACCCTCACTAGTGCGGTATTAGAGTTGCCAGAGAACAAAGACCAGCTGGTTTTAAAAAACCACATTACGGTGATGGGTTTTTTGGGAGGCAATTTAGAAAACCGTCAGGTGAATATGTTTAACCTTAACCAGAAAATATACAAACGTTTTTCAGATTTCAATGACTTTCAATTTGTGATGATGGTGCCTCTTGGCACAGAAGATCAAGTGAATGATGTGATGAAAGAACTACAGACTATTGGAGAAGTAGGTGGTTGGCGTTTTATTTATAGTGATCCCAAGGAGATAGCCACGTATTTTTCAAGTCTAAAAACACCTCTTGTATTAGACTCAGACAATGGTTTAGATGCCGTTTTTATTATAGACAAAGATTTAAACCTAAGGGGTAGAGATGGTAAAAATGGAGCAGAGGTCATTTATGGTTACAATGCTACTTCAGTCTCTGAATTAACTAACACCATGATAGATGATGTAAAGATTATTCTAGCAGAATACAGGATGGCCTTAAAAAAGAATAATGTCTATAATAATAACGAATAGAAATTATGGCAGCTAAAAAATACACCTATGTTTGGATTTCCTTTATTGTTCTTATTTTTGGTATTTTAGTAATTCCTTCAATTATAGCACGTCTTAAATCAGGAGCAGTTGTTACTTCTGACCGGCTAAGTATTCCCAATAACAGTGGAGCCTTATCTTTTTTAACTCTTAATGGTGAAAAGCGAAAAGTCCCCTCATTTAGTTTCTACAATCAAGACAGTCTCATGATCTCTGAGAAGGATTATAAAAACAAGGTGTACGTAGTGGAGTTCTTTTTTACTACATGTCCTACCATTTGCCCAGTCATGAGTAAAAATTTAGTATATGTTCAAAACACCTTAAAGGATGTTGAGAATTTTGGAATAGCTTCTTTTAGCATAAATCCAGTAAATGATACTCCAAAAGTACTAAAGGAATACGCGCAGCAGTATGGAATTGAATCTTTGGATTGGCACTTGCTCTCTGGGCCTTTAGAAGAAGTGTTTACCCTTGCTAATGAGGGCTTTAATATATTTGCTCAACAAGTTCCTAATGCTCCTGGTGGCTTTGAGCACGCAGGCATGTTTGCTCTTGTAGACAAACAGGGCTATTTGAGATCTAGGGTAGACCCTTTTGGTAATCCTATTATATATTACAGAGGTGCTATAGACCACGAGATAGGTGTCAATGACCACGGAGAAACAGACCAGATTGAAGCACTTATTGTGGATATTAAAAAATTATTGGAGGAGTAAAATGGAAAATCAAATTCAGAGGGAAAAGAAATTTAATACGGGTATCACAATAGTATCTATTTTAATACCTGTGGTAGTAGCTGTTTTGTTTGGAGTAAAAATTCCAGGTGTAGCACCGCTTTCTATATTACCACCCATATACGCTACTATTAATGGACTTACGGCACTGGTTTTAATCATGGCTGTTTTTGCTATTAAAAATGGGCAGCGTAAAAGACATGAAACTCTAATGACTACTGCTATTGTGTTTTCATTGATTTTTTTGGTTATGTATGTAGCTTACCATATGACCTCTGAGTCTACTCCATTTGGCGGAGTAGGTGTGGTAGTATATGTGTATTATTTTATACTTATTAGTCACATTATACTCTCTATTGCTATTATTCCTCTGGTGTTAAAAACCTATGCAAAAGCATATTTAAAACAGTTTGAGGCACATAAAAAATTAGCTAAAATAACCTTTCCTATTTGGTTGTATGTAGCTATTACTGGCGTGGTAGTTTACCTCATGATAGCTCCTTATTACACTTATTAAATATAAATTATGAATTTCTTCTCTACCGTTAGCTTAAAGAAATATTCAATCATTTTCATTGTGCTAATGAGCTTCTTCGCTACACAGGATGTTGTTGCTCAATGTGCCATGTGTAGGGCAGTTCTTGAGAGTGAGGGAAATCAGTCTGTCGCTAAGGGAATAAATAATGGTATTGTTTATTTAATGGCCATTCCATATGTGCTTATTGCAGCTATTGGAATTGCTATATATAGAAAAATGAGAAAAGAGGCATAATATTGATGCTTTAACTTTTAAAAAAAAGCTTAGTTTCTTGTAACCAAGGGGGTGTTGATTTTTAACATTTTTTTTAGATATAAATTTGTAACATATCTGAAACTTTTAGGTCTAAGGATTATGTGCTCCTAGTGTAGCAAATTATTAAAAGGATAAAAAGGATTTATTAGCATGAGAATGATAGAGATAAAAGACCTACACAAGTCTTACCAAATGGGTAGCAATAACCTACACGTTTTAAAGGGAATTAACTTTTCAGTAGAGGCCGGAGAACTAGTAGCTATTATGGGATCTTCTGGTTCTGGTAAGTCTACGCTCTTAAATATTTTAGGTATGTTAGATGAGGCCAATGAAGGATCTTACGTCCTGGATGGAGTGCCTATTAAAAATCTAAATGAAACCAAAGCTGCCCAGTACAGAAATAAATTTTTAGGATTTGTTTTTCAATCTTTTAATCTTATTAATTACAAGACAGCTCTAGAAAATGTAGCCTTACCCTTGTATTATCAGAGAATGCCAAGGAAAGAACGCCAGGAAAAAGCACTTAAGTATCTAGAGCAAGTAGGTTTAAGAGATTGGGCTACGCACTTACCAAGTGAACTTTCTGGAGGTCAAAAGCAGCGTGTAGCCATTGCAAGGGCAATGGCAGCAGAACCCAAAGTATTATTGGCAGACGAGCCTACGGGAGCTTTAGATTCCAAAACTTCTTATGAGGTCATGGACCTTATTCAAAAAATTAATGACGCGGGCAATACTATTTTGGTGGTGACCCATGAGCCAGACATTGCTAATATGTGTAAGCGCATAGTGCATTTAAAAGATGGCGTGATTGTAGAAGACAAAAAAGTGAAGCAAGTAAGAGCCGCTGATTATGTTTAATAGAGACAATTGGAAAGAAATATTTGATACCATTAAAAAGAATAAGTTAAGAACGTTCTTATCTGGTTTTACTGTGGCTTTAGGTATTTTAATTTTCGTGGTTTTATACGGCTTTGGGAATGGGCTAAAAAATACTTTTAATGAGTTTTTTGGCAATGATGCTACCAATGTATTTTATTTATTTCCCGGAAAAACATCTGAGCCTTATATGGGTTACAAAGCCAACAGACGAATTGAATTTGACAATTCAGATCTCAAAGATATTAAAGAGAATTTTGCCTTGTTTTTAGATTATGTGACGCCTCAATTAAGTAGAGGTGTTTTAGTTAAATACGGAGAAGAATCTGACAATTATTCTATTAGAGCTGCTGCACCCTCAATTAAAGAAGCTGAACAACTGATTCTTATGGGAGGCCGTTTTATTAACCAGTTAGATATTGACAACAGGACTAAAAATGTAGTGATTGGCAGGTTGGTAAAAAAAGATCTTTTTAAAGGAAAAGAGGCAATAGGTGAATTTATAGACTTAGGAGGTAGTTCTTTTAAAGTAGTTGGTGTTTTCCAAGACGATGGAGGAGATAGAGAAGAGCGTGTTATTTATATGTCTTATACCACAAGGCAGCTTATAGAAAAAGCCACAGATAAAGTAGATCAGATTATTGTTGGGTTTAAGCCAGAAATTGGATACGTGGGTGCCATGGCTTTTGAGAAGAGTTTAAATTCCTACCTAAGAGATAAAAAATATATAAGCCCTAAGGATCCCAACGGAATTTTTATTAGGAATGTGACGGACCAGCTTAAGCAGAATCAACAATTTGCAGGAGTACTTCAGATTATTATTTCATTTTTTTGTATTGGAACCCTCATTGCAGGTATTATAGGTATTAGTAATATTATGGTATTTGTAGTGAAAGAGCGCACCAAAGAAATTGGCATTAGAAAAGCTTTGGGAGCTACCCCAAGATCAGTTATTGGCACCATTTTGTTAGAGTCTATTTTTATCACTACTATTTCTGGATTTATAGGAATGATGATAGGAGTGGGAATTCTAACAGGATTGGGAGACACGCTTAAGGATTACTTTATTACTGATCCTTATATAGATATGGGTATAGCTATTGCCTCTACTATTATGCTTATTATTTTTGGAGGTATTGCAGGTTATATACCTGCCAAACGCGCTGCAGAGATTAAACCAATTGTAGCTTTAAGAGACGAGTAATTATGAAATTTTTATTTGATTCAAATACCTGGCAGGAAATCTTTGGTTCTATTCAAAAGAATAAGACCAGAACTGTTATTACAGTAATTGGAGTACTCTGGGGAATCTTCGTATATATTGCCATGGCTGGAGCTGCAAAAGGCTTAGATAATGGCTTTGAACGCGCCTTTGAAACGGTAGCCATGAATTCTATGTTTACTTGGGCACAGAGCACCTCAATGCCTTATGCAGGCTTCAAGACAGGCAGGCGGTTACAGTTAAAAATTCAAGACGTTACAGTACTTGAAAATAGAATTCCAGAAATAGAGTTTATTGCCCCTAGAAATGCCAAAGGTGTTTTTGGAGACACGCCTGCAAAGGTTGTCAGGTCCCTTAAATCTGGGGATTATGCCATATATGGAGACTTCCCTATTTACACCAAGATAGCTACAAAGAAAATTTACGATGGCGGGCGTTTTATTAATGATGAAGACATAGATCAGAATAGAAAAGTTTGCGTGATTGGAGAGCGCACCCAAAAAGAGTTGTTTGAAAAAGACGAGGACCCAATTGGTGCCTACATTAGATTAGATAATATTTATTTTCAAGTAGTAGGGGTTCACAAGTACACTCCTGGAGGTGGCTTTGAAAGTGATAGTGATATTTACATTCCCTTTTCTACTTTTAAAAAACTTTATAATACAGCAGATAATGTGGATTGGTTAACCATAGCAGCCTATGATGACGCAGATGTAGTTCAGGTAGAGAAAGATGTAAAAAGTACTCTAAAAAGTATTCACAACGTAGATCCAAATGACCAGCGTGCTTTTGGTGCCTTTAACTTGGGAGAGGTGTTTAATAAAATAAAGGGGTTTGCCACGGGCATGACCTTTTTATCTTTGGTAGTAGGTATTGCTACCATTCTTGCTGGTGTGATTGGAATTGGAAATATTTTACTTATTGCAGTAAAAGAACGCACTAAGGAATTAGGAGTGAGAAGGGCTTTAGGCGCCACTCCAAGAGAAGTGAAAGCACAAATTATTTTGGAGTCAGTTTTTTTGACCACTATAGCTGGTATTTTAGGAATTATTTTAGGGGCCTTTGTACTGTACATTGTCAATATACTTACTAAAGACACTGATTTCCCCTATGCAAACCCTACAGTCCCTATTCCATATGTGCTTGGGGCCATGTTACTCATGATAGTACTGGGAACTTTAATAGGCCTCATTCCTGCTCAAAGAGCAGTGAGTATTAAGCCTATTGACGCACTAAGAGAGGAATAAGCCAAATTTAAATAACATTAATACTAAATACAACAAGATGAATAAATTTTTAAAATACGGTCTAATAGGAGCCCTAGTTCTTGGCGCATTATGGGCAGCAGCTTTTTTTGTAAAGTCTAACAGCAAGTCCTCAATTAATTATGACACTACCAATGCTTTTATCTCTAATATTGAAAAGAAAACAGTAGCTACAGGTAAAGTGGTGCCTGAAGATGAAGTAGAAATTAAGCCTCAGATTTCTGGAATTATAGATAAAATTTACTTAGAAGAAGGGGCTCAGGTTAAAGCTGGAGATTTAATAGCTAAAGTGAAAGTAGTACCTAATGAGCAAGCGCTAAATTCTGCTCAGGGCCGTGTTAAGAATGCTAATATTTCTTTGGCTAATATCACTATAGAGTACAACAGGAATAAAACCTTATTTAAAAATGGAGTTATTTCTTCACAAGATTTTAACACACAACAGCTGCGTTTAGATCAAGCAAGAGTTGAGTTAGAGAACTCTAAGTCAGATTATGAAATTATAAAATTAGGATCTGCGGGTGGTTCTGCAACTGCAAATACTAATATTAGAGCCACTGTATCTGGAACCGTTCTTGAAATTCCTGTAAAAGAAGGAGATCAAGTAATCCAATCCAATAATTTTAATGATGGAACTACTATAGCTACTATTGCAGACCTAAGTATTATGATTTTTGAAGGAAAAGTAGATGAAGGTGAGGTTGGAAAACTTGTAGTAGGTATGCCCCTACAAATTAGTTTGGGAGCCATAGAAGATAAAAAATTTGAAGCCAGATTAAAGTTTATAGCTCCTAAAGGAGTGGAAGAGGCAGGAACCGTTCAATTTAAAATTGAGGGAGATGTAAAAGTTGAAGATGACTTTTTAATTAGAGCTGGTTACAGCGCAAATGCTTCCTTAATCTTGGAGAAAAAAACAGATATTCTAGTGATGTTAGAAGCCTTACTTCAGTTTGACAGAGACACAGATAAGCCATACGTTGAAGTGTCTGTTGGTGATCAAGAGTTTGAGCGTAGAGATGTAGAAATAGGAATTTCTGACGGAATTAATGTAGAAGTGCTTTCTGGAGTTACTGAAGCAGATAAAATTAAAATATGGAACAAAACAGAACCTATTAAAAAAGGGACTGACGAAGAGACGGACAAAGCATAAATATGAATAGAGTATTCTATTGAATACTTTTTAAAACATTTTCCATGAAATTTAAAATAGCAATAGTAGCCTTCGGTCTTTTTTCAAGTCTTAGTATGGCTCAGCAAAAAGCTTGGACCCTAGAAGCCTGTGTAGCATACGCAGAAGACAACAATTTAAGCATAGCTCAATTTGAATTAGATTACGAAAACGCTCTCATTGACAATTCAGATGCATTGGGCGCTATGTTGCCTAGTTTTAACACCTCTATGAGTAGTTCAGGGAATACAGGTTTGGCCTTAGATCCCACTACTAACTCTCTTATAACTAGCACTATTTTTTCCGCATCTGGTAATGTAGGATCTGGTTTAACGCTTTTTGACGGTCTTAGAAACGTTCACAGGCTCAATAGAGCTAAGCTTTCTAGCTTAGCCAGTGAGTATCGTTTAAACAACCTTAAAGATGACATTCGCCTTGCGGTTGCTAATTCTTATTTACAGGTATTATCTGGGAAAGAATCAGCCAAAGTGGCCCAAGCCCAATTAGCGGTTTCTATGAAGGATTTAGAGCGCACTAGAGCTTTAAGTGTCTCAGGTGTAGTGCCTAAAGGAGATGTATTGGAAATTGAAGCAACAGTAGCTGGGCAAGAGCAGCAATTAGTGGCTGCTCAGAACAGTATTATAATTTCTAGAATTGCCTTAGCTCAGTTATTGCAAATCACGGATTATGAAAACTTTGATATTTCAGAAGAAATTTTTATGCTGCCTAATAGCAGTGTTTTAGACAATACGCCCAAGGAGATTTTTGAAAAGGCTTTGACCTTTAGAAGTGATATTAAACTGTCTATGACCAATGTAGCAATAGCCAATAAGGACTTACAAATAGCAAAAGGAGGCTTGTACCCTACTATTGGAGCATTTTTTAACTATAACACTAGGTATTCAGACCAAAACTTTAATAGAAATACAGGAGAATTAGTGGCTTTTAAAGATCAGTTGTGGATTAATGACGGAGTTTCATTTGGAGCTCAATTAAGTGTGCCAGTTTTTAACGGCTTTACAGTTAAGAATAATATAAAACGCTCAAAAATCAGCTTAAAAAGAACAGAGTTACAGTTTATACAAGACAAACTTACACTTGAGACAAATATTAACCAGGCCTATGCAGATGTAAATGGAAGTGTGAAGTCTTTTGAGGCAGCTCAAAAAACATTAGAGGCAAGGTCTTTAGCTTTTCAGTATACCAAGGAAAGATTTGAGGTAGGATTGTTAGATGCCTTTAATTTTAGTCAGGCTCAGCTTAGAGTAGACAATGCTCAAGCCAATCTAATTTCTGCTAAATACAATTATATTTTTAGACTAAAGGTCTTAGAATTTTATTTTGGAATACCTTTGGCGGTAAACTAAAACGCTAGGGAATGATTCTCAATATTGAAACAGCTACCACCAACTGTTCTGTGTCTATAGCACATGAAGGGTTGGTGGTTTCTTTTAGGGAATATGCAGATGTAAATTACTCGCATGCAGAGCAGCTACATTCATTTATTTCTGAAGCTCTGGAGGCAGCAGCCCTAAAGCTTTCAGATCTAACAGCTATTGCGGTAAGTAAGGGTCCTGGATCTTATACAGGGCTAAGAATTGGCGTTTCTGCGGCTAAGGGTTTATGTTACGCCTTAGGTATTCCACTAATATCAGTGCCAACGCTTCAGAGCTTGGCTACCAAGCAGTCCATTTTAGAGGGAGAAGTGATTGTGCCTATGCTAGATGCCAGACGCATGGAAGTTTATATGGCCGCCTTCAATTATAACATGCAAGAGGTAGTTGCTACAAAAGCTGCTATTATCACTTTAAATAGTTTAGATGCTTTAGCGGCCTCTTTCAAAAAAGTGCACTTGATAGGGAGTGGTGTAGAAAAAGTGTTGGCCATTATATCTAATGAAAATATTGTTGGAGTCTTAAATGCTTTACCTTCTGCTAAAGAAATGGGGCCCCTTTCATATACCGCCTTTAAGCTTGGTGATTTTGAAGACGTAGCTTATTTTGAACCTTATTACCTAAAAGATTTTATGTCTTTATTAGCTGCTAAGAAAGCTTAAATATTAGACAGTTTTAATGGTATAATTAAAAATACATACGTTCATTTAGGTTCCTTTTTGAATTTATATAATATTCTTTACTTTAAATCTTTGTTTCCTAGCGTGTGTATAACTCTTTGTGGGAATGGAATTTCAATTCCAGCTTTGTCGTACTCTAGTTTTAGAGTTTCTATGACATAAAAGTGTGCCTCCCAAAAATCTTCATTTTTAGTCCAAAACCTAAAGCTTAATTCTACTGCACTATCTGCTAAATTTGCCACAAATACAGATGGAGCTGGTTCCTTTAAAATTCCAGGATGGTCTTCACAAATGTGCAGCAATATGTCTTTGGCAGTTTTAATATTTGCATTGTATGAAATACCCACCGTTATATTGTCCCTTCTGGTCTCTTCGGTATTGTAGTTTACAATGGTGTGATTGGAAAGATGTCCATTCGGTATAATGGCGGCTTGGTTTCCAAAGGTGTTTATTTTGGTAGTAAAAATAGATATATCATTTACAGTTCCAGAAACACCTTGTGCCTCTATAAAATCACCCACTTTAAATGGTTTGAAAATGAGAATTAAAACTCCACCTGCAAAGTTAGCAAGAGATCCTTGTAAAGCCAATCCCACGGCAAGTCCTGCTGCTCCTACTATAGCGACCAATGAGGAAGATTTTACGCCCAATTGGGTAATGACTAATACAAATAGTATTCCTTTTAGAGAAATATTAATAAAGCTAGCCAGAAAACTCTCCAAGGTAAGATCGTAGTCTTTTTTTTCAAAAAAACGATGTACCAATCTATTGATAAAACGAACCACCCACAACCCAATAAAAAAGATTAAAGCTGCAGTGAAAAGGCTTGGAAGCATACTTAGACCTACAGTATAGGCGTCCTCTAATAAACTAACATAGTTTTTAACATTTGCGTATTCCTTTAACTGATTCATGTTATTTCACTTTTAATTTAAGCTCTTTTAAATTAAATTATCCCAAGATGGGGTATATCTAAAGAAACTTCCGTAAGGTTTTTTAATTTGTAATTATATAATTTTTGCAAATATATTTTATCCATTAACAGCTACTACATGGCTCACTTTTTCACCCATCATATTTTTAAGCATATTCTCAATTCCATTTTTAAGAGTGAAAGTGCTAGATGGACAACCAGAACAAGCTCCTTGTAAAATTACATTTACCGTCTTAGAATCAGCGTCATAAGAGTCAAACATAATATTACCTCCGTCACTGGCTACTGCTGGTTTAATATGCTCTTCTAGTATGTCTATTATTTGCTTGCTGGTATCATCTAAATTTTCAGAATGCAATAGGGTTGTGGGTGCTTTTGCCTTTTCTTTTTGAATGGTAGCAGCACCTACTGCCACTGCGCCAGTCATTAGGAAATCTCTTATGAGTTCTCTGAGTTCTACAGTGAGTACTTCCCATTCTGCCACTTCATACTTAGTGATAGATATATAATTCTGATCCATAAATACTTCCTTCACAAAGGGGAGCAAGAAGAGTTTCTTAGCAAGAGGAGCATCTTTAGCTTCATCTATATTTTTAAATTCAAAAAGTGCTGGGACAATTAATTTATTAGCCACATACTTCATTACAGAGGGATTGGGCGTGTTTTCTGCATATACGGTAATGGCTTGTGGGACCTTATTTGGGTCTAAAGCCACTGCAGCCTGTCCGGCATTTAAGTACTCTACTAATTGCTGCGCCAGACTCTCTTTAATATCTTCCCAGCCAACTATGTCATATTTTTCAATCCCTATAAAATTACTAGCTATATACACGGTCTTTATGAAGGGAAGGTGAAATAGTTGCTGAGCTAAAGGGGAGTCTTTGGCTTGGTCAATATTTTGAAATTCGTAATTTTTATTTGGAGACACAAAATGGTTGGTCTCAAACTTCATTATATTTGGGTTGTTCGTGGGAATAATGGTGATGGTATACTCTTTTTCCATAACAAAAAATTTATAACAAAAGTACAAAGGAATTCTAGGAATAGTTCTAAAAAAATGACCTCATTTAAATGGGAACCTATTATATTTGATGCTTAATTGATTTATTTATGGCGCTCATTAAACCCCTTAACGGGAAAAAACCCATTTTTGGCACAAATTGTTTTTTGGCAGAAAATGCAACTGTAATAGGTTCTGTAGTAATGGGTCATCAATGCAGCGTCTGGTACCAGGCGGTCATTCGAGGAGACGTACATGATATTATTATAGGGAATAAGGTAAATATTCAAGATGGTGCAGTCATTCACTGTACCTACTTAAAAAGTCCTACCATTATAGGTAATGAAGTGTCAATTGGGCATAAGGCCATTGTGCACGGCTGTACGATTGAGGATCAAGTATTGGTGGGAATGGGAAGTATTATTATGGATGACTGTGTTATTGGTACTGGAAGTATTATTGCCGCAGGAGCTGTAGTGACTAAAGGGACCATTGTGCCACCAGGAAGTGTATATGCTGGAGTGCCTGCTAAATTTATAAAAAAGGTAGATCAGAAACTCTCACAAGGAGAAGTGCAAAGGATCGCTAACAATTATATTACATACGCCCAGTGGTACAAGCCATGGGATCAATATTAAAAAATATGAAAGCATATATTTTTCCGGGCCAAGGGGCTCAATTTTCTGGCATGGGTAAAGATTTATACCAGCAGTTTTCTGCTGTAAAAAAAATGATGGACGCAGCCAATGTGATATTAGATTTTGATCTCAGTAAGGTTATGTTTGAAGGAACTGCAGAAGACTTAAAACAAACCCAAATTACACAGCCAGCTATATTTTTACATTCTGTAGCCATGGTAAAAGCTTTGGGAGGTCAATTTAAACCACAAATGGTAGCAGGACATTCTTTGGGTGAGTTTTCTGCTTTGGTAGCCAATGGAGCACTAGCTTTCCAAGACGCTTTAAAATTAGTTTACCAAAGGGCAGTAGCTATGCAGGAGGCCTGTGATAAAACAGCAGGAACCATGGCGGCAGTACTAGGTTTAGATGACGCAGTAGTAGCCCGTATCTGTGAAGAAACCCCCGGAGTGGTAGTAGCGGCTAATTACAATTGCCCTGGGCAGTTAGTGATTTCGGGATCTATAATAGCCGTAGAAACAGCTTGTGAGGCTTTAAAAGTAGCGGGTGCTAAACGGGCTTTATTGTTGCCAGTAGGCGGTGCTTTTCATTCTCCTCTTATGGAGCCAGCCAGAGCTGCTTTGGAAGCTGCTATTAAAGAGACCCATTTTTCTACTCCAAATTGCCCGATATATCAAAACGTAAGCGCCTCCGCAGTTTTAGACGCAGATTCAATTAAATCTAATCTCATAGATCAGCTAACCGCTCCTGTGAAATGGACACAATCTATTGAGTCTATGGTGGCAGACGGTGCTACTCATTTTATAGAATTAGGTCCTGGAAAAGTACTTCAAGGTTTGGTGAAGAAGATTGCCCCAGAGGCACTGTGTAGCGCGCCAGATTTTAGCGCAAAATAATGTAGCAATAATAAATCGCAAATAGGCTTAAGAAAATCATTCCTAGATAACTTAATACAATTAATCCCCTGGGAGGTTTAGCCTCTGGAGGCATTTTTTTTTGGGTAACCATTCTATGGTTTAAGAGCCCAACTGCTGGTGCAAATACAAAAGACACAAAAGTGGCAATGGCTACTAAATTCCCCATATTTCCGCCTGCCCAGCTAATTACATTAAAGTTAATGAAAGCCAACAAGACAACAAGTAGGTTGAAATACCAATTCTTTGAGGATGTTTTTTTCTTTTTAAGTAGTTGGAAACTTTCTACACATACTCTTGCTAAGGCGTCATGAGCGGTCAAACAAGTACTAAACATAGTTACAAAGGCCGCCATTGCAATAAAGTAATATGCCCATGGACCCATGTGTGTGGTAAACATTTGAATGAGTTGCGCTGCAAATAAAGTAGCATTTGAACTCATAGGAACTCCAGATCCATATAAAGTAAACCAACCAATGATTAGGAAACAAATAGCCAGAAGTGCCGTGATTATATAGCCAAGGTTAAATTCTCTTAAGCAGTCTTTTAAAGTTTGATTGTTTATTTGTGTTTTATTTTTTTCTAGCCGCCACATACTCACCCAACTTGAGGCTTCTACGGCAGTGGGCATCCATCCGATAAGTCCAATTAAGAAAAGGAGTCCTGCTTTATCAAAAAAGGGTAGGGGTGTGAATGTTGGTTTTATATCTATAGGGCCTTTGTATAAAACAACCGTAGTGGAAACTATGAGTGCTAGGGTTAAAATGCCTAAAATAAACTTTATGGACAGTTCAAGAAATTTGTATTTACCAATAATGAGCAGTGCGCTAATGACTATAAATAATACAAGAGCCATATTTGAATCTGAAATATTAAACCAAGGCATCAGTTGTTTTAATAAACCCGCTGTCACTATATAAAGTGCTGCAAGGATGGTAAAAGAACTTATAAAAGTAATGAAGGTGTAGGCCCAAAGATATTTTTTTCCAAGGGAGACATACCCCTCTAGAAGTGACTTTTTAAAGATGTGAGTATAGCGAACACCAAATTCAAAAAAAGGATATTTCAATACAAGCGCCAATAGGATTGGGATCACCATAAGCCATCCGTATTGCGCTCCAGCTTTAGTAGAGAGAACTAGATGGGAGGTTCCAATTGCCATACTTGCAAAAAGCAAACCTGGCCCAAGGTGTTTTAAAAGTTTTTTCATCGCTGTTTATCCATGACTTTTTTCTAATACTCTTTTAGAATGTGGCTGATGATCTTTTTTCCATGATCTCTAGAGTTTTCTATAAACCATTTATGAGTATCTAAGCCCCCGCATATAACTCCAGCTAAGTAAATTCCAGGAACATTCGTTTCCATATTAGTGGGATTGTGAATAGGAATTTTTGAGGGCCCCTCTAAACCAATACCTAATAGACTTAAAAAGTTTAAATGAGGCCTGTATCCTGTAAGCGCCAATACAAAGTCATTTTCTAAAGTTTGCTGTTCCCCATTTTGTTGTATGGTAATAGTGTGTGCATTAATTTCACTTAGCTGGGAGTTGTAATAGACTTTTACACTTCCTTCTTCAATGCGGTTTATAATATCTGGTCTTACCCAATATTTAACTCTAGGGCCCACTTCAGGGCCTCTAATAATGAGGCTTATTTCTGCTCCTTTTCTATAACAAGCAAGGACAGCGTCTATAGCAGAGTTGCTAGCGCCAATTACAGCTAATTTTTGTCCTGAATAATAATGAGCCTCTTTAAAATAATGAGATACTTTTGGTAGTTCTTCTCCAGGAATTTTAAGTAGTGCTGGAATATCAAAAAAGCCAGTAGCTATCACCAGATGTTTTGTTTTATAAGTGCGTTTTGATGTCTTGACTAAAAAGGAGCTTTTATGGGTTGCTTTTGACTCAGACTCTGATCTGTCTAAAACTTCTTCCACCTTTTCAAACAAATTAATTTGAAGGCTAAAATGAGAGACTATCCTTCTGTAGTACTCTAAGGCTTCTTTTCTTCTAGGCTTAGATTCAATGGAGTTAAATGGAACGTTCTGGAGTTCTAACTTTTCTGATGAAGAAAAAAACTGCATGTCTAATGGGTAATTAAAGAGGGAATTTGTAAGACATCCTTTTTCAATAACTACGTAATCTAGTCCAGCTTTTTGGGCATCTATGGCACAGGAAATTCCAATAGGGCCTCCTCCTATAATTAGAAGGTCATACTCATGGATAGGTTCTGATATATCTTTGGTAGAATGGGTGTTTGAATTTTCCTGCAGCACACTCATTAATTTATTTGAGCTTTTAAATTTGCAATAATCTCTAGTGGGTTACTACTTTTAAAGACAAAGCTACCTGCCACCAATATGTCTGCACCAGCAGCTACTAATTCAGACGCATTTTTAGAAGTCACGCCTCCGTCAATTTCAATGAGCGTATGGGCATTTTTAGAGCTAATAAGTGCCTTGAGTGCACGTACTTTTTCATAAGTATTTTCTATAAATGATTGGCCTCCAAATCCTGGATTTACACTCATAATACAGACCATATCAATATCTTTTATACAGTCTTCTAGAAGAGAGACGCTGCTGTGGGGATTAAGCGCTACACCTGCTTTCATGCCGGCAGACTTTATAGCCTGAAGGCTTCTGTGAAGGTGGGTGCAGGCCTCGTAGTGAACGGTTAATATACCAGTACCTAGCGCTGCAAAAGTTTCAATATAACGGTCTGGATCTACGATCATTAAATGAACGTCTAATGTTTTCTGGGCATGTCTTCCAATAGCTTCAATGACAGGCATTCCAAAAGATATATTTGGAACAAATACCCCATCCATAACATCTATGTGAAACCAATCTGCTTTAGATTTATTTACCATTTCTATATCTCTTTGTAGATTGGCAAAATCTGCTGCTAATAAGGAAGGGGCAATAAGTTTTTCTGACATGGCTTTTGTTTTTTCTTTAAAGGATAGGCAAAGAATTAATGATACCGTAAAAATAATAAAAATCAAATGGTTTTAACAGTAAGGAGAAATCTATTCAAAAGACCCTTTTTAATTTAAAACCTTTGTTGTCTAAGCCCGTCAAAGAGCACAATGCTAACTGCATTTGCTAAATTAAAACTCCTTATGCTATCTGGGGCTAAGGGTATTTTGTAACTATGGGCTGTCATCTCTTTGAGTAAAGTGGCTGGCAGTCCCTTAGATTCAGAGCCAAATATGAAAAATTGATTATCTTCTGCTTTTAAATCCCAATATATTTGAGAGGCGTGGCTAGAATAAAAAGCCAAAGAAGCTCCCTTGTTTTGTGCTAAAAAGGCTTCCCAGTTATCGTAAATCTTAACAGATAGCCTTGGCCAGTAGTCCAGTCCAGATCTTTTTAGTTGTTTGTCTTCTAATGAAAACCCTAAAGGTTTTATGAGGTGGAGCGTACTGCCGGTACCCAGACAGAGTCTTCCAATATTACCAGTATTATTAGGTATTTCTGGATTTAGTAGCACAACATTAAAGGGCATAGCTAGACAAATATAAATTAAAAAAGCCCGGCGCATAGCGCCGGGCTTAAAAGGATCTTATCCTAAATAAGTTTTTAAAATTTTAGACCTTGAAGTGTGTTTAAGTCTCCTAATGGCTTTTTCTTTAATCTGTCTCACTCGCTCTCTAGTGAGGTCAAATGTTTCTCCAATTTCCTCTAAGGTCATAGAGTGTTGTCCGGCCAAGCCAAAGTAAAGTCTAATTACGTCTGCCTCTCTTGGAGTAAGAGTCTCTAGAGCGCGTTCAATTTCAGTTCTCAGTGATTCATTTAATAGTTCTCTGTCTGGGTTTGGAGACTCCCCAGAGCGCAGCACGTCATAAAGGTTAGAGTCTTCGCCATCTATTAGAGGTGCGTCCATAGAAACGTGTCGTCCAGAATTTTTCAGTGACTGTTTTACGTCTTCTACAGTCATATCTAATTCCTTAGCTATTTCTTCTGGAGAAGGCTGTCTCTCATGTGCTTGCTCTAGAAAAGCAAAAGTTTTATTGATCTTATTGATAGATCCAATTTTGTTAAGAGGCAGTCTTACAATTCTAGACTGCTCTGCCAGGGCTTGTAATATAGATTGACGGATCCACCATACAGCATAAGATATAAATTTAAAACCACGGGTTTCGTCAAAACGTTGGGCAGCTTTAATCAGACCTAAGTTTCCTTCATTAATTAAATCTGGAAGGGTTAATCCTTGGTTTTGATATTGCTTAGCAACAGAAACTACAAAACGGAGATTTGCCTTGGTAAGTTTCTCTAAAGCTGCCTGATCACCAGCTTTAATTCGCTGCGCAAGCTCTACTTCTTCATCTGCTGTGATGAGGTCTACTTTTCCAATTTCTTGTAAATACTTGTCTAAAGAAGCAGTTTCTCTGTTAGTAACCTGCTTGGTGATCTTGAGCTGTCTCATGAATACTTTCTTTTTATAGGGGTTCACCCGTAGAGATTTCCTATGGGTAGCATTATATTATACGTCTAAAAGTCTAAAAGGTTACAAAAGCATTAAAAAAAAGCAAAAAAAATAGCCAGACGGTATGGTCTGGCTATTTAAGAAAGCTTAGAAAGTAATATTCACACCTTTTAAAGTGTTATAACTGTCTCTTTATAAAGAACAATTTAGTCTCTTCTCGGTTTTCTGTCTCTGTCATTACGGTCATTTCTACGATCGTTTCTGCGATCTCCTTCTTCACGTGGTGGTCTAGCTACATATCCTTCAGGTTTTTCTAATAAAGCCTTTCTAGATACTTTTTCTTTTCTAGTTCTAGGGTCTAAACCAAAGTATTTTACTTCAAATTCATCACCCATATTCACTACGTCAGAAACGTTTTCTGTGCGTTCCCATGCCAATTCAGACACGTGTAATAGCACTTCGTTTCCTGGAGCCTCAAGGTATTCTACTACTGCACCAAAATCTAACATTTTAATCACTCTTACCGTATAAGCATCACCTACAATTGGCTTAAATGTTAAAGATTCAATTTTAGCCAATACAGCCTCAATTCCTTCTGGATCAGTGCCTAAAATTTCAATAATACCTTCTTCAGTAATAGGATCTTCAGTAACAACAATTGTGGTTTTAGTAGTTTTTTGAAGTTCTTGAATCACTTTACCTCCTGGTCCAATAAAGGCACCAATATACTCGTTAGGTATTCTAGCTGTAATCATCTTAGGTGCGTAAGACTTCACCTCTGCTTTAGGAGCAGCAATAGTTTCTATCAATTTAGATAGAATATGCAGTCTCCCTGCCGATGCTTGTTTTAGTGCATTTACTAAAATTTCATAAGACAATCCTTTAACTTTAATATCCATTTGGCAAGCTGTAATACCGTCTGCCGTTCCGGTTACTTTAAAGTCCATATCACCTAAGTGATCTTCATCTCCTAAGATATCAGATAAAACTGCGTATTTTCCAGATTTTGCATCAGAAATTAATCCCATAGCAATACCAGAAACTGGTTTTTTCATTTGAACTCCAGCGTCCATAAGTGCCATGGTTCCAGCACATACAGTTGCCATTGAAGAAGAACCGTTAGACTCTAAAACTTCACTTACTATCCTTACTGTGTAAGGACAATCTGTTGGGATCTGATTTTTAAGTGCACGTTGCGCTAAGTTACCGTGTCCTACTTCTCTTCTTGAAGTTCCTCTAATAGGTCTGGCCTCTCCTGTAGAAAAAGGAGGGAAGTTATAGTGTAAGTAAAATCTTTCTTCCCCTTCATAAGAGGGCATGTCTATTTTACTAGCTTCTCTAGAAGTTCCAAGTGTTACAGTAGCCAAAGCTTGTGTTTCACCCCTAGTAAAAATGGAAGATCCGTGTGTAGAAGGTAAGTAGTCAATTTCACACCAAATAGGTCTGATTTCGTCTGTCTTACGGCCATCTAAACGCAAGCCTTCATTTAAGGTTAGGTCACGAACTGCATTTTTTTCTGCTTTGTAGTAATACTTAGAAACTAAGTCTCCAAAGTCTGCCATTTCTTCCTCAGAAAAGCTCGCTTTAACTTCATCTTTAATAGCGCTAAATGCAGCAGAGCGTTCATGTTTAGCAGATCCTGCTTTTGCAATGGCATAAACTTTGTCATAAGCCATGTCGCTAATTTTTTGGGACAAGACTTCGTCTTCTCTTTCAGAATCGTACTCACGTACAGGTTTTTTTCCAAATGCCTCTGCCAAACGTAATTGAGCAGCACATTGAACCTTAATAGCATCATGAGCAAATTTAATGGCTTCTACCATTTCTTCCTCGCTAATTTCTAGCATTTCGCCTTCTACCATCATTACTGAATCTGCAGAAGCACCTATCACCATATCTAAATCTGAAACCGCCAATTGAGCTCTGGTTGGGTTAATAATAAATTTTCCATCTATTCGTCCCACTCTCACTTCTGAGATAGCACATTCAAATGGAAAATCTGACAACTGAATGGCAGCAGAAGCAGCCAAACCAGCCATAGCGTCTGGCATTACATCTTCATCATGAGACATGAGTTGGATCATTACCTGTGTTTCTGCATGGTAATCTTTTGGAAATAAAGGACGCAACACACGGTCTACAAGACGCATGGTTAACACCTCTCCGTCACTAGGTCTTGCTTCACGTTTGAAGAACCCACCTGGGTATCGGCCAGAGGCCGCAAATTTTTCACGGTAATCTACCGTCAAAGGCAAAAAGTCTACATCACTTTGCTTGTAGTTAGAAACTACCGTACAAAGCAACATACATTTACCAGATTGTACCACAACAGAACCATGTGCCTGCTTGGCTAATTTTCCAGTTTCAATAGAAATTTCTCTACCGTCACCTAGGTCAATGACCTCTTTAAATACTTTTGGAATCATAGTTTTTAATTACATCCACTCTCTGTGGGAAGTTAAACAATGGTCTCCGTCTGCTGGACGGCCAGTTTGTGTTTTTGTGTTGTTGTGTTGTTGTGTGTGACCAATGAAAAACTAGGATTAAGCTTTTTGATGTCCGGTTTAAAGTCCGGTCTTTTGAAATAAAAAAGGGAAGCCAAAGCCTCCCTTTTAAATTATTTACGGATACTAAGCTCCTTAATAATAGCACGATATCTCAAGACATCTTTCTTAATTAGGTAGTCTAATAAGCTCCTTCTCTTACCTACCAAACACACTAAAGAACGCTCCGTATTATAATCTTTGCGATTTCTTTTTAAATGCTCAGTTAGGTGGTTAATTCTGTGTGTAAATAAGGCAATTTGCCCTTCAGATTTGCCAGTGTTAGTAGCAGTTTCGCCGTGTTTCTTAAAAATCTCGGCTTTAACTTCTTTAGTTAAATACATTCCAATATTATATTAAATGATTATGATGTATGTGATTGATTTTCAATCAGGGCGCAAATGTAATAAATGTTAGTGAAAACACACTACTTTTTTTTATTTTTTATAAGCCTAAATGCTTTATTGCAAGCGGCTTAGGCAAATGCTTTTCTAATGGGCTTGTTTTGTATAAGGTCTAAATAAAGATTAATTTGTGTTTTAAGGGCTTTTCTGTGCACTATAAAGTCTAAGAAACCGTGTTCTAATAAAAATTCTGAAGTTTGAAAATCATCTGGTAACTCCTTCCCTGTTGCTTCCTTTACCACCCTTGGGCCAGCAAATCCTATTAAGGCTCCTGGTTCTGCAATATTAATATCTCCAAGCATGGCGTAAGAGGCTGTGGTTCCTCCTGTGGTTGGGTCTGTACAAAGCGATACATAAGGTAAGCCTGCCTCTGCTAATTGGGCCAACTTGGCCGATGTTTTAGCCAATTGCATGAGTGACAAAGCGGCCTCCATCATTCTAGCGCCTCCAGATTTTGAGATCATTAAAAAGGGGGTTTTATGTTGAATGGCGTAATTAATACCCCTAGCAATTTTCTCTCCTACCACGCTTCCCATAGAGCCACCAATAAAAGCAAAATCCATTGCACAAATCACAATATTTTTGCCATTAGATTTGCCATAGCCAGTTCTAACGGCGTCGTGTAATCCTGTTTTCTTTTTCGCAGCCACTAAGCGATCTGAGTACTTTTTTGTATCCTCAAATTTTAACGGGTCTTTTGAACTTAGTTTAGCATCTAATTCTATAAATTTATTTTTATCGAATAATATTTCAAAGTATTCTTTACTACCTATCCTTACGTGGTAGTCGTCTTCTGGGCTGACATAGAAATTCTTAGCCAACTCATCAGATTCTACTATTTTTCCGGTGGGAGATTTATACCAAAGCCCTTTTGGGGTATCTTTTTTTTCTTCCGTAGCGGTTTGTATTCCCTTTTCTGTTCTTTTAAACCAAGCAGACATATATGAATTAATTTAGATGGAAGCGAATACCCAATATGAAGATTCGCTTAAACAAACTTAGCAAAAAGCTAGGCTTTAAAAAAAACTATAAGGTTTTAACGTTATTAAGGTCCTCAAAAGCTTTTGTTAATCTCCTCACAAAAGTCTTTTCTCCTTCACGGATCCAAACCCTTGGGTCATAGTACTTTTTATTAGGTTGGTCTGCGCCTTCTGGATTTCCAATTTGTCCTTGTAAAAACGCTTTATTATCTTGGATATAATCTCTAGTACCCTCTAAAAAGGCGTACTGAAGGTCAGTGTCTATATTCATTTTTATGACTCCATAGCCAATTGCTTCTCTAATTTCTTCTACAGTAGAGCCTGAACCACCGTGAAATACAAAATCTATTGAATTGTGCTTTAGCTGGTATTTTTTAGAAATATAATCTTGAGAATTTAAAAGAATTTTTGGAGTTAATTTTACATTTCCAGGCTTGTAAACACCATGCACATTACCAAAAGCAGCTGCTATAGTAAATCTAGGGCTTATTTTAGATAACTCTTCATAAGCGTAGGCTACTTCTTCTGGTTGGGTATATAATTTAGAATCATCTATATCTGAGTTGTCAACACCATCTTCTTCACCTCCTGTAATTCCCAATTCTATTTCTAAAGTCATATCCATTTTGCTCATTCTAGCCAGGTATTCTTTACAAATAGCAATATTTTCCTCAATGGGCTCTTCAGATAAATCTATCATATGTGAGCTAAATAATGATTTTCCAGTTTCAGCAAAATGTACCTCACTCGCTTCTAACAAACCATCTATCCATGGCAATAATTTCTTGGCACAGTGGTCTGTGTGTAAAATGACAGTAGCCCCGTATGCGGCTGCTAGCTGATGTACGTGTTTAGCCCCGGCAATTGCCCCTTGAATGGCAGCTAGTTGTCTGTCATTAGAGAGTCCCTTTCCAGCATTAAACTGTGCCCCTCCATTTGAGAATTGAATAATTACCGGTGCATTTAAATGAGCAGCTGTTTCCATGACAGCATTAATAGTGTTTGAGCCAGTGACGTTTACCGCTGGCAGCGCAAAGCCTTTTTCCTTGGCATAGTTAAAAATTTCTTGAACTTGATCTCCTGTGGCTACGCCAGCTTTAATGTTGTGGGACATGTAATTATTTGTCTAATTTGATTAGGAACACAAAAATAGAAAAAATATAGGCTTAAAACGGATAATTAATACCAATATTTAATATGGAATTCGCAAAATTATAGTCTCTGAACCAGCGTTTTGTGATTGTTTCTGAGGGATTGTAGGTTTTAAAGCCTATATCTAGTCTAAAGACAAAATAGGTAAAATCATACCTGACACCAAAACCACTCCCTATAGCTAATTGTTTTAAAGAGGAGAGTCCTTGAAAGGAGCGCTCAGGATCTTCTACACCGTCTAGTGCATTCCAAATATTTCCTGCATCGGTAAATAAAGCACCTTTGAACGCACCTAGAAGGGGGAACCTATATTCTAAGTTAAAAGCCAGTTTAAGGTTTGCCTCGTTAAAGTCATTGAGATTGTCTGTGCTTCCTGGCCCCAGTGAATAAGCATTCCAAGCCCTATTATCATTAGAACCTCCAGCAAAATAAGACCTTGCAAAAGGAATGGTATTTGCATTTCCATACGGAATGGCTATGCCACCAAAACTTCTAAAAGCCAATACCTGGTCTCTTCCAAGCCGCCAATGTTTTATGTAATCTAATTCTGTTTTCAGATACTGGGCATAGGGAACACCTGCTAGAAGTTTAGTTCCATTTTCCTGACTTTCAATAGGGAGTACAGAAGAGAGTAAGCTAATTAAATTCCCTGCACTTTCTAATTTAACTCTGAACTGATAAAATTCAGGATCTATAACTTCTCTTTTGTTGTTTTTAGTAAAAGTAAATTGACTGCTAGATATTAGGTTATTTTCTGTCAGTCTAATTTTTCTTTCTTCTATTCTTTGTAATTCTTTATAGGAGAATAAGTTAGGGCTTTGTTCTTTTAAAAAAGTAGATACAAAAGCATTCGCTCCTTCTGGGATTCTGAGTGAAGGTGTTTCTGAGGCTGTGTTTTCAAAAAAAGAGGTATAAGTAGGATCTAATGCAAATTCAGAGGCCACTGTGTTAAGCCTGTTGAAAGTGGTTCTGTAAACGCTGTAAAAACGCTCTGGATTTAAATTTTGTACATATTGCACTTCTAAAAGACTGGCATTAAATTTTCTGTAATCATCTGGGGTCCAAACAAACCCATAAGTAGCATTGAGCGTTTGTTTGTCTAAACCTATATTTTTCTGAAAACTACTTCCTACACTAATTCTTGTTTGCGGTAAGCTATTTTTAGAAATGAGTTTTTTTAAAGAAATAAAAGGGAACCATAAATTGGGGATAGTGAGGTTTAAATCTGCACCTATTTCTGATAAGTACTTATCAGTAGAGAGGGCTGCGTCTCCAAGAAACCCCACTGAACCCCTTCCAGAGAGGCTTAGAATTTCTGCACCACCAAAAATATTTCTTGCCATTAAAGAGCTGCTAAAGGCAAGTCCTAGCCTTTGAATATTTGAGTGGGTTACGTCTAAGTTGACTTCTCCTGCATAGGTGTCTTTTGAAACTAGGTAAATGTCTGCTTGTAGATTTTTATCTTTTTGAAGTTCACTGATAGAAATATTAGGGTACTTAAAGGTGTCTAAACTGCTTATTTTTCTATAGGTCCTCTGCCTGTTAAGCTCTGAGTAAATAGCTCCTTCTGATAAATAAACGGGGTCTGTAAGAATTTTTGGTTTGTATTTAAGTTTATTTTTAAAATATATTTTATACGCCTTATAAGAGATTGAATCTAAATCACTCTTGGGCGTATTGTATGGAATATCTGTATATATATTTACGGCATTAATTTTTCTTATGCTATAAGGGGTAACATCCTCCTGATTTGTTTCTTTTGGGTTTTTAACTGTGAGTGTCACCATTAATGAGGGATTATTGTTTTTTAAAATGGTGTCTCTTTGAATGCTGAAGCTAACGGCGCTCTCCTGAAAATTGTAAATCCCATTATTTTTTGCTAATTCACTAATTCTAACCCTTTCTTTATCAAAATCTTCATATTGAAACGGCATTCCTATTTTAATTAAAGTTTCTTGTGTGTGACTGCGGAATAAGCTGTCTAGATCTTTTGATACAAAAACTTTAGAAATAGAGTCAATAATATATATAGGCCCAGTATTTACTTTGTATTGTAATGTAGCTTTTGATTTTTTTTGATGCTTAATAATTGCAGTAGTTACTTCTGTGTTAAAATAGCCCAGTGTTTCATAATATGACTTAAGTCTCAAGCTAGATTTAGCAGTACTTTTTTGATCAATTAAAACCGGTGTTTCTCCTATTCTATTAAGCCAATTATCTTTCTCTGAGTCTTTGCTTAAGTTGCTAATATTTAGTTTTAAAGGGGTTCCAAAAATATAGGTGTTGGGTTGCTGTAAAATGAGGTTGTTAATACCTGCTTCTTTAACGACTTTTCCTGACAGGATAATTTCATTCTTTCTTAATAGCACTTCATTTTCAGGAATATTTTTTAATGGGTTGCAACCATAAATGGTGCTCACCAGCAAGATAAAGCTTACTTTTGTAAATAAATTATTAAGGGAAAGGGCCCATTTCATACGTCCAAAAATACACTATTTGTATGGTTGTTAAAAGCCAAATAAAACTTATAAAAAGCCTTCATCAAAAAAAATACAGAAAGGAGCACGGGCTTTTTCTAATTGAAGGGGAAAAAGGAATTAATGAGGCACTTGCAAATGGCTTAGAGCCCTACTTGCTATGTTCAAATATACCTGAAATGAAAACAACTTTTGCTTATGAAAAAGTAAGCAAACTTGAGTTAGAGCAAATGAGCGCTCTTAAAAATCCAAATGGTTATGTAGGTATTTTTAAAATTCCAAAAACAAAATCTTTGGATTTTTCTAATTGGATACTGGTATTAGATGGCGTTCAAGATCCTGGAAATTTAGGGACTATAATAAGGTTGTGTGATTGGTTTGGGATTTCCCAAATACTTTGTTCTAAAAACACAGTAGACTGTTTTAGCCCAAAGGTGGTTCAGGCTTCTATGGGCTCTATAACTAGGGTTCTGGTTTACTATGAAGATTTAGAAGCTGTTTTAAGTTCTTGTAAAAAAGAGATTTATGGAACTTTTATGGAAGGGAATGCCATTTCTAAAATAGATTTTAGTATTCCAGGAATAATAGTATTAGGCAATGAGGGCCAAGGAATTTCTAAAGACATTTCAAATTTAGTGAGTAAAAAAATCAGTATTCCAAGCTTTGGTAATTCTAAGGCTGAAAGCTTAAATGTAGCTAGTGCAGCCGCTGTACTTCTATATGAAATGAGAAGAGTTAGGCCTTAATAGCAGTTTAGATTCTTAGTTGTAAATCTTATTTAAGGATAAAGATTTGTATGATTTAAATACCTTTTTGTTGCAAATATTTAAATGATTTTATCAGCCGTTTTATTCAAAAGTAAAAACTAGAAATAGGCCCCTAGACCTCATTTTGTCTATATTAGATGTCCAGGGGCTTGACGGATCTTCATCTCTAATGGCATCGTCATTTAGGGCAAAGGCACCCCTTATAGAAGGCGTGAATTTAAAGTAAGGAAGGTAGAAGTCTATGCCCACTCCTATTTGGTAGCCATAATTCCATTTTTCAGTTTTAAAAATGCCGCTGTAATTGTCTGCTGAACTCTCAGCGTTACTGCTTAAATTATAGGAAACATAAGGCCCCCCTATTAAAAATGGACGCCAATTGGCTATTCTTTTTGCACTGAATTTTATTAGTAATGGGAGGTCAATAAAGGCTGATTTAAGACTTCTAATGCTATCGTTTTCAATTTTTGGACTTGGACTCTTAAAAATTAAATTTCTTTTACCACTGTAAAAACCAGGTTCAAACCTAAGGTCTAAAAAATCATTAATCCTTATCTCTCCAATAAGCCCTAGGTTAAAACCTACTGTTTTTTCTGCTAAAATTTGAGTATCTCCAATACCTTGTCTTAAAAAAGAAGTTTGATAGTCAAATTGGTTAAACCCAATAAAATACCCCCAATTTAAAAGTTTTTTGTCATCGTTAGGGATATTAATTACTGCATTCTCGTTAAATTGTGTCCATGCTGTTTGTGGAATGAATAAAATAAGAAGTAGATAATAAAGTAATTTTAGACTCATAGTAAGTGACGTTTCACTACTTTGTTGCTTTGTATATAGTGGCAACCCCTAAAGTTTGCGGGTAGTGTGTTACTGTATCAAACCCAATTTTAATTAAAATATTGTTGAACTTTTCCCCGTGAGGAAAAACAGCAGCGGATTCTGACAAATAAGAATAGGCACTTTTGTCTTTGGAGAAGAGCCTTCCTATGGCTGGAAGTATAAATTTTGTATATAGAGTATACCCTTGTTTAAAAGGTGTTTTTTCAGGGACAGATGTTTCTAAAATAACAACTGTTCCGCGATCTTTTAAAACCCTGAGAATTTCACTGAGTCCTAGTGTTAGATTTTCAAAATTCCTAACACCAAAGGCAACCGTAATTGCGTCTATACTGCCGTCTTTAAAAGGAAGCGCTTCACTGTCACCAATAATCATTTTAATTTTATGGTCTAGCTGCTTTAGAGTCACTTTATGTTTCCCAACGTCTAGCATGCCAGGAGAGAGGTCTAAACCAATAATTTCTGAAGCAGAAGTCTCTGCTAAATGTATGGCTAAATCTCCTGTTCCTGTTGCAATATCTAACACTATATCTGGTTTTGTTGCCTCTATCATAGCCACCACTTTTTTTCTCCAAGAAATATCTATTCCAAAAGAAATGACTCTATTTAAAGCATCGTAATTTTTGGCAATACCATTAAACATATTACGGACCTGGATTTTCTTTCCTTCTTGGCTATTCTGATAAGGCGTTACTGGATTAGACATGCTTTTTTTTGGCAAAGATAGGTTTTACTGCGCTTTATAAATGCACAAATAAATTTAGTAAATTATAATTGTGTAATTTTGTTAAATAATACTATCTTATAATAAACAGCAACAGGTAGTTGTAACAAGCATATGCTTAACATCTTACATCATTCATGAAGATTATCATTGCAGGCGCTGGGGAAGTTGGTTTTCATCTCGCAAAACTGTTGTCTTACGAATCTCAAGATATTACCTTAATAGATTCAAATAAAGACAGTCTCTCCTATGCAGACAACCACTTAGATATTAGAGTTTTAAAAGGGGATGCTACCTCTATAAGCGTACTTGAAGACGCTAGAGTTTCTCAGTCAGACTTGGTTATAGGAGTGACTTCTTCAGAGACTACAAATTTAACACTCTGTATGCTAGCCAAGCAACTGGGTTGTAAAAGAACTATAGCTAGAATATCTAATACAGAGTTTATAGATAATAAAGATCTTATTCGTTTTTCAGATTTAGGTATTGATGAACTTATCTCACCAGAAGAGTTAGCGGCTACTGAAATACAGTTGCTAATAAACCAGTCTGCATTTAATGACACCTATGAATTTGAAGGAGGCACGCTTATTATGGTGGGTATTTGCTTGCCTCTAGGTGCTCCATTTGTAGGCAAAATGGTGAAACATGCCGCTGAGATTTTTCCAGAAGTGCACTTTATGCCTATTGCTATTAAAAGGTCAGGCACACAATTTACCGTAATTCCAAGGGGAGATACTATTTTTCAAGCAGAAGACCAGGTATATTTTATCACCTCAAAAGAGGGAGTAGAAGAATTGTATAAGATGACAGGAACTGTTAAAAAAGACATTAAAAATGTCATGATTCTTGGTGGCTCTAAGGTGGGTCAAAAAACAGCTAGGGACTTATGTAGTAGAAAATTCAATGTGAAACTTATAGAGAAGGATAAAGAAAAGGCTTCTGAACTGGCAGAACAGTTGCCTAACGCACTTATTATTAATGGAGATGGAAGAAACGTTGAATTGCTAGAAGAGGAATCTCTTTCTGCTATGGACGCTTTTATAGCAGTAACTGGTAATTCAGAAACAAATATTATGTCTTGTTTGGTGGCTAAATCAAAAAACATTAAAAAGACTATTGCGTTAGTAGAGAACATGGACTACTTCCAGTTATCTCACTCAATAGGAATTGATACACTTATAAATAAAAAACTTTTAGCTGCCAATAACATTTTTAGATTTATTAGAAAGGGAGAGGTAGTAGCTATGACTAGGTTAAACAACTTAAATGCAGAAATTTTAGAGTTTATAGTGAAGCCTAAATCTGCGGTATCCGATAAATTAATCAAAGACATTTACTTTCCAAGATTGGCAACTATTGGGGGTGTTATTAGAGATGGAGTTGGAATTATTGCCCTAGGTTCCTTTAAAATATTAGAGGGTGATAGAGTAGTTATCTGTTGTTTGCCTAGTGCCATTCCTAAAATTGAAAAGCTCTTTTTATAAATGCGTTTAAACGGTAAAATTATTCTCCACCTCATGGGGTTGTTGCTTTTATGCAACGGCGCTTTTATGATGGTTGCAGCACTAATCAGTGTTATTTACAAAGATGGCGTCACCACGTCAATCACATTAGCAGCTATAGTGACCATGATGATTGGTTTAATTTCTATGTTTTTTACTAGGGATCATAAAAAAGAGGTAAAACCAAAAGAGGGCTACATCATAGTTACATTTGGATGGTTGGTAATGTCTCTCTCTGGAGTACTCCCCTATCTATTTAGTGGCGCTATTCCAGATATTACTAATGCTTTTTTTGAAACCATTTCTGGTTATACGACTACGGGTGCCTCTATTTTAGACGATATTGAATCTTTGCCAAAAGGAATTTTATTCTGGAGAAGCTTAACACATTGGATAGGAGGCATGGGGATTATTGTACTTGCCATTGCTATTTTACCCCTTTTAGGTATTGGTGGTATGCAGCTTTTTGCAGCAGAAGCTCCTGGGCCAAGCGCAGATAAATTACACCCTAGAATTACAGATACAGCCAAGCGGTTGTGGTACATATATGTGGGTTATACGGCAGCTCAAACGCTCTTGTTAAAATTAGCAGGCATGAACTTTTTTGATGCTATTAATCACGCGATGGCTACACTTTCTACAGGCGGTTTTTCTACTAAAAATGCAAGTTTAGCTTATTGGAATGACCAACCAATTATTCAGTATATAGTAATCCTTTTTATGTTTTTAGCAGGTTCTAATTTTGTACTGAGTTACTTTGCTTTTAAGGGAAAAGTACAGCGAGTTATAAAGGATGAAGAGTTCAGATTTTACCTTGGGTTTATTGTTATTTTTAGTGTGATAGCTACTTTAATTATTCTTTTTCAAGCAGAGCCAGCTATTTCAGATACATTCCCCATGGTCCATGGTGCAGCAGAGAGCGCTTTTAGACATGCATTATTCCAAGTATTGGCAGTGGTTACCACAACTGGTTTTGTGACAGCAGATTTTACAGGATGGACCCCTTTTTTAACTATATTTTTCTTTGGCCTTATGTTTTTAGGAGGTTCTGCAGGTTCTACTGCCGGAGGGATTAAAGTGATGAGGCATTTATTGATCATTAAGAACGGTTTGTTGGAATTTAAAAGAACCCTTCATACCAACGCTATTATACCGGTTCGCTATAATAACAAAACCGTAGCTCAGCACATTGTCTATAATATTATTGCTTTTTTTGTACTCTATATGCTGCTCTTTATTATTGGAGCTTTAGTGTTGGGGTTTATAGGCTTAGATTTTGAATCTGCCGTTGGTGGTGCTGCTACTTCACTTGGAAACGTGGGACCAGGTTTGGGAAGTCTAAATCCGTTGTCTAATTTTAATAGCCTTCCAGCTTTTGGAAAGTGGTGGTGTGGTTTTTTAATGCTGTTAGGTAGGCTTGAGCTTTTTACGGTCTTGATCTTATTTTCTCCTTATTTTTGGAGGAAGGTATAACTAAAAAAGCCCACTGATTAGTGGACTTTTTATATTTATAATGTGTTCTTCTATTTAAGAAACTGCTGCTTTAATTCTGGCCATGGCGGCAATAAGTGATTCTTCAGAAGCTGCGTATGATATTCTAATGCAGTTTGCATTTCCAAAAGCTTCTCCAGTAACAGTGGCCACCAAAGCTTCTTCTAGTAGAAAAATAGCAAAATCCGAGGAATTGTTAATAAGAGTTCCTTTTAATGTTTTACCAAAAAAAGCACTCACATCTGGAAACACATAAAACGCACCTTCAGGTATGTTGAGCTTAAATCCTGGAATATCTCCTAGCAAGCCTAAGACAAGGTCTCTTCTGTTGTGAAAAGCATCGATCATATGTTTAATACTGCTTACGGGGGCTTGAAGGGCTGTAATGGTAGCTCTTTGAGCTATAGAATTGGCTCCAGAAGTATTCTGTCCTTGATATTTAGTACAGGCTTTAGCAATCCATTCTGCAGCACCCAAATATCCAATACGCCATCCAGTCATAGCAAAGGCTTTGGAAACACCATTTACAGTAATGGTTCTCTCATACATACCTTCAATTCCTGCAATACTTACGTGACTTCCAATAAAATTAATATGTTCGTAAATTTCATCAGATACAATAAATATACCAGGATATTTTTTTAATACTTTGGCAAGTGCCTCTAGCTCTTTTTGGTTGTAAACAGAACCACTTGGATTGCATGGAGAGCTAAACCAAAGCATTTTGGTTTTAGGAGTAATGGCCGCCTCTAATTGAGCCGGTGTCATTTTAAAATCTGTTTCTATACTTGTAGCTACCTCTATTGGTATTCCTTCTGCCAATTTTACTATATCACTATAACTCACCCAATAAGGAGCTGGTAATATGACCTCATCCCCTTGGTTTAACATCACCATGGCAACATTAGCTAAGGATTGTTTGGCACCTGTAGAAACTACAATCTGATTGGGGTTGTATGTTAAGTGGTTATCTCTTTTAAATTTTTCTACAATGGCTTCTTTTAAGTCTTGGTAACCCTCTACTGGAGAGTAACTAGAATAATTATCATCTATGGCTTGTTTGGCAGCGTTCTTAATAAAGTCTGGAATATTAAAATCTGGCTCCCCTAAACTGAGTCCAATAATGTCCTTTCCGGCTATTTTTAATTCTCTGGCTTTAGCCGCCATGGCTAAGGTGGCAGAGGTTGCCATGCCATTAATTCTATCTGATAAATGTTGCGTACTCATGTTGCTTTAGTATTGTAAACTAGGATTTTGTCCTAAATTTTTTAAATGTTTAAAGTGTGAAATCACAGCCTTCCTAGTTGTTTTATACTCGTGATAAGGTAAATTGAACTCTTTAGCTGTTTCTTTTACAATTTTAGCAATGTTTGAGTAGTGTATGTGACTGATATTTGGAAAAATATGATGTTCAACCTGGTGGTTAAGCCCCCCAGTAAACCAGTTTATAAGCCTGTTCTTAGTGCCAAAATTTACGGTAGTAAACAATTGGTGAATAGCCCAAGTATTTTTCATGCTTCCTTCTTTATTAGGCAGAGGAGTGTCTGCGTGGTCAATAATATGAGCCAATTGAAATACAATACTCAAAATAAGTCCGGCTACATAATGCATGATAAAAAATCCAATGAGAATTTTATACCAAGCAACGTCTAAAAATACCATAGGGATCACAATCCAAATACCTGCATAAATAACTTTAGCAATTAATAATTTGCTCCAGTTTACTACTGGATTAGGTAATTTACCATAAGACAATTTTCTTTTTGTATAGCGATACATCTGTTGAAAATCTGTAGTTATAGCCCAATTAAAAGTAAGTAATCCGTATAATAACACAGAATATAAATGCTGGAATTTATGGTACTTTTTCCAATCTGCATGCTTTGAGAAGCGCAGGATACGCCCGGCGTCTAAATCTTCATCGTGATCTGGTATGTTGGTATAGGTGTGATGAAGCACATTGTGTTGTACCTGCCAATTGTATACATTTCCAGCTAAAATATAAATACTACTACCCATGAGTGTATTTATCCATTTTTTATTGGAATAAGCACCGTGGTTTCCGTCATGCATGACATTCATTCCAACGCCAGCCATTCCAACACCCATGACTATGGTTAAAATTAAATTAGCCCAATTTGGAAGGTTTAAAGTCAGAATTAAAAAGTAGGGAGCTAAGAATAGAGTGAACATCACTAGGGTTTTAATATGCAAGGCCCAGTTGCCAGTTTTTTTTATTTTGTTCTCGTTAAAATAACCGTTTACTCTTTTGTTGAGGGTTTTGAAAAATTGGGCTGGGTCATTTCTAGAGAATGTAACTTGGGATGTTTTCATATAAAAAATGATTTAGTAACAAAGATAGGTTAAAGCGAGTGGATGGTTTTGGTATAAATCATAAAAAAATGTTGTTTTTTTGTATAAAATTTGGAGTATGAATGCCAATCTTATATACAAACACTTTCCAAATCTGTCAGAAAAGCAGCAAGAGCAATTTGAGGCCTTAGCGGATTTGTATGCAGATTGGAACTTGAAAATAAATGTAGTGTCAAGAAAGGATATTGAAGAGCTATATCTCAGGCATGTACTACATTCTTTAGCCATTGCAAAATTTATAAAGTTCAACGCTGGAGCTGAGGTCTTAGATGTAGGAACGGGGGGTGGTTTTCCTGGAATTCCATTAGCCATTCTCTTTCCAGAAACGCATTTTACTTTGGTTGATGCCATTGGTAAAAAAATTAAGGTGGTACAAGAAGTGATAGACGGTTTGGGTTTAGAAAATGTCATAGCCAAGCACTTAAGGGTAGAAGAAGAGAAAAACCAATTTGATTTTGTAGTGAGCAGGGCAGTGGCAGCCATGCCTACTTTTATGAGGTGGATTAAAGGGCGTATTAAAAAGAACTCAGAACATTCCATTAAGAATGGAGTTTTATACCTTAAAGGAGGTGATTTAGAAGAAGAGCTTAAAGACTATAAAACGGTTCAGATTTATTCTCTGACGGATTATTATGAGGATCCATTTTTTGAAACAAAAAAGCTGGTGTACCTCCCACAGAAATTTAAAGGCTAAAAAAAAATACTCACACAAAGCTTAGTTATGTCAAAATTATTAAATGTTATTGCAGAAATTGAGCTTCATAAGAAAAGGGTACCCCTCCCTTTAGAGTTAAAAAAACTCACTGAAGATTTTACAGAGCAGTTGTTTGAAATCCTTTTTGATTCTGAGGTCCATACTCAAAACGGCTTATATAATTTAGCAATTACTTTTGAAAGAATGGTCAGTTTGGCTTGTTGGAATCCAAATGATTCTTGTAAAAGCGTTTGGGAAAGATACTTAAATGAACTGCCTCATATTTTAAAAAGGCTTCACTTAGACGCCCAATCTATCTTAAGTGGAGATCCTGCCTCTAGAACATTAGAAGAGATTTATTTATCTTATCCTGGTTTTTACGCAGTGGCTATTTATAGATTGGCACACCCTTTGCAACTTATAAATTTTCCTTTGGTTCCTAGGCTTATGACAGAGTTTGCCCATAGCAAAACAGGAGTGGATATTCATCCTGGAGCTGTCATAGGAACCTCATTTTGTATGGATCATGCTACTGGAATTGTAATTGGGGAGACGGCTGTTATTGGAGATCACGTTAAAATATATCAGGGTGTAACCTTGGGGGCACTTTCTGTTAGCAAGTCTATGAGTGCTTTAAAAAGGCACCCTACCATTGAGAATCATGTGACTATCTATGCAAACGCTACTATTTTAGGTGGAAAAACTGTGATTGGAAAAAATTCTACAATAGGCGGAAACACTTGGGTGACAGCTTCTGTTCCTGAAAATTCAATGGTCTTTCACAGCTCAGAAATTAAAATTAAAAAGAATGTCAAATAAACTAGAGCAGTTAGTGGGGAATACACCACTGGTAGCATCTGCAGTATTGAATTTAAATAAAAACGTTCGCTTATTATTTAAGTTAGAAGGACAAAATCCGGGAGGAAGTGTGAAGGATAGAGCTGCATTAAATATGATTTCAGAGGCCCTAAGACGTGGTGACATTAATAAAAATTCTTTACTTATAGAGGCCACTAGCGGTAACACAGGAATTGCACTAGCCATGATTGCAGCAGTAAATGGACTTCAGATAGAGCTAGTCATGCCAGAAAATTCTACTATTGAACGGGTTCAAACCATGCGGGCTTATGGCGCTAAGGTAACCCTTACTTCAGAAGCTGTAGGAATTGAAGGGGCTAGAGATTACGCAGAAAAAAAAGTAAAGGAGGAGGGGTACTTCTCATTTAATCAATTTTCTAATCCAGACAATTGGAAAGCACACTACAAATCTACCGGTCCTGAAATTTGGAATGACACCAAAGGAGGGGTCACTCATTTTGTTTCTTCTATGGGAACTACAGGAACTATTATGGGTACTTCTACTTATTTGAAAGAGATGAATCCGGCCATTCAAATTGTAGGGGTGCAGCCAGAAGACGGCACTAAAATTCCAGGGATTAGAAAATGGCCAGAAGCCTATTTACCAAAAATATTTAATCCCTCCAAAGTAGATCTCATTTTAGAAGTTAATCAGTCAGAGGCTGAAAAACACACCAGACTTTTGGCAGAAAAAGAGGGAATATTTGCAGGGATGAGTTCTGGAGGAGCTGTTTCTGCTGCCTTAAGGCTCTGTAGTACTATAGAAAGTGGTGTGGTTGTGGTGATTATTTGCGATAGGGGAGATAGGTATCTTTCTTCTGGAATTTTTGATTAGTAAACACTATAATTAAAATACTCACTGTAGTTTAATAAAAAAGGCCCCGAGAAAGAGGGGCCTTTTTGAAGACTTTATAAAGTATTGGGGCCAGAAGGCCCAAAGAATGTTAGCCTAAGAATGGGTATCTGTAATCTACTGGCGTGACAAAAGTCTCTTTAATGAGTCTTGGAGACACCCAGCGCAATAGGTTTTGAGCAGAACCAGCCTTATCGTTGGTTCCAGAAGCTCTGGCGCCACCAAAAGGTTGCTGGCCCACAACGGCGCCCGTGGGCTTGTCATTGATGTAAAAGTTTCCAGCACAGTTTTGAAGTGCCGTGGTGGCCTGTGTAATGGCATAGCGGTCTGTAGATAATACAGCCCCTGTTAGTGCGTATTCAGAGGTGGCATCTATGAGCGTTAAAGTGTCCTCCCAGGCACTGTCTTCGTATACATAAACCGTAAGTACGGGCCCAAAAAGTTCCGTTTCCATAGTTTTGTAATGTGGGTTGGTGGTTAGAATAACCGTAGGCTCAATAAAATACCCTTTAGACTTATCATATTTACCACCTGCTACTATCTGGGCATCGGGGTCTTTTCTGGCCTGATCAATATAGCTGGCCAATTTATCAAAAGAACCCTCGTGAATAACGGCTGTAATAAAGTTAGACATGTCTTCCGGAGAACCAGGGGCATTCATACTATCTAGCTGCGTTTTTACTCTAGATAGAATATCATCAGCCATAGATTTTGGCAAATAGACCCTAGAAGCTGCGCTACATTTTTGTCCTTGAAATTCAAAAGCCCCTCTTACCATGGCCGTAGCAACTTGTTGTGGGTGGGCTGTTGGGTGGGCTAAGATAAAATCTTTACCTCCTGTTTCACCTACTATCTTAGGGTAGGTTTTATAGGTGTCTATTTGATTGCCTATTTGTTTCCAAAGAGCTTTAAAAACAGCAGTGGATCCTGTAAAATGAAGTCCTGAAAAGTCTGGACTTTCTAATACGGTGTCTGAAACCATCACTGGATCTCCATATACTACATTGATCACTCCTGCTGGTAAACCAGCTTCTGCGAAAACATCTACAATCACTTTAGCGGAAAAAATTTGACTGTCAGATGGTTTCCAAACCACTACATTTCCCATCATGGCAGCAGAGGCAGGAAGATTTCCTGCTATGGCTGTAAAGTTAAAAGGAGTAATGGCATATATAAAGCCTTCAAGAGGCCTATACTCTACGCGGTTCCAAATGCCCTCTGCAGAGTCTGGTTGTCCCTCGTAAATTTCTTGCATATAAGAAACGTTAAACCTAAGAAAATCTATGAACTCACAAGCTGCGTCAATCTCTGCTTGGTGTATGGTTTTAGACTGCGCTATCATGGTTGACGCATTTATTTTAGCTCTGTAAGGACCTGCAAGGAGTTCTGCAGCCTTTAAGAAAATTGCTGCGCGCTGTTCCCACGGCATAGCTGCCCATGCAGTTCTGGCCTTAAGAGCAGTATTTATAGATTCTTGCACCTGTTTTTTGTCTGCTATATGGTACTGGCCTACAATGTGTTTGTGGTCATGTGGTGGGGTTATATTTCTAGTATTACCTGTTCTGACCTCCTGCCCATTTATATACATAGGAACGTCTACTTGAGCGTTGTAATACGCTTTGTATTGTGCTAAAACATCCTTTCGTTCTGGACTTCCTGGTGCAAAAGATTTAATGGTTTCATTATATGCTACTGGTACTTGAAAAAAGCCTTTACCCATAGTTTTATTTTTATGATTACGATATAATTAACTAAAAGCAAAAGTACAAATTATATAATGCCCTAAAAAATGACAGCTCACTTAATTTTAGGTGCTTTGCAGTATCTTGCCACAAGGCTAACTAATCTCTTATAAGTCTAGAATTAGCACTTCCTACCCCAACTAAACGTTCGTATAGATCTCCAAAACCTCTAAAATAGACAAATATTTGATATTGGTTTTCTGTAAAGTGAAAGCTACCGTCTATAGCGTATAGATCGTAATTTTCAATACTGCCTGTGGCTAAATTTTCAGTAGCCAGCGCATAGCTGTAATTGTAAAAACCCTGCTTAAATAGTATTTTGGCCTGATAACTATTGCTGGCTGGATCATAAGACATTTTGTACTCTGGTGTTAATTCATAGTTATTGAATTTCCCAATCACGTATAAGTGGGTGTTTTCGTTGCCAAGACCAGATGGCTTTAAGCCAAAGTGCACCCATGAATAATCTGCCTCTCTCTGTGGGATAATACCTTGAAGAGTCCTGACCATAAAATCTCCGTTTAAATCTGGAAAGTAGGTATAGGGCTTATTATTTCTAGGGATGTTGGTATATAAATAATGTTCGTAAATATCATTGAGGTCTATTTGTCTAATGGTGGCTGTAGCTGCCCTGATGTCCTTAGTATCAAAATTTAAATATTCATTACCTCCTTTAAAACTACTAGGCAAATCATAGTCATAGATTAAGGTAGTGCCATTGTTAAACTGAGGTTGTAGACCGCTTATGATTTCTGACCATTGGTAATTTTTAATAAGAACTACTTTTAGTTCAGTTTCTGGTTTGTTTAGACCTATTCCTTGGACATTGATAGAAAACTGTAATACTTGGTGGCTGTTCATCTTTTCAAATGTCCTACTCCGTCTCACTGATGCCTGAACGCTTACCGCGCCTTCATAGACCATAAACTTTCTTGAAAACTGCAGAATGTCTTGTGTATTAAAAATCTGAAGCATATAATTTCCAGAAATTTTAGGACTTACAAATTCATTTGGAATAGAGAGTTGGAAGTGGGTATATGAAACCAGTGTATTGTAGCTGTTGGGGTGTTCTAAAATTCTCTGGTTGTCTACGCCTTCAAGATATTGTGGTTTTAATAAATCTGAGGGGCTCCAATCTGACCGGCAATGTATTATTTTGTAATAATAGTCTTGCTCATTGGCTAATAGGTCGTCAAATTGAAGCAACATGATTTCACCTAATTTAACAATGGGAAATTGATCTCCTGAATTACTTTTAAACTCAATGGTTTTAATATGAGAGGGAGGGGCCACCTCTAGTAGCTCCTGTCCTTTTAGATTCCAGAAAAAAAACAGGCAAATTAAGAAGAAGTTAAATTTAAAATGTTTAATAAAATTAGGCATTTCAAAGGATTTAAGGCATTAAAGATAAACAAAAATAAGGCCTTTAAATGAACCTTCATTTTTGCTTTTAAATTTATGAGTAATTATTATGAATACTTTCCATTATGTGGTAAATTTGCTGCGAATTTTTGTTTACTTAAGGTTATAAATATATGTCTAAAGACATTCAGATTAAAAAAGGATTAGATATTCATTTAGTGGGTGCTGCCAAGGCACAAACCAATGAAACCAAAATAAGTGCTACTTATAAAGTTTCACTAGAAGATTTTCACGGGTTAGTACCAAAATTATCTGTTAAAGAAGGCGCTCAGGTTCAGGCTGGAGAGCCATTGTTCTATGATAAAAATATGGAGTCTATACAGGTGGTCTCTCCAGTAAGTGGCACTTTAACTGCTGTTGAACGAGGTGATAGAAGACGCATTTTATCTCTTAGTATTACTTCAGACGGTGCTCAAACCCCGGTTCAGCACCCTGTTATAGACATTGTTGCCGCAGACGCCGCAGCCATAAAGGCATATATGCTCATGGCTGGTGTTTGGCCTTTTGTAAAACAGAGGCCTTATGACGTGATTGCAGATCCAGACCAAACACCTAAAGGAATTTTTATATCTGCTGTAAATACGGCGCCGCTAGCTGTAGATTTAGACTATGTGCTCAAGGGGCAAGAACTAGTTCTTCAGGCTGCTGTGAGTGCCTTGTCAAAATTAACTTCAGGGAGTGTACATATTTCTTTAAAGGACCAAAATAGTCCTATGGCTGGCTTAAAAGACTGTGAGTTTCACGTAGTTTCAGGACCTCATCCGTCAGGTTTGGTAGGAACGCTTATCAATAAGGTAGATCCTATTAATAAGGGTGAGGTGGTGTGGACCCTTAGCGCTCAAGACCTTTTAATTATTGGAAACTTATTACAAAATGGAGTTTTCAATGCTACCAGAACTTTTGCTTTGGCAGGTTCTGCTATTAAAAACCCTCAATATTTTACTGCACTTATTGGAGCTGAACTAGCTCCTATTATTCATATAGCTGGTATAGCTCAGCAGCATTACAGACTTATTAACGGAGACGTTCTCACAGGTCTTACTGTAGACAAGGAAGGAAATCTTGGGTATAGAAATACGGTAGTGACTGCTATTCCAGAAGGAGATGATTATGATTTTTTTGGCTGGAACAAACCAGAATTTAATAAGATGTCTACTACCAGAGCCCTTACCTTTTCTTGGTTATTCCCTAAAAAGAAATATGATTTAAATACTAATACTAATGGAGAACACAGGGCTTTTGTGGTCACCGGAGGTTATGAAGAAGTATTTCCCTTAGATATTTACCCCCTACAATTGTTAAAATCCTGTATGGTAAATGACCTTGATGAAATGGAGCAATTAGGTTTATATGAGGTAGCGCCAGAAGACTTTGCACTCACAGAGTTTGTGTGCATTTCTAAGCAGCCGCACCAACAGATAATTAGAGAAGGATTGGACTTTTTACAAAAAGAAATAGGATAATATGAGCTTTAAGGACAAATTACACGGTATTAAAGAGCATTTAAAAGGAAAGAAAATTGCACCAGCATTTAACGCACTGCACACCTTTCTTTATATGCCAAATGAGACTACTCATTCAGGAGGTCACGTAAGGGTTGTAGATGATTTAAAGAGAACCATGAACACGGTTATCACAGCACTTCTTCCTGTTTTGTTATTTGGAATGTTTAACGCTGGCTACCAGCACTATGCTGCGGTAGATGCAGCGAATGGAACGCCTAGAACTTTAAGTATTTTAGGAAACTTTTTAACTTTTGATAACTTTTGGATGGGTGCATTGACCATCTTGCCTTTGGTGGTAGTCTCTTATGGAGTAGGACTGGCAGTAGAGTTTTTATTTGCTGTGGTTAAAGGGCATGAAGTAGAAGAAGGATACTTGGTTACTGGAATGCTTGTACCACTTATTGTTCCTATAGATACTCCGCTATGGATGTTAGCAGTAGCAGTAATCTTTGGTGTGGTCATTGGTAAAGAAGTATTTGGAGGAACGGGAATGAATATACTAAACCCAGCCTTAACTATTAGAGCCTTTTTATTCTTTGCTTATCCTACTTGGATGAGTGGAGACAAGGTTTGGGTTCACAAAGCGGTAGAATACGCTGGAACTCCAGACGCTATTTCTGGAGAAACAATATTAGGTTATTTAGCACAGGGAAGAGGTGCAGAGTATTCCTATTCTATATCTGATATGTTTTTTGGTTTTATTCCAGGATCTGTAGGAGAGACCTCTACTTTTTTAATTCTTTTAGGGGGACTTTTCTTAGTATTCACAAAGATTGCCAGCTGGAGAATTATGTTAAGTGCCGTTTTGGGGGCGCTCACTATGGGACTTATTTTTAATGGAGTAGTGGACGCAGGATGGATTACAGAGAGCAGCAAGTTTTACGGACTTATGAGCTTTGCTTTTTGGCAGCACTTAATTGTAGGTGGCTTGGCTTTTGGTATTGTCTATATGGCTACAGATCCTGTAACAGGTTCTCAAACCAACAAAGGAAAATGGTATTACGGCTTCTTCATAGGATTTATATCTGTACTGATTAGGGTCTTTAATCCGGCTTACCCAGAAGGAGTTTTCTTAGCTATTTTATTAATGAATGTTTTTGCACCTACCATAGATCATTATGTATTGCAAGGAAATATTAAAAAACGTTTAAAGCGAGCTAAAAATAATGCCACGGTAACCCTAAAAGTAGAAACCCTTTAATTATGGCTATAAATACAGATAAAAATATCTACACCATTGTCTTTGCTTCCGTAATGGTAGTGGTGGTTGGTTCATTACTTGCCTTCTTAGCATCGGCGCTGAGCGCCAAAATAAGCGAGAATGAGCGTTTAGAAAAACAACAAAATATTCTTTATGCCATGGGCGTGAATGAAAATAAGGATGCAGGTTCTGTAAACTTTATAGGGACAGAAGATGTGGCTGCCTCTTTTGACACTTATATAAAAAAACAATTGGTGTTAGAGGGTGATAAAATCACCTTAAATGACGCCGCTTACCTCATAGACCTCAAGAAAGAAGAAACCAATGCAAAAGCTGGAAAGACTAGAAGATTGCCTGTTTTCATTGGAGAGAAAGACAATAAGAAATTTTTCATTATCCCCATGAGAGGTAAGGGTCTTTGGGACGCTATTTGGGGCTTTGTAGCCTTAGATGAGCAGATGGTGGTTCAAGGAGTTTATTTTGACCATAAAGGAGAAACACCTGGATTGGGCGCCAATATAAAACAGCGTTATTTTATGGATGACTTTAAAGGGGAATCTATTATGAGTAACGGAAAATATAGTGGAATTACCGTAGCCAAAGGAAATAATGATCCTATTAATGAAATTAAAGATGACAATGAGGTAGACGCCCTTGCGGGCGCTACAATTACTGGAGATGGTGTTTCTGCCATGATTAAACAGAGTGTTGCACTTTACAAGCCTTATTTTAAAACCATAGCTACTAACTAAACTATTATGGGAATTCTTTCAAAAAAAGACACTGCTTTAATTTTAGATCCTCTTGCAGACAATAACCCTATTACCATTCAGGTATTGGGAATATGTTCTGCCTTGGCTATTACTGCGGAATTAAAAGCCTCTATAGTCATGGCTGTTTCTGTGATTTTTGTATTGGCTATGGGAAATGTTGTGATCTCTCTTATGAGAAATATCATTCCTTCAAAAATTAGAATTATAGTGCAATTGGTAGTGGTAGCTACCCTAGTAATTGTAGTAGACCAAGTTTTAAAAGCCTTTGCTTACGAGCTCAGTAAAACACTTTCTGTGTTTGTAGGCCTTATTATTACCAATTGTATTATTATGGGGCGTTTTGAGGCTTTTGCTCTTGCAAATGGCCCTTGGAGGGCATTTTTAGACGGTATAGGAAATGCTGCAGGCTACGGATTTATTTTAGTAGTCATTGGTTTTTTTAGAGAGTTACTAGGTTCTGGAACTTTACTTGGAATAAAGGTTTTAGGAGACCCTATAGAAAAAACAGGACTGTATGCCTTTGGATATGAAAATAATGGTTTTATGTTGTTATCTCCCATGGCCCTTATTATTGTTGGTCTCATTATTTGGGTGCAACGCTCTAGAAACTCAGCTTTATTAGAAGAAAACTAACAACCCATTTATATAAAAATCATGTTAGAACACATTGAATTATTTTTTAAGTCCATTTTTATAGATAATATGGTTTTTGCTACTTTCCTAGGAATGTGCTCATATTTAGCTGTTTCTAAAAAAGTAACTACCGCAATAGGTCTTGGAGCTGCTGTTATCTTTGTATTGGCTGTAACAGTTCCATTAAACTGGTTGTTGGATCAATATTTACTAAGAGATGGTGCCTTGGCTTGGTTAGGACCACAATACGCAGATTACAACTTGAGCTTTCTTTCTTTCATTCTGTTTATTGCTACCATAGCCACTATGGTTCAGTTGGTAGAAATTGTTGTAGAGAAATTTAGTCCTTCTCTTTATAATTCTTTAGGTATTTTCCTGCCGCTTATTGCTGTTAACTGTGCCATTTTAGGAGGTTCACTATTCATGCAATCTAGAGACATACAGACTTTAGGTCTGGCTTTTAATTACGGACTGTCCTCTGGTATTGGATGGTTTTTAGCCATTTTAGCCATTGCAGCGATTAGAGAAAAAATTAGGTATTCAAATGTCCCTGCTCCATTAAGAGGTCTGGGAATCACCTTTATTATCACAGGACTTATGGCCATTGGTTTTATGAGTTTTGGAGGTATGCTTACAGGAGGAGATGAAGCGCCTGCAGATGAAGTAGTAGCCAACGCACCAGTAGCTAAACCTTTAGAAAGCCTTCAGTCCGATGCTGCCTTGGAAACTCAAGAGAACAGCTCTTTAGATAAGACTGAAAATACAGAAAAATTAGCTGCAGTAGATACTCCTACTGATGCTGCTAACGCTATAAACGAATAAGCATGATATTAGCCACAACTACCTCAGGGACAATTTTAATCACAGTGGTAGCATTCTTAGTATTGCTACTTTTATTGATAAGTGTTTTGTTATTTACTAAAGAAAAACTATCTCCTTCTGGTCCCGTAACCATTACAATTAACGGTGAGAGAAAAATTGAAGTAGCTTCTGGAAGCACCTTGCTTTCTACTTTAGGAAACCAAAAAGTATTTTTACCATCTGCTTGTGGGGGTGGGGGTACTTGTATTCAGTGTGAATGCCACGTGCTCTCTGGAGGAGGTGAAGCATTGCCAACAGAAACCCCTCACTTTTCTAGAAAAGAACTCTCTTCAGGGGCTCGTTTGGCTTGCCAAGTGAAGGTCAAACAAGACATGGATATTACCATTCCAGAGGAAGTTTTTGGAATTAAAAAGTGGCCAGGAAAAGTAGTGAGTAATTACAATGTAGCCTCTTTTATAAAGGAATTCGTTGTAGAAATTCCGAAAGATATGAATTACAAAGCTGGAGGGTATATCCAAATTGAAATACCTGCTTGCGAGGTGAAGTACGCTGACATGGATATTACTGCTCACCCAGAAGAGCACGAGACGCCAGATAAGTTTAAAGCAGAATGGGATAAGTTTAAGTTATGGCCATTGGTTATGAAAAATCCTGAATTAGTAGAAAGGGCCTATTCTATGGCTTCTTTTCCTGCAGAAGGAAGACAAATTATGTTAAACGTACGTATAGCTTCTCCGCCTTGGGACCGTACTAAAAATGGGTGGATGGATGTAAATCCAGGAGTGGCCTCTTCTTATATTTTTGGTTTAAAACCAGGAGATGACGTTATGATTTCAGGACCTTACGGTGAGTTCTTTATCAATGAGTCAGAATCTGAAATGTTATATGTAGGGGGTGGTGCAGGAATGGCCCCTATGAGGTCTCACTTATACCACCTATTCAAAACCTTAAAAACTAAGAGAAAAGTAACTTACTGGTACGGAGGACGATCAAAAAGAGAACTGTTTTATATAGACCACTTTAAGCAATTAGAAGCAGAATTTCCAAACTTTAAATTCTACATGGCCCTATCAGAGCCAATGCCAGAAGACAATTGGAAAGTGAAGAAAGATATAAACGCAGAAGGTGATGGGTTTATTGGTTTTATTCACAATTGTGTGATTGATCAGTATTTAAGTAAGCACGAGACACCAGAAGATATTGAATTGTATTTCTGTGGCCCCCCTCTTATGAACCAAGCTGTTCAGAAAATGGGTGAAGACTACGGAATTGCAGATGAGCACATTCGCTTTGATGATTTTGGAGGATAATTTAAAAAACCCGCTAATGCGGGTTTTTTTTTACAATAAAGTTTAGAAAATGAAATCACTCACTGAACAAGAGCTACACAATCTAGCCATGAATATAGTAGGCCGAGAACTTGAGGCAGCCGGCTTTGAATTTATGGCGGTTAATAGTACCTTAAAAAAGCATCCTCAATTTGTTTGTCTTAAAAATAAAGACTTGCATTTTATATTAGTTAGGGCTGTGCTATACCCTGAAAATCCTTACGAAATGATAGGAGAGACTGCCTTAAAAATGAAAGCACATGCAGACAAATTTGAGGCCCACACCTACTATGCAGGTGTAGGTTTACACAATATAGAAGATCCTAGTTTACCCCTTTATTTAAACAACCCCTACACAGTCACTTATGGAGGGCTTATTCCTGTTAAAAAAAATGAATAATTTAATAAAATATCCAGCAGTTGTTTTGTTGTGTCTTGTGGTTGGCTGTGGCACTAAAAATTCCGTGCCACAAAAATTTAAACTTCAGGGAGAGGCTCTGGGAACCACCTATGGTATAAGCTATATTGCCACTTCTGAAAGCTTGGACAGAGCTGTTGTAGATTCTTTAATATTTGAAGTAAATCAGTCTATGTCTACTTATTGGCCAGACTCTGATATTTCCAAGATTAATAAGGGAGACAAATCCGTTTCTGTGGAATTTATGTTTCAAGAGGTATTCTTGCTATCTAAAGATATTTACGAAGCCTCTGGAGGTTATTTTGATCCTACAGTAGGCACTCTAGTGAACGCTTGGGGCTTTGGTCCAGGCACTGCCATAAAGATGAGTCCTTCAGTAGTAGACAGTCTTATGTCTTATGTTGGTTATAATAAAGTACGTTTAAACGGCTCCTTTATAGAAAAAGAAAAATCAGAAATTTACTTTGATTTTAACGCCATAGCTAAAGGGTATGCCATAGATAGAATAGGTGTTGTTTTAGACCAACTGGGTATTGAAAATTACCTCATTGAGTTAGGAGGAGAACTACTGGCTAAAGGAATGAATGTTGCAATAGATACATCTGCTGTAGTTTCACAAAAAAAATGGTTGGTTGGAATTGACCATCCTCAAAATGAAGATAGAAATAAACCCATTACTTTGGTGCAGCTTCAAGACGGTGCCTTGGCCTCTTCTGGTAATTACAGAAAGTTTAGAGAAGACCCACTTACGGGAGAAAAATATGTGCACACTATAAATCCGCTTAGTGGCTATACAGAAAACAGCAGTACTTTAGCTGCTAGTGTTTTAGCCCCTACATGTGCTATTGCAGATGGTTATGCCACTGCTTTTATGGCTATGGGTTATGAAAAAGCTATTAAATTAGTAGAAAGGAACCCTACTTTAGAGGCCTTTTTTATTTATATAGATCCTGCAACAGGAGTATTGACTCAATATATGAGTCCTGGATTTAAAGAAGTGGTTTTTGAACAAAAGGAATAAGCTCTCCCTTTGCTAATCTGTATTTCATTATTTTTTCTACTCCTAATTTTTGAGTAAAATCTATGGCTGTAAACAGAAAACCAGCTTGTTCTAGAAAGTCTCCGTAGTCTTTTCCATACACTCTTACATGGTCATACTGACCAAAAATAGCAGCCCTTTCTTTTGGGTTTATAATGCTAGCATCCTCAAAAGTGCTAGCTCGTCCTAGGTCTTGTGGAATCTGAAAAACTCCCCATCCACCTGGTTTCATAACCCGGTACAACTCTTCTATGGCTTTTAGGTGGTCTTCTATGTGCTCTAGTACATGGTTGCACAATACTACATCAAAACTATTGTCCTTAAATGGAAGTGCACAAATATCGGCTTTTACCATAGCTAGAGGAGAGTAGAGGTCTGCAGATGTATAGGTAATATTTTTCATGGCTTTAAAACGGCTATAAAAGGCCTGTTCTGGTGCCATATGCAATAGATTAATGGGTTCTGTGAAAAATGAGGTTTCTTCTTTTAAATAGATCCATAGCAGCCTGTGCCGTTCTAAAGATAAAGTGCCAGGTGCCAATACACCCCACCTTGTTTTCCCATATCCATAAGGAAGGAATTTTCTATAAGATTTGCCGTCTATAGGATCAGTGAAGTTTTTACCCCTAAGCCAAAATGAAAGTAAAGGTCTAGCCCAATAACTAGCTTTAATTAAAAAAGGCCTAGGGAATATTTTTAGAATCCAAGAGAATATTGCTCTTATCATGGTTTTTTAGGCCCTAAAGGGTTTTTCTTCGTCTGAGCTAATTCCCAAAGCTTTGTATATATAATCAAAGGTAGAGAGCAATTCTGGCCTTCCATTTATAAGTGCCACATTGTGCTCAAAATGAGCAGAAGCTTTACCATCTGCTGTTAATATAGTCCAACCGTCATTTAATTGGTTTATTCTGTGGGTACCCATATTAGTCATGGGCTCAATGGCGACAACCATTCCTTCAACAAATTTTTTACCTCTACCTCTTTTTCCGTAATTGGGCATTTCAGGGTCTTCATGCATGCTTTTTCCTAATCCGTGACCCACCAATTCTCTGACTACGCCATAGCCGTGTTTTTCAGTGAATTCTTGAATAGCATGACCTACGTCTCCCACCCTGTTGCCTGCCTTAAAAGCTGCAATACCTTTATAGAGGGAAGCCTTAGTGACCGATAATAATTTTTTTACGTCAGGGGCAACCTCTCCCACTTCAAAAGTATACGCATGGTCTCCATAAAATTCATTTTTAAGAGCACCGCAATCTATAGAAATAATATCTCCCTCTTGTAGGGGCTTTTTATTAGGAATTCCGTGAACTACTTGCGCATTGGGACTCATGCAAAGAGTGTTTGGAAAGTCATAGAGGCCTAAAAAGCCAGGTATGGCTCCGTGGTCTCTTATAAACATTTCTGCCAAAGAGTCTAGCGCCAAGGTACTCACTCCTGGTTTCACCTCTCCAGCAAGCATTCCTAGTGTTTTAGATACTATAAGGGCGCTTTCACGCATGAGTTCAATTTCTTCTAAACTCTTTATTTTAATCATAGGGGTAAAGGTATTATAATTTTTTTGGAGCTTAATCCAATAAACTTTTTCCTGTCATCGCTTTTGGCTGGTCAATACCCATAAGTGCTAAAATAGTAGGGGCTATATCTCCAAGGACTCCGTCAGACACTTTTTTAATATCATTATCTACCAAAATAAAAGGCACAGGGTTGGTAGTATGAGCAGTATTAGGAGATCCGTCGGGGTTTATCATGGTGTCACAGTTTCCGTGATCTGCAATTACTAAAACAGAATAATTTTGACTTTTTGCGGCCTCTATGACGCTCTTGGCGCAACTGTCTACCACCTCACAGGCCTTAATGGCTGCTTTCATATCTCCTGTGTGGCCAACCATATCTGGATTGGCAAAATTGAGGCAGATAAAGTCTGCAGATCCTTTTTCTAGTTCTGGAAGTATGGCATTTCTTATGTCATAGGCACTCATCTCTGGCTGTAAATCATAAGTAGCCACCTTGGGTGAAGGGCAAAGTAATCTAGTTTCTCCTTTAAAGGGAGTTTCTCTCCCACCGTTAAAAAAGAAAGTAACATGTGGGTATTTCTCCGTTTCTGCAATTCTAATTTGCTTTTTGCCAACTTTAGAGACTATCTCTCCTAGTGTTTCACTAATATTATCTTTGTCAAAAATAACGTGCACCTCTTTAAAAGAAGCATCATAATTGGTCATGGTTACATAGTACAAATCTAGTTTGTGCATATTTTGTTCATGAAAATCTTGTTGGCTTAAGGCTTGGCTTAATTCCCTACCTCTGTCTGTTCTAAAGTTGAAAAACAACACTACATCTTCATTTTTTATGTGGCAATTAGTACCGGCATTTTCATTGATCAAAGGTGCTAGAAATTCATCTGTAATACCTTCCTTATAGCTGTTCTCTATGGCAGCTACTAAATGCGGTGTTTTTGTTCCTGTATGATTAACCAAAAGATCATAGGCTTTTTTTACACGCTCCCATCTGTTGTCCCTGTCCATGGCGTAGTATCTGCCAATAAGGCTAGCTAATTTAGTAGGAGTGTCTTTGCAAAAATCTAACAATGCCTGAGTGTAAGCAGCACCACTTTTTGGATCTACATCTCTACCATCTGTAAAAGCGTGTACATAACTTTCAGCTACTCCTGCATTTGCAGCAGCAATTATAAGACCTCTTAGATGGCTGGTATGACTATGCACTCCACCATCTGAAAGGAGCCCCACAAAATGGATGGGTTTTTTATTTACTATTGCGTAATTAAAAGCCTCTTGTATGGCAGACTGATCTTTTAGACTGTTGTCTTCTACTGCTAAATTTATTTTAGCTAAGTCTTGATATACAATTCTTCCTGCCCCCAGGTTCATGTGTCCTACCTCTGAATTTCCCATCTGTCCCTCTGGTAATCCTACATGCATGCCATCAGTTCTGAGGGTGGCATGAGGGTATTCTTTGTATAGCTGGTCAATATATGGAGTGTTCGCTTGTTCAATTGCAGAAATACTTGGATCTGGAGATTTCCCCCATCCATCTAAAATCATTAAAAGAGTCTTCTTATTCATGGTCTCATATTAACATATTCAAAATTAACCCCTATTGTTGAATAGAAGACATTTACAACTTATTTTTTTATTAGAGAAACTATTTTAATATAGATAATTCTGTATAATGAGAATCTGTTTATATTTCAGACTCTTGTCTTATATTAGAAATGTATTTAATAAAATATTTTGGCACTTTAATTTATAAGGCATCAACAAGTAAATTTAATAACTAAAGGGCAAAGCCATTATAAATTTTTTAGCATTTTGTAATGAAGACCCACCTCTGAAATTTCAAAAGCACCTCCTACTTTTACATATCCCAATCTTTCATAAAAGCCCACTGCTTTTATTCTAGCATTCATCCATAATAACTCACAGCCTTGTTTTTTTAAAATTAGCTCACCTTCTTTTAGAATCTGAGCGCCAAATCCTTTCTGGTGTTCTGTCTCTAATATCGCCATCCCCCTAAGTTGCATTTGCTTCTTTGAAGAGCTGTCTTCTGTGTGGTTGGCCATAAAGCTAGCCACTCCAATTAAATTTTTATTTAAAAAAGCACCAAGATGTATGCTAGAAGGAAGTTCGTCTCCCTGAAAAGCACAGCTAGATAGGAGCTTGCCTTTTCTTAGTTCAGGATGCCTAACGGCATAAGTTTCTAAGGGACTAATAATTTTTATAAGCAGTGTCAATATTTTTTTTTTGATTATTTCTTTTGTACAACCATAGCTCGCTATGACAGAAGGAGTTTTAAAAAAACTGAAAAATAATTTCTGCCAAATTAGTTATTTTTTGAGGATGTAAATATATCCCTGCTCTATTTGTTTGGGATTTTTTAAATGCAGCAGATAAAAGTAAGTACCACTTAGTTTAATGTGTTCTCTAAAGGGGTCATTACCTTTAAGTATTGAATTCCATAATATTTGGAATATAAGATTTCCATATCTGTCATAAAGTAAAAAATACCCATTTCTTAATGTCGTGTAGTTTTTAAACAATGGTATTTCATTTATGCCGTCTCCATTAAGAGTAATGATATGATTGCCATAGGATTTATACTTTTTTTTTGGAGTAATACAGTCACAAAGGGCCAGTCTGGTATATTTATTTGCAGGAAAACCTTCAGTCACAATTCTTTTGCCTTGTCCAAGCGCCTCTTTATTTGTTAAAGCAGCTTCAAATGGGGGTACAAGACTAGAACTTATAATTTCCCAATTTTTATTTAAAGGGTTCCACCCAGCCAACCCAGGCTGGCTGATACCTTTTTTTTGGTAAAAAGGGAGAAGGGTCTCAAGAGATATGTAAACGCTATTTGGACTAGTTGAAAAAAGGTCCCAAAAACTCTTGAGATCTAGCTGTTTTATTCCTATTCTTTTAAGGGCATTTGGACTGCTATAAATGGAGTTATTAGCTAGGTTATTTTGTTTAAAATGGTGCACAACAGTGATTTCAATATTTTGAGTATTTGATGAGATATTTAGTGGATAAAGTATATTTTTATTTCCAAATGGAAAGTTGAAAGAGGGCCTTAGAATAGTTTTTATAGGACCTCTTATATAGTTTTTGTGGTTATATCCCGAATAAATAGCATTTTCAAGAAATATTAAACCGTATTTTTTTTGGTTTGTTTCTTTTACAAGGCTTAACACCCCTTTTTTTAAAATTGCAATATCTATTAGCTTAGCCATTCCTTTAATTGTAACTCCATCTAAATTTTCAATGGTTAAAGAGCTTAAAAGAAGCACTTTTTCTAGTTGTATTATTTGTGGAGAATCACCAGAATAAACTAAGCTTCCCTTACTTAAGTCATTGATAGATATTTTATGCATACGGCTAAAAATACTAATAGGAATTTGATTTTCCATACCTATATTATCTTTAAAAAATATAGATTGCCGACCAAAGGAACGTATGCATGTGAATAGACAAAACATCAATAAAAAAATGGGGTATGTATGTTTCATTTTCTATAAAATTTGCTGCCAATAATCACCGTCGCTTTGAATCCAAATAACACCAGGTGTCAAAATTGTTTTATTGGCTTGGGGATCAGTTAACCCCACAAAAGCTATATTAAGTGAGATATTGTGACCGCTTAGATTTTTCAGTATATATATTCTTCCTTTATTGTCTTGATTGGCCAATGGAAGCAAGACTTCAATCACTTCGGGTTTTATTAAAATAGTGGTTTGCTTGTCTGTGAGGGAATGGGAGGCACCTTCAGATGGCTCAATTTTTAAAGCCAAAGATCCGTAGATGTCTAGGCTTGCATTTGCAGTTGTTTTCCCAAGCACCAACTTTCCTGCTTTAGTAATTCTCATGGCTTCATTTCCTTTAGTGCTAAAGGCTAACTGGTCTGCAGCAGCTCTGAACATACCTGTATTTGAATCTGATTTAAAACTATAGCTAGGTTCATTTTTACTGCCGTTAGAGTTAGAAAATCCTTGGCTTCTGATTTCTCCTGCAATATGTAATTTATTGCTGGGCTTGCTGGTCCCGATACCTAATCTGGCGTACTTAGAATCCCAGAAAATACCTGGTGCGGTATTACTAGAATTTTTTATTTCACTAATTACCCCTGTTTCATTAGTATACCAAAGGGTTCCTGGAGTGCCATTAGAAATTTTATAAAGGTTTATACTGTCTTGTTCAGAAAGGACTAATTCTAAGATGGTTTGTTCAATAATAGTTGTGTTTGATTGGGTATTAGAAACCTGTTCGTGTTCATGATTATATTCATAGTTGTGCTCATGTGGATCAATAGTTGGGATGGGTAGGTCTGCCCAAGCTATTTTATTGTTTTCTAAGGTCATGAGCACTTGTTTTTCTCTTCCATAACCTAGCTTGTTTGGCATGATACTATTTGTGTTAATTAAATGGCCATCAATTTTTTTGATCTCTAAAAGAAGGCTATCTGTTTGGTTTTGTACCCAAAGACTTTCATAGCCATTTTTTTTACTACCTGCAAAAACTTGATTATTTTTAGGAATGTGAATCCATGTTTTCATTCCTGAGCTATTAGTGAATAAAAAACTAGTATTTGAGACTGCAATTAGGCTGGCTGGATTTGGAATTAGTTCCGTGTTAAATTCACAAAGTGGCACCCACCTATCTTCATAAAAAAAGAGACAATTCTGACTGCTATTAAAAACAAGTGCCCCATTTAAGGGAACAATTAAGTTCATTTCTTGGTCTGTTAATTGAGTGAGAACAAGTACTTTTGTTTTGCTTTCTAGCTCTAGAATAGAAGCAGGATGAATGTCTAGGTGATGACTCCCAATTTTAATTTGCCCAAAGGCGTTAGTTTGAGAACCCACAATTAACAATATTGAAATAAGAGAAGTGATTTTCATATGAAGCCCGCTTCCTATGAAAATACGATTTCAATATCCAAACCTATGGCAAAAAAATATTATTACGTCCAATAGGGGTGTAATGTCTGTTAACTACACTAATAAATAAATTTTTTTAATTTATATGTAGGGCGGTTACATAAATGTCTTTTAATAGGTTGTGAATGCTATTTATCTTTAAAAAAGGATGCTGTATGAGACTTTTAAATGCTAATTAAAAATGGGAATTTCTGTAATTTCTTCTGCAACCATATCTTTTCTGAACAGCTTTGCTTTAAATTCTCCTCTTAGAAATATTTGGTCACCTAGTACCTCAAGGTAACTTCCTTCTCTAAGACCAATTACTGGGATATCATGGAATTGGTGAAACTCTTTTATTCTAGTTTCCCTAGATTCCCCTTGATGTTTTAAGCCTGGGATAAGATCTATGTAATGGGCATTTATATTGAATGGGATGAGTCCCATTGTTTTAAATTTTTTTGGCATGACTATTGGCATATCATTAGTTGTTTGCATATTTTGACCTGCTATATTACTTCCTGCACTACAACCTAAATAAGGTGTTCCATATTCAATTTTATTTTTAAGCACTTTTAAAAGGTCCAAATCATAGAGTGTTTTAACTAATAAAAATGTGTTGCCTCCTCCAGTAAACAAGGCTTCAGCTTTTTCAATTCCTTTTTTTGGATTGTCATAGCTATGAAGGCCTATTATTTTTTTCCCAATCTTAGAAAATGCTTGTGAAACGTGTCTGGTGTAGTGTTCATGGGAAATACCTCCTGGTCTGGCATATGGAATAAAGGTAATAGTTGTTGCGTTTTTGTAAAAAACTTCAAGCTTAGGCAGCAGGTAATTTAAAAAAAGATCATCTGGGAGCGTACTTGTACTTGCTAAAATGAGATGTTTCATGCTTATTTTATGTGCAAATTAACAAAAGATTAAAGGTCCTATTTTTTTATTTATGAAAAACTTAGGTTTTCTTTATAGAAATTAAACTTTGGGTTAAAGATCCTAAAAATACTGCTACATATGAAAATTCAAAAAAATCAATTCTTCTCCTTGTTGTTTTTATTTATGGGACTTTCTATGTTTGCACAGGAGAGAAGTTTACTAAGGGGAAAAGTGATGTATAGGGAAAGTAATGTGATTAATGAAAATGTATTGAACGTAACAGCAGAACTAGCCACTATTACCAATGAAGACGGACAATTTGAAATTATGGTAGCCTTGGGCGATGAGCTAATTTTTACAGCTGTCAATTATAAAATAATTGGGATACTTATCACTCAAGATATTATTAATAACAAAAGACTGGTTGTTTCTGTAGATGAAAAAATAACTGCTTTAGAAGAGGTGGTGATAGGACCAGAAAATACAGAAAAGTTTTTGGCTCTTAAAAATGAAAAATTTAGAGGCTACACCTATGAAATTGATAGAAGTACAGAGGTAGATAATATTGCAGAATCTGGATCAGTTAGAGGGATGCAAAATGGATTAAATTTTGTGAGTTTGTTTAAATTACTTTTCAATTCTAATGACGGAACTACTTCAGAGTCCATTTCTAAAATAAAATTATCTGATGTTTTGAGACAGGTATTTGAAGATCGATTTTTTATAGAAGACCTTCAATTACCTCCTACTCAAATTGAACCTTTTCTATTTTATGTAGACGCTCAAGTAACTCCTGAATCTTTATTAAAAAAAGAGAACGAGTTCCAATTGATAGACTTTTTAGTAAACCAGAGTAAGGGCTTTTTAAGCACTTTAGATGAGTAAGTTCACTTTATTTAAGTTTTTTTTATCTTGTTTTTTAATGCTTTTAATGACAGAGTCTTATGGGCAGTCTTTTTTTTACCCTAGTAATTTTAAGGGTAGGGTAGTGAGTACTTCTAATGAGCTAGGAGCCATAAGTATACAAAACCTAAGTAGGGGTTATGCTACTATCACAGATGAGTTAGGTTTTTTTGAAATTAGAGCACTTGCTCAGGACAGCTTATACATATCTGGAGTAGCCTTTAATAAAAAAACGTTTGTAGTAAACGACGGACATATAAAACAGCAACTGGTCTACATTCCATTAGAAGAGAAAATTGTAACTTTAGATGAGGTGGTTCTAATGCCTTATAATTTAAGTGGAAATTTAAAGAAAGATGCAGCTTCTTTAGGACCTCAGCAGGTGGTGACTGCTAGTACCCTAGGACTTCCAAATGCAAATGTAAAACCTCTCATGCAAAGTGAAAGATTGCTCAGGGAAGCTGCCATGCCTAAATTCAACATAAGTATGTTACTCACCCTGCCTTTTAACCCCATTATAAATGAAATTAGTGGAAGGACCAAAATGCTCAGAAAAAGAGTGGCTAGAGACAAAAGATATCTATTGTCAGAAAAAATGAGAACATTCTTTCCAGATTCGCTATACGTGAACAGGCTTGGAGTGAAGGAAGAAAAGATTGCAGATTTTTTTTATTTTTGTGAAATAGATGAACGCTTTTTAGGGGTTGGCAAGTCAGATAACCCACTTTTGATATGGGAATTTTTAAAAGAGAAAAGCGCAAACTATTTAAAAAATAACGCCTCGTTAAAAGAGTAAATATGAAAAGAGTGAAAGCGTTTAGTGGCATTTTATTTTTCATAATAGGCTCTCTTTTTTTATTAACCTCTTGGAATGGATTTCAAAACATTCAGACCTCTCACAAATTCTATATCAGTGTTTCTGAGCTATCTTTCAGTAAAAAAGATCAAAGTTTTCAGATTACCACTAGGGTTTTTATAGATGATTTAAATGACTTACTCAAAAATAGATACAGTATAGATGCATATTTAGGAACTGAAAAAGAACATCCCTCTTCTCAAAAATTTATAAACAGCTATTTCAATGACAAAATGCAGATTCGCCTTGACGGCAAAAACATTCCTTTACACATAATTGGACATAAGAAAGACAATGACGTTTTCATATATTATACAGAAGCTAAAGTAGTAGATTTTGAAAAAGCGAATGAATTGGAAGTGTATTGTTCTTTTTTGACAGATCTCTTTGAGGAACAGCAAAATGTATTTCACCTAAAGTTAAGAGGCGTCAAAAAGAGTTTTTTATTGATGAAAGACAGCCCTTCGGGTGTTTTAAATTTTAATTAAAAAATGCGTAGTTTAATTAAAATACGTAATTTCAACCCACTTAAATAAATATTTTAATTATGAAAAAAATCACTTATGTGGTGACTTCTTTTTTAATGCTTTTTGCTGCGGTTCTAGTGGCTCAGGAGCAAGCTCAAGAAGCTAGTAAAGAAGGACACACCAATCAAAGTAAATTTAGACAACTCTACGAAGAGTTTTCTACCCCTAATAATTATAGATCAGCATCGGGTGCTCCGGGCCCAGATTATTATCAGCAGCAAGCAGACTATAAAATGGAAGTCACCCTAGATGACAAGAATGCTAAAATTTATGGAGAGGAGACTATTACCTACACTAACAACTCTCCAGACCAATTAGAGTTTTTATGGTTACAGTTAGACCAAAATGTAAGGTCTAAAACCTCTAAATCTCCCCTTAGAGACGGTAGTGGTGTTCCTTTAGCTTCTCCAACTTCCTCTTTTGTTTCTTCTTATATGACTGAATCTTTTGATGGAGGTTTTAATATAGAGTATGTGAAAGATATCAATGGTAAAGCACTTTCTTATACTATTAACCAAACCATGATGAGGATAGATTTACCTACAGCTTTAGCAGCTAAAGGGCAGGTTTCATTTTCTATTAAGTGGTGGTATAACATTCCAGACCATACCATAGATAGGGCTCGATCAGGCTATGAATTTTTTCCTAAAGATGGAAATAGGGCCTATGTAATTGCTCAGTTCTTTCCAAGAATGGCTGTTTATAATGATGTTGAAGGCTGGCAAAATCATCAGTTCTGGGGAAATGGTGAGTTTGCACTTCCTTTTGGTAACTACGAGGTGAGTATTACAGTTCCTTCAGATCATGTACTAGATGGAACAGGAGTGCTACAAAACATGAAAGAGGTCTTTTCAAAAGATATGATAAAACGCTATAATTTAGCTAAAAAATCTTATGATGCTCCGGTAGTAATTGTCACTCAAGAAGAGGCAGAAGCTGCGGAAAAAGGATTTTCTAACACCACAAAAACTTGGAAGTTAAAAGCAGAAAATGTAAGAGATTTTGCTTTTGCTACCTCTAGAAAGTTTATTTGGGATATGCAAGCTGTAAAGTTTGGTGACCGAGATGTGATGGCAGTATCTATGTATCCTAAAGAAGGAAACCCCTTGTGGGAAGAGTTTTCTACTAAGGCCGTGGCACATACCTTGAGATCTTATTCTTCTCATACCTTTGATTATCCCTATCCTAAAGCCATTTCAGTTCATGCTAAAAATCAAGGGATGGAATATCCAATGATCTGCTGGAATTACGGAAGGCCACAGGAAGACGGTACTTATTCTGACGGTGTTAAATACGGTATGATTTCTGTGATCATACATGAAGTAGGTCACAACTTTTTTCCAATGATTGTAAATTCTGATGAGCGACAGTGGGCATGGATGGATGAAGGCTTAGACACATTTATGCAGTATATGGCAGAGCAAGAATTTGGACAAGCCTACCCGGATGATATTGCACCTTTAGAGGCATACCCTTCAAGAAGAGGTGCTCCATCTAAAATAGTGCCTTATATGGCAGGTGACCAAAGTTTTATTTCTCCTATTATGTCTAATCCAGAAAATGTGTATCAACTGGGTCCAAATGCCTATGGCAAACCGGCAACAGCGCTTAATATTCTTAGAGAGACAGTAATGGGCAAAGAGCTATTTGATTATGCATTTAAGACTTATGCAAAGCGTTGGATGTTTAAGCACCCAAGTCCTGAAGATTTCTTTAGAACTATGGAAGATGCCTCTGCTGTAGATTTGGATTATTATTGGAGGGGATGGTTCTACACAACAGATGTAGTAGACATAGGTATAAAAGATGTTAAAAAGTACTATGTAAGTAACAAACCTACTAAGGAAATGAAAGAGTATATGGCTGTTAGAAATATAACAGAGGCAGATTTACCTCCATTGGTCTATTTAGCAGCAGAAGATAGTGATAACTATTCCGCTGATCTGAAAGACAAGAAGCCATCTGAGACTTCTCAATCATTGCAGTCTTTTATGATGGATAATATGTCTGAGGCAGAACGCTCAGTTGTGAAAGAGCCTAAATATTTTTATGAGGTTACATTTAACAAGCCTGGTGGTATTCCAATGCCTTTAATTGTGGAGTATAGCTATGCAGACGGCACTAAAGAGCTTATTACCTACCCTGCTGAAATATGGAGAAAAAGCGATAAAGAGGTGAAGCGAGTACTCTCTACTGAAAAAGAAATATTGGGTATTGTGGTAGATCCTAAAGCAGAAACTGCAGATATTGACACTACTAATAATACTTGGCCTAAGGCAGAAACTCGCTCTGAGTTTGACTCTTTTAAAGCTGGAATAAAAAACTAGTGTCACACATATTGTGATTTCAATCCGTACGGAATCATTTCAATTTAAAAAGCCCTACATATTTGTGGGGCTTTTTTATTTCGCTTTCAAACTTCTCATTATATTTGTGATATGATTTCTTTATATTTTTTATTTATAAGTGGTGCTGAAATTTTTTTCATCATGTTTATTGTCGTAATGGTCTTTGGTGCAGATAAAATTCCTGACATAGCCAGAGGCTTGGGTAAAGGAATGCGACAACTCAAAGATGCTACAGATGACATTAAGAAAGAGATCTATAAAACCGCAGAAAAACAAGGGATAGATACAAGCTTTACCAAGGATATTAAGCAAGAAATTGACAAGGTAAAAGATAAGGTGAATGATGTCACAGGTACTATAAAAAGAAATTAATTCATGGAGCAGTTATTAGATTTGGATCAAAGCTGCTTTATTTTTCTCAACAGCATAGGAAATCACCACTGGGATCCATTCTTCCTTACTGTGACTCTTACCACCATATGGTTTCCACTTTTTGTTTATTTTATTTGGTTGGCATTTGACGGATATACTTCCAAAGAGTTTTATTCTATGCTCTTAACTACTGCAGTAATGGTTCTATTGGTTGCTGCATTTGGTGCATTAGTGAAATATAGTGTGGCTAGGCCAAGGCCCTATTTAATAGTAGATTTAGCAGATCAAATTAGAGCGTTAAAACCTATTAGCGGCTATAGCTTTTTCTCTGGGCATGCGGCTAGTTCTTTTTCTATAACCACTCTTTTATGGTTGTTTTTTAAAAAGCAAAAACCTTGGTTTGTTTATTTTTTCTTCTGGCCTATTCTTTACAGTTTTAGTAGAATATACATTGGCGTACATTTTCCATTAGACAGTTTTGTTGGAGCTAGTGTGGGTGTGGGTGCAGCGTTTTTGTTTTATAGGCTCTACATTATTAAAATATTACCTATGCTGTCTGCTTCCTTAAATAAAAAAGAGCTGCTATAATACCCTACTCATTGTGAGCCCGTCTCTAATGGGTAAGAGTGATGTTTGTACTCTTTTATCTGTAGCCAATTTTTTATTGTATTTTAAAAGTGCTTGGGTTGTTTTGTCTTTAGGATCTAAAGGCGCTACCACCTTACCTGTCCACAACACATTGTCTGATAGAATAACAGTACCTGATTTAGAAACCCCTAGAACAGCCTCAAAATAAGCGTCATATTGTTTTTTTTCAGCATCTATAAACACCAAATCAAAGGGTCCTTCTAATGTGGGAATAATATCTAAGGCGTTTCCAAGGTGTGCCACTATTTGATCCTTAAATGCACTCTTTTTAAAATATTTTTTTTGAATTTCAGCTAACTCTGGATTTATCTCAATAGTGTGTAAAACTCCTAATTCATGGAGGCCTTCTGCCAAGCAAAGTGAAGAATATCCAGTGTAAGTGCCAATTTCTAATATTTTTTTTGGAGCTACAATATGAGAAAATAAACTTAATACTCTTCCCTGAAAGTGACCAGTAATCATTCTGGGTTGAATGACTTTTATATGGGTTTCTCTTCTGAGTTCTTGAAGAAGTAGTGGTTCAGACTCAGAATTTTGAGTGATATAATTTTCTAGGTCTTCTGACAAAAAGTGCATCTGTGTAGTTTTACCATAAAAATACGTATTTAGAGCGGTTATTTAAGGGCGTTTTTTATAATTAGAAATTGTAATTTTGAGGTATAAATAAAAATTCATGACATTTAGAAATCACATAGAATTTGCCCAAAAACTAGACCTCAATGATCCTTTAAAACAATACAGAGATATGTTTTACATTCCCAAGCACAAGGGAGTGGCAGTTTCTTATTTTACAGGAAATTCTTTGGGTTTGCAGCCAAAAACAGCACGTAAATATGTAGAGCAGATTATGAAGGATTGGGAAGATTTGGCGGTGGATGGCCATTTCTATGCAAAAGAGCCTTGGTGGGAATATCATGAAATGCTAGCGGCACCCTTGGCTAAAATTGTAGGCGCAAAATTATCTGAGGTTTCCGTGATGAATACCCTAACGGTAAACCTTCATTTTTTAATGGTTTCATTTTACAGACCAACCGCTACTAGATATAAAATTTTATGCGAAGAGAAAGCCTTTCCTTCAGATCAATACATGTTTCAAAGTCAGGTAAAATTTCACGGCTATGATCCTACACAGGCTATTGTTGAGATAGCTAAAAGGCCTGGAGAAGATTTTTGGAGAAAAGAGGACCTGTTAGCTGCTATTGAAGAACACGGAGATTCACTAGCACTCGTTCTTATGGGAGGCGTTAATTATTACAATGGACAAGTCTTTCCCATGCAAGAAATCACCTATGCAGCTAAGGAGAAAGGTGCCTATGTGGGTTGGGATTTAGCACACGCAGCGGGTAATGTGCCTCTTGATCTTCATAATTGGGGTGTAGATTTTGCCAGTTGGTGTAGTTATAAATACTTAAACTCTGGACCTGGGAATGCTGCTGCTATTTATATACACGAGCAATATTTAAATAGAACAGACTTACCTAGATTTGAAGGTTGGTGGGGTAGTGATAAGGATTTGAGGTTCAAAATGCAGACTTCTTTTGTTCCAATGAGCAACGCTGATGCTTGGCAGGTAAGCAATGCCCCTATTCTAGCTATGGCTCCTTTTCTTGCCTCTTTGGAGATATTTAACAAGGTGGGTATGGAAGCCCTTTGGTCTAAGCAAAAACTATTAGTAGGTTTTTTAGAGCATATACTCAAAGAGGTAAGCCAGGCCAGTCCATTTGAAATAAGAGTGATTACTCCAAAAGAAAGGGGTTCACAGCTCTCTGTGTATTTTGCAAAACATGGTAGAACTATTTTCGATTCTTTAATGGCAGAGGGGTTTGTGACAGATTGGAGAGAACCTAACGTCATGCGTTTTGCCCCAGTTCCATTATACACCACTTTTGAGGACATATACAGATTGGGGCTGATGTTAGAGAGAAGCATTAAAAATGCCTTGAATGATTTGGATTTAGAATAATGAAATCAGGTTTTTTATTGGCAGCTATGATTTTAGGTTTTATACATGAGTATTCTGATTTGTTGATTAGTTTAGTAGGCATGTTATTTTGTGTGAGTCTTGTTTTTGTTTTTGGAGTCTATATGTTAAACAAAAAGTATAAAGGCAGCGTTTTAAATGCTTTTTCTTAAATCATATGTTATTTTTTAGCAACTAATTATGCTTAAATTATGTAATTTTGAACATATAAAATGTTATTATGAGTGCCAAAAAAGGAAAAGTACAAGAATTAATAGAAGAAAAATTTCTAGAAGAACGTAAAGTGTTTCTCTGGGGCCAAGTAGATGACGAATCTGCTAAACATGTCATTGACCGATTGTTGTACTTAGACCTTCAAAACCACAAAGAAATACAGTTGGTTATAAACAGCCCTGGAGGCTATGTAACTTCTGGGTTTGCTATCTACGACACTATCAAATCATTAAAAAGCCCAGTGTCTACTTTGTGTAGTGGCTTGGCAGCCTCAATGGGTTCTATTCTGCTTTCTGTTGGAACCAAAGGCAGACGTTTTATGCAGCCACACGCGCAGGTCATGATTCACCAGCCTAGTGGTGGCGCTAGAGGCCAGGCATCTAACATAGAAATTCAAGCTAGGGAAATCATTAAAACACGAGAGTTAAGCGCTAGAATTTTAGCTGATAATTGCGGTCAAGATTTTGATAAAGTAATGAAAGATTTTGATAGAGATTATTGGATGAACGCGCAGGAGAGTATATCGTATGGAATTGTTGATGCAATTTTATAAGCATTCTCATTGTATTATTGTACACGGGGATTACAAACAATAAAAAATTAATATAAATCAGGGTTTGCAATAATATGCTGGGCCCTTTTTTTTATGTCTATAAGTTGCTGTGTGTCCATTTTATTAAGTAGAGAAAGCATCATGGACATTCTGTGGTTATTTTTAAAATAGGCTTTCTTTTCGTCTAAAAAATTCCAGTACAAACTGTTAAAAGGACAGGCACTCTCTCCTGTTTTTTCCTTGTAATTGTATTGGCAGCTTTCACAATAATTACTCATCTTTTGAATGTAATTGCCACTGCTCACATAGGGTTTAGTTGCAACAATACCTCCATCTGCCCATTGGCTCATGCCTCTTGTATTGGGCATTTCTACCCATTCTATAGCGTCAATATACACCCCTAGGTACCATTGGTCTACAAAATCTGGGTTTGTTTGAGTAAGTAGCGCATAGTTGCCAGTAACCATTAATCTTTGGATGTGATGTGCATAAGAAGTTTCTAAACTCTGTTTGATGGCATGATGCAAACAATTCATTTTTGTATTGGCAGTCCAATAAAAGTCTGGTAGTTTATTGTTGTTTTTTAAGCTATTTTTTTCTCCGTAGCTGGGCATTTCCATCCAATATATACCCCTCATATATTCCCTCCACCCTAAAATTTGTCTCACAAAACCCTCTACTTGGTTTAGGCTCACTTCCGGAAATATCTGATTTTCATAGGTTTCTATGACCTTATTGATCACTCTTTGGGGGCTTATCATTTTGGTGTTTAAGGCAAAGGAAATTCGAGAGTGAAACAAAAATTTTTCTTGGGTATGCATGGCGTCTTGGTAGTTGCCAAAATCTTTTAGCAAATATGTACAAAAGTTTTCTAAAAGCTGCTCTGATTGCTCATGAGAAATAGGCCATTCAAAGTAATTATCATTTATTTGACCTATAGTTTTAATATGGTGTTTTCTAACTAAAGCATAAACTTCAGAGACATTGTTAGATAGCTTTATTGGAGCTGGAATAGCAGGTTGACCCTTCCATTTATTTCTATTTTCTTGATCAAAGTTCCATTTATCACCAAGGGGTTTATCTCCCTCCATCAAAACTCGATGTTTCTTTCTCATCATTCTATAGAAAGGTTCCATGACATACTGTTTTTTGCCTGTAAAAAAATCTTTTAAGGTATTTTTAGAGGTATAAAAATGCTCCGTGTCATAACATTTGGTAGGTAATAGTAAACGTTGACAAATTTCTTTTAACTGTTTGTCTAGTCTGTATTCATCTGGCTCCATGTATTCAAAAAGTTGAGCCTTATGAACCGCTAATTGTTCTTCAATAATAAAACTAAGGGTTTGGTGGCAGCTCTCGTGATCTAGAGTTAGATAAGTAACTTGGTGCCCCTCTCTTTTTAGAGTCTCTGCAAAATTTCTCATAGCAGAAAAATAACCGACTACTTTTTGAATATGGTGCACCACATATTCTGTTTCTTGACGCATTTCAGCCATAAGGTAAACCACGTCTTGGTCAGTTTTACTAAACCAAGAGTGCGAAGCATTTAATTGGTCTCCTAAAATAAGCCTAAGTGTCACTTTTTTCATCTGATTTTTTTTACCTCTTAATTTCTAAGACAATCAATTTTATAGCCATTTTTTCTGAAAGCTTCCAGAGGCGTCATACATTTGGGCTTGCCTTTTTGAATCAAATATTCTATCTCTTGGGTCATTCCCCACACCACTAATGTACATCCAGTTTCCCCAATTGCAGTCCACGTCGTAATCTATAAGTACACTTTCAAAATAGGCGGCACCAACCCTCCAGTCTTGCTCCCAACTTTTTGACCAGAAACTAGCTACATTTTGCCGGCCTCTGTTGCTCATCCAGCCAGTATGTGCCAGCTCCTTCATATTGGCATTTATAAATGCATCTCCAGTAGATCCATTTTTCCAACTTTCAAATTTTTTATAATCTTGTCCGTCTGCAAATTCTTTATTTAAAATACCCCCACTTTTAAAAATACGGTCTCCATATTTCAGTCCTACACATTTAAAGAAATCTCTCCAAAGCAGTTCAAAAAATACCCAGTAAGTACTTTCATTTTTTGTCCTACTAGCTTCGTATTTTTTTAGTTCGACATAAATAGTTCTAGCAGAAATACTGCCATTAGCTAGCCATGCAGAAAATTTAGTACTGTACTCAGTGCCCAAAAGACCATTTCTAGTGTTTTTATAAGTGGCTACATGGTCTGTTTCCCATAAATATGATCTAAGACGCAACAATGCTTGTATTTCTCCTCCTTTAAAAGGAAAGGCACTCCTGTAATCTGTTTTTATATTTATAGCTTCACTAACTATACTATCCCATTTATTAATCTGTAGGGGATTGTCTGTTTTGGCCTTAGCAGTCATTTGTAAATTAGTTTTTGCCATTGGTGCGGGAACAGGGAGTGGGAGCGGTATTTTAAGATTTTTTTCCACTTTATTTCTAAACGTACTAAATACATCTGGTAATCTAAAAAGAGTAAATGGCCACTGTTCTTTGTCTAGTAAAAATTGATCATAAGCTTTATGAATTTTAACTTCATCTGAAAGCTGTTTAAAAACTTTATTATTGCGGTTTAATTCTTCTGAGTGCCAAACTTCTTGTGCGTATATATCTGTAATTCCTTTTTCTTTAACAAGTGCTGGTATAGTTAACTCAGGACTTCCTACCAATATGTAAAGGGGAATATTTAGTGCTTTTAAATTGGTCTGAAGCTCAAGAACGCTTTCTATTATAAACTTAGCTCTGTAAGCACCAATTTTTACATATCCTTTGCTGTTGTTGCCTTCAAAGTGTTTTGGATCATAACAATAGACTGCAGCTACTTCATTTCCCTGAGCGCAAGCAGCTGTTAATAGCGGATGATCTGCCACTCTTAAATTATCTGTATACCAAACTAATGATTTCATCTGTTATATTTTATTTCTTCTACATTTTTCCGAGCAGTACAAGACTGCTTCCCAGTTCTTTTCCCATTTCTTTCTCCAATTGAATGGTTTCTCACAAACTTTACAAATTTTGCTGGGCAAAAAAGGTTTTTTGTGCATTTATTTAATGAATTTTAGGAGCTAAGTGTGGTTGTGCATACTCATATCTGGTCACTTTTTCTCCTAGCACATATCCATCTATGCCAATTCCAGCTACTGTAGCTGCTTCCACTAGGTTTATCCATCCATCTGTTGCAATAAGCTGCTCTGGCACATACAATTCCTGAATAGCTCCAACAATCATAATGCAGCCGTTCTCCTTAATTTCATACTCATTTACATAAGTACAGCTATATTTAATAGTACTTTCTTTTACAAAAGGTGCTATATGGGCTCCAAGGTACTCTGGTGAAAGTCCTGTAGCTTCAAATTCTGAAGTAGTACTAGGATATTTTGCAGCAGTTTGGTGTGCGTTTGCAATGAGATCTTTTTGCACATGATTTACAGTAAAGACACCTGTGTCTCTTATATTGTCATAAGTGTCTCTTTGTGTACTTAGGGGCCTAGTGGTAAAACCAATGAGTGCCGGTTGGCTTCCCAGATGTATGATTGAATTAAAAATAGCTAAATTTTGGCTGCCATTTTTAGATTGGGTTCCTATGAGGTTTAGGGATTTATATCCTGTACAACTATTAACTAGGTTGGCGCGATACCTGGAGGGAAGGGTGTCTAGTGTAAGAATATTAAATTGTTTCACTTTGTATACATTTAGTTAAACAAATATAGCAAAGGAATGTATAATCTTTTAAGTTATATAAGTATAGTTTAGAATGATAAGTGTAAATGTTGTTACTTGAAAAAGTGGCAGCACAAGCCTAATAACAAAAAAATCCCCAAAACGGGGATTTTTTTGTTATTAGGAAATTTACTTTTATAATCTATAAAATTTCCAAGGCAGTCAAAAATGTTTTAAATAATTAAAAGTATATTTTATAAACTTGCAAAAAGTTTTTTCATTTTTTCTAATTGCTCTTTGGCAAGTATATGATCTATAAGAATTCTTCCAGAGTGTTCGTCTGTAATAATTTTTTTTCTTGAGGCTATTTCTACTTGAACCTGTGGTGGAATAGTAAAGAAAGATCCTCCAGAAGCACCTCTCTCTATGGCTACAACAGCCAATCCATTCTTCACATTAGTGCGAATGCGTTTATAAGCATTAATGAGTCTCTCTTCTATTTGTCCTTCATATTCAGCAGATTTTTTTAAAAGCGCAGCTTCTTCCTTTTCAGTTTCTGCAAGAATGTCATTTAACTCTTCTTTTTTATGCTTTAGGTGAGTCTCTCTAGCATCTAAACGCTCTTTAGAATCCTCAATGACTTCTTTTTTCTGCTCAATTTGAGCTTTAAATTCCTTTATGTTTTTTTCTGCTAATTCTATTTCAAGTTCTTGAAATTCTACTTCTTTAGAAAGCGCATTGAATTCTCTTGAATTACGCACGTTTTTTTGCTGTTCTGCATATTTTTTAATGGCCGTCTTAGCGTCTTCCATTAAGTTTTTCTTAGCAGCAATTTCAATAGTAATTGTTTCTAAATCAGACTTTAATTTTTCTAGTCTTGTATTTAGACCAGAAACCTCATCTTCTAGGTCTTCTACTTCTAAAGGAAGCTCTCCTCTTACATTTCTAATTTCATCTACCCTAGAATCTATCAATTGAAGGTCGTATAAAGCCCTTAGCTTATCTTCTACTGTTATATCTTTCTTTGTTGCCATAACTAATAATACTTGACGGGGTTAGTGTTGCTCTCCGATAAAGCGATTGCAAAATTAGCAATTTTTTTGGTAAGAAAGCCCACTAAAAGATTTTTTGTAAACTGCTCACTTTCATAGTGCCCAATATCTATTAATAGAATGTTGTTTTCTGCTTTAAAAAAGTCATGATATTTAAGGTCTGCAGTTACAAAAACATCTGCTTTGGCAATCTTAGCAGCCTCAATACCAAATGCCCCGCTCCCTCCAATAACCGCTATTTTTTTAATATTTCTCCCTCTGAATTCTGAGTGTCTTATGCAGGGTGTTCCAAAGCTTTCTTTTAATAAGTGGAGAAATGCTGCTTCAGAGAGCGGATTTTTTAATACACCCGTGCGCCCCATTCCTAAAGTTCCATTTGGATCTTTTGGAGTGATTTCTTCATTGGGCATGAGTACCTCAATTTGTTCAAGTCCCAACCTTTGACAAATTTCATGGTTCACTCCAAGTACTGCGTTGTCTAAGGCCGTGTGCATGCTGTAAATAGCAATATTATTTTGAATAGCTTTAATAGCCACTTGACTCACATAGCCTTCTCTATTTAATTTTTTCAGACCAGAAAAAATAATAGGATGAAAACTTACAATCATATTGTAATTTTTATTTATTGCCTCATCCACTACATTTTCTAAGCTGTCCAAGCATACCAAAACGCCAGAGACTTCCATATTTTTATCTCCCACCAATAATCCTACATTGTCAAAGTCCTCTGCCCAAGACAGTGGGGCTAGAGTTTCCAATATATCTGTAACGGCTTTTACGGTCATAATTGTCAATTTGTGTTGGGAACAAATATAAATATTATATTTTCGTTCCCATGAACATCGTGAAATTGCTTTTATGGCCTTTTTCTTTTCTTTACAGTTTAGCTTTAAGGCTTAGGCATTGGAGCTATGATTCTGGTTTTTTTGCTACTACTTCTTTTAAAACACCTACTATTTGTGTTGGTAATTTAAGCTTGGGAGGAACAGGAAAAACACCCATGATTGAGCTTCTTTTGCGCTATTTTAACACTCAGCAAAAAGACCCTTCTAATTACTGCATAGCTGTTTTAACTAGAGGTTATGGGAGAAAAAGCAAGGGTGTTGTGGAAGCATCGTCTTTATCTACAGTTGAAGATTTAGGAGATGAACCTTACCAAATAGCTCAATCTTTTCCAGCCAATAGGGTTGTGGTTTCTTCTTCAAGAGTGGCTGGAATGACATATTTAGAGCAAAGTGATTTAGGCCAAAATCTTAGGCTGGTTCTTTTAGATGACGCTTTTCAGCACCGCGCTATCAGTCCCTCTTTAAGTATATTACTCACTTCTTTTCAAAGGCCGTTCCCAGCCGATGATCTTTTGCCCTTAGGCACACTTAGAGACCTTCCTTCTAGAGCTAGTAGTGCAGATCTAATAGTGGTTACTAAGTGCCCTTTAACGCTATCTAATGACCAAAGAGTTGAATTAATTAATAGAATTTCACCCTCCGCAAACCAGCAATTATTTTTTAGCTATTTATCTTATAAAGAGAAATGGCCAGGGCTTAAAAAGGTCCTTCAAATACAAGATTGTATAGGTGAGCAGATTACGTTGGTGACCGCTATTGCTAACCCAGAACCTTTATTGACTTATTTAAATGCAAATGGAATTAATGTACTGCATAAAAAGTATGTAGATCACCACTTTTTCACTTCTAAAGAGATTGAAGAGCTTGCCACTATCCCTAAAATTATTTGTACTGAAAAGGATTTTGTAAAGCTAAAAGACAGCTTAGAAAATCTTTATTATATTCCTGTAGAACATCATTTTTTTAAGGAAGATCAAATTGGATTTTATGAGGCAATTTCTAGTTTACAGGTCTCTAAAAGTATCTGATAGAGATCATTCTCAATATATGGCTTATTTAATAAGGCTGAAAAGCCTGCTTGCTCTAGATCTTTCCAATGGTCTTTTTTATCAACTCCAGTGTGCGCAATTACAGGAATATTAGAATTAAAAGACCTAATAATTTCTGTGGCTTCTTGTCCTGTCATTTTTGGCATGTACAAGTCCATTATAACAGCTTGAAATATTTCTTTTTTAAGAAGGGCAATCGCTTCTGATCCACTCTTAACCGCTTTAGCAAATATTTTTTTCTTTGCCAAAATTTTTAATGTAATGTTTTGGTTTACAAGGTTATCGTCAACTATTAAAACAGAGAGTCCTTCTAGTGCGCTAAAATTTAAACTTTTCTTGTCGTTAATTTTATTATTATCCTTTAGAGCAAGCAGCAATTCAAATTTAAAAGTACTCCCCTTGTTTAGTTTACTATCTATCACAAGACAGCTATCCATAATTTTTAATAATTGAACTACTATAGACAATCCTAAGCCGCTCCCGTATTCTTTGCTTTTGCTTTCAAGTTGTTGAAAACGATTTCTTATAATGCCTTGGTTTTCTATTGAGATACCAGTGCCTTGGTCTTTCACCTGAAAAGACAAAACACATGTTCTGCCTACTTTTTCTAAGCAACTAATGAAGAGGCTTACTGGTTTTTGATTTCCAAATTTTATAGCGTTGTCTATAAGATTTATGAGAATTTGAGTAATTTTTAAAGAATCTCCTTTAAATAATTTAGGCACATTATCAGCTATTTTAAAATCTAAAGGGGTAAGTGAAGCTTCTGAATGTTTTTTAATGGTCTTAAATACATTGTCTACTAACTCATCTATGTCAAAATATTCTTCTAAATAGTTTAACTCATTTGCATCAATTCTATTTAATAGTAGGGAGTTATTTATTAGTTTTAATATATAAGTAGACACTCTGTCTAGTATTTTTAAGTCCTCCAGCTGATTTTTTTGAGTATTAGACTTTAATAAACTTTTACTAATGGCAGAGACAGCAAAGAGTGGGGTCCTTAACTCATGACAGAGGATAGTGTTAAATTCATTGTTTTGCTTTGCTTTTTCAACGAATTTGTGTTTTTTTTTTGCTCTATGAGTCTCCATAATAAGATAAAACAAAGAGATAAGATGCTGAAAGCAAAAAACAATAACACTCCTTCGTACGGGGAAGAATTAATGATTTCTAGTGTTTTCATGATAAATATTAATGCTATTTTTTTAAGTGTAATACTAAATCTAGTAACCTATTGCTGTAGCCAGATTCATTATCATACCACCCAATTATTTTTACCATATTTCCTATTACAGAGGTCATTTGAGCATCAAATGTACATGAATAAGGACTATTATTTATGTCTACGGAGACTATAGGATCTTCTGTATAGGCTAAGATATTTTTATATTTATTTTCAGAAGCTTCTTTAAATATAGCATTTATTTCTTGAATATCTGTTGGTTTTAGCACATTAAAGGTGATGTCTGTCAAGGATCCGTTAGCCACAGGAACTCTAATGCCGCATCCACCAATGGCGTGAGAGAGCTCAGGAAAAATTCTTGTAAGAGCTTTGGCAGCACCCGTTGTGGTTGGAATTATAGACTGGCCAGCGGCTCTAGACCTTCTCAGATCTTTATGTGGTTGGTCATGTAAGCTTTGATCAGTTGTGTAAGAATGAATGGTAGTTATATATGCTTCAGATATTCCACAAAGTTCCTGTATGATTGCAATCATAGGAGCCGCATTGTTTGTGGTGCAAGAGGCATTAGAAATAATGAGGTCTTTTTCTGTAATGGTTTGTTCATTAATACCCATGACTACCATTGGTATATTTTCATCGTCTGATGGAGCCGCTAATACCACTCTTTTTGCTCCAGATTTTAGATGTTGTTCAAGACTTTCTTTACTTTTAAACTTACCTGTAGCTTCAATTATGATTTCTGCGCTACAAGCTGTCCAGGGAATATTTTGAATATCTTTTTCGTTGTAAACGGGAACTTCTATCCCATTTACTAAAATTGAATTTTCTAGACTTTGAATTTGAGCGGAAGAAACTCCGTGAATGGAGTCGTATTTTAAGAGGTGACCTAATGTTTTTGCTGGTGCTAGGTCGTTTATTCCCACCACCTCTATTTTGGGGTGGTCTATGAGGAGTCTAAATAGCGTTCTGCCTATACGTCCAAAGCCATTAATACCTAACTTAATTTTTTTTATATTACTCATAGGTAAATCCTAAAGCATGTGCTTGTGTGCTTTATAAGAAGAACGCACTAGAGGACCACTTTCTACATGTCTAAAGCCCATAGCTAAACCAGCTTCTTCGTATTTTTTAAACTGTTCTGGAGTAATGAACTCTGTAACAGCTAGGTGCTTTTTAGAAGGCTGAAGGTATTGCCCAATGGTTACTACATCTACATCTACATTTCTAAGGTCTTGCATGGTTTCTAAAACCTCTGCCTCTGTTTCCCCTAAACCTAGCATAATTCCAGATTTAGTTCTGTTAATTCCTGCTTTCTTTAAATAAGCTAAAACGCCTAAGCTTTTTTCGTATTTGGCTTGAATTCTAACAGCTCTTGTGAGTCTTTTTACTGTTTCCATATTGTGAGAAACGACCTCTGGATTGGCTCTGACAATTCTATCAATATGTCTCTCAATACCCTGAAAATCAGGAATTAGTGTTTCTAAAGTAGTATTTGGATTGAGCCTTCTAATAGCCCCAACAGTTTCTTCCCATATAATAGACCCCATATCCTGAAGGTCATCTCTATCTACAGAAGTAATTACAGCATGCTTTATGCCCATTATTTGAATAGACCTGGCTACTTTTTCAGGTTCTTCCCAATCTACAGATTCAGGCCTACCAGTTTTTACACCACAAAAACCACAAGAGCGGGTACATACATTACCTAATATCATAAAAGTGGCTGTGCCTTCTCCCCAACATTCACCCATATTTGGGCAGCTCCCAGAGGTGCAAATGGTATTTAAATTATATTTTTCTACAAGACCTCTTAGTTGGGTATACTTTTGGCCAGTGGGTAACTTAACACGCAGCCACTTTGGTTTTCCAATAGTTGGTTTTTCTTTGGTAGGAGTAAGTATTTCTGTGCTCATTGCAAATTTTTAAGTAAATATAGTAAACAATGCCTAGACTTCTTTTTAATTGATTAGCTAGTTCTTAATCAATTCTGCTAATAATTTTCTAGCTCTTAAGAGCTTTACTTTAATGTTGTTAATAGGTTCTTTAAGTTCATTGGCCATTTCTGCATAGGACATTTCATTAAAGTATCTGAGGTTTAATACTTTTTGGTACCCTAATTTTAATTTTTTAATATCCCTGAGGAGATCTGCTAAGTTTTGCTGTTGAATGAGAATGTCTTCTGCAGAGGGAGCACTGTCTAAAAACTCATTTTCTAAACCTTTATCACTAGATAAATTAAGACCACTTTCTAGGCTTCTCTTTTGTTTCCTGAGGTGGTCTATATGGAGATTTTTGGAGATAGCGATGAGCCAAGTTTTAAATACGTATTCTTCTTTATAGCTGGCTATTTTGTCAAAAGCTTTTGAAAAAGTTTCTATAGTGATATCTTCTGCTTCGTGCTCGTTTTTAGTTCTCAATAATTGAAAACTATAGACGGCGTTCCAGTAGGTATCCAAAAGATTGCTAAAGGCCATTTGCTGTCCCTCTTTTGCTTTTTGAATGCAGTTAGAAATATGTTCCGGTGCTAGTATCAACTTTTTTTTTAGTGAGTACTTTATGGTAGGATCTCTTTTTTACAGTTTTGCTCTGTGGGTAATTTTCCACACATGCCACAGGCTTCTCCTTCTTTATTTAAAAAGGGACTTTGACTGGCACAAGTGCCAGAAAAAGCACCATCTTTTTTAGCCCAAATTTTAATAGCTATTCCAGCCACTGCAAGGGCTAGTAAACCTATAGTAAGAAGTGCAAGTTTCATGATACAAATTTAAACAAAGGTACAAAATATGAAACTAGAATTGTCTTATCCTATGGGGATATTAACAATGGCTTTCTTGGCTTTTGGATTTAAGTTTCCTGGCCTATCTTCAATAGATAAATAGGCTACAGCATTTTTTTTATACGGCAAGCGTATAAGTAAGTTCTCAGAAACAGTTGCTGGAAGAATTCCAATGCTTTGTTTACTTCCATTTCTCTCTATCCAAAGCTGGTAACATTTATTTTTTGGAAGTTCAGGGAGGCTGTCAAATTGCAGATAACTCAATCGTTTTTTTGAGTTGATGTAAGCAATGAGTTTTATCTCTTTCTCCTCTAAATGGCTATCTAATATTATTTTTTTTGTTTTTGGACTATTCAGTAATATAAATTGATTTCTAAGTTCTTCTAGCTGATTGTCAAAAGACTGTGTTAGCTTTCTTATTTGAGTGTCTACAAGTTGTTGTTGAGCTTCCAATTTTTGATTTTCTTGGAACATAAAAAAGGAAGTTCCAAAAAACACCAAAATAGACGCAGCAACTGCTATCCAAGAAAAACGAGTGAAACGATCAATACGCCTTATTTGTTTTTCAATACTATCTTTTAATTGTGTAGGGGGTGTTTTTCTATAGGTATTTGAAAAACTTTCAAGTTGAAGTTGTAATTGATCAAAGGCTTTTTTTACTTCAGGATATAAAGTGATATACTGTTCTATTTTTTTTGTTTGAACGGCATCTAAGTCTCCTAATAAATAGGCTTCTAAATCTCCAGAGTCAATAATATTATTTATTTTATTTTGCATTTAATCCTTTTTTACCTGATAAACTTCTGCAAGTGTTTTTAAGCCAATTCTCAATCTAGATTTGACTGTTCCTAGAGGAATATTTAGAAAATCACTCACTTCTCTTTGTGTCATACCATAGAAAAATAAAGCTTCTAAAACTTCTTTATTTTTTGTAGCCAAAAGTCCCATCTTTTCCTCAACGTCTATGTGATCTGTATTATAACTTTCATCTTTTATATGTACGCTTTCTGAGTCTATTTGGATCTCTTTAGGTCTTTTTTTTTGAATTTTCCTGTAATGATCAATAGCTGTATTTCTTGTAATCTTAAGCATCCAAGTAAATAATTTAGCTTTACTACTGTCATACTGAGCGCTGTGTTTCCATATTTTCACAAAGCTCTCTTGAAGTGCGTCTTCTGCAGCTGCGTCATTTTTTATAATTTGAAAACTAACTCCGTATAGGACTTCTGAGTAATGTTCATAGAGCAAACTCATGGCTTTTTCATCCTTTACTTTTAAAAGGCTAACAATAAGTGATTCTATGCCTTTTTGCATGACCTTAAAATGCAGTTAATAATTAAAATTTTATTTGAGGAATGATATTCACTTCTGGTTCTAAAGAAATTGAAAATTTTTCTAATACTTCTGTCATCACTTTTTTAGCTAAAGATAAAACTTCATGCCCTTTAGCTCCTCCATAATTTACTAATACCAACGCTTGTTTTTCATGAACCCCAACAGCTCCTTGTTTAAAGCCTTTTAAACCTGCATTTTCTATAAGCCATCCAGCAGGTATTTTAAAGCTATTGTTTTCAACTTTATAAAAAGGCGCTTGAGGCCATTCTTTAATGAACTTTTCAAAGAGCGCTTTATCAATAACTGGATTTTTGAAAAAGCTACCAGAGTTCCCTAATAATTTGGGATCTGGAAGTTTGTTTTTTCTGATAGAAATGATTGCTTTTGCAATTTCGGAAATAGTGTATTCACCATTTTTTTCCTTTAAAGAGGTTTGGTTTATAAGTGTATTTTCAATATCCCCGTATGATATTTTTATGGAATGCGGGGATTTTGTGAGCTGTAATTGTATGTTGTAGATCACATATTTACCTTTGGCAGTAGTCTTAAAAATAGAGCTTCGATAACCAAATTCACAATTTTCATTAGATAAGGTAATTTTTTCAAGAGTTTTTATATCCAAAGCTTGGCATTGTATAAAGCTGTCTTTTATTTCCACCCCATAAGCTCCTATATTTTGAATGGGAGCACTTCCTACACACCCCGGAATTAATGCTAGGTTTTCTATTCCACCTAAATTGTGATCTAAAGCCCAAAGCACCAAATCATGCCAATTTTCTCCAGCAGCCACCTCTATTGTTGTATGAGTATTTGTTTCAGCTACAACTTCAACACCCTTGTTACAGATATGAACCACATGGGCATCTATATCATCGGTTAAAAGTACGTTGCTGCCACCGCTGAGTATAAAAATGTCTGAGTGAATTTTATTTTGTAAGGCCTGCTCTATATTGGCAACACTTTCTGCTTTGGTGTAAAACTTAGCTTTTACATCTATACCAAAACTATTGAGCTCCTTTAGCGATATGTTTTCCTGTACCTCCATTAATTTGGATAGGCCTCTAACGCTTTTTCTAGAAGGGTAACTGCTAATTTTAATTCAGACTGCTCAAGTACATAGGCAATTCTAATTTCATTAGTGCCTAAGCCCTCAGTGGCATAAAAACCAGCTGCTGGAGAAACCATGACCGTTTTACCTTCGTAAGAAAAGGACTCTAAAAGCCATTGAGCAAAGTGATCTGCATTTTTAACTGGCAGTGCAACTACACAGTAAAAAGCACCTCTTGGATTGGCCACCTTTATTCCAGGAATTGTATTTAGGCCAGCTATGAGTACATCTCTTCTGTGTTGGTATTCTTCATTTACTTCCTTAAAATAGCTGTCTGGAGTGTCTAAAGCCGCTTCTGCTGCAATTTGCGCATAGGTGGGGGGTGATAATCTGGCCTGAGCAAATTTCATAGCCGTACTAATAAATTCCTTATTTTTTGATACCAGGCATCCAATTCTTGCGCCACACATGCTGTACCTTTTAGACACAGAATCAATAACAACAGCATAATTATCCATGCCTTTAAGGCTTAAAATAGAATGATGCTTTACACCACCATAGGTAAACTCTCTGTACACCTCGTCTGCTAATAAGAAAATACCATGCTTAATAACCAATTTAGCCAAAGACTCTAGTTCTTTTAGGGTGTATAAATAGCCAGTAGGATTACCAGGATTACAAATTAAAATTCCTTTAGTTCTAGGTCCTATTAGCTTTTCAAATTCATGGATAGGGGGTAAAGCAAAATTTTCATCGATAGAAGAAGCCAATGGGACTACTTTAATGTCATTGGCGACTGCAAAACCGTTATAGTTTGCATAGAAAGGCTCTGGAATAATAATTTCATCTCCTGGATCTGCAATTGTAGACATAGCAAATGATAAGGCTTCAGAACCTCCAGTAGTTACTATAATATTTTCTTTTTCAACCACCACTTGGTGTTTGGCGTAATAATATGCCAATTTTTCTCTATAACTATCTGAGCCTTCGGTTCTGCTATAGGCCAATACCTTAATATCTGCATTTTTTACAGCATCTAATGCTATTTGAGGAGTATTAATATCTGGTTGCCCAATATTAAGGTGTATGACCTCCGTACCTTTTTTCTTAGCATTTTCTGCAAAAGGGACTAATTTTCTAATAGGAGACTCAGGCATAGAGAGCCCTTTATTTGATAATGATGGCATGTTGTTTTTTTTGCAAAATTATGAATCCCCAACTAGCAAATAGATATTTTCAGTAATTTATTCAGGATTATTAACATTACCCTTGATTGTCAACACTTTAGTTGGTGTTTCTGCATTAGATTTCACTGTCACAGCTTTTCTAATTGGACCTATTCTGCTGGTGTCGTATTTTACTTGTATTTCTCCAGTTTTTCCGGGCATAATAGGCCCTTCTGGTTTTTTTGGAATGGTGCAACCACAACTAGAAGAGACCTCCGTAATGACTAGTGGTGCGTCTCCAGTATTAATAAATTCAAAAATTCTTATTCCGTCACTATTATGAGAAATATTTCCGTAGTCTATGGTCTCAGATTTAAATTCAATTTTAGCTACTTTTTCTTGGGCATATACCTGGCTGATAAATAGCCCCAAGAACAATGTGAACATAAGTTTTTTCATGGTTTAAATTATTTACTTGTACCCAAATATAATTCTTTTCATAACAAGGAGGCAAAATTCTTTCAAGAGACCAAGAGGTTCCTTATTTTTGTAATTAGCGATTGCACAATTTTTAGTTATCTAAACTTATCAATAGAGGGAATTTATGAATATGCCTTTAAAATATAACCCATCTGAATTAGAAAAGCATTGGTATAATTACTGGATGGAGCACAAATTTTTTGCATCAAAGCCAGACACAAGAATTCCCTACACCATTGTAATTCCACCTCCAAACGTCACAGGTGTTTTACATATGGGTCATATGCTTAACAATACCATACAAGACGTACTCATTAGAAGGGCCAGGCATTTAGGCTTTAACGCTTGTTGGGTTCCTGGTACAGACCATGCGTCAATAGCAACAGAGGCAAAGGTGGTAGCTAAATTAAAAGAGCAAGGGATTTCTAAAAATGATCTTACAAGAGAAGAATTTCTAGCCCACGCATGGGAGTGGAAAAATGAATATGGAGGGGTAATTTTAGAGCAATTAAAAAAATTAGGCTGCTCTTGTGATTGGGATAGAACTGCCTTTACTATGGATGCTAAACTGTCAGATTCTGTAATTAAAGTATTTGTTGACCTGTTTAATAAAGGACTTATTTACAGAGGCAATAGAATGGTAAACTGGGACCCTGAGGCGCTTACTACCCTTTCAGATGAGGAAGTTATTTATGAGGAAAGGCAAGGTTTGTTGTATTATATATCTTACCAAATTGTAGGGAGTACAGAACGCTTAACTATTGCCACTACTAGACCAGAAACTATTTTTGGTGATACCGCTATTTGTATTCACCCAGAAGATCACCGATATTTAAGCCTTCACGGGAAAAAAGCAATTGTGCCATTAAGTGGCAGAGAAATACCTATCATTAATGACACTTATGTAGATATGGAGTTTGGTACTGGCTGCTTAAAAGTAACTCCTGCGCATGATTTAAATGACAAGGCTATAGGAGAAACACATGGCTTAGATATCATAGATATTTTTAATCCAGATGCTACTTTAAATGCCTATGGATTGGCGTTTGAAGGCATGGACCGTTTTAAAGCTAGAAAGGCAGTAGGGAAAGCCTTAGAAAAAGAAGGGTTTCTAGTGAAGACAGAGCCCCACATAAATAAAGTAGGTACTTCAGAAAGAACAAAGGCAGTAATAGAGCCACGTTTGTCTGACCAGTGGTTTTTAAAAATGGAGTCACTTGCCCAGCCAGCTTTAAAAGCAGTTTTGGTAGATGAGGAGATAAAACTTTTTCCAAAGAAATTTGAAAACACCTACAGGCATTGGATGGAAAACGTAAGAGATTGGAATATCTCAAGGCAACTTTGGTGGGGCCAACAAATACCTGCTTTCTATTATGGAAATGGCAGAGAAGATTTTGTAGTGGCTGAAAATGCAACAATCGCTTTAAAATTAGCTCAAGAAAAATCAGTAAACTCACATTTGAGTTTAGAAGATTTACGCCAAGATGAAGATGCTCTAGACACCTGGTTCTCCTCATGGTTGTGGCCTATAAGCGTTTTTAACGGTATTTTAGAACCAGAAAATGACGAGATTAATTACTATTACCCTACTAATGATTTAGTGACAGGTCCTGATATCTTATTCTTTTGGGTAGCCAGAATGATTGTAGCAGGCTATGAATTTAGAGACGCAAAACCTTTTACCAATGTATATTTTACTGGATTGGTGAGAGACAAACAAAGGAGAAAGATGTCAAAGTCACTAGGGAACTCACCAAACGCGCTCAAATTAATAGAAGATTACGGAGCAGACGGAGTAAGAGTAGGACTTTTACTTAGTTCTGCTGCTGGGAATGACCTCATGTTTGATGAAGCACTGTGCCAGCAAGGTAAAAATTTTGCCAATAAAATCTGGAACGGATTTAAACTCATCCAATCATGGGAAACAGTACAAATAGAACAGCCAGAAGCCGCTAAAAAAGGAATTGAGTGGTACAGCGCTACTTTTGACAAGGCTCTCCTAGAAATAGAAGACCACTTTAGTAAATACAGAATTTCAGATGCCCTTATGGCTATCTATAAACTAATTTGGGATGATTATTCTTCCTGGTTGTTAGAATTGGTAAAACCAGTCTACCAGAAACCAGTGGATAAAGCTACTAAAGATCAAGTGATGGTCCTTTTAGAAAATAACTTAAAAATATTACACCCCTTTATGCCGTTTTTAACGGAAGATATTTGGCAGCAAATCACAGATAGAAAACCCCAAGAAGCTCTAATTATAGCCCCTTGGCCAAAGGGAAGTGAGCGTATTGATAATGCACTGTTATTGGCATTTGAAACAGCCAAACAAGTGGTTTCTGGGGTGAGAACCATTAGAAAAGAAAAGCAAATAGCCAATAAGGAAGTATTGGACCTGGTTGTACTTTCAGATCAAAAACCTTTAGAGGCTTTAAATTCAGTAATTGAAAAGCTATCTAATCTAACAAATATAACCCAAACAGAAACTCCTGTAGAGGGTGCTCTTAGTTTTAGAGTAGACTCTTTGGAGTATTTTGTACCCATATCTGGAGCTATAGATATAGAGGCAGAGGCCACTAAGGTGCAGGAAGAATTAAACTATACCCAAGGTTTCTTAAAGTCTGTGGAGAATAAATTATCTAATGAGCGTTTTGTTTCTAATGCACCCGAGGATGTGATAGCGATAGAAAAGAAAAAACAAATAGATGCAAAAGCAAAAATAGAAACCTTAATACAAAGTTTAGTATATTTGAGAAGCTAGAGAAAATAACCCCTAGTTTTTATTAATAGCTATGGAAGCATACGCCAACTCACTTTTAATAGCCATTCCTCTATTTTTACTTCTCATATTAATAGAGATGGGAGTAGGTTACTTGAAAAGCAACAACACTTATACAGTATTAGATACTGTGTCTAGTATTAGCTCTGGTATGACTAACATACTAAAAGACACCTTAGGGTTAGGTTTGGTGCTGGTTTCTTACCCATCATTACTTAGTTTTTTTGGTACAGAAGTAATAAAGAGTGAGTGGTGGGTATGGTTTTTGGCTTTTGTATTTGTAGATTTTGCTGGTTATTGGAACCACAGGTTAAGCCATAAAATTAATATTTTTTGGAACCAACACATGATTCATCACAGCAGTGAGTCTTTTAATTTGTCCTGTGCACTCAGACAGTCCATTTCAAATATTATTGGGTATTTTCCTGTTTTATTACTTCCAGCTGCTCTTTTTGGAATACCCTATGAAATAATAGCTATTTTGGCACCCATACATTTGTTTGCTCAGTTTTGGTACCATACGCAGCATATAGGTAAATTAGGGGTATTAGAGTACGTCATAGTAACACCCTCTCAACACAGAGTGCACCACGCCATTAATACGCGGTACATAGATAAAAATTTAGGTCAGGTTTTTAGTATTTGGGATAGAATGTTTGGCACATTTCAAGAAGAACTAGACTTTGACCCACCTCAGTATGGCGTATTAAAACAGGTAGCTACTTGGAATCCTTTTACTATTAATTTTATGCACTTCTGGCAAATTTTACAAGACGCATGGCACACGAAGTCGTGGTTAGATAAAGGGCGTATATGGTTTATGCCCACTGGTTGGCGTCCCGCCGATGTCTCTGCCAGATACCCCATTGTAGGTATTTCAGATGTATTTAATTTTAAGCGCTATGAAGTAAAGGGAAGTATTTTTTTTAATAGCTATGCTGTTTTTCAGCTTTTGGGAGTAGCACTCATTCTCATGCTTAGTTTATCGGCTGTAGGTGATCTGAGTCCATTTATTTTAGGGCTTTTGGCGGCATATATTGGACTTAGTATTTTTAGCTACTCGCTATTTATGGACCAATGGAAGTGGGCTGTATATCCAGAGTTTCTTAGACTTTTTACAGGAGCTGGCCTTCTAATTTGGGCTTGGCAAACAAGTCTTATACCTATTTACTTTTCTGAGTGGTTAGGTGTCTTATTTTTTTACCTAATCTTCAGTTTATTTTTAGTTTCCTATATTACTTTTATAGAGCCCAAAGTACTTTTTATTAAAAAGCAATTGGCTTAATAAACCTTTTATCTATTTAATTCTTTCTCTACTATTGCAATATATTGTTCCATAGATGTTGTTTCATTTAAATGTTTGGCTTGAAATATAGCATTTGCCTTAAAAGCACTAATTAAAGGTTTACTACTGCTTGGGTTTTCTTGGTTTTGAGTAGCTATTTTAAAGAGGGCGTATAGTTTTAATAAAATATCTGCCGCTTGTGGTTTGGTTGTAGCATTCACAATGGCTACAGCTTCTTCAAAACTTTTATGCAGGAATTTACTCATCCTTGTCTTTTAATGTAGCAATAACCGTTTTAGCTCCAATTACTTTTTGGTTTAAATTCACAGTAATAATGGTGTCTAAAGGTAAAAATAAATCTACTCTAGAACCAAATTTTATAAAACCAGCATCGGCACCTTGTAATGCACTATTCCCTTTTACGGCATAGTTTACAATCCTTCTTGCAAGTGCTCCTGCAATTTGTCTGTATAAAATCTCTCCAAATTTTGGTGTTTTTAGCACTATGGTAGTACGTTCATTTTCTTCGCTAGATTTAGGGTGCCAAGCCACTAAGAATTTTCCCGGATGGTATTTAGAGTATTCAACTAAACCGCTGGCTGGGTATCTGGTGACGTGCACATTAAGCGGTGACATGAAAATTGACACTTGCTTTCTCTTTTCTTTGAAATATTCGTTCTCCATGACCTCTTCTATAACCACTACTTTTCCGTCTACAGGGGCTAGAATTTGATTGTGGTTAAATTGAATGGCTCTCTTAGGATTCCTAAAAAACTGCAAAATAATGAGCAGTATAGATATTGCCAGTCCTTGTATAAAATACCTTAACCAAGGGATTGGAATATAAAAGTCAGCCGTCAGGCAAACAATTGCAACTAAAATAAAAGAGATTATAATAATTTTAAATCCTTCCTTATGAAACATATTTAGTAAATATAGTAATGATGAGGTATGCAAATGGAGCAGCAAATATAAGACTATCTAGTCTATCTAGCATGCCCCCGTGTCCAGGTAATATGGCGCCACTATCTTTAATGCCAGCTACTCTTTTAAATTTTGATTCTAATAAGTCACCTAAGTTTCCAAATACAATTAGCACAGTAGCTAGTAGCATCCATTGATTGACTGAGAGGGTAGTATCTGCTTGTGAAATTAAAAAAGCTGCTATGAGTCCAAAAACAAAACCGCCTAAAGCGCCTTCAATGGTTTTTTTTGGTGATACAGATAGGAAAAGTTTATGCTTTCCAAATTGTTTGCCCACTAAATAAGCAAAAGAGTCATTCACCCAAATAATACCAAAAACACCTGCTATAAGCATTTTTGCAAATTCTGACGATGTGTAGGGGATTAGAGTTAAGAATATGCAGCCACCACCAATATAAAAGAGACCTGCAATAAAATTCTGTGTTTTAGTAAGCTTCCTTTTTTTAGTATTTAGTAAATAGTAGAGTAGTAAAATATTGACAAGTATGTTAAGGCTCAACAATAACCAAATAGTAAAGGATGTCTGAATAAGATAAATATAGAGCCACCACAGGCCTAAGTATGCAGTAAAAAGATAATAACCTCTTAACTTTGTAATTCTTTTGTATTCATATATGCAGGCTAAACCAAAAGTCATAAATAAAAAATCAAAGGCGTCTGAATTTAGAAAAACAGCGGCTAATAAAATAAATACGTACACAGCCCCAGTGAGTAGTCTTCTTAATAATTCTCTCATTTAAAGGTTTTCTAAAAGAATAAGATATAGGTCTTTATTACTGCTGCCATAGGATAAGAAATCTTTTTGAGACTCGTTTTCTTTTTTAAAATTTTTTATGGCAGTAATATTTCCAGGAATATTATGGGTATAGTTCTTTTTGATTTGTTTTAGGCCGTCTTGAATACTCTCTAGGAGTTGGCTTGTTTTAGAGAAAACGATAATAAGTTCTGGTAAATGGTGAAGCTTGTATTCTTTGAATTGTAAGTCATTCACTAGTATAGATCCGTTTTGAGCTATTAGGTGCTCACAAGAGGTAAAGAAGACCCCGTTTTCTGACACTTTTTCAGTAGTTGAATAGCCGTTTTTTTCACAAAAATCACTCATGCTTTTATCTAGAGTGATTAAAGGTGATTGGTCCCAATTGTTTTCTTTTAGAATACGACCTAACATTACTAGTACTTCTTCGTTAGTTTCACAATAAAGAAACTTACCTCCATTTTTTTTAAAATTTACGGTAAAGAGTTCATCTATAGGAATTTTTTCTTTAGGCACGTAAATAGACGCCTCTTCTTTTTTAGAAGCGTCATTGTGTATTATTTTTCCAAATATTTTATTAAAAAAATTCACTTTCAATTGACATAAAGCTAGAAATAAATTAAGAATTAATTACTTTTAAAATCTAGCTTGTTTAGGTCTTTAATTTGTATTTTAAAAATTTGTTTATTTTTTGTTTTCAATAGGTTCTTGACTTTCGGTTATATCTAATATCGTATTGTCTTCAGGAGCGGGAGCATTTGTTTTATCTTCTTCTTCTTCTTCTTCTGCTTCTTCTGCCTTTACCTCTTCTGCTTTTGCTACTCGTGCTTTTACGGCTAAGGCCTCTTCTTCAATGTCTTTACTAAAAGGTCTTTTTCCAAATATTTTTTCTAAGTCATCCTTAAAAATCACTTCTTTCTCTAATAGCCTTTTTGCTAGGGTGGTTAGTTTATCCTTATTTTCTTCTAAAATAGAAATGGCTCTTTGGTATTGGGTTTCTATAAGCACAGAAATTTCTTTGTCTATTTTTTGTGCCGTTTCTTCACTGTATGGCTTAGTAAAACCATATTCAGATTGCCCTGAAGAGTCATAATAGGTAATATTACCTATACTTTCATTCAGGCCATACACTGTAATCATAGCCCTGGCTTGTTTGGTGATTTTCTCTAAATCACTCAAAGCCCCAGTAGATATTTTGTTAAAAATAACTTTTTCTGCTGCACGACCTCCTAGGGTGGCACACATTTCATCTAGCATCTGTTCTGTTCTAACAATGAGCCTTTCTTCAGGCAGGTACCATGCTGCTCCAAGTGACTGTCCCCTTGGAACTATAGTTACTTTAACTAAAGGTGCTGCGTGTTCTAACATCCAACTTACAGTAGCATGTCCGGCTTCGTGGTAGGCTATTGTCTCTTTTTCTGAGAGGGTGACAATTTTATTTTTCTTTTCTAAACCACCTACAATTCTGTCTACAGCGTCTAGAAAATCTTGTTTACTTACTGCTTTTTTATCTTTTCTGGCCGCAATTAAGGCAGCTTCATTACAAACATTAGCAATGTCAGCCCCTGAGAAACCTGGAGTTTGTTTGGCTAAAAAATCAATATCTAAAGTCTCAGATGTTTTTATAGGCTTCAAGTGCACCTCAAATATCCCTTTACGTTCTCTAATATCTGGGAGATCTACATAAATTTGTCTATCAAAACGCCCTGCTCTCATAAGTGCCTTATCTAACACGTCTGCTCTGTTGGTAGCGGCCAGTACAATTACATTAGAATTTGTTCCAAAACCGTCCATTTCTGTGAGTAGTTGGTTAAGGGTATTTTCTCTCTCGTCATTAGAGCCAGTCATATTATTTTTTCCTCTAGCCCTACCAATAGCGTCTATCTCATCTATAAATATAATGGCTGGGGACTTCTCTTTGGCTTGTTTAAATAAATCTCTCACTCTTGAGGCTCCTACTCCTACAAACATTTCCACAAAATCTGAACCAGATAAAGAAAAGAAAGGCACCTGAGCCTCACCCGCTACAGCTTTAGCTAAGAGGGTCTTTCCAGTTCCTGGAGGGCCTACTAGTAGGGCTCCTTTAGGTATTTTACCTCCTAGTGAAGTATATTTTTCCGGGTATTTTAAAAAAGAGACAATTTCTTCTACTTCTTCTTTAGCGCCTTCTAAGCCAGCTACATCTTTAAAAGTAGTTCTGGTATCTGTCTTTTCATCAAATAATTTTGCTTTAGATTTTCCAATATTGAAAATCTGACCACCTCCACCTCCACCGGCACCACCGGACATTCTTTTCATTAGGTAGATCCATATTCCTATAATAAGAATAAAGGGTAGTAAGGATAGTAGCAAATCTCCAAACACGTTAGATTCTGTTTCATAATCTACAGTAGTATCTAATTGATATTCGCTTTTTATATTCTTAATTTCATTTTCGAAATTTTGAAGATCTCCAAAATCTAGAATATATTCAGGAGTAGCGCCACTGATGTTAAAAGACTTTTCAGCTACATCTTTGTGAATTTCTTTACTGAGCGCTTCTTTTGTTAAAAAAACTTTTGCCTGCCTAGTATTACTGATTATAATAATTTTTTCAATGTCACCATCTCTTAAATAAGTTTGCAGTTCAGAAGTGGTAGTTTTTCTTGTACTAGACAAACCACTACTCATGAATTGAACTCCTATTAAAAGAGCTATTACTATGCCATATATCCACCAAGCATTAAATTTTGGTTTTTTTGAAGTTGTTTTTTGTTCTTTTGCCATTTTTATTTATAAGTTTGAAGGGGAAGAAATACTGGTTACTTTGGCATCACCCCAAAGGCTCTCAAGGTCATAATACGCTCTAATGTGTTTTTGAAAAACATGTACTACTACGTTTACATAGTCTAGTAACACCCATTCACCATTTTCAGATCCCTCTACATGCCAAGGCTTGTCATGTATGGCTTTACTTACTAGTTTTTGAACAGAGCCTACTATAGCATTTACATGAGTATTTGATGTTCCATTACAAATAATGAAGTAATCGCAGGCTGTATTTTCTATTTCTCTCAGATCCAATAATTGAATATCTAATCCTTTTACTTCTTCTACGCCACTCAGTATAAGCGAAATGAGTGTATCAACGCCCTTATTTTTATCTAACATTCAAAAAAATTAAATTTTTACAAAGTTATCATATTTTTGCGTTCTTAGCTACTGTTTTTAACATAAGATTAATCGCAATTCTATCAGGTTTTAAATGACTATAACCCCACTAAAATGAAGCTTATTTACTTAGATAAAATTCACTCTACAAATGACTACTTAAAATCGTTGGCTTTAAAACAAAAATTAGACGATTTTACTGTAGTCAAAGCAAATTTTCAAGAGGCTGGAAAAGGCCAAAGAGGAAATAAATGGCTATCAGAACCCGGTGAGAATTTAACTATGAGTTTGTATAAGGAGTTTGCATACTTGCCTATTATTGACCAATTTAAAATTTCAATGCAGACCGCTATCGCACTTTATAAAGCTTTAGCTACTCTTACTGACCAGGTAGCAATTAAATGGCCCAATGACCTACTTTTAGGCGGTAAAAAGGTTGGGGGTATCCTTATTGAAACTTCTGTAAAGGGGTCCTGTATAAGCTGGGGTATTATAGGGATAGGGATAAATATAAATCAAACTAATTTTAAAGGTTTACCCAATGCCACTTCTATATTACTTCACACTACTAATAAAGAAAGCCCAGAGTATTTTTTTAATATATTAATACCTATATTAGAAAAACATCTTGAAAATGTAGTTTTACTACCTTTTAAAGCCCTTAAAAAGGAATATGAATCTTTGTTATTCGGATATTTAAAGCCTCTCAAATTTGAAGTAAAAGGGGTTGTTTTTACTGGTATTATTCAAGGCGTAACATCCTTAGGTGCATTAATCGTTAGAAATGAAGCAGGAACTCTAAAGGAGTTTATGTTAAAAGAAATTAAGATGGTTTTTTAAAAAGCCACCTTTTGTAAGTTTTCGGAAAGGGCATTTATAAAGTTAGTGATAGGTGTTTTAATCATCATTTCCATCATGGTGTTGAAGCTACCTTCAAAAACAAGCTGGACCTCAGTCATATTCATGTCAATTTTTTTTATATCGCCTCTAAGAGTGAATGGCAATTTATCACTAGCTGCACCAAGTAGTACGAATTCATGAGCTCTTGAATCATTTTTTTGAAGGACTATTTCTGGCATTCCTTTAAGGGCAAACAGAAATCTCTCCTCGCTAAGCACTTCAAATTTAGAGATGTTCTCGGGCATTAAATGCTCAAAGTTTGAAATTTTATTTAAAAATTCAAATACTTTTTCACAGCTAGTATTTAGGGTAATTGGGGTTGTTTCAACAGTCATTTTGTGTTAACTAAAATATTAATTAATTTTTTGTCTCCATTCAGATGGATTGGAACGCCACTTTGTGAGAGTTTCTAATTGATCTGCGGCCATATTTCCAGAATCTATGGCTTGATTAATGAGGTGGTGATAATCACTTAGGGTGTGTAAAGTAGTATTTTGGGCTTTAAAATTTTCTAAAGCAGTATCAAATCCGTAGTTGAAAATAGCTAGCATACCTAAAACCTGAGCTCCATTTTCCTCTAAGGCTTCTAATGCTTTAAGGCTACTTTTTCCAGTAGAGATTAAATCTTCAATGATTACCACTTTAGAATAGGCTTCTAAATGACCCTCAATTTTGTTTTGTCTTCCGTGAGCTTTTGCTTCTGGCCTTACATATACAAAAGGCAGGTCTAAAATCTCTGCAACTAAAAGCCCCATTCCTATGGCTCCAGTCGCCACACCAGCTATAGCATCTGGTTTTCCGTAGAGTTCAGTCAGCTGTGCAGCCATTTGTATGCTTACATATTTCCTTGCGTGTGTGTAGGATAGTATAATTCTATTGTCACAATAGATAGGTGACTTCCATCCAGAGGCCCATAAAAAAGGATTTTCTGGTCTCAACTTAATTGCATTAATTTGTAATAATAGTGCTGCTGTCTTTTTTGCAATTTCGCTATCTAAAATCATAATACAAATGTATAAAGTTTTTGTGAATGAATCTCCTATGATTCTGACAAATAAACTGGCAGAAACAGAGGATCATAAATATTTTCCTTTAAACGAAAGTGCCATTCAAGAAGCCATTGCAGCGCTCTCCAAGAAGAAATTGGATAAAGTGTATATCTACCATCCCAACCATGAGGAAATTTTAAATAAATTTTCAAAAACCATTCCAATTGTAGTGGCTGCAGGGGGTGTTGTTACTAATAAAGAAGGGAAAGTGCTTTTTATATACAGAAACGAAAAATGGGACCTTCCAAAAGGTAAAATAGATAAGGGAGAGACTATTGAGGCGGCAGCTCTTAGAGAAGTCATGGAAGAGACAGGAGTTAAAGGCTTAGAAATTGAAAACTTTTTAAGGGTCACCTATCACATATTTAAACGCAATGGTAAAAATAAGCTTAAAGAAGTGCATTGGTTTGCTATGAAGACAGATTATGATGGGCCTTTATTGGGACAGTTAGAAGAGGGAATTGAAAAGGTGCGTTGGAAAGGGCCAGAAAAAATTAAAAAAGCACTTCAAAATTCTTACACCAATATTAAAATACTATTTGAGTAGTTTATTGAACCACTATATATTTAAATAATTTTTAAGTTTTATTCTTTATGTATTTCATAATAGCTAAAGGTACTAAACCAGAAGAGTCTCCTTTGTGTTTAATAACATCTCTTACAATGGAGGAGCTTATATAGGATTTACCTGAAGAGGTAAGTAAAAATACGGTCTCAATTTCAGATAGTTTTCTATTGGTATGGGCAATAGCTTTTTCAAATTCAAAATCTGCGGGATTTCTAAGGCCCCTAAGAATAAAATGAGCCCCAATTTCTTTGCAAAAGTCTACCGTTAAGCCACTATAAGTTTGTACTTTAATTTTTTTCTCATCTTTAAATGTCTCACTAATAATAGCAAGTCTTTCTTCCAAAGAAAACATATACTGTTTCTCTGAATTAACCCCAATAGATATAATGAGCTCATCAAAAAGGGTAATACCCCTTTGTATAACATCTACATGACCTAAGGTAAGGGGGTCAAAGGAACCTGGGAAAATAGCTATTTTTTTATTCATACTTCAAAAATAATCAATTTAAGATGAAACTTATAAAATGGCATCTAACGCGCTTTCAAAGAGTTGCTCAAGAGAAATTCCTGCAGCCTTGGCTTGTTGAGGCAAAATACTATGGATGGTCATCCCTGGCGTGGTGTTTACTTCTAACAGATGTGGAATTCCATTTACAATAATAAATTCAGTCCTTGTAAATCCTTTGAGCTTTAATACGCCATAAATAAAACTGGCATAAGCGCTAATTTGTTTAGCCACTTTTTCAGGGAGGACAGCAGGAGTTATTTCTTTAGATTTTCCCTCATATTTTGCTTCGTAGTCAAAAAAATCATTTTCAGAAATAATCTCAGTAATAGGTAAAACGGTGATAGCCCCTTTAAAGGTAATGACTCCTACAGACACTTCCCGTCCTTCTAGCGCCGCTTCGATAATAATTTCAGAATCTTCCTTAAAGGAATTAGCTATTGCTAAGGCTAGTTGGTTTTCTTCATATACCTTACTAATTCCATAACTGCTTCCGGACCTATTTGCTTTTACAAAACACGGCAATCCAACTTTTTCTAAAATACTTTTAGAATTTATTTCATTTCCTTCATTTAAATAATAGGAAGCAGACATAGGAATGTCATACGCCTTTAAAACACTTAAAAGATCTCTTTTATTATAGGTAAGCGCTGATTGATAATAATCACATGAAGTTTGTGGAATTCCTATTATTTCTAAATATGCTTGAATTCTTCCATCTTCACCCGGACTCCCATGAATGGCGTTAAAAACGGCATCAAAGCAAACTTTTTTATGAGGGAGTTCTAGAGAGAAATCTCCTTTTTGAATGGGGTAAACTTCTCCATTTTTTGTGGTATATGTCCATCTATTTTTGGTAATTACAACGGGGTACACTTCATACTTTTCTCCACTTAAATGAGCCACTACTACACCACCACTCTTCAGTGAAATTTCAAACTCACTGGTGTAACCACCCATAATAACTGCTATATTTTTTTTCATAATTTTAACTAATAGCTTTTCAAATAAATAATAGTGCTGTTGGAATAAGGAACACAAAGGATTTCCTATATTTGCACCAATCGCTAAGCGCAATGAAAAATAGCATACTTTTTTTAAAAAGCAAGATTTTTTTTAAACAAATCCTTTGGGCCATGATTACGCTTTTAATACTCGTTATTATTTGCATGCAGTGGTTGTCTGGAAACACAAATCACGGAGATTACATTGTGGTGCCAGATTTAGCTAAAAAAGATCTCATTGAGGTAGCTAACTTATTACAAGACAAATCATTGAGATTTCAGGTTATAGATTCTGCTAATTATAGAGGAGATTTCCCTAGGAACTCTGTGATTAGTCAAAAGCCTGCTGCTGGAAGCCAAGTAAAAGCAAACAAAAAAATATATCTACAGTTAAATGCCTCTGGCTATTCAAATATTAGCCTTCCACAACTCATTCAGGTGACCCAAAGAAATGCTACCTCTAAGCTGCAAGCCGTAGGTTTAAAAGTAGCTAAAATTACTTACATAGATGCTTTAGGTAAAGACATGGTCTACGGAGTTAAGTATAGAGATAAATGGATTAATGCAGGTTATAAATTACCTAAAATGTCTGAAATAGAACTTATTTGTGGGAATGGGACAAGGCCAAATTTAGACTCTACAAACGTAATAATAGAGTTTCCTTAACACATGAATAAACAAGACAACCAATTAAATATCCCTTCTAATTCTTCTTTATCTGAGGACTTTTTGAATATTGAAGATCACTCTTTACCTATACAAGAAGATTCAGACTCTGACCATCTTTTTGAACATCATAGTTTTTTAGCTTCTAAAGGGCAAGAACCTCTTAGAATAGATAAATACCTGATGAATTTTATAGAAAATGCCACTAGAAATAAAATTCAGCTGGCTGCTAAAGAGGGAAATATTTGGGTAAACGAAAAGGCTGTTAAGCAAAACTATAAAGTAAAGGCTAGTGACGAAATTAAAGTGATGTTCACTCACCCGCCTTATGAGTTTTTACTGACTCCAGAAGACATACCACTAGACGTAGTATACGAAGATTCTGATTTGATGGTGGTTAACAAACCTGCTGGTATGGTAGTTCACCCAGGACACGGAAATTACTCTGGAACCCTTATTAACGCGCTATTGCACCACATAAAAGACCTTCCTTTAAATTCAGATGACAGACCTGGCTTGGTGCACAGAATAGATAAAGACACCTCTGGTTTACTAGTGGTTGCCAAAACAGCTAAGGCCATGACACATTTGGCCAAGCAGTTTTTTGATAAAACCTCTGAAAGAGAATATGTAGCCATGGTTTGGGGCAATGTGACTGAAGAATCGGGGACCATAGAAGGGCATATAGGAAGGCACCCAAAAAATAGATTACAGATGGCTGTTTTTCCAGAAGGAGACCAAGGAAAAGAAGCTATTACGCATTACAGCGTATTGGAACGTTTGGGATATGTAACCCTGGTTTCGTGTGTGTTAGAGACCGGGAGAACCCACCAGATTAGAGTTCATATGAAACATATTGGACATACACTTTTTAATGATGAAAGGTACGGTGGAGAAAAAATATTAAAAGGAACTACTTTCACCAAGTATAAGCAGTTTGTAGACAACGCATTTAAGACCTTACCTAGGCAAGCCTTACATGCAAAAACTCTTGGGTTTGTACATCCTAGTTCTGGGGAACTCATGCGTTTTAATACCCCTATTCCAGCAGATATGGAGTTGTGCATAGAAAAGTGGAGGTCTTACGCACAACACAAGCAGGAATAGCAATATTTTAAGACAGTTTATGAGCAGGAGTTTTAAAAATCAGATAAAACTCCTATTTTTATATAAAAATTGCTCACTCCTAAATAGGGAACAAACTAAGTGTTATGAAATTTGTTATATCTCCTGCCAAGTCTTTAGATTTTGAAACGACCCTTCCAACCCAAGAATTCACCCAGCCTTCTTTTTTAGAACAGTCAGAGTTGATTAACAAGACTTTGGCTAAGAAAAAGCCGTCAGAATTAAGTAGTCTCATGCATATTTCAGATAAATTGTCTCAGTTAAATTGGGAGCGTAATCAGCAATTTTCAATTCCTTTTACTCCAGAAAACGCCAGGCCAGCTGTTTTTGCTTTTAGCGGAGATGTCTACCAAGGCCTAGAGGCAAGCACATTAACATTGGCCCAGTTGGAGCAAATGCAAGACCAATTGTACATTCTTTCCGGTTTGTACGGCATGCTAAAACCCTTAGATCTTATTCAGCCTTATAGACTAGAAATGGGTACCTCAATAGCCATTGAGAATTCAGATAACTTATATCAGTTTTGGAAAGAAACCCTCACCCAGAAGCTCAATAGAGAAATGGGCAGTCAGGAAGTACTGGTAAATTTAGCCAGCCAAGAGTACTTCACTGTCTTAGATACTAAGAAGCTTAGCATGCCCATTATTACACCCATATTTAAGGATTGGAAAAATGAAAAGCTCAAGATTATCAGTTTTTTTGCAAAAAAAGCCAGGGGTTATATGCTTCGGTATGCAATAGAAAATAAGATTCAAAACTTAGAAGAATTACTTGGCTTTACTACGCAAGGTTATGCCTATAGTGCTGCAGAAACTAAAGATCCAATGCAGCCCGTTTTTGTGAGGTAACTCCATTTATATGGTCACAATTTTACAATTATTTTACTTGTTATATTTTTAGATTTATAACGTTTTAGTTATTTTTTTCGCACATAAATTAAAATTTATACACATTATTAGCTGTATTAGTGACTTATTAATGCATATTCTTTATTGGTGACCAAGCCTTAATAAACTATTTTTGTATGTAGTGCGTGGCTTCTAGTTGGACACTTATTTAGGAACCTTTAAAAAGAGATGTTGTGGAGATTAAAAAAGTTTTAGTAGCCAACAGAGGTGAAATTGCCATTAGAATTTTTAGAGCCTGTGTAGAAATAGGAATTAAGACTGTAGGAATCTATACCTATGAAGACCGCTATTCTCTGCACAGGTATAAAGCAGACGAGAGTTACCAGATAGGTAAAGACACGGAGCCCTTAAAACCTTATTTAGATATGGATGCCATTATTAAGGTGGCCAAAGAAAATGGGGTTCACGCCATTCATCCTGGTTATGGTTTTTTATCTGAGAACGCTAGCTTTGCTCAGAAATGTGAAGACAACGGCCTTGTTTTTATAGGTCCTAAGGTCACTGTTTTAAAGGCATTGGGAGACAAGATTACTGCTAAAGAAGTAGCGGTGGCCAATCAGGTACCTGTGATAGAAAGCAGCCAGAAAGATTTAGTAAATGTGGCAGTAGCTATAGAAGAAGCCAACCGCATAGGTTATCCTGTAATGCTTAAAGCCGCTTCTGGTGGTGGGGGTAGGGGCATGCGTGTTATTCCAGATGCTCAAACTTTAGAAAAAAGCTTTTCAGAGTCTAAAAGAGAATCCTTAAATGCCTTTGGCGATGACACCCTCTTTCTAGAAAAATACGTCCAAAACCCCAAGCACATAGAAATTCAGATCATGGCCGATGCCCATGGAAATATGGTGCATTTATACGAGCGCGATTGTTCAGTCCAAAGACGCTATCAAAAAGTAATTGAGTTTGCACCTAGTTTTGGACTGCCCCAAGATACTCTAAACGCCTTATATGGCTATGCGCTTAAAATATGTAAAGCCGTAGACTACAACAATATTGGAACGGTAGAATTCCTATTAGATGAGGATGGCAGTATTTACTTTATTGAAGTGAACCCTAGAATTCAGGTAGAACACACCGTTACTGAAATGATCACCAATATAGATTTGGTCAAAGCCCAACTTTTTATAGCAGGCGGTTATAAACTATCAGACACTCAAATTAAAATACCTTCACAAGCATCTATTGTGGTGACAGGCTTTGCCTTACAATGTAGAATTACTACAGAAAACCCCGCCAATGATTTTAAACCAGATTATGGAGTGGTGACTACCTACCGCTCCGCTTCTGGACTAGGTATTCGGTTAGATGCCGGAAGTATATATCAAGGGGTAACCATTTCTCCATTTTTTGACTCTATGCTAGTAAAGGTATCTGCCATTAGCAGAACCTTAGACGGTTCTTGTAGAAAAATGAGAAGAGCCCTTTCTGAATTTAGAATTAGAGGGGTAGAAACCAATATGGCTTTTTTAGATAATCTGTTAAAGCACGAGACTTTTAGGGCAGGAAAGGTCACGGTAAACTTCATACAAAACACTCCAGAATTATTTAAATTTACTCTGCCTAGAAACAGGGCTAATAAATTATTGGCATTTCTTGGAGAGACTATTGTAAATGGAAATCCAGATGTAAAAGGGAAACCCCATCCAAAAGTATTTCCAAAACTTATAGTTCCTCCATTTCCAGAAATGGAAGCCCATCCAAAAGGAACCAAAGACCTGCTTTCAGCATTAGGTCCAGACGGTTTTTCTAAGTGGCTATTGGCAGAAAAAAAAGTACATTTTACAGACACAACCATGAGAGATGCCCACCAAAGTCTCTTAGCTACTAGAATGCGTTCCACAGACATGCTCAAGGTAGCAGAGGGCTATGCAAAAAGTCACTCAGATATTTTTTCTATGGAAGTGTGGGGTGGTGCCACCTTTGACGTCTGTATGCGCTTTCTGCAAGAAAATCCTTGGGAGCGTTTGGAACTCTTAAGAAAGGCCATGCCTAATGTCTTGTTGCAAATGCTTATTAGGGGTTCTAACGGAGTGGGCTATACCGCTTACCCAGATAATTTAATAGAAAAGTTTGTAGCCCAATCTTGGGAGACAGGAGTAGATATATTTAGAATTTTTGACTCCTTAAACTGGATGAAATCTTTAGAGCCTTGCATTCAATATGTAAGAAATCAAACCGGGGGTTTGGCCGAGGCTTCCATCTGTTATACAGGAGATATTTTAGATCCTAAAAAAACCAAATACACCTTGGCTTACTATGTGCAAATGGCCAAAGATTTAGAAAATGCTGGGGCCCATATTATAGGAATTAAGGACATGGCAGGTTTGTTAAAACCCTATGCGGCCTATGAGTTAGTGGGCGCCTTAAAAGACAGTATTGGCATTCCAGTGCATTTACACACCCATGACACCACATCTACACAAGCAGCTACCTACTTAAAAGCAGTAGAAGCAGGTGTAGATGTGGTAGATGTGGCTTTAGGGGGGCTTTCAGGGCTTACCTCTCAGCCTAATTTTAACGCGGTGGTAGAAATGCTGCGTTTTCATGATCGAGAGAACCCTATGAATGCTGCCAGCCTCAGCGCCTATTCTAATTATTGGGAAGCCGTAAGGGCCTACTACACCCCTTTTGAGTCTGGTTTAAAATCAGGGTCAGGAGATGTCTACGCCCATGAAATTCCCGGGGGTCAATATTCCAACCTAAAAGGACAGGCCATTGCCCTGGGTTTAGAAGATAAGTTTCAGGAAGTTACTCATATGTACGGAGAGGTGAATACCTTGTTTGGAGATATTATAAAAGTAACGCCTAGCTCTAAGGTAGTGGGGGATATGGCTCAGTATTTAATCAGCAATAATTACAGCATAGCAGATGTACTAGAAAAAGGGGAGACCATGTCTTTCCCAGACTCTGTGATTGGACTGTTTAAAGGAGATTTAGGCCAACCATTGGAGGGTTTTCCAAAAGAGCTGCAGAAAATTATATTAAAAGATCAGTTGCCTTATACAGACCGCCCCAATGCACATATGGAGCCAATAGACTTTGACAAGGCCTTTGCTTCTTTTAAAAGAAAGTATGAGGAAGGAATGGGAAGACCATTATTAATGAATGATTTTCTTTCTTATAGCTTGTACCCTAAGGTCTTTAATGAGGCCTATGAAAAGCATTTACTTTATGGGAATGTCATGTATATCCCTACCAAAAATTTCTTTTATGGAATGGAGATAGGAGAAGAGATTATGGTGCCTATAGACCAAGGTAAAAATGTACTCATTTCACTTATGCTCAAAGGAGCGACAGACGCCAGTGGGAATGTGAGTATTTATTTCAAAGTAAATGGCCAACTCAGAAATATGGTAGTGAAGGACAAGAGTTCTAAAGTAGAAATTATTAGCAATAAAAAGGCAGACAAAACAAACCCTAAAGAGGTAGGCTCCCCCTTACAGGGATTGCTATCTACCATTTTAGTAAAAAAAGGAGATACAGTAAAAGCAAATCAGGCCCTATTTGTCATAGAAGCCATGAAAATGGAAACCACCGTTACTGCCATTACAGCGGGGGTGGTAAAAGATATTGTTCTAAAAGGAGGGAGCCTAGTCAATACAGAAGACCTGGTACTCATTTTAAGCTAATGGTTTAGTGTTTATAAAAAAAGCCCGCTTATATTTTTAAGCGGGCTTTTTTTTTGGGTTTAAATAGCAAAACGCTTGTTTAAAAGGGAGTGCTTAGCAGCGCGTAAAAGATTTTAATTCCATAATCTATTTGGCTAATGGTTAGGTTCTCATTAGGGCTGTGCTGGTTGTTGTCTGGATTTACCATAGGCACAATATAGGCTGGTATTTTAAGTGCGTTAACAAAGGGTGCTATGGGTACCGTGCCCCCCATAGTTCTAATTTGGACCACATCACTGTTAAAGCGCCCTTCTAATAGAGTTTTTAAATGCGCTCCAAAAGGGAGCGATAAGTCAGTTCTAAAGGCAGGAGTCACAGACCCTTTTTCTAGTCTAATCACCTTAGGATATTTCATTTTATCTGCCTTGCTAGGCTCAGATTCAAATACGGTATAGCCTTGGTTTTTTAGGTGTGCCTCTAGGAGATTTTGTAAATTAGTTCCATCTGTTTCTGGCACTAACCTAAGGTCTATGGCGGCAGTGGCCTGAGATGGTATAATAGTTCTAGCTTGGTCTCCAACCCAACCGCTGGCCATTCCTCTGACATTTAGAGAAGGATATTGAAGTGCTTCTTGGTAAAAACTACCCACAGCCTCTGGCTTGTAAATACCCAATAAATCTTTAATAGATTCTTCTGCGTCTGGCACCGCTTTAAGTACCGCAAGGTCTTGCTCTGTAAGGCTAATTCCTTTGTAATAACCAGGCACCAACACCTTGCCTTCTGCGTCCTTTAAGCTACTTAAAACCTGTGCCAATTCAAAGGCTGGGTTGGGGGCGTAGTTGCCGTAATGTCCAGAATGCTGAGGTGTCTCAGGACCATAAGTAGTGAGGGTTACAGTGGTAATTCCTCTACAACCGTAAACAATGGTAGGCATGCCAGAGGCATGAACCGGGCCGTCATTAATAATTAAGAAGTCTGCTTCTAATAAATCCTTATAGGTTTGCACCGCCTTGGCTAGGGGTTTGCTGCTTTTTTCTTCTTCTGCATCTAAAACCACTTTAATATTAAAGGGCAGTTCCACCCCATTTTTTTTCAGTAAGTCCAAGCTATTTAAAAACATCACAATAGGTCCTTTATCATCTGAGGTAGAACGCCCAAAGAGCCTCCAGTCCATAGGAATGTCTTCATTTAAATCATCAAAAGAGGCCATTTCAAAGCCATTCTCTATAGGCTTTTTAACAACCATTTTATAAGGGCTTTCTTGGTCCCAGAGTTCTGGAGCTACCGGCTGCCCATCTAGGTGCATATAAAACAAAAGGGTCTTTTTATTGGGCTCCATAGGAAGCGCAGCAAAAAAGAGTGGCAATCCGTCTGTAGGCAAACTAGCCGTATTAAAACCCCTATCAGAGAATTTTTCTGTAAGCCAAGTAATATTTCTGTTAATATCTGCTACTTGATTGGCGTCATTAGGGATGGCAACAAAGTCCCTTAGCTCATCTATGCTATGTCTGATTTGTGTTTTTATTTCAGAATCTGTTTGCGCTTTTAAGTCTGGACTCAATAGGAATAAGCAAAAAATACTGGATAGGGATATGATATATTTCATAGAAGATAAGTAATAGTGCAATTTAGTTTTGGTAAATCTAGTATAATTTTTAGGTTATTAAAGAATTTTTGAGTGCGGGGAATAGATATTACTCCAAACTGAGGGTTAGGGTCTACTATTCAAATATAAAGCTAATTTAACATCAAAATCTCATACTGCGTGCTTCTCTCACCACCAATGGGATTTAAAATATTCTTTTTAACTAAATTTTGTAAATCTCTGTAGTAGTTGTTTTTATGTAGCCTCTTTAATCCTTCTAAAATAACACGAGTACGCCCAATACGTTCAGAAAACTCAAATAGTAATTTTTCAATAGTCTCCGTATCATATTTAAAATTCCGCTGGTCTTTTTGCTGCCAATTATACTTCATGAGCCGATGAAATGATTTATTTGGCTCAAAAGCAAAAAAAAGTCCCACTGAAGCAGGACTAAAGGTGTTCACCTATGGCATATAGCCTTATTGAGATAAGATTATCGATTAGAAGTTTCAATCTGTAGTAAATATAATTAAAGGTATTCTTCAAAAGATTTGAAGCTTTAAACTCCGCTACTGCTTCTCCTTTTTTCTATCAGCTCCATTCCTTTAAAAATTGCAACTAAGACTAGCAGCAGAAAGGGGATGCCGTGAAAGAAAACGTCAAACCAGTCCATGGCTTGCATGCCCTTGGCACCACCCTGTATCCATTTAATTTTGCTCCAAATGTGAGGCTCTGGATTAAAGGGTGCTAGGCCCAGGGTAACCGCAAGTAGGGCTAAGAGGCCAGCGTTTTTGATTAAAAAATTCTTAAAATAATTCATTGCTGTTGCTTTTTGTAGGGCTCTAATTTGTGAGTCTGAGTATATTAATAGTAATTTAAAATTACTATTCTCTGAGACTTTTAATAAATGGTGCTATCCCGCTAAGTCCCTCTGCTGTAATGGTTTTAATAAAAGCAGAGCCAATTATGGCACCAGAGGTATTTTTTGTGGCCTGCTCAAAAGTGTGGGCGTCATGAATTCCAAAGCCCACTACTAGTGGATTTTTAAGGTTCATATCTTTAATTCTTTTAAAATAGGCCTCCTGCTCTGTGCCAAAACCACTTTTACTCCCAGTAACACTGGCAGTGCTTACAAGGTAAATAAAAGCGTCAGAGGCGGCGTCAATAGCTTTTATTCTAACGTCCGAGGTTTGAGGTGTAATCAGAAATATATTTTTTATACCATGTTTTTCATAGAGGTCTTTATAATGCAGCTCGTACTCTGCTAGTGGGAGGTCTGGCATAATAATGCCGTCTATACCAATGGTAGCACATTGTGCTAGAAAAGCATCAACTCCGTATTGAAGCATTGGATTAAAATAACCCATAACAATAAGTGGTACGTGAATGGTTTTTCTAATATCTTTTAGCTGTTCAAACAGCAATTGAGTACTCATCCCGTTCTTGAGTGCAGCAGTAGAACTTTCTTGTATGGTGGGCCCGTCTGCTAGTGGGTCACTAAAAGGCAGTCCAATTTCTATTAAATCTACGCCTTCATCTTGGAGGCTTTGAAGCACTAAAGTGGTATCTTCTTTGGCTGGATAGCCTGCTGTAAAATATATAGACAAGACTTTTTTAGGATCTGTCATTCTTTTATTAATTCTATTTTGGTTCATAATTTAAAGTAGTCAATGTAGGTGTTTAAGTCTTTGTCTCCCCGTCCAGATAAGTTTACCACCACAATATCATCTTTTTTAAAAGGCCTAGTGTTAAAAATAGCAAAGGCATGAGAAGTTTCTATGGCTGGAATAATCCCTTCCATTTTAGAAACCATTAGCCCAGCAGCCATGGCATCTTCATCTGTCACAGAAATAAACTCTGCCCTTCCAGATTGGAAAAGGTGGGCATGCATGGGGCCAACACCAGGGTAATCTAAACCTGCAGAAATAGAGTAAGGCTCTGTAATTTGTCCGTCTGGGGTCTGCATAAGCAGGGTCTTACTTCCGTGAATAATTCCTTCTTTACCAAGTGCAGAAGTGGCGGCACTCTCACCAGTGTGAATTCCTTTTCCAGCTGCTTCTACCGCAATTATATTTACATCTGTATTGTTTAAGAAATGATAATAGGCACCGGCTGCATTACTTCCTCCACCCACACAAGCCACTACGTGATCTGGATTTTCACGTCCTTCTTTTTCTAAAAGTTGGCTTTTAATTTCATCTGATATGACAGACTGAAAACGCGCTACCATATCTGGGTACGGGTGTGGTCCCACTACAGAACCAATAATATAATGGGTATTGACAGGGTTATTAATCCAATCTCTAATAGCTTCATTGGTGGCATCTTTTAGGGTTTTGCTCCCAGACTCTGCTGGACGTATTGTAGCGCCAAGCATTTTCATTCTAGCTACATTGGGCGCCTGTCTTTTAATGTCTACAGCGCCCATATACACAATACACTCCATACCCATAAGGGCACAAACAGTTGCAGTGGCTACTCCGTGCTGGCCAGCGCCAGTTTCCGCAATAATTCTGGTTTTACCAAGGCGTTTGGCCATGAGTATTTGGCCAACGGTGTTGTTTACTTTATGTGCCCCAGTATGACACAAATCTTCTCTTTTAAGATATATTTTTGTCTGGTACTTTTCAGAGAGTCTTTTAGCAAAGTATAGGGGTGTAGGCCTGCCTACGTAATCTTTTAGCAAGGCATTAAATTCTTTTTTAAATTCATCAGAGCCCATAATATCTAAATACTGGGTTCTGAGTTCTTCTGTGTTAGGGAATAGCATTTCAGGAATATAAGCCCCCCCAAAGGCGCCGTAATATCCTTGTTCATTTACATGATAAGATGTTTTCATAGGGATTTTTTTAAGTCATATAAATTTTTGTTCTAAGGCATTTTTAAAACGGCTTAAAGCCTCAATATCTTTGCTTAGATTTGGTTCTTCAAAAGTACTATTTACATCTATAACAGCGCACATTTTTGAGGCTGGATTTTTTAAGAAAGCAGCTAATTTTTGGCTACTTTGTTCTCCAATACCACCACTTAATAAATAAGGAGTGCTACTGGGGTAAAGAGCTAAAAGGTCCCACGAAAATCCATAACCATTGCCACCGGGTAGTTTTCCTTTGGTGTCAAATAGAAAATAATTACAATAGGGTTCATAGACCTCTAATACACTAAAATTAAAATGCTCACCAACAGAGAAAGCTTTAATTAAAATAAGCTCCTGTTCCGATGCTGGGTTTAATTCTTTCCAAGTATTTTTAAGTGTCTCACAATCTGCAGGACTTTCACTGCCATGTAGCTGAATGCCTTGCAGTGAGTAAATTTTAATTAATTCTAAAATTTCTAACAGTGATTGGTTTACCACCACACCAATTTTTTTAATATTGGCCGGAATTTCAGGTAGGCTTTCAGAGACAAAACGTTTAGACTGCGGCCAAAAAATAAAGCCCATAAAGGCTGGGGCTAATGCCGTTAGGGCTCTTATATTTTCAGGTTCTCTCATGCCACAGACTTTTAGTTGTGGTGTGTTAAAGGGTGTATGCAAAGATTTTTTATCCATTTTAGGCTTCAATTTTTGAAATAAAATCTAAGGCAGCAGCGCCAGGATCATTTGTTTTCATGAAATTTTCTCCCACTAAAAAACCTTGGAATCCGTAGGATTGTAGGTCTTTGACGGCTGCTATTTCTGATAGGCCACTTTCAGAAATTTTGATAAAGTCCGAAGGTATTTTAGTTATCAAATCTCTTGAAGTATTTAAAGAGACTTCAAAAGTTTTTAAGTTTCTGTTGTTTACACCAATCATATCTAAAGAAGGCATGATGGCTTTTTCCAGTTCTGCCCCGTCATGAACTTCTAAGAGTACCTCCATGCCAAGAGATTTTGCTAGGGTAGAAAACTGCTCAATTTCTGGGCGGCTTAGAATGGCAGCAATGAGTAAAATAACATCGGCTCCATGGGCCTTGGCCTCAATAATTTGGTATTCACTAATAATAAATTCTTTTCTGAGCAGTGAGGTGTTTACAGAGGCTCTGGCCAATAATAAATCTTCTAAGGCACCTCCAAAATAGGGGCCGTCTGTGAGTACAGAAATACCACTAACTCCCGCATTTGTATAACCAGTCACTACAGCGGGAAGTTTAAGGCTGTTGTTTATGACGTCTCTGGAGGGAGAGCGCCTTTTGTGCTCTGCTATAATACCACTTTTGCTTCTGGCTACTGCCTTGGACATAGAGGTGCAGGAACGCTCAAATAAACCTGATGCCTCTAAATAAGAAACGGAAACCAGCCCCATTTTTAAAGAAACCTCTACTCTTTTGTCTGCTACAATTCTATCTAAAATATTCATTTATAGGGCTTGTAATTGGTGTAATTTTTTAAGTGCACTACCGTTTTTCAAACTTTCCATAGACTGCTCAAATGCAGGGATTACTCCCATTCCCGTTACGGTATTAATGGCCAAGGCAGCATTGGCAGCAACTACCTGGTTTTGGGCTGTGGTTCCTTTTCCACTCAATATGTCTACAAATATTTTGGCAGCACTGGCTACAGACTCACCCCCTGCAATATCAGTGGCGCTAAGCACGCTTACGCCAAAATCTTCAGGAACCAAAACAGATTCTGTGTGGCGGCTAATGACCTTAGTAGGGCCTGTTAATGAAACCTCGTCATAGCCGTCTAAGGCGTGAACTATGCTGTAAGTCTTATCTGTTTTTTGGTAAAGGTAGCCGTATATTCTAGCCAATTCCAAGTTAAAAACACCTACCATCTGGTGGGTAGGAAAGGCTGGGTTTACCATAGGTCCCAGCATATTAAAAAAGGTTTTTACACCCAATGCTTTTCTAATAGGGGCTACTTGTTTCATAGCCGGGTGAAAGAGCGGTGCGTGTAATACGCAAATACCTATCTGGTCTAAAGCTTTTTCTAAATAATCTTTATCTGCTGTGAATTTAATACCCAACGCTTCCATGACATTGCTACTCCCACAGCTAGATGAGACCCCGTAGTTTCCGTGCTTGGTTACTTTAACTCCATTGGCTGCTGTTACAAAGGAGGCCAGTGTAGAGATATTAAAGGTGTCTTTTCCGTCTCCGCCAGTGCCGCATAAATCTATGGGGGTATAATCAGAGAGATCTACAGCCAGACACAACTCTAAAAGAGCGTCTCTAAAGCCCTCTAGTTCTTCTAGTTGTATGCTGCGCATCATATATACTGTTAAAAAAGAGGCAATTTCAGATTCATTGTACTGCGCTTTTGCAATGCCGATGAGAATGTTCTTGGCTTCTTCTTTAGAGAGCACCTCATGTTGTATAAGTCTATTTAAAACGGTTTTCATAGGATTATTTTTTTCTCTGGGTCATACTCAAAAGGAAGCTCCAACCAGTTGGCTAGCATTTTCTTTCCGCTTGGGGTGAGTATAGACTCTGGGTGAAACTGTACTGATTGTATATCGTATGTTTTATGCTGCAGTGCCATGATTTGTCCTTGGCCGTCTATGGCAGTAACTTCTAGGCAATCTGGAAGAGGAGCTGAGACCACCCAGGAGTGGTACCTTCCAACGGCTAAAGAACTAGGAAGGTCTTTAAAAATAGGGGCCTCTGGTTTAACTACCTCTATGGGAGTGGCCACCCCGTGGTACACATGGGTTAGGTTTTCTATGCGCCCCCCAAATACCTCTGCAATGGCCTGCTGACCTAAACACACCCCAAATATTTTTTTAGTGGGTGCATACTGTTTTATTATTTCTTTTAAAAGTCCAGCTTCTTCTGGTATTCCTGGTCCAGGAGATAGCACTATATGAGAATATGCATCTACAGCTTCTAGGGAAATTTTATCATTCCTAAAAACGCTCACTTGGGCACCCAGGTCTTCTAAGTAGTGCACCAAATTATAAGTGAAACTGTCGTAATTATCTATGAGTAATATGTGGGTCATAAGAATGTATTAGTAAATGTCTTGTGCTATTTTCAATGCTTTTGTAAGGGCTCCTAATTTGTTGTAGGTTTCCTGTAATTCAGATTCTGGGTCCGATGCAGCTACAATGCCTGCGCCAGCTTGATAATGTAATTCATGATTTTTACTTAAAAAAGTTCTGATCATGATGGCGTGGTTAAAATTCCCTTCAAAATCCATAAAACCAATAGCACCTCCATAATAACCCCTTGGCGTAGGCTCATATTTTTCTATGAGCTCCATGGCCTTGTGTTTGGGTGCTCCGCTTAGGGTTCCAGCAGGAAAGGTGTCTGCCACTATAGACATGGTAGGCGTTTCTGGGTTTTTAATTCCAGTAACTTTAGAGACTAAATGTATGACGTGAGAGAAGAATTGTACCTCTCTATAGTTTTCCACAGTAACCATCTTTCCATGCCTGCTTAGGTCATTTCTTGCTAGGTCTACCAGCATGACATGCTCTGCGTTTTCTTTGTGATCTAGGGTGAGTTTTTTAGCCAGTTGGGCGTCCTTTTCATCGTCTCCGCTCCGCTTAAATGTACCGGCAATAGGGTGTATTTCTGCTTTTTGATCCTTGACTACTAGCTGCGCTTCTGGTGAACTTCCAAAAATTTTATAGTTGCCGTAATCAAAATAAAATAGATATGGAGAGGGGTTTATGGCTCTTAGGGCTCTGTATACATTAAACTCATCTCCACTAAATTTTTGTGTGAAGCGGCGAGAGAGTACTAGTTGGAATACGTCACCTCGTTGGCAGTGCTTTTTAGCTGTTTCTACTAAATTTCTGTAGGCCTGATCTTTAATATTAATCTCTGGGTTCCCTTCTGTTTTAAAGGGATAGGTAGCAAAATTTTTTACTGCAATAAGCCGTTCTAACTCTGCTACATTGCTGACTTGGTCATAGCAATGGGCAAAAATATAGGCCTCATTATTAAAGTGATTAATGGCTATCACATTTTGGTAAACCGCATAGTAGAGTTCTGGAAGGTCTTGTCCGCCCGTTTTTTTGCTAATTTTTATGTCCTCGTAAAACTGTACTGCGTCATAAGTCATAAAACCAAAGAGCCCTTGGGTAATGAATTTAAAGTCCTGCTTTTCACTTTTAAATTTCTTAGAAAAATCAGTGAGTACTTTTGGAATGTCCGTCTCTTTAGTAATGGGTGTTGCACTTTTTGTCTCGTCTGGGAAAGCGCGTGTTACTGTTTGGTTTTTAACCTCAATACTGGCAATGGGGTTAAAGCATATATATGAAAAACTGTTGTCATTGGCGTGATAGTCACTACTTTCTAGCAAAATACTACCTGGATATTTATCTCTGATCTTTAGGTATACGCTCACTGGCGTGATGGTGTCTGCTAAAATTTTTTTAAAAGTAGTTTTTAATTCGTAGGTCATACTTGTAATTTTTTGGCCTTAGAGCCGATACTAAAAAAGAAAAAAGGCTTGTCTGTGTAGACAAGCCTTTCATATATATAAAAGTAGTGCTTAGCTCACAGCGTTTGTTGTAAGTTGCTCCACCACCAATTTTGTTTTTTATTGACAATCATTACGCAAATATAACAAACCTATTTGATATTTCAATGGGTATAAAAAAAAATCACAGAGCCCAAGTAAGACCCTGTGATTTAAAACATTGTATTTGTCTTTTTTTTAGAACTGTAGATCTACTACTAGGTCAAACTCATCATAGATGGTTATATCTCCTAAGTTGTCAAAGAAGGAACCTGAACGATAACGAATGTCAAACTCTGTACGATCTACTTTTAAGCTAGCGGTAGCTTTGTTCCCGTAGACAGAAATAGTAAAGTTTACTTTTTTAGTGATGTTTTTAATTGTCAAATTAGCCGTGGCTGTGTAAGCATTTTTTCCGCTGGCTTTTACACTAGTGATCTCTAATGCGGCAGTTTTGTGTTTGGTGGTACCAAAGAAATCATCTGATTTCAAGTGACCGCCTAACTTTTGCTTAGATTCTCCTTCTAAATCTGTAATGTTTATAGTAGTCATGTCTACTACAAAAGCACCACCAATAAGAGTAGTTCCGTTAAAGTCTAAATTTCCTGAAGCCAAGTTAATGTTGCCTTCATGTGAACCTGTTACTTTGTAAGCCTTCCATGTAACCTTACTGGCATCTACATTTACTACTTTTTTCTCCACAGAGCCGTTAGTAGGATCTAAAGTTGGGGTTGCAAATGTGGTGGCAGCTAAAAATGCTGCGGCAATTGTTAATAGGTGTTTTTTCATAGTGTTAAAATTTAAATATTTAATAAATGATTGTTTAAAACTGATTTAATAATTGGTTCAATTGGACTAATTCATCTTCTGTAAATGTTTTTAGAAGTTCATTTTCAGAAAGTAGCATGGCTATATCCATTTTTTCAAGAGCCTTTAATCCGTTATGAGTAATGTTTATTTCTACTTTTCTCCTATTTTTTTCACAAGTCACCCTACCTACAAGTTCCTTAGCTATAAGCTTGTCTATCAATCTTGAGGTATTACTCATTTTAGTGACCATACGTTCATTAATGGTAGAGAGATTGGCCGGAGTTCCTTTTTGCCCTCTTAGAATTCTAAGCACATTAAACTGCTGTAAGGAAACCTTAAAGGGTTTTAGCGCTATGTGTGCACTTTCATTAATTTTATTTTGAACCAACAGTAAATGAATGACACTCTTGCTTTGCAGGCTTAATCTCTTTTCAGTTTTAATTGTTTTCTCTACATCCATGTTGCTACAAAAATTGTATATACAAATGTACATATAATTTTTTAGATAGTGCTGTAAGTTTTTTTTTTTTTGACTTGGCTGCATTCCGTTTTTTACTCAGCCAACAAAAACCTATTTTTGAAGTATTAAATTTTTTTTATGTCAGATTTATCTCAAGAGGCTTGGGCCTCACAATTAGAAAAAGATTACAATGCAGTTATTTTAGATGTGAGAACTGCAGATGAAATAGCAGAGGGCGTGATTCCGGGTGCTCAGCATTTAGATATATTTTTAGGTCAGGGCTTTTTAGACGGTTTAGAGGCCTTAGATAAAAGTAAGAATTACTACGTGTACTGTAGGTCTGGAAATAGAAGCGGGCAGGCTTGTGCTCTTATGCAGAGTGTCGGTTTTGAAAGCGCCTTTAACTTAGAAGGTGGTTTTATGAACTGGGCTGGAGACACTGGATCTATTTAAATAACTAAAACATGAGCGGCTTCTATAAATTTCTGTACTTCTTTCAAAGGCATGGTTTTACTGTTTGTGAAAGAATTGCGGAGCGTTTTGGAATTAGGGCTAGGGTGGTGAGGACTTCTTTTATTTACGTCACTTTTGTAACCCTTGGCTTTGGTTTTGCACTCTATCTTTTTCTGGCTTTTTGGATTAGGATTAAAGACTTAGTACACACCAAAAGAAGCTCTGTATTTGATTTGTAAAGTGCATTCTAAAATTATTTAAATCTAAAATTTATATTGCATTTGTCTGAGTTCTTATAGTCAGTTTCATAGGGTACTTAATTTTTTGGAGCCTATTTATTAAAACTAAGAGAATTGGTTTTGCTAAGTGTAATATGGCCTTAGAGGTAGGGTGTATTTCAATCTAGATAAGGGACTCACTACTTCCTGTATATTAAAACCTATGGTGTTAGGAAGGCCAGAACAGATTGAGCGATTAAACAAAATGTGCACCCAGTAATTTCTTTCCTACTCCTTTATTTGATTAGGCCATTTTTTTTTATGATATTGCTACAAATATCTGAAACATAAACAAACCCAACCTAAATTATGAAGACTAAAATATTCTTTTTAGTGACCTTATTATTTCCTTTTTTAGCCCTTGCGCAAGAAAAAGGATTGGATGAACAAGTCAATGATGCATTTATGCCCTTTGCCTCTTGGTGGGAGGGTTTTGTTTTGACTTCTATTTCAATAGGGGGGTACCACGTACCAATAGTCCTAATTCTTTTAATTGGCGGGGCTACTTTTTTTACTATATATTTTAAATTTCCTAGTATTACTAAATTTCCATTAGCCATTAACACAGTAAGAGGAAAACACGATGAATTAGACCACCACGGGGTAGAAAAAACAAACTTAAATGTGGCAGATGGAGATTTAATAGGCACCATTAAAGATGAGAGCAGCCAGGGTGAAGTGAGTCATTTTCAAGCTTTAGCTACTGCGGTGTCTGGAACTGTTGGTCTTGGTAATATTGCAGGAGTAGCAGTAGCCATTGCCATTGGTGGTCCTGGTGCAACTTTTTGGATGATAGTATGTGGCCTTATTGGTATGTCTACCAAGTTTGTTGAATGTACACTTGGCGTAAAATATAGAGATGTAGACGCTAATGGAACTGTTTATGGAGGTCCTATGTATTATCTCTCTAAAGGACTAGATCAAATAGGCTTTAAATCATTAGGAAAGGCACTTGGAATTATTTTTGCTATTTTGTGTGTAGGAGCCTCTTTTGGAGGTGGAAATGCCTTCCAGTCTAATCAAGCTGCAGTGCAATTAAAAACAATGTTTGACCTTCAAGGGGGTGCAACAGGCGTGATTATTGGTGTGATACTAGCTGTTTTAGTAGGTATTGTAATCATTGGTGGAATTAAAAAAATCGCCAGTGTAACTGAGAAAATTGTTCCTTTTATGGCAGGTATTTACGTACTAGCTTCTTTAATTATTATTTTTTCTAACATTCAATACTTAGGGGGTGCTTTTACACTGATTTTTGAAGGTGCATTTTCACCATCTGCAGGAGTTGGAGGTTTTATAGGAGTGATTATTGTAGGATTCCAAAGAGCAGCTTTCTCTAATGAGGCTGGAGCTGGATCTGCTGCTATTGCCCATTCTGCAGTGAAGACAAAATATCCTGCAAGTGAAGGAGTGGTAGCTTTATTAGAACCTTTTATAGACACCGTTGTAATTTGTACTATGACAGCGTTGGTAATTATTTTCTTTAATATGGATGCTGGAGCTTTTGAATATGGAAACGGAACAGGAAGTACAGTGCTTTTAAATGGTACTGGCACTTACGTAGGCGGTGTAGATTTAACTTCTATGGCTTATGATTCTGTAATTCCTGGATTTAGATATGTACTTACATTAGCCATCATTCTATTTGCTTTTTCTACTATGATTTCCTGGTCTTACTATGGTTTACAGTCTTGGAAGTTTTTATTTGGAAGAGGAAAAGCAGCAGATACTACCTATAAAATTTTATTCCTACTTTTTGTTGTGATAGGTGCAGCAGCTACATTAGACGCTGTAATTAAGTTCTCAGATGCGATGATATTGGCATTGGTATTTCCCAATATGATAGGCTTGCTATTCTTGTTTCCTAAAGTCAACCAAGAATTAAAAAAATATACATCTGCTATAAAAACAACTAAGCAAGCGTCTTAAATGTTTTTGCTTTTTTGGTTTTTGTAAAGCAGATATTTTATAAAGACCTTATGAAAAAAAATAAAACCCTTTTTGTTTCTCAACAGTATAAACGAAAAGGGTTTTTCTATTTTCTGTGTGTTATGTTTTTTATTCACCTTTCTTATTTTGTTTATTTAAAGCTAAGGGAACCAAAGCCACTGTTGCTGTTTGAACCTATTCCAGAGATATTTATAAAGAGAGAATTATCATCAGATATTACAGGGATAATTCCAGATAAGAAACTGATGGATGTGAAAGCATCAGCGTTAAAAAGCCAGGAGAAATACCCTGGCTTTTTAGCAGCTAAACCAAAACTTGCTAAAAGTGGAATTAATAGTGTTTCGGCTCAGGGGCTAGAATCTATTTATGGCATTGGGCCGGTACTCTCTAAGAGAATTGTAAAATATAGAACAGCTCTTGGTGGTTTTGCGTATATGGATCAAATCTTTAAGGTGTACGGTTTGGATAGTTCGGTAGTCTTGGCTGTTAAAGAGATATATAAAGTAGTTAATTTACCTGTTATATCTAAGATATCTATTAATACAGCTAACGCATACCAGTTAAGTAGGGTGCCTTTTTTAGATAGAAATTTAGCAGATAAAATTGTGACTTATAGGGCTAAATACGGTTTGTTTAAAGATGTAAGTGAAATATCAAACATAATGTCCTTGACAGAAGAAAAAATCGATATAATTAAATTATATTTGAACTTATAAAAAATACTATGATTACAGAAACACTCCATACAATGGATTTTGATTATTCTGAAACGCAAAAAATGGTAGCTGAATCTGCAAAGTCCTTTGCTCAGCAGCACATAGCGCCCCATATTATGACTTGGGATGAAAGCCAAGAATTTCCTGTTCACGTTTTAAAAGAAGCAGGTGCTTTGGGTTTTATGGGCGTGTTGGTTCCTGAGTCTCTTGGAGGTTCTGGTCTGGGTTATCATGAGTATATTGCTATTATTGAGGAAATTTCTATTGTAGACCCTTCTATTGGGCTTTCTATTGCAGCACACAATTCTCTTTGTACCAACCACATTCTAAGTTTTGGAAACGAGGAACAAAAGTCCAGATGGATTCCTAAGTTAGCCACTGCAGAATGGATTGGAGCCTGGGGTCTTACAGAACACAATACAGGCTCAGATGCTGGGGGTATGAATACTACAGCAGTTAAAAAAGGGGATAGTTGGGTGCTTAATGGATCTAAAAACTTTATTACACACGGAAAGAGTGGAGATATTGCTGTGGTCATTGCCAGAACTGGTGAAAAAGGAGACAGCCATGGAATGACCGCCTTTGTAATTGAAAAAGGAACTCCAGGCTTTTCTAGCGGTAAAAAAGAAAATAAGTTAGGGATGAGGGCTAGTGAAACGGCAGAGCTTATTTTTGATAACTGTGTGTTAGAAAAGTCTGCTGTACTTGGAGCTGTTGGAGATGGTTTTGTACAATCAATGAAAATATTAGATGGCGGCAGGATTTCTATAGGAGCCCTTTCACTAGGCATTGCTAAAGGGGCTTATAGGGCAGCTTTACAGTACTCTAAAGAGCGCCACCAATTTGGAAAGCCTATTAGTGCTTTTCAAGGGATTTCATTTAAGCTGGCAGACATGGCCACTGAAATTGAGGCATCGGAATTATTGCTGCACAAAGCTGCTTTTTTAAAAAATGCCAACAGACCTATGACCAAGCTTAGTGCTATGTCTAAAATGTATTCTTCTGAGGTATGCGTGAAAGTAGCCAATGATGCGGTTCAAATTTTTGGAGGTTACGGTTATACTAAAGATTACCCAGTAGAGAAGTTTTATAGAGATTCTAAACTCTGTACCATAGGGGAGGGAACTACTGAAATTCAAAAATTAGTGATTGCGAGAAATATTTTAAAATAAAGCTTGTTCAATCGGTAATTACACTTATATTTGCCACTTAAAAATCACAAAGAAAGGAGGTTATTGCCCATGTTAATTATACCAATCAAAGAAGGAGAAAACATAGATAGAGCGCTTAAGCGTTTTAAGAGAAAATTTGATAGAACTGGAACTATGCGTCAATTGAGATCGCGTCAACAGTTTAACAAACCCTCTGTAGTGAAAAGAGCTCAGATTCAAAAAGCTACTTACATTCAAGGTCTTAGAGATCAAGAAGAACTATAGTGGTTTAAGATTATTACAATTAAAGTCCCGTTTTAACGGGACTTTTTTTTGTTAAAATTTGAGTGCTTTGTTAGTTTTTTAATAAATTTAAGCAATGGCTATAGCTCAATTTATCTCTTACCTTAAAATAGAACGCAACTATGCTTATAATACCCTTTTGGCATACGAAAAAGACCTGCGATCTTTTGAAAATTTCTGTGTAAGAGAATTTGAGTTATTAGATGTAAGCCATGCGTCCTATCCTATTATTAGATCTTGGATTGTAGCACTAGTAGACCAAAAAATAAGTCACGCTTCTATTAACAGAAAAATATCTTCTTTAAAAGCGTATTTTAAGTTTCTGAAAAAGTCCGAGGTGATAGATAAGAATCCTCTGACGTCACACAAATCTTTAAAGGTTAAGAAAAAAATAGCAGTTCCTTTTTCAGAGCAAGAAATGCAGGGGGTCTTTTCTGAGTTAGGGAATGATGATAGTTTTGAAGGGACTAGAGATAGGCTTATTTTTGAGCTTCTATACGCAACAGGTATAAGAAGAGCTGAGCTGATAGCTTTGCAGCCCTCAGATTTTGATTTGAGCAATACTCAGGTTAAAGTTTTGGGAAAGCGAAATAAAGAGCGTATAATACCTCTAATTCCAAGTGTGGCTAAACTTGTAGAAGACTATATTGTGAAGAGGGCTGAATTAGAAAACATTAAAGATTCTTCTTCTTTTTTTCTACTCAATTCTGGCAAAAAACTATATGAAACCTTTGTTTATAGGTTAATAAATCACTATTTTAGTTTGGTAACCACTAAGTTAAAGAAAAGTCCACATATGCTGAGACATACCTTTGCTACGCATCTTTTAAATAGAGGTGCAGATATGCAGGCTGTCAAAGATCTTCTTGGTCATGCCAGTTTGGCTTCTACTCAAGTCTATACCCACAACAACATGGCCACTCTTAAAAAAGCTTATTTGGCGTCACATCCAAGGAATAAGTCTAAATAGTAACTTAAAGATCACTATAATGAAAATAAACACTCAAACTGTAAATTTTAATGCAGACGCTAGCCTTATTGAATTCTTAGAGCGAAGGGTCCAGAAGCTTTCTTTATTTTATGATCAGATTATTGATGTGGATGTTTATTTGAAAGTAGAAAACACTAGCGTGAAAGAGAATAAGATTTCAGAAATAAAGGTAAACATTCCTAAAGATTCTGTGATAGTGAAGAAACAGTGTAAAACCTTTGAAGAGGCTATAGACAATGCTTGTGATACAGCAGAACGCGCTATTGTGAAATTAAAAGAAAAGCGAAAATCTTAAAGCTCAAAAAAAAATAAATTTTTTTTTAAAAATTGTTTTAAATAGATAAATAAATATCTACATTTGCAGTCCGTTTGAAAAAGCGGACTTTTTATTGAGTTAAAAAGTAGTAAAAAGCCGATGTAGCTCAGCTGGCTAGAGCAGCTGATTTGTAATCAGCAGGTCGTGGGTTCGAGTCCCTCTATCGGCTCTTGAAAATAGGATATTTATCTTATTTTTAATAAGTTCTTTAAATTATTAAAAGCTTGGGGGAGATACTCAAGCGGCCAACGAGGGCAGACTGTAAATCTGCTGACTACGTCTTCGCAGGTTCGAATCCTGCTCTCCCCACAACTTTTGTTAAATTATTTTTTTGTCTCAGATAAAATTGTAATTTTGCAATCGCTTTAAAAAGCTTATAATATAAGTTAGAATAAGAATGCGGGAGTAGCTCAGTTGGTAGAGCGTCAGCCTTCCAAGCTGAATGTCGCCGGTTCGAACCCGGTCTCCCGCTCAAAATTCACTTCACGTAAGTGAATAGGAGCAGCGGTTAAGAAATTAACACGCAGGCACTTTGGTCTAGGCCAGGGTGTCTTTTAGGCTTTGAGTATGATGGAAATAAAACTACTTAGGTAGTTTTTAAAGCCGGTGTAGCTCAGGGGTAGAGCGTTTCCTTGGTAAGGAAGAGGTCACGAGTTCAATTCTCGTCATTGGCTCAATAACAGCGAATAAATTGTACACTAATATAAACTAAGATTAAAATTCATTAAACATGGCAAAGGAAACTTTTGATCGTTCCAAACCGCACTTGAATATTGGTACCATTGGACACGTAGATCACGGTAAAACTACATTAACTGCTGCTATTACATCTGTGTTAGCAAATGCAGGACTTTCTGAGAGGAGAAGTTTCGATTCTATCGACAACGCTCCAGAAGAAAAAGAAAGAGGTATTACTATTAATACATCGCACGTAGAATATTCTACTGCAAATCGTCATTACGCTCACGTTGACTGTCCAGGTCACGCGGATTACGTAAAGAACATGGTTACTGGTGCTGCTCAAATGGACGGTGCTATTTTGGTTGTTGCTGCTACTGATGGGCCTATGCCGCAGACTAGAGAGCATATCCTTTTAGGACGTCAGGTTGGTATTCCAAGAATGGTTGTATTCATGAATAAAGTGGATATGGTTGATGATGATGAGCTTTTAGAGCTAGTAGAAATGGAAATCAGAGAATTGTTATCTTTCTATGAGTACGATGGTGATAATGGGCCCGTAATTGCTGGTTCTGCACTTGGGGCATTGAACGGAGAGCAAAAATGGGTAGACACTGTTATGCAATTAATGGATGCTGTAGATAGCTGGATTGAATTACCTGCACGTGACGTAGATAAGCCATTCCTTATGCCAGTAGAAGATGTATTTACTATTACTGGACGTGGTACTGTTGCAACGGGACGTATTGAAACAGGTGTAGCTAATACTGGAGACTCTGTAGATATTATAGGTATGGGTGCTGAGAAATTAACATCTACTGTTACTGGTGTTGAGATGTTCCGTAAAATCCTTGATAGAGGTGAAGCTGGAGACAACGTAGGAATTCTTCTAAGAGGTATTGAGAAAAGCGATATCAAAAGAGGAATGGTTATTGTTAAGCCAGGATCTGTAAAGCCACATGCTAAATTTAAAGCTGAGGTGTATGTGTTGAAAAAAGAAGAAGGTGGACGTCACACTCCATTCCATAACAACTACCGTCCACAGTTCTACGTAAGAACTACTGACGTAACAGGTACTATTAATTTACCTGAGGGTGTTGAAATGGTTATGCCAGGTGATAACTTGACTATTACTGTAGATTTACTATCTCCAATTGCATTGAGCATTGGATTGCGTTTCGCTATCCGTGAGGGTGGTAGAACAGTAGGTGCAGGTCAGGTGACTGAAATCCTAGACTAATCTTTACTGAACAAATAACTGTAAGGTGTTTGCCCTCAAAAGCAGATACCTTTACATGTAAAATATAAGACCATTAATGGTCTTTGATACGGGTGTAGCTCAGTTGGTAGAGCACTGGTCTCCAAAACCAGGTGTCGTGAGTTCGAGTCTCCCCTCCCGTGCGTAATGAAATAAAACAGGTGCCCATGTTCACATATATTAAAGAATCCTTCGAAGAGTTAAAGAATAACGTAACACTTCCTTCAAAATCAGAGTCTTCTAATCTAATGGTAGTTGTTGCTGTTTTCTCTATATTATTTGCTTTGGCAACATGGGGCGTAGATAGCGTTTTTAATGAGGCTATTCAGCTTTACTTCAACAATATCCTTAATTAAATACATCCATGACTGAAATTTTAGAGAAAAAATGGTATGTAGTGAGGGCTGTCAGCGGTCAGGAGCACAAGATTAAAGGGTATATTGAATCTGAAGTCTCTAGACTTGGTTTTGGTGATTACCTAGAAGATGTGTTAGTTCCTACTGAAAAAGTAATTCAAATAAGAAACGGAAAAAAAATCAACAAAGAAAAAGTTTATTTTCCGGGTTATATCATGATTAAAGCCAATTTAGGTGGAGAGATGGTGCACATTATTCGTTCTATCACTAATGTAATTGGTTTTTTAGGTGAAACAAAAGGGGGTGACCCTGTACCACTTAGAAAAACAGAAGTGAATAGAATGTTAGGAAAGGTAGATGAGCTTACTGTAAATTCAGATATGGCTGCTATTCCATACAGCCCAGGTGAAACTATTAAGGTCATTGATGGACCTTTTAATGGTTTTAACGGTACTGTAGAAAAAGTAAATGAAGAAAAGCGTAAGCTAGAGGTGATGGTTAAAATTTTCGGAAGAAAAACACCATTAGAATTAAGCTATATGCAAGTAGAAAAAGTATAATTATAGTGTTACATATCAAGGGGTGTTGCTTCCGTTCAAGCACCTTTAATTTAATTTAAAACAATGGCAAAAGAAGTAAGTAAAGTAGTTAAACTACAAGTTAGGGGAGGTGCAGCGAATCCGTCGCCACCGGTTGGACCCGCTTTAGGTGCTGCCGGTGTTAACATCATGGAGTTCTGTAAGCAATTTAATGCGCGTACACAGGACAAACAGGGCAAAGTATTGCCTGTTGCTATCACGGTATACAAGGATAAGTCTTTTGACTTTGTTGTAAAAACACCGCCGGCGGCAGTACAATTGATGGAGGCAGCTAAGATTAAGAAAGGATCTGGTGAACCTAACAGATTAAAAGTAGCAAGTGTATCTTGGGATCAAATTAAAACTATTGCAGAAGAAAAAATGGTAGACTTAAATGCGTTTACTATTTCTGCTGCAATGAGTATGGTTGCAGGTACGGCTAGATCTATGGGTTTAAAAGTTTCAGGTACCAAACCTTTCTAATATCTTAAAAGCAATTACAATGGCAAAAACAACAAAAAAGCAGAAGGAAGCGCTTTCTAAGATTGATAAGAATAAATTATATTCTTTACAGGAGGGTTCTGCGCTAGTTAAAGAGATCACCAACACTAAATTTGATGCATCAGTAGACATCGCTGTTAGATTGGGAGTAGATCCAAGAAAAGCAAATCAAATGGTTCGTGGGGTAGTTAGTCTTCCTCATGGTACAGGTAAGGATGTAAAAGTGCTTGCTTTAGTAACTCCAGACAAAGAAGCGGAAGCTACAGCTGCTGGAGCAGACTATGTAGGTTTAGACGAGTACTTGGATAAAATTAAAAACGGTTGGACAGATGTTGATGTAATCATCACTATGCCAAGTGTTATGGGTAAATTGGGTCCCTTAGGTCGTGTTTTAGGGCCTAGAGGTTTAATGCCAAACCCAAAAACTGGAACAGTAACTATGGACGTAGCTAAGGCTATTACAGAAGTAAAAGCTGGTAAGATAGATTTTAAAGTAGACAAAACAGGTATAGTTCATGCGGCTATTGGTAAGGTTTCTTTCACTGCAGATATGATTGCAGATAATGCTAAAGAACTTTTGGATACCCTTAACAAATTAAAACCTACTGCCTCTAAAGGAATATATGTAAAGAGTATTTACATGTCTAGTACTATGAGTCCAAGTGTTCAATTAGACACTAAAGCAGTTTAAGGGTTCTTTAAAATTTATATTATGACAAGAGAAGATAAACTAACCGTTATAAAGGATTTAACCTCACAACTTTCAGAAAATGCTACTATTTATTTAGCTGACATTTCTGGTTTAGATGCAGAAACTACCTCTAATTTACGTAGGGCTTGTTTTAAAGCAAATATTAAGTTGTCTGTAGTTAAGAATACATTGCTTGCAAAAGCAATGCAAGCTTCTGAGAAAGATTTTGGAGAGTTGCCAGAAGTATTAAAGGGAAATACCTCTTTAATGTTTTCTGAGGTAAGTAATGCACCTGCAAAACTTATTAAGACTTTTAGAAAAAGTTCTGCTAAGCCAATTTTAAAAGGGGCTTATATTGCAGAAGCTATATACGTAGGAGATGAACTATTAGATTCACTGGTGAATATTAAATCTAAGGAAGAAGTTATTGGCGACATTATTGGATTACTCCAATCACCAGCTAAAAATGTTATTTCAGGACTTAAGTCTGGTGGAGGTAAATTGGCAGGGATACTTAAAACCCTCTCTGAAAGATAAACAGAACGCACTTAAACAATTATATTTTTAAAAATTTATTAAAACGATAGAAAAATGGCAGATTTAAAAAATTTCGCAGAGCAATTAGTTAACCTTACAGTAAAAGAAGTAAATGAGTTAGCTACTATTTTAAAAGACGAGTACGGTATTGAGCCCGCTGCTGCAGCTGTTGCAGTTGTTGCTGGTGGTGGAGATGCTGCTGTAGTTGAGGAGAAAACTGAGTTTGATGTTATTTTAGTAGAAGCTGGTGCTTCTAAATTAGCTGTAGTAAAACTAGTTAAGGAATTAACTGGATTAGGCTTAAAAGAAGCTAAAGATATTGTAGATAGTGCTCCAAAGCCTATTAAAGAAGGTGTTTCTAAAGATGAAGCAGAAGGAATTCAAAAATCATTAGAAGAAGCAGGAGCAAAAGTTGAGCTTAAGTAATAGCAAAGAACAATAGCATTATTGGTTTAGGTCTTCTCACTTTTTGTGGCTAGACCTTAACCTTTTTATATAAGGTATATTAAGTTGTATACGACTCACGCATAGTATTCACATTCAAAAATTTGTCTATTGATGTTCACAAATCAGACTGAGAGAATAAATTTTGCATCCACTAAGAATATACCGAATTACCCGGATTTCTTAGATATTCAGATTAAATCGTTTCAGGATTTTTTCCAATTAGAAACAAAATCTGACGAGAGGGGCAATGAAGGATTATATAATACCTTCATGGAAAACTTTCCAATCACAGATACCAGAAATCAATTTGTTTTAGAATTTCTTGATTATTTCATTGATCCACCAAGATATTCTATTCAAGAGTGTATTGAAAGAGGTTTGACTTATAGTGTGCCTTTAAAAGCAAGACTTAAGTTGTACTGTACAGATCCAGAACATGAAGATTTTGAGACCATTGTACAAGATGTTTATTTAGGAACAATTCCTTATATGACTCCAAGTGGTACCTTTGTGATCAATGGAGCAGAGCGGGTTGTTGTCTCTCAATTACACCGCTCACCTGGTGTATTTTTTGGACAATCTTTCCATGCAAACGGTACTAAATTATACTCTGCCAGAGTAATTCCTTTTAAAGGATCTTGGATAGAGTTTGCTACCGATATCAATAACGTCATGTACGCTTATATTGATAGAAAGAAAAAATTACCAGTGACTACTTTATTCAGAGCCATTGGGTATGAAAGTGATAAAGATATTTTAGAAATTTTTGACCTTTCAGAAGAGATTAAAGTTTCAAATGCTGGGCTTAAAAAAGTACTAGGGAGAAAGTTAGCTGCAAGGGTACTAAATACTTGGCATGAAGACTTTGTAGATGAAGATACTGGAGAGGTAGTTTCAATTGAACGTAATGAGATCATTCTAGATAGAGACACTATTTTAGAAAAAGAGCACATTGCAGAGATCATGGATGCAGATGTGAAGACTATTCTTTTACACAAAGAGAGTACTGGTGCTTCTGATTATTCTATTATTCATAACACTTTGCAAAAAGACCCTACCAACTCAGAAAAAGAAGCGGTAGAGCATATCTATAGACAATTACGTAATGCAGAACCGCCAGATGAAGAGACTGCTAGAGGTATTATAGATAAATTATTCTTCTCAGATCAACGCTACAATTTAGGTGATGTAGGACGTTATAGAATGAATAAAAAACTAGGTCTTGATATTGGAATGGACAAACAAGTTTTGACCAAAGAAGATATTATCACCATCATTAAATATTTAATTGAGCTCATAAATTCAAAAGAAGAGATTGATGATATTGACCACCTTTCTAATAGACGTGTTCGTACGGTTGGAGAGCAATTATCTCAGCAGTTTGGAGTAGGTTTAGCCCGTATGGCAAGAACTATTAGAGAAAGAATGAATGTGAGAGATAACGAGGTTTTTACTCCTATAGATTTAATTAATGCTAAGACTCTGTCTTCAGTGATTAATTCGTTTTTTGGAACCAACCAGTTGTCTCAGTTTATGGATCAAACCAACCCATTAGCAGAGATTACTCACAAGAGAAGATTATCTGCCCTAGGGCCAGGAGGATTATCTAGAGAGCGTGCTGGATTTGAGGTGCGTGATGTACACTACACGCATTATGGAAGATTATGCCCTATAGAGACGCCAGAGGGACCAAATATTGGACTGATTTCTTCTCTAGCTGTGTTTGCTAAAGTAAACCAGATGGGATTTCTTGAAACACCTTACAGAAAGGTGACTAAAGGAAAAATAGATACATCAGAGTTTATATACTTAAGTGCAGAAGAAGAAGAAGGAATGAAAATTGCTCAGGCAAACATTCCTCAGAAGAAAGATGGTACTATAGACACAGATAAAGTAATTGCGAGACAGGAAGGAGATTTCCCAGTTGTAGATCCAATTGAAGTGCACTACACAGATGTGGCACCTAACCAGATTGCTTCTATTTCTGCTTCTTTAATTCCTTTCTTAGAACACGATGATGCCAACCGTGCCTTAATGGGATCTAACATGATGCGTCAGGCAGTTCCATTGCTAAGACCAGAAGCACCTATTGTGGGTACAGGTCTTGAAAAGCAAGTAGCTGCAGATTCTAGAGTATTGATTAACGCAGAAGGAGATGGAGTCATTGAGTATGTAGATGCTCAAAAAATAACGATCAAGTATTCTAGAACTGAACACGAGCGTTTGGTGAGTTTTGAAGAAGACTCTAAAACCTATAATTTAGTGAAGTTTAGAAAAACCAATCAAGGAACCTCTATTAATTTAAAGCCTATTGTTAAAAAAGGTGATAAAGTAATTAAAGGCCAGGTTCTTTGTGAGGGATACGCTACTCAAAAAGGAGAATTGGCATTGGGAAGAAACCTTAAAGTGGCTTTTATGCCATGGAAGGGATATAACTTTGAAGATGCTATTGTAATTTCTGAAAAAGTAGTCAGAGAAGATATCTTTACTTCTATTCACGTAGATGAGTATTCTTTGGAGGTGCGTGACACAAAATTAGGGGCTGAAGAATTGACTAATGACATTCCTAACGTTTCTGAAGAGGCTACAAAAGACTTGGATGAGAATGGAATGATTAGGATTGGTGCTGAAGTAAAACCTGGCGATATCCTTATTGGAAAAATTACTCCTAAAGGAGAATCTGACCCTACACCTGAAGAGAAATTACTACGCGCTATCTTTGGAGATAAAGCGGGAGATGTAAAAGATGCTTCTTTAAAAGCATCTCCTTCATTGAGAGGAGTTGTCATAGACAAGAAGTTGTTCTCTAGGTCTGTCAAGGATAAACGCAAGCGTTCTGAAGACAAAGATGCTATTAACAAATTAGAGTTGGAATACGAAGTAAAATTCCAACAGCTCAAAGATGTGTTGATAGAAAAATTATTCTCTATTGTCAACGGAAAGACCTCTCAAGGGGTATTAAATGACCTTGGAGAAGAAGTGTTGCCAAAAGGGAAGAAGTACAGCTTAAAGATGTTAAATTCTGTTGATGATTATGCTCACTTAGTGGGAGGAAGTTGGACTACAGACAAAGACACTAATAGTTCCATTGCTGACTTATTACACAATTACAAAATTAAATTAAATGACTTTCAAGGAAACTTGAGAAGGGATAAGTTTACCATTTCTGTGGGAGATGAATTACCAGCTGGTATTATGAAACTTGCTAAAGTTTACGTGGCTAAGAAGCGTAAATTGAAAGTAGGCGATAAGATGGCGGGACGTCACGGAAATAAAGGTATTGTTTCTAGAATTGTGCGTCATGAAGACATGCCATTCTTAGAAGATGGAACTCCTGTAGATATTGTATTGAACCCGTTAGGGGTACCTTCTCGTATGAACATTGGTCAAATCTATGAAACAGTTCTTGGGTGGGCTGGTCAAAAATTAGGGAAGACTTATGCCACTCCAATTTTTGATGGTGCAACTATTGATCAAATCAATGCATACACAGAAGAAGCTGGAATTCCTCAATTTGGACACACCTACTTATACGATGGTGGCACTGGACAGCGTTTTGACCAAGCTGCAACAGTAGGAGTTATTTATATGCTTAAATTAGGGCATATGGTGGATGATAAAATGCACGCGCGTTCTATTGGACCGTATTCTTTAATCACACAACAACCATTAGGAGGTAAAGCTCAGTTTGGAGGACAGCGTTTTGGAGAAATGGAAGTGTGGGCATTAGAAGCATATGGTGCTTCCGCAACCCTGAGAGAAATCTTAACGGTTAAATCTGATGACGTCATTGGTAGGGCTAAGACCTACGAAGCTATTGTTAAAGGAGAAACCATGCCGGAACCAGGATTACCAGAGTCTTTCAACGTATTAATGCATGAACTTAAAGGATTAGGTTTAGATATTAGATTGGAAGAGTAACAAGATTAGTTCTTGAAGATTATTGTTAATACACATTTTTAATTAGTAGCATTATATTGTTATGGCTAGACAAAAAGATAATAACACTGTTAAAAGGTTTAATAAAATTTCAATTGGATTGGCTTCACCAGAATCTATTCTGGCAGCCTCTAGAGGAGAAGTTTTAAAGCCTGAAACCATTAACTACAGAACCCATAAACCTGAACGGGACGGTCTTTTCTGTGAGCGTATATTTGGTCCAGTAAAAGATTACGAATGTGCTTGTGGTAAGTATAAAAGAATTCGTTACCGCGGTATTGTTTGTGACCGTTGTGGGGTAGAGGTAACAGAGAAGAAAGTTCGTAGAGACCGTGTGGGGCACATTAATTTGGTAGTTCCCGTAGCACATATTTGGTATTTCCGTTCTCTTCCTAATAAAATAGGATACTTACTAGGCTTGCCATCTAAGAAATTAGATATGATTATTTACTACGAGCGTTATGTAGTGATCCAGGTAGGTATAGCAAAAGGAGCAGAAGGAGAAGAACTTCATAAAATGGATTTCTTAACGGAAGAAGAGTACCTTAATATTTTAGAGTCCGTTCCAGTAGAGAATCAATATTTAGATGACAAGGATCCTAATAAATTTATTGCTAAAATGGGAGCAGAATGTCTTATTGATATTTTATCTCGTATAGATTTAGATGCCTTGTCTTATGAATTGAGGCACAAGGCAAATACGGAGACTTCTAAACAACGTAAAACTGAAGCCTTAAAGCGTTTACAGGTAGTAGAATCTTTAAGAGAGTCTCAAGAAAATAGAGAAAACAGACCTGAGTGGATGATCATGAAAGTGATTCCTGTAATCCCACCAGAATTAAGACCATTAGTGCCTTTAGACGGTGGGCGTTTCGCCACTTCAGATTTGAATGACCTATACCGCAGAGTTATTATCCGAAACAATCGTTTAAAGCGATTAGTGGAGATTAAAGCACCAGAGGTAATTCTTAGAAATGAGAAGCGAATGCTACAAGAATCTGTAGATTCCTTATTTGACAACACTCGTAAGGCTTCTGCTGTTAAGACAGAGTCTAACAGACCTCTTAAATCTCTTTCAGACTCATTGAAAGGTAAACAAGGTCGTTTCCGTCAAAACTTATTAGGAAAGCGTGTAGATTATTCTGCCCGTTCAGTAATTGTTGTTGGACCAGAAATGAAATTATTTGAGTGTGGTCTTCCAAAAGATATGGCAGCAGAATTGTACAAGCCATTTGTAATTCGTAAGCTTATTGAGCGAGGGATTGTGAAGACAGTAAAATCTGCTAAGAAAATCATAGATAAAAAAGAACCAGTAGTTTGGGATATTTTGGAGAACGTCTTAAAAGGACACCCAGTATTGCTAAACAGAGCACCAACACTTCACCGTTTAGGGATCCAGGCTTTTCAACCAAAACTAATTGAAGGAAAAGCCATACGTCTTCACCCATTAGTATGTACTGCATTTAATGCAGATTTTGATGGGGATCAGATGGCGGTCCACTTACCACTAGGTCCCGAGGCTATTTTAGAAGCACAGTTATTAATGCTAGCTTCTCATAATATTTTAAACCCAGCTAATGGATCTCCAATTACAGTACCATCTCAAGATATGGTCTTGGGTCTATATTATATGACCAAAGAGCGTATTTCTACAAAAGAGGTGCCTGTTAAAGGAGAAGGACTTACTTTCTATTCAGCAGAAGAAGTTGTAATTGCTTTCAATGAAGGGCAAGTATCGCTAAATGCAGGAATTAGAGTACGAGCTAAAGATTTCAATGAAGAGGGAGAATTAGTTTTACAACTCATTAAGACCACCGTAGGTAGGGTTTTATTTAATATGGTAGTTCCAGAGGCTGCAGGATATGTAAACCAAGTACTTAACAAAAAGTCTCTTAGAGATATTATTGGTGATATATTAAGCGTGACATCTGTTCCGGTTACGGCAGATTTCTTGGATAAAATTAAAACAATGGGTTATGAATTTGCCTTTAAAGGAGGTCTTTCCTTCAGTTTAGGTGATATCATAATTCCGCCAGAAAAACACGAAATGATTGCCCAGGCCAATGGTCAAGTAGAAGGTATTATGGCTAACTACAACATGGGTTTAATTACTAATAACGAGAGGTATAATCAGGTTATTGACGTTTGGACATCTACTAACGCCATGCTTACTGAGCTAGCTATGAAGCGTATTAGAGAAGACCAACAAGGGTTTAACTCCGTATACATGATGCTAGATTCTGGAGCTAGGGGTTCTAAAGAACAAATCCGTCAGTTAACAGGAATGCGTGGTTTAATGGCCAAGCCTAAAAAATCTAATGCCGGAGGAGGTGAGATTATTGAAAATCCAATTCTTTCTAACTTTAAGGAAGGGCTATCAATTCTTGAATACTTTATATCTACGCACGGTGCACGTAAAGGATTGGCAGATACGGCCTTAAAAACGGCCGATGCTGGTTACTTAACTCGTAGGTTGGTTGATGTTTCTCAAGATGTGATTATTAACACAGAAGACTGTGGTACTTTGCGAGGTATTCAGGTAGAAGCTTTAAAGAAAAACGAAGAGATAGTAGAGAGCTTAGGAGAGAGAATCTTAGGTCGCGTTTCTTTACATGATGTGTTTAATCCTTTGACAGAAGCACTTTTATTAGCTGCTGGTCAAGAGATTTTAGAGGCAGACGTAAAACGTATTGAAGCTTCCCCAATAGAGAAAGTAGAAGTGCGTTCTCCATTAACTTGTGAGGCAGATAAAGGAATTTGTGGTAAATGTTACGGAAGAAATCTTTCTACTAATAAAATGGTTCAAAGAGGAGAAGCTGTAGGGGTTGTTGCTGCTCAGTCTATTGGAGAGCCAGGAACTCAACTTACCTTGAGAACTTTTCACGTAGGAGGTATTGCTGGTAACATTTCTGAGGAGAATAAATTGTTAGCTAAGTTTGATGGTGTTGCAGATATTGAAGATTTAAGAACTGTAAATAGCCAAGATTCTGAAGGTAAAGTTACTGATATTGTAATTTCAAGAACTTCTGAAGTCAAATTGTCAGATGCTAAAACAGGAATCACTCTAAGTACTAACAACATTCCATACGGTTCTCAGTTACATGTTAAAAATGGAGCCAAGCTTAAAAAAGGTGATGTCATTTGCTCATGGGATCCATATAACGGGGTTATTGTTTCTGAGTTTTCAGGTAAAATTTCTTACGAGAATATTGAGCAAGGAATTACCTATCAAGTAGAGATAGATGAGCAAACTGGATTCCAAGAAAAAGTAATTTCAGAATCTAGGAATAAAAAGTTGATTCCAACTTTACTTATTAAAAATACTAAGGACGAGGTGTTGCGCTCATATAACCTTCCAGTAGGTTCTCACATCATGGTAGATGACAACGAGAAAATTAAAGAAGGAAAAATATTAGTAAAAATTCCACGTAAATCTGCTAAGTCAGGTGATATTACAGGAGGTCTTCCAAGAGTTACTGAGCTATTTGAAGCCCGTAACCCGTCTAACCCGGCAGTAGTGTCTGAAATTGATGGGGTAGTTTCTTTTGGTAAGATTAAGCGCGGTAATCGTGAAATCATTATTGAGTCTAAATTAGGTGAGGTTAAGAAATATTTAGTAAAACTTTCTAACCAAATCCTAGTTCAAGAAAATGATTATGTGAGAGCGGGTATGGCACTTTCAGATGGATCAATTACTCCAGAAGATATTTTAGCTATTAAAGGACCTTCTGCGGTACAGCAATACTTGGTAAATGAAGTACAAGAGGTTTACCGTTTACAAGGAGTGAAAATTAACGACAAACACTTTGAAGTTGTAGTCCGTCAGATGATGCGTAAAGTAAGGGTTCAGGATCCAGGAGACACTATCTTTCTAGAGAACCAATTGGTTCACAAAGATGACTTCATGAAAGAGAACGATGATATTTTTGGTAAGAAAGTGGTTGAAGACGCAGGAGAATCTGAAAGCTTAAAACAAGGACAAATTGTCACTGCAAGAGATCTTAGAGATGAGAACTCTTTATTGAAACGCAATGACAAGGCGTTGGTGACCGCTAGAGATGCTGTAGCAGCAACGGCAACACCAATTTTGCAAGGTATTACCAGAGCCTCACTACAAACTAAATCATTTATTTCTGCAGCTTCTTTTCAAGAGACAACTAAGGTGTTAAATGAAGCAGCTGTAGCAGGTAAGATAGACGGTCTAGAAGGTCTAAAGGAAAACGTAATTGTAGGGCACAAAATACCAGCAGGAACTGGTATGAGAGCTTATGAGAGTGTGTTAGTAGGATCTAAAGAGGAGTACGATGAAATCTTAGCTAGAAAAGAAGCTTTGAAATTCTAATAGACCAGATATGAGCGATAAAGAAAACCAAATTAATATTGAGTTAGATGAAAAAACAGCAGAGGGGATTTATTCCAACTTGGCAGTTATTAATCATTCAGTATCTGAATTTGTAGTAGACTTTATTAGCTTAATGCCTGGAGCGCCAAAAGCCAAAGTGAAAAGTAGGATTATTCTAACCCCACAACACGCTAAGAAGTTCTTAAAAGCGCTGCATGATAATGTGCAGCGCTTTGAGAATGCCAATGGAACTATTAAAGATTATGAGCAACCAACTATCCCCATTAATTTTGGGCCAGCTGGAGAAGCATAAGTATAAAAAACCCCTACTAAGTAGGGGTTTTTTATTTAATATCAGTGAGGATTTAGTTTCAATAGAATCTTATAATTTACTCTTCTGCCTCAGAAGTAAATTTAAGTTTTACCGTGGGATATTTTTGCTGTGTCATTTGTAAAGAGAAAGCAGAGTCTGCTAAAAAAACCAATTCCCCTCTTTTGTCTTTTGCTAAGAATTTACTTTTAATTCTTGAAAATTCTTTAAACTCATCATTGTTTTTATTTTCAGGTACTACCCAGCAAGCTTTAAAAACAGGGAAATTTTCATATGAACATTTAGCACCGTATTCGTGCTCTAGTCTGTACTGAATAACTTCGTATTGAAGCGCTCCTACAGTTCCTATTATTTTTCTTCCATTTAGCTCAAGGGTAAACAATTGGGCCACTCCCTCATCCATGAGTTGGTCTATTCCCTTATTGAGCTGCTTTGTTTTTAGTGGGTCTGCGTTGTTAATGTATCTAAAATGTTCTGGTGAAAAGCTTGGGATTCCCTTGTAATGCAATAATTCTCCTTCTGTTAGGGTGTCTCCAATTTTAAAATTTCCTGTGTCATGAAGGCCAACAATGTCTCCGGGATAAGAGATATCTACAATCTCTTTCTTTTCCGCAAAAAAAGCATTAGGGCTGGAGAATTTTAGATTTTTATTCAGTCTTACGTGTAAATAAGGTTTATTTCTTTCAAAGGTTCCAGACACTATTTTAATAAATGCCAAACGGTCTCTGTGTTTAGGGTCCATATTGGCATGTATTTTAAAAACAAAGCCACTAAGACTCTTCTCTGAAGGTTTTACTAGTCTCTCTTCTGCTTTTTTTGGCCTTGGAGTTGGGGCAATGTCAATAAAACAATCTAAAAGCTCTCTCACACCAAAATTGTTTAATGCAGAACCAAAAAATACAGGTTGCTGCTCACCCTTTAGGTATGCTTCTTTGTTAAAGGGGGGGTATACTCCTTCTACAAGCTCCAGGTTTTCTCTTAATATAGCTGCTTGAAAACTCCCTAGTATTTTTTCAAGCTCAGGACTGTTTAAATCATTAAAAGACACTGTGTCTTCTATGTTTTTTTTGCTGTCCCCACTAAAGAGGTTAATGTTGCCTTCATAGATGTTATAGATTCCTTTAAAATCATATCCCATACCAATTGGAAAGCTCATAGGGGTTACTGAGAGTCCCAATTTTTGTTCTACTTCATCTAGCAGATCAAAGGCGTCTTTTCCTTCTCTATCTAATTTATTAATAAAGACAAGAATGGGAATGTTTCTCATCCTACACACGGCTACTAGTTTTTCTGTTTGTTCCTCAACTCCTTTAGCTACATCTATCACTACAATCACACTATCTACAGCTGTGAGAGTTCTAAAAGTATCTTCTGCAAAATCTTTGTGTCCGGGCGTATCTAAAATATTTATTTTTTTATCCCTATAAATAAAAGCCAGTACAGAGGTGGCTACAGAAATACCTCTTTGCCTCTCTATTTCCATGAAATCACTAGTAGCACCTTTTTTTATTTTATTATTTTTTACGGCGCCTGCTTCTTGTATGGCGCCTCCAAATAATAATAATTTTTCAGTAAGGGTTGTCTTTCCCGCATCTGGGTGAGAGATAATCCCAAAGGTTCTTCTTTTGCTTATTTCCTGCTCTAAACTCATGGGTTACATTTTGGCAAAAATACCCAAAAATAATTTCTCAGTAGTTACAGAATAATAAAATAAAGAGCTGCTTTTATCTTTTCGTATGAAGGCCACATTTACCGTTTGTCGGTTGTTGGCGTTCTTAATCGTTTAAGAGCATCAATTGGGGAGCTTAGGTATTAATTTCATAGATAATAGTGTTGCATAATGTATAAAAAAGTGCTTTACCTATAGCAAACTAAATAAATAAACCAGCGCCTATGAAGGTGAAAATTATAAATAAGACTTTTTATCATTATGTTTTTTATTTACTTTTTGTGGTTAAAATGTCAGCTTATGCTCAAAAAAACGCGCAATACAACCAGTTTATGTTTCATGCTCAAAGCTATAATCCTGCTTATGTAGGAATGGCTTTACAAAAGAAATTGATACTTTTTTATAGATCACAATGGATAGGAATAGAGGGCGCACCTAAAACCCAAACATTGGCATATAGTAGTCCCACTAGCATTAAAGGACTTGGTATTGGTTTTGGATTGCTTAAGGACCAGATAGGACCCACCTCTGAATTTTTTTTTGATTTAGATTTATCTTATTTGATTCGTATATCTGAAAATTCAAAAATGGCATTTGGTCTTAAAGGAAGCGCCCATTTATTAGAGGTCAATTATAGTTTACTCACTCAAGATTTAAGTAAAGGGACTGACCCTTTATTGCTGGGCAAGGCAGATAACAGATGGTCCCCAAATATAGGGATGGGTATTTTATTTTATAAAACAGATTTTTATATAGGGCTTTCAGCCCCCAGTTTTTTAGAGACCTTGTATTTTGACAGATCCTCCCTTTCAAAATCTTTTAATAAATTAAGAATATATGCAATGTCAGGTTTTGTGAGGGAATTAAATCACCATCTTTTATTAAGACCTAGTTTTATTTTAAAAATTGCAGTGGGAGCTCCTTTACAATTAGATTTGGCAGCGAGTTTAATATTTAGGAATAAAGTGTCTTTTGGTATTTCTTATCGGTTAAAGGAAGCATTGGGTGGTCTTTTTGGATATCAATTTTCAGATTCTTTTTTTATTGGACTTTCTTATGATAAATCCACCACTAATTTGGGACAATACTTTTTTAATAATGGCTCTGCAGAGGTTATTTTTAGATATAATCTCTCAAAAGTAAAAGGAGTAAAACCACCCCGTTTCTTATTTTAACAAATAAAAATTTAATACCATTAGGATTAAAAATACAAAAGATTGTATTTTTATATTATGAAGGAACAAGTTGTATTAGTGAATGAAAATGATGAGCCCATAGGGCTGATGGAAAAGATAGAAGCCCACGAAAAAGCTCTTTTACACAGGGCCTTTTCTGTATTTATCACAAATAAGCAAGGAGAAATCATGTTGCAACAGCGGGCACTCAATAAATATCATTCTCCCGGACTGTGGACTAATACGTGTTGTAGTCACCAACGTGAGGGAGAGCAGAATTTAGAAGCTGGAAAGCGGAGGTTAATGGAAGAAATGGGCTTTGAAGCACCTCTCACACATCTTTTTTCATTTATTTATAAAGCAGATATGGGAAATGGGCTTACTGAACATGAGCTAGATCATGTGATGCAAGGTCAGTACAATGACCTTCCAATGATAAATCCAGAAGAAGTTGCTTCTTGGAAATGGATGTCTCCCAATAGAATTAAAGAAGAGATAGAACGAGATCCAGAGTCTTATACCGCCTGGTTTAAGATTATCTTTGATAAATATTATACGTACCTTACCTAAAAAAATGAAAGTAACTATTAGTAGAAAAGCACACTTCAATGCTGCCCACCGGCTGCATAATTCACATTGGAGTGACCAAAAAAATACTCAAATTTTTGGGAAGTGTAACAATCCAAATTATCACGGTCACAACTATGATTTAATAGTAAGTGTAACAGGAATAATAGATCCAGATACGGGTTATGTAATGGATGCCAAAATATTAAAAGACCTTATTAAGTCTGAGGTTGAAGATGTAATGGACCACAAAAATTTAAATATAGAAGTAGCTGCGTTTAAAAATTTAAATCCTACTGCAGAACATATATCAGTTGTTATTTGGAATTCATTAAAGCCTCACCTAAAGGAAGATCAAGAACTTTCCATCACCCTTTATGAAACACCCAGAAACTTTGTGACTTATAAAGGAGAACAATAGATTTTTATGGCTGTGTATCCCTTAAAATTTTCCCCTATTTTCAAAGAAAGAATATGGGGAGGAGAGAAATTAAAAACAAAACTTCAGAAACCGGGAGCCTCAGTTGGAATAGGAGAGAGTTGGGAAATTTCAACGGTGCCTGGAAGTATTTCTACCGTGTCTAATGGAGCCCTTAAAGGGCAATCACTTTTACAACTTATAAAGAGCTATGGTGCCGCGTTAATTGGAGACCAGGTGTTTAATGAATTTGGCACAGATTTCCCTATTCTTATTAAATTTATTGATGCTGATCAAGACCTATCTATTCAAGTGCACCCAAACAATTCTTTAGCTATGGAGCGCCACGGATGTATGGGAAAAACAGAAATGTGGTATGTGATGGAAGCCGATCCTGGATCTTCTTTAATTGTAGGTTTTACCCCCGGTATTGACCAAGAATCTTATATAGACCATTTGAATAAGGAGCATTTAGTGGATATTTTAGAAAGACATTCTGTCACAAAGGGAGATGCTTTTTTTATTGAAACCGGTACGGTTCACGCTATTGGAGCTGGTGTTATGTTAGCAGAGATTCAGCAAACTTCAGATATTACTTATAGGGTTTTTGATTTTAATAGAAAAGATCTAGCTGGAAATTTAAGAGAACTGCATACAGAACAAGCATTGGGTGCGTTAAGTTTTACTCACAAAGAAAACTATAAGAGTTTTTATAAAACAACAACAAACCTAGCAAATGAAATGGTAAGCTCTCCATATTTTAAAACAAACTATCTTCCTATTCAAGGGACTTATAAAGATAGTTCTATTTTAAGGGGTAGTTTTAAAATTTATATTTGTGTTCAAGGATCAGGGCTTATAAGCAATGAATTTGGAAGTGAACCCATATCTTATGGTGAGACTGTTTTAATGGCTGCTCAATCTGGTTTTATTGAGATAAATAGTGCTAAAGGGGCTGTATTTCTTGAAGTTTGCTATTAGATACCCGCATATCTATATTTCATAGTGTCTGTTACACCTAAAAAATGTAATTTTGTTAAAATTTAAAAAATAGCAGTATGGCTAGTATAAAAAACCTAAAAAAAGATATTAACTATGTATTGGGAGATATCATAGAGGCTGTTTACTTGTGGGAAGCAGCAACCAATAATTTAGATTCAAAAGAGGGTTCTGCTCTTATAGATCTGGCTATTGAATCATTTGACAGTCTTATTGCACAAGTGAATGACAAAAAAGTAGAGAACCGTCAATCTCATTTAAAAATTGTTAAGGGTTCTTTGGAGACTAAAGCAACTGAATTAGTGACTGCTTTAAATAAACTTTCTGCTTAATTCTTTTATGTCTTAAAAAAAAAGCAGCCCAAGGGCCGCTTTTTTTTTACCTATTTTATTGAGGTTGTTTTATTTTTTTGAAGAGATTATTAGTTTTTTTAAAGACTTCCCGTATTTAGATATCGCCACCTCCGGAGATAACTTCTTATAGATAGAATCTAAAAACTTCACGTTGGCATTAGACACATCGGTGATAGCTACATAAGGGGCTACATATGAATCTGAATTAATCATGGCAAAGTTAAGTGCAAATAAGTAACTTCTTAGAGTGTTTCTCTCTGAAAGTATTTGAATAGAGTCAAATAGTTGTTGGTTATTTGAACTATTAGCTTTAAATGCCTGTTCTAGAAGGCTTATGTCTTGAATGTTAAACTTAGACATCATACTTCTGTATTCAACAAATTTTTCATGGCTGATAGATCCTTTAATATCTGGATATAGATCAAAGCTATCCCATTGGGTATTAATACTAATATTTCCAGGTTCTCCAAAGAAAGTAATCCTATCATTAATATCATTATTATCTTCTTTAACTAGGTATAAATAAAATACCTCAGGACTTTCTAATTCTGTTTTAAAGCTAAAGTTACCATTACCGTTTATCAGTACAGAATCTATCACTACTAGTGTGCTGTCTGGAACGTGTTGTAGATATAAAACACCTTTTTTTAAACCTTTAATTTGTCCAGAGAGCGCCATAGTGTTTTCAGTTGGACTCTGTTTGCAACTGGCTAAAATGAGCACGGAAAATAAGACTGTATAAAAATGTTTCATGATTGAAGATTAGTTAGGTACAAAGATGGCTAAACTCTTTAAAATATTTAATAAAAAGTTATAAATTAGATGCTATTTCCATTAAATAGGCACAAAATAATGCACCTGCAGTACCTACTACATAGCCGCCAACTGCTAATAGAACTCCAACAGAAGTAAGTGAAGGACTGAATTCAGCAGCCACAACTGGTGCAGAGGCTGCACCCCCAACATTGGCTTGGCTTCCTACTGCTAAAAAGAAAAATGGTGCTTTTATTAATTTTGCTACAATAATTAACAGAATTGCGTGAATTGATATCCAGATAAGTCCAATGGCAATAAGACCTGGATTGTCTATAATTTGTTTTAAATCCATTTTCATACCTATAGTAGCTACCAAAATATAAATAAATACACCTCCTAATTTACTGGCGCCTGCTCCCTCATAATTTTTAACTGAAGTGAAAGACAGGAGAATTCCTATGGTAGTAGCTATGACTACCATCCAGAAAAAGGAAGATCCTAAAAAGGAGAGAAAGCTCTTTTTATCTTGAACTTCCGCTACAGAACTATTTAAAAAGTCACTTATATGATTTCCAAAAAAATGAGAAACCCCCACAGTAGTAAACCCTATAGATAACAATATCATATAGTCTTTGATAGTGGGTATTCGGTTTACTTTTTCTTGAAATTTAGCTACTTTAATTTTAAGAGCTTCTAGAGAAGTAGTGTCCGCTTTAAGCCAACTATCTATTTGCTTTGTCTTGCCTACTCCAAGTAGTAAAATAGCCATCCAGATATTGGCTACTACAATATCTATAAGGACCATACCTCCGTATTTTTCTGGGTTATACCTAAATATTTCAAGCATGGCTGCCTGGTTGGCTCCACCACCAATCCAACTCCCAGCAATGGTAGAGAGCCCTCGCCATATGGCATCAAAGTCGTTTCCTCCAACCGTTTCTGGTGAGAAAACAGATACTATGAGTATGGCTATGGGACCACCAATAATAATTCCCAAAGTACCAGTAAAAAACATAATGAGGGCTTTAGTTCCCAAGCTTGCAATGGCTTTTAAGTCTATGCTCAATGTCATAAGAACTAAAGCTGCCGGTAGCAGGTACCTACTGGCCATAAAATAGAGGTTTGAATGATGGTCTGAGATCAGTCCCACACTTACAAAAATAGAGGGCAATAGGTAGCACATGAGTACCCCGGGTATAAAGGTGTAGAGCCTGACCCAAAATTTGTTTTCTAGATTATTAGTATAAAAAACAAAACCCAAACAGGCAGTTAAAAGGCCAAATACTACTGTGTCATCTGTTATCCAAGGGCTATTCATTTTGAGTTTTTTAATTGAGTGAAGTACGCTTCTAAAAAGTGGGCCACACCATCCTCAGTATATTTAGCTACTAGTTCTTTGGCTACAGCTTTTACAGCTGGTCGTGCATTTTCTACTGCTATACCTAATCCCACAGCTGATAACATAGATATGTCATTAAAATTATCACCAAAGGCAATAATGTGCTCAAGTCCTATTCCTGGTTGTAACAGCTTTTCAATACCTACTAGCTTGTCTATGGAGGCAGGACTGATTTCTATAAGGCTGTCATTAGATCTATAAATACCAATAAGACCTGACATTTGTCTCTCTAGTATTTTAAATACCACATCTAGACTTTCTTTGCTGCCCATGAGCATGAGTTTGTGAGCTCCATGGCCTTTTTTAGCCCAGCGTTCAATAGTTTTTAAAGTAGGCTCAAAAACCACCTTGGTTTGGGTGTTAAATTCTTCCTTAGCAATGCGCTCAGAATTTATAGCCGCTCGCCATTCGTCATATGCATAAAGCCCAATGGCTACTGAATTTTTTATACATATTTCAAGAAGCTGTTTTACTAAAATCAATTCAATATAGGTAGAGCTTAAAACTTTTTCTCCGTCCATTACTAATGCTCCGTTATAGCAGACCATAGGTTTGTTGCTAATTCCTAGTTCTTTTTGAATATAGCGCATACCAGACGGCATTCTAGCAGAAACTAAAACCATGTCTATTTCAGATGCATATTTTTTAAAAACTTGACAACAAAACGGGGTGGCCCTATTTTTTAAGCCAAGCAAGGTTCCATCTAAATCTGAGCAAAGCATTTTATAGGCCATTTTATATATTTAACCAGTAAGTGAATTTTAGATTGAGGGATCTAAATTTTGGAGCAAATTGTTCTACAAAATAATTGTCATTATACACTACAAATAAATCAGATAGTGGCGCAAAACGCCACTGTAAACGGCTATTTATTCCTACATTGTCATTTCTGTCGCTGTACTGAATAAGGGTGGTCCAAAAGACAGATTTGTTAAAAGTGATTTCTACATTAGGACTTAAAAGAATAATGTTTGAATCTGTATACGGTTTTGGCATTCTTAGTTGGTTGTATTCATATTGAAAACCAAGAACAACTTTAGGCTGTATTCTTAAATTTAGACTGCCTTGTATGACGTTTCTTTGGCCGTTGTAAAACTGTCCAAAACCAGGTTCAAAAGTGTATGAAAATGCTTTTCTTCTATCTGATTGATAGCTTAATTCAAAGGAAGTATAATGGTATCCTATATCTGCTGGAAGCGCTACAGCTCCCTCAGAATTACTAGGATCAAAGCTGTCTGTGAGATAGGTGTATCTATTGAACATATTTACAGACCATTGGCTTTGATTTATGTATTTAGTTGTCCAAGAAGAGGACATGGTAAAATCTGTATTTTGAAGATTTAAACTAGGCCTCCAAATAGCATTTGGGTTCAGTCTTAAATTGTGGTTGTTTACCTTTCCCTTCTTAGGCCAAAAGACCAATTCTACAAAAGGTCTGGCAGCTATAATATCTGTTCTCCGAACAAACCCAAGGTCTGATCTAAAGTTTTCACCCACGTAGTTTCCTCTTAAGCCAAAATTTAAATACCTTGAGTTGTAAAATAATTCTGCTCCTCCAGCCCCGTCAAGGTCTTTTACATCTGGGCTTATAGATTGGTGTAGAAAGAATTTCCCCACCCATTTATTGTCTTCACTGGCTAGATTATAGTCTACACCAAAGACCCTGTTATATTTTTCACTAGACTCTAAAAAACCATATTTTTTAAGGCTCTCTCTATTGATAAAGAACATACTAATATTTGAGCGAGTAAATAGTTTTTTCTGCAGAGAAAATACCGTATTATTATTACTCGCAATCTCATTTTCAAGGTCTTCATCTGTTTGGATATTTAGTAAACCAACCCTCCAGTCTTCAGAGAGTTTACCACTCAGACGCATGCCAGCCACAATTCTATTTTCAATAGTCTCTCCATCTAAATTTTTGGCTAAGCCAATTCTTCTAGAAAAAAAAGGATTTGAATCTCTAGAGTTTCCAAAATTTCCAAATAGGTCATTATTATCTACGAAAAACTGCCTTCTTTCCGGTAGAAATATCTCAAAACGCGTGAGGTTGGTCACTACATTGTCTATGGCTACATTGGAAAAATCCGGGTTAAGGGTGAGATCTAAGTTCATTCCATTTCCAATGGCTAGTTTAGCGTCACCACCTACTTTGTATTGAGAGCTTGAATTTTGGGATATGTAGTTTTTATCTGAAATGCCATTTATATATGGAATAAGCGCTATTGGCGTTCTAGATTTTCCCAGTGGTTTTTCAAAAATCATATCTTCCATAAATGCCAAATTAAAAACTAATTGGTTTTGTGGAATTTTGGCAAAGGTGCTGGTTTCATTTTCCTGCATATCAAACCTATAGCTATTAAAGCGCCATTTGGTTTCACCCTCTTTAAATTTAAAAGAAGTTAGAGGTATAGCAATTTCAGCTATATAAAAACCGTCTCCTATGAAGGTTTCTCCTCGCCACTTTACATCCCAAGAGGTTGTAAAGCCATCACGATCAGAACCCCCATTAGAGATAAGCGCTTCTCTTCTTACTCCTAGCGGATTAGTTCCAAATAAAAAAGCATTGGTACCATCATTAAAAGTGTCAAAAATAAAACTGATGTTGTCATTATTTCCCGCTCTAAAATCTCTCTGTAATGAAGGAATTACATAATCATTCCCACTAGTAAACACGGTCACTCCAAGGAAGAGTGTGGTATTGTCATAGAGCATTTTAATTTGGGTTTTCTGTTTTGCTAGTATAGAGTCTGAAGGAAAATACTGTTGAAAATTTTCTGCAGCATTTGCAGTCTCCCAAACGGCTTCGTCTAATTTTCCATTAATAATAATGGGATTGTCTATTAATTTTACTAAGATACTTTTATCTGAATTTTGAGAAAAAATAAAAAAAGGAGATAGGAAAAAAAGAAATAAAATGTTTTTGTTCATTGGTTTTGGATAGTTGGATCATTCAAATTTACACCATTTAATATTTTAATTAATTATAAAATGGCATAGGATGCCAAAAGTTATTAGGAGTTCTTTATTTTTGATAAAATTTTTCATATGAGATCATTCCTTTTTGCTTTATTGTTTGTTTTTCAATTCTCAACTGCCAATGCCTTAGATTGGGGAAAGACTGGCCACAGAACAGTTGGCCAAATTGCTCAAGACCACCTGAGTAAAAAAGCATCTAAAATGATAGCGACTTTATTAGATGGAGAATCTCTAGCCTTAGTTTCCAACTACGGGGATGATATTAAGTCTGATAAAAAATTTAATTCTTACAATACTTGGCATTATGTGAATTTACCCCTAGGAGCGACTTATAGTCTAGAGTCTTCTAATAGTGATGGAGATATTATTCAAGGCATTCAAAAATGTATAAATGTGATTAGAGAGCCTTCTAGTAGCCAGGCAGATAAAGCGTTTTATTTAAAAATGTTGGTGCATTTTATTGGTGACCTTCATCAACCTATGCATATTGGAAGAGAGGAAGACAAAGGGGGGAATGATATAAAGCTTACTTGGTTTGGGAAAAACACTAATCTACACAGGGTTTGGGATTCTAATTTAGTAGAAGAATTTGGGATGAGTTATTCTGAGCTTTCTACTGAGTCTCCTAGATTGAGCAAACGCAGAAAAAAACAAATTATGGGAGGCAGCCCGTTAGATTGGTTGCGTGAAGGACATAAAATCACATCTGTTCTTTATCAAGACCTTCCGGAAAACGGAAAGCTTGGTTATGAGTACGCCTACAAATACACGGGCTTAATGCGTGATCAAATTCAAAAAGGAGGCCTTAGATTGGCACAAATGCTCAATGAATTATTTGATAAATAGCTTTAAATTTTATTAGATAAGTCTTGGGAGAATTGCTCAGTTGTTAAAACATCTCCTAGAGGGTTTTATTTCTAGTCACATTTTGCGGTTTTCACCAATTGAATTTAATTCAAGCCAAGTATGGGTTGTTTTCACTTAGCGACTGTAATTTACGCCTATCGTTTAGAAATTTTATTTCCAGTGACTTGTCTTTGAAGTTTACATTTAAATCTGCCAACCTCTGAAGACCTTAGCTTTTCATGTTTGGTAGCCCTGCCTTGTACTCTCGCGCGCCACATTCTAAAACTACTAGGTTTCATTTCACGCCGCATGATCTCAATTGTCTCCTTTTCTGTGACACCAAATTGAAAAGTGATAGCCTCAAAGGGAGTGCGGTCTTCCCAAGCCATTTCTATAATACGGTCCAATTCTATTTCTGTAAATTCTTTTTTCATACCCCTACAAAGGTATAAAAGAATTTATACCAATTGAAGATATGCCCAATACATTAGAAAAAATTGAACGGGAATTCTCAATATCAATATCCATTTAGGTATTCCAGCATTTAATTTTTTAGAACTAAGCATGTCAACATGAACCAGTAAAAAAACACTTAGCATGGCTATAATCCCATAAATGGATAAATTTCTAGTGGCTACCCAAAATAATCCCACTCCAAAAAGCACCTCTACTAAGCCACTCCAAAAAACCATAGCTTTCGGATTTGGTATATACTTTGGCATAATACGCAGGTATACCCTTGGCTTTACAAAATGCATAATTCCTCCAAAAATATAAAGGCTAGCCATAAAGATTATGTTTTGTTCCATTTTATAAAGATAAAAAAACTAGATCCTATTATTGCAGCACCCACAAAAATTACATTAAAGTATATGTTTGGTTCTGAATAAGCAGTGATGGCTAATGATAAATAGCATTTAGATGCTGGTCATATTTTGAAAAATATTTAAATAGAATCGGCCTCCAAATTGGAGGCCGATTCTATTTAAATCAATAAAAAGGGAATGAGTTTATTTAATCATTTCATAACTTCTAGAGATAAAATCACTCAGTGCTTCTCCCTTTAAAAGCCCTTTAGAAAGTTTTGCTAGGTCTATAGACTGACTAATAAGGCGTTCTTGCTTTTTCTGTGTTTTGGTATTTAATATTTCACCAACCAAAGGATGGTTAATATTTACAATTAAATTGTGCATGTCTGGCATATTTCCCATTCCAAACATTCCACCACCACCACCGGATTGTTGCATTTCTTTCATACGTCTCATGAATTCAGGTTCTGTAATAACAAAGGGTGCACTTTCGCTATTCATTGCTTCTAATTGGACTGTTAATCCAGAGGGACCCGTAATAGCTTCTATTTTAGTTTTTAAGGTTTCTTTTTCCTGGTCAGAAAGTTTTGAAATAGATATATCATCTTTTTGAATAAGTTTGTCTATTGGGTCTGCATCTACTCTTGCAAATGAGATTTTATCTTTAGAAGTTTCTAGTTTTTGCATTAGATGAGACACAATAGGAGAGTCTAACAAAATAACCTCATATCCTTTTGCTTTAGCGGTTGCTATATAGGAGTGTTGAGATTCTTTGTCTGAGGTATATAAAATGACCATTTTGTCATCCTTATCTGTTTGTTTAGGCTTTAATACAGCTTCTAACTCATCAAAAGTGTAGTATTTGCCGTCTACTGTTGGATAAAGCGCAAATTTGTTTGCCTTTTCAAAGAATTTCTCTTCTGACAACATTCCGTATTCAATGACAATTTTTATATCATTCCATTTTTGTTCAAATGCTTCTCTATCACTCTTAAACAAGCTGCTTAATTTGTCGCCTACTTTTTTTGTGATATAGCTAGAAATTTTCTTAACTGCACCATCTGCTTGTAAATAAGACCTAGAAACGTTTAAAGGAATGTCAGGAGAGTCTATAACTCCACGTAGCATAGTTAAAAACTCAGGAACTATTCCCTCTACGTTGTCAGTTACAAACACCTGATTTTGGTAAAGTTGTATTCTGTCTTTTTGTGCGCTTATATCATTTGTGAGTTTTGGAAAGTATAAGATTCCAGTCAGGTTAAAAGGATAGTCTACATTGAGGTGAATATTAAAAAGAGGCTCCTCAAATTGCATAGGGTACAACTCTCTGTAGAAGTCTTTGTAATCCTTATCTTTGAGGTCTGCGGGAGCCTTTGTCCATGCTGGATTTGGATTGTTAATAATATTTGGAACTTCTCTAGTGGGGGCTAAATCTTCTTTTTTTGCACCTTTTGGTTTTTCTAATGTTTCTGTTTTAGTACCAAAAATAATAGGAACAGGCATAAACTTATTGTATTTACTCAACAAGCCGCTAATCTTTGTTTCTTTTAAAAAGTCTTCTGAATCTTCAGCAATGTGAAGAATGATTTCAGTACCCCTATCTTTTTTATCTGCTGCTTCTAATGTAAAGTTTGGCGATCCGTCACAAGTCCAGTGAGCAGCGGGTGCATCTTTAAAGCTTTTAGTTATAATTTCTACTTTGTGTGCCACCATGAATGCAGAGTAGAAGCCCAGACCAAAGTGGCCTATAATTCCAGAATCTTTTCCAGCCTCTTTGTATTTGTCTAAAAATTCTTCTGCTCCTGAAAAGGCTATTTGATTGATGTATTTTTCTACTTCTTCAGAGGTCATACCCAAACCTTGGTCTATAATGTGTAGTTTTTTTCCTTTCTTATCTATTTTAATTTCAATAGTAGGATCTCCGTACTCTACCTCAGCTTCGCCAATGGAAGTAAGGTGTTTGAGTTTAAGAGTAGCGTCTGTTGCGTTAGAAACCAACTCTCTTAAAAAAATTTCATGATCACTGTATAAAAACTTTTTTATCAGTGGAAATATATTTTCTACTGATACATTTATCTTTCCTTGGGACATAATTATAAAAATTTATATATTTTAAACAATACAATACAAATAGAGTACCAAGCAAAAAGAATCTGACAAACTGACACCGCTTGCGTCATTTTTTCAGTATTAAATGTTATTAATAAGTTAATATTGTTTAGTTTTTAATATTTTTAATTAAACAGTTTGTATATTTGATTAGGAGATTGGGGAAGACTTTGCTATGAAAAAGACAAATCAATATTCGCAACTCCTTTTGTTTATTTATTGGTTAGGCTAGAAACGCACTTTTTTAAAGTGCGTTTCTTATTTTAAATAAACTCATTATCTGTTTATTATTTAGTAAATTTGTTTAAACAAAATATGTTATGGCAACTAAAAAAGAAACTCCTGTAAAAATAATGGTTTTAGACAGACCTAGTCTGGTGTCTGCTTATATGGACTATGTGCTGGAACACGAAAAAAAACCCCCTTCCATATATAGCTTTTGTAAGCATAAAAATTTTAAAGAAAGTGATTTTTATAACTTCTTTGGAAATATAGAAGCCCTTGAAAAGGGTATTTGGGAAGACTTTTTTAAACACACCATGAGTGCTTTAAAAAAGAATGAAGATTTTAATACGGCTAATAGTAGAGAGAAAATGCTAGGGTTTTTCTTTAGTTTCTTTGAGTTACTTACCCTAAATAGGTCTTATGTGGTCTATGTGTTAAAAGCACATCAGAGTACTATGAATAATTTAGAACCTCTTAAAGGGTTGAGAAAACATTTTAAATCTTTTACAACAGACCTTATAGATCTTGATAATTCTTCAAAAGCTTCTAAACTAACCCAGTTTCCCGCCTCTGTTTTTTCTGAAGCTGCTTGGATTCAATTATTATTCACAATTAAATTTTGGATGGAAGACGGTTCTGCCAACTTTGAAAAAACAGATGTGTTAATAGAGAAATCTATCAATACTGTTTTTGAGGTTTTTGACAATACACCCCTAGAGCAAGTTTTTGATTTAGGTAAATTTTTATTTAAAGAACGTATGGCTTAGGCCAATTCATGAAGACATTAGACCATATACCTACAGGAAAAATTGAACGTGCCAGTACCTTAGTAAAAACCGGATTTAAGATTGGTGGTAACTACGCTAAGTACTATACTAAAAAAATAATAACACCAAGTTTAGATAGGGAGCAGCTCAATCAGGAAAATGCTACTGATATATATGACGGACTAAAAGACCTTAAAGGAGGTGCACTAAAGGTGGCGCAAATGCTCAGTATGGAAAAAAATCTACTGCCAAGAGCTTATGTAGAGCAATTTTCTCTAGCACAATTTTCAGTACCTCCTCTTTCTGCTCCATTGGTAAGAAAAATTTTCAAGACCTACCAAGGTGCTTATCCTGAACAGGTCTTTGATACCTTTTCCAAAGACTCTGTAAATGCAGCATCTATCGGTCAGGTTCACAAGGCCACAAAAGACGGTAAATTACTAGCAGTTAAAATTCAATATCCTGGAATTGCAGATAGTGTTAAGTCAGATTTAGCACTAGTGAGACCTGTAGCTTTAAGAATGTTTAATTTACAAGGAAAAGACTCTGGTAAATATTTTAAGGAAGTAGAAGATAAATTATTAGAAGAAACCAACTACATTTTAGAGGTAGAACAAAGTCAGGAGATTTCTAGAGCGTGTGCTCATATTCCTTCTCTTATTTTCCCTACCTATTACCCAGAAATGTCCAATCAGAGAATTATCACTATGGACTGGATGGAAGGAAAGCACCTAAGTGAATATGCCAAAGCTGGTTTTTCAGAGGTGCATGGCCACATATTAGGTCAGGCATTATGGGACTTTTATATGTATCAAATTCACAGTTTAAGAAAGGTTCATGCAGATCCGCATCCTGGAAACTTCTTAATCCAAGCACCAAAAGATTCAGAAGACAGCCCAAAACTAATTGCAATAGATTTTGGCTGTATAAAAATCATACCCGATTCTTTTTATGTGCCATATTTTGAATTAGCTAATGAGAATTGTTTAAATGATGATGCGTTATTTATGTTGAAACTTCATGACCTAGAAATTTTAACGCAAAATGATACCCCACAAGAAGTTACATATTTTAAAGAGTTATTTCATGAAATGTTAAGCTTATTTACATCCCCCTTTAATAAGGATGTTTTTGATTTTGGAGACCCTATTTTTTGGGGTAATATAGCTTCATTGAGTGAGCGATATGCCAACGATCCAAAGATTAAGAAAATGAACGGGAATAGAGGATCAAAACATTTTCTATATATTAACCGAACTTTTTTTGGTTTGTTTAATTTATTGTTTGACTTAAAAGCAAAAGTAAATGTAAATGCTTATAAAGCTCTTTTATAGGTATTAGAGATTTCTTATTATCTTGCATCACTAAGTAAAAACTGAGATTATGTATCACTCCAAAATTATTGGTTTAGGCCATTACGTTCCAGAAAATATAGTGACTAATGATGATTTGTCTAAAATCATTGAAACTAGTGACTCTTGGATTCAAGAGCGTACTGGTATTAAGGAAAGAAGGCATGTAATAAAAGCGTCTGGAGAAACCACTACCACTATGGGAGTCAAAGCTGCTAAAATAGCTATTGAAAGAGCAGGCATAGACAAACAACAAATAGATTTTATTGTTTTTGCTACCTTAAGCCCAGATTATTATTTTCCAGGTCCTGGGGTTTTGGTACAAAGAGATTTGGGGATAGATACTGTGGGTGCATTAGATGTGAGAAATCAATGTTCAGGATTTGTGTATGCTCTCTCAGTTGCAGACCAGTACATAAAATCTGGCATGTATAAAAATGTACTAGTAATTGGGTCTGAATTACAATCTCATGGACTAGACATGACTACCAGAGGTAGAAATATCTCAGTGATATTTGGCGATGGAGCTGGAGCAGCTATTTTATCTAGAGAAGAAGACCTCACTAAAGGAATTTTATCTACACATCTACATTCAGAAGGGGAGCACGCAGAAGCTTTGTCTTTACTGGCTCCTGGTATGGGGACTAGGTGGGTTACAGACATTGTAGAGGAAAATGACCCTCAAGACTTATCTTATTATCCCTATATGGATGGCCAATTTGTGTTTAAAAATGCTGTGGTTAGGTTTTCTGAAGTCATTAACGAAGGACTTAATGCCAATAATTTAACAAAAGAAGATATTTCATTATTAGTACCACACCAGGCTAATTTGAGGATAGCTCAGTTTATTCAAAAGAAATTTGGACTTCAAGATCATCAAGTGTTTAACAATATTATGAAATATGGTAATACCACTGCAGCTTCTATACCAATAGCCCTAACAGAAGCATGGGAGTTAGGAAAAGTTAAAGAAGGAGATTTAGTGGTATTAGCTGCTTTTGGGAGTGGTTTTACTTGGGGATCTGCTATTATTCGTTGGTAGTATTTTTTAGTATTATAAATTAAAAAGGGCTTATGGCCCTTTTTTTATGTTTTTCTCTCTCTGATTAAATAAAGACCAATAAAAGTGAGAAGGCCGTTAAGAGGAAGAAGTTCGTAGCCAATTTCATAACCTCCTAACCATTCTTTTGGCAGCTGAGCTATGCCAATAATCAAGGTTAGTGCGGCTCCAGCTACCATCCAAGAATATTGATCCTTTATAGTGTACTTGGTAAAAACCCCAAAAGAAAATAGACCTAATAAGGGCCCGTAGGTATAAGTGGCTACAGTTAGAAGGCCATCTATGATGTTTCTATCTAAAATATATTTAAAAATAATAATCACTACTACTAAAAGCAGACTCATACCAATATGAACTTTTTTTCTAATAGATTTTTGGAGTCTCTCTTCTCTCTTTTCAATTTCTAAGAAGTCTACACAAAACGAAGTGGTAAGCGCGGTAAGTGCAGAATCTGCACTGCTATAGGCCGCTGCTATTAGCCCTAGCATAAAACTAATGCCTACCCATATGGGGAGGCCACTGTTTAGTGCTATTTCAGGAAAAAGTAAGTCTGTTTTTGGACTTCCATCCATAAGGGGGAGCGCTATTTGAAATTTTTCTGCGTATACAAATAATAAGGCTCCAAGTACTAAAAATAGAAAATTCACTACTACTAAAACTACACTAAAACTAATCATGTTTTTTTGAGCAGCACCTATGTCTTTGCAGCTTAAGTTTTTTTGCATCATATCTTGGTCTAATCCTGTCATGCAAACTGCAATAAAAAGACCCCCAAAGAAAGATTTAATAAAATGATTTTTTGCAAAAAAGGAATCAGTTACCCAGACGTCACTGTATGGTGTTAGTGCATCACTATTTAAAAACTCCCACAGGCTCCAGCCTAATTTTTGATTTATAAAATAGATTGAAAAACCTACGGCTAAAAGCATAAAGAGTGTTTGCAAGGTATCTGTCCAAACTATAGTCTTTATACCCCCTTTAAAAGTATAAGCCCAGATGAGAAGTATGGAGAGCACTACAGTTAATTCAAAGGGAACACCCCAATTATCAAAAACAAACTGTTGGAGTACAATGGCAACTAAAAAGAGCCTAAAAGAAGCCCCTAATACCCTGGAGATAAAAAAGAAAAACGCTCCAGTTTTATAACTTATATTACCAAATCTCTGGAACAGGTATTGGTAGATAGAGGTGAGATTTAACTTGTAGTAAATAGGCATTAATACAAAGGCAATAATCATGTAACCTACTAAATAGCCAAAAACTACTTGCATATAACTAAAGCCTGTGCCACCCACCCACCCTGGCACAGAAATAAAAGTAACACCAGATAGTGAGGCTCCTATCATTCCAAAGGCAACTACATACCAAGGTGAAGTACCCCCAGCTTTAAAAAAGTCATCATTAGAGTCATTTTTAGATGTCAGAAAAGAAATTCCCATTAAAACAAGAAAGTAGCAACTAATCAAAATAGTAATAGATAGTGGGCTCATGATGCTTTGATTGTATGTTTACAAGTCACAAGGTACACTAGTTTGTTTTAATTTCACAAAGTCTTTTTTAGGAGTTTATGACTCCTTTATATATTTTTTTAAAGCTGGGGGATGTATGCAGAAATTTGTATTTTCGCAATATGGAATTTTCTTCTAAATTATTGGAAAATGCAGTCTATCAAATGTCACAGTTGCCTGGGATAGGAAAACGTACAGCACTTAGATTGGTATTACATTTACTAAGGCAGCCTGAGGGTCAAACTACAGATTTAGCAACAGCTTTGATTACTCTAAAAACAGAGATTAAATACTGTAATTCTTGTTATGGAATTTCAGACACAGATTTTTGTCATATTTGTTCTAATCATAAAAGAGATCAAAGTTTGCTTTGTGTGGTAGAAGATATTAGAGATATTATGGCTATAGAAAACACCTCTCAATATAAAGGACTCTATTTTGTTCTGGGAGGGAAAATTTCTCCTATGGAGGGAGTGGGTCCTGGAGATCTAAATATTAGCCCTCTGCTACATAAGTTAAAAGAGGGCCAGGTAGAAGAGGTTATTTTTGCCATGAGCGCTTCTATAGAGGGCGATACTACTAATTTTTATATATTTAAACAGATGGACGGTTTGTCTATCAAAACCTCTACTATTGCTAGAGGTATTTCTGTTGGAGATGAATTAGAATACGCAGATGAGGTTACCTTGGGAAGAAGTATTCTTCAAAGAATTCCTTTTGAGAACGCTTTGAAAGCATAGGTTTTTAAGAAAAAATCATTAAACAATAGTTTTTTGCTCTATTTTTGCAAAATAATAAGGAATTAACGCTACGTAATTATATATATGGCAAAATTTGAACTAAAACTTCCTCAAATGGGGGAGAGTGTTGCTGAAGCTACTATTATTTCTTGGATTAAAGAAGTGGGAGATGTTATTGAACAAGATGAAGCGGTGTTAGAAATTGCTACTGACAAGGTAGACACAGAGGTTCCAAGTGAAGTCACTGGTATTCTTTTAGAAAAGCGTTTTGAAGTAGATCAGGTGGTGCAGGTTGGAGATGTAATTGCAGTGATAGAAATAAAAGGAGATTCTTCTTTAGGGGTATCGGCTGTAGGCCAAAAAGATGAAAAAGAGCCGCATGAGACTGCTCCTCAAATTACTAATGAGGTGCCATTTGTGCCACAGCCTAATGAGGTGCTTAAAACTTCACCTTTAGCTTCTGTTTCTGCAGAAGAGCAACGTTTTTATTCTCCATTGGTGAAAAATATTGCTAAAGAAGAGGGGCTTTCTGCCCTAGATTTAGCCACTATTTCTGGAACAGGAAGCGAAGGGAGGGTCACTAAAAATGACATTCTTACTTATATAGCTCAGAGAAAGCTTGGCGCAGCTGTTAAAACAGCTGGCCCTGAAAGCTCTGAAGCAGTTAGACAAACTACCGAGTTGGCAACCACATCATCAATTACATCTACAACCGTTTCTGCTGTTAAGGCCTCACAGTCTGGTGAAGTAGTTCCTATGAGTAGGATGGGAAAACTTATTGCGCAGCATATGGTTCAGAGCGTTCAGACCTCTGCTCATGTTCAAAGCTTTATAGAAGTAGATGTCACAAATGTGGTGGCTTGGAGAAATAAGGTGAAAGCAGCATTTGAAACTAGAGAAGGAGAAAAACTCACTTTTACTCCAATTTTTTTGGAAGCTGTTACTTTGGCCATAAAGAAACACCCTATGATGAATGTTTCTCTAGAGGGCGATCAGATTGTTAAGCACAAAAATATTAACTTAGGAATGGCTGCTGCACTTCCAGACGGTAACTTGATAGTACCTGTTATAAAAAACGCAGACCAGTTAAATTTAACTGGTATGACAAAAATGGTCAATGACTTGGCATTGAGAGCTAGAAACAACACACTCAAACCTGACGATATTAAGGGGGGTACTTATACGGTGACTAATGTGGGTTCTTTTGGTAGTGTATTTGGAACGCCAATTATAAACCAGCCTCAAGTAGGAATTTTAGCGCTGGGTGCTATTCGTAAAATGCCAGCTGTTATTGAAACTCCAGAGGGAGACTTTATAGGCATTCGCTCTAAAATGTTCCTATCTCATTCCTACGACCACAGGGTTATTAATGGGGCTTTAGGAGGGATGTTTATTAAAACTATTGCAGATTATTTGGAAGCTTGGGATCCTAATACACCCATTTAGAATGAAATACACAAGGATATTTTTTTTAATTTTAATATGTGTGAGTTTCTCAGGATACTCACAGTACAAGGAGTTAATAGTTTCTTATGATAAAAAAGAATTTGTAAATGATCAGGGCAGTATGCCATACGCTATTTTATTGCCTGAAAATTACGATTCCTCCAAGAAGTACCCGATGCTTCTTTTTTTACACGGTGCTGGGGAAAGAGGGAATGATAATGAGTCTCAGTTGCTGCACGGATCTGCTCTATTTACGTCAGCCTCTTTTAGAAAAAATTATCCTGCTATTGTAGTATTTCCTCAATGTGAAAAAGGAGATTATTGGAGTAATGTGAAAAAGGAAAAACCTTTAGATGGAGGAGCTACTTTTAGTTTTTACAGGCGAGGAAAACCCACTAAGGCTATGACGCTTGTTCAGAATTTGTTAGATGAACTCCTAGAGAATTTACCTGTAGACAAAGATCGTTTATATGTGGGGGGGCTTTCTATGGGTGGGATGGGAACTTTTGAAATTGTCAGAAGAAACCCAAGACTTTTTGCAGCTGCCTTTCCTATTTGTGGTGGTGCTGCTCCAAAAGGATTTAGAAAATATAAAAGACCAGCTTGGTGGGTATTTCATGGGCTTGCAGACCCCGTAGTGCCTTATCAATTTTCTACAGAAATGGTAAAGGGTCTGGAGAAAGTAAAAGTTCAGCCACGTTATTCACTCTATCAAGGAGTGGGACATAACAGTTGGGATAACGCTTTTAAAGAGACTTCTTTATTTCCTTGGTTGTTTTCTCAGTCTAAGTAATCCTTTATGTTAAATAGGAACAGACTTTAGTGCTGTTATATCCTATATTTGAATATGGAAAGTATACAACTAAAATTACAGAGACCTATTTGTTTTTTTGATCTAGAAACTACTGGAGTTCAAGTAGCTAAAGATAGGATTGTAGAAATAGCTATTTTAAAGGTTTTCCCCAATGGAAATAAGGAAAGCAAAACCTGGCTAGTAAATCCAGAAATGCATATTCCAGAAGAGGTGGTAGCAGTACATGGAATTACTGACGAAAAAGTGGCTCATGAGCCTACTTTTAAAAAATTGGCTAAAGAAATTTACACCCTTATAAAAGATTCTGATCTAGGAGGTTTTAATTCTGACCGTTTTGACATCCCTATTCTCGCTGAAGAAATGCTGCGAGCGGGGGTAGATTTTGACATGAAAAATAGAGTTTCTGTAGATGTTCAGACCATTTTTCACAAGATGGAAAAAAGAACATTAGGAGCAGCCTATCAATTCTATTGCAATAAAGAATTAGTTAATGCCCATGCGGCTGCCGCAGACACCCTAGCTACATATGAAGTTTTATTGGCGCAACTAGTCACTTATTCAGACTTAAAGAACGATATAAAATTTCTTTCTGAGTTTTCAAGCAGGAAGAAATCACTTGATTTTGCAGGTTTTATTATTGAAGATAAAGATGGAGCTCCTGTTTTTTCTTTTGGAAAACACAAGTTTAAAAAGGTTCAAGAGGTCTTGGAGGCTGAGCCTGGATATTTTAGTTGGATCATGCAGGCAGATTTCCCACTATACACTAAAAAAGTACTTACTCAACTCCGTATGGCAGGATTTAATAACACGCTAAAAAAGTAATACTATGAAGATTATTTGTATTGGTCGTAATTATGTAGATCATATTTCTGAACTTTCTAATGAAAGACCCTCTGAACCTATTGTTTTTATTAAGCCAGATTCTGCGGTACTTCCTAATGAACAAGATTTTTATATTCCAGATTTCTCCTCAGATATTCATTATGAAGTAGAGGTTTTGGTGAAGATAAAAAAGGTAGGCAAACACATTGCTTCTGAGTTTTCTAATTTGTATTATGATGAGGTTGGTTTGGGTATTGATTTTACGGCTAGAGACCTTCAAGATAAATTAAAAGCAAAAGGATTGCCTTGGGAAAAATGCAAGGGTTTTGACGGATCTGCTGTCATTGGAAATTGGCTTTCTAAAGCACAGTTTAAAGATCTAAATAACCTTGATTTTGAGCTGCAAAAAAATGGGGTGACTGTTCAAAAAAGTAATACTTCTCATATGTTGTGGTCAATAGATGAAATTATTTCATCTATATCTGCCTTTTTTACTCTTAAAAAAGGCGATATTATTTTTACGGGTACACCTGCAGGAGTAGGCCCTGTTTCTGTAAATGATATATTAGAGGGTTTCTTGGAAGGGGAGTCTATGTTTAAAACGGCCATTAAATAGCGAAGACCTTAAAAATATAGCTATGATGTATGAACTCTCCAGGTTAGAGGCTATTGCAGAGGGAGATCAAGAATTTATGATTAAGGTTCTTAAAGTTTTTGTGATAGAAGTGATGGAAGATTTGATACGCATGCGGGTAGCTTTTCAGCAAAATAATTTATTAGAGCTCTCTAAATTAGCTCATAAAATAAAGCCTAATCTTGTTCTAATAGGGATAAAAGGGGCTTCTGAGAGCTGCTTAAAAATAGAAAAAAACAAATTAGACCCTATGCCTTTAGAGCTTCTAAATTTTCATTTAGTACAAGTAGAAACCGCTGTAAGGGAAGTGGTACTGGCACTACAATTGGCTTATAAATTATCATGAAAGCAAAAATCATTACTATTGGAGATGAAATTCTCATAGGACAAATTGTAGATACAAATGCTACATTCATAGCACAAGAGCTGAACAAAATTGGAGTGAGTGTAGTAGAAATGCTTTCCATCCAAGACCATACTCAAGAAATTCTAAAAGCTTTATTACAGGCGCAAGACACTGTAGATATAGTGCTTATTACCGGAGGACTTGGCCCCACTAAAGATGATATTACCAAGGCGGCACTATGTACCTATTTCAATGATACATTGGTAGAGAATGGAGCAGTTTTGGCACATATTAAAGAGTTGTTTGAGAAGTTTATTAGCACTAAAATAAATGACTCAAATCTAACTCAAGCCTTATTGCCATCTAAAGCACTTGTCTTGCACAATGCGTATGGTACTGCATCTGGGATGTGGTTGAAACAAGGAAATACTGTATTTGTTTCTATGCCTGGAGTTCCTTTTGAAATGAAAGCGCTCATGAAGGAGCAAGTAATTCCTAAAGTGATGGCAGAATTTGAACGTCCTTATATTATTCACAAGACCATTCAGACTTATGGTGTTGGAGAATCTGCCATTGCAGCAGATATAGAAGACTGGGAGACAGCGCTTCCGCCTCATATAAAGTTGGCTTATTTGCCTAGTTTAGGAAAAGTTAGACTTAGAATATCTGCCAAAGGCTTGCATAAGGAGTTGTTAGAAAAAGAAGTAGAAGACCAATTAAAAGTGGTTCTTCCTATATTGGGTAGCATTGTTTACGGTTTTGAAACTTCAGATGTCTTAGAGGTGATAGTGGCTAAAATGCTTACAGATAAAAAAAGAACTTTAGCACTTGCAGAGAGTTGTACGGGAGGTGCCTTAGCTGCTGCTTTTACCGCCATACCAGGAGCTTCTACTTATTTTAAAGGGGCTGTAGTAGCCTATGAAACACAACAAAAAATTAAGGTTTTAGGAGTTTCAGAGTCTTTAATAGCCACTCATTCTGTTGTCAGTGAGGAAGTAGCAATAGCTATGGCTGCTGGTGTTCAGAGACTTATGAAAACTGATTTTGCAGTGGCTACCACGGGGAATGCAGGTCCTTTAAAAGGTGATTCTGAGGCCGCCTTGGGGACAGTATGTATTGCAATTGCTTCACCGTCAGGTGTATATGCTCAAACATTCTCTATGGGTAACCACAGAGAGCGTATTGTTCAGAAGGCTTTAAGCAAGGCTTTAGAGCTTTTACAAAAAGAAATTATAAAATTCTAAAAAAGATTTTTGTAGGAGACATAAAAAAGGTATAAATTTGCATCCTGTTTAAAATAACTCATAAAGAAGCGAGATGTCTAAAGTTTGTGAAATTACTGGAAAGAAAGCCATGGTAGGAAACAATGTTTCCTTCTCTATAAATAAGACCAAGAGAAAGTTTGAGGTAAACCTTTCTAAAAAGCGTTTCTATATTCCTGAAGAGGATCGTTGGATCACTTTAAAGGTTTCTACTAGAGCTCTTAAGAGCATTAACAAAAAAGGAATTTTTGCTGTTTTAAAAGAAGCAGCAAAGAACGGATTAGTTAAGTAATCCTAAAATAATAATAAGATGGCTAAGAAAGGCAATAGAATTCAGGTTATTTTAGAATGTACAGAGCACAAGGAGTCTGGTGTTGCTGGAACTTCTAGGTACATTACAACTAAAAATAAAAAGAACACGCCAGACAGAATGGAGATTAAGAAGTTCAATCCTATTCTTAAGCGCATGACTGTTCATAAAGAAATTAAATAATAAGCCATGGCAAAGAAGACAGTAGCATCCTTACAAACAAGTTCTAAAAGATTAACTAAAGCTATAAAAATGGTTCGTTCTCCAAAGAGCGGTGCCTATACTTTTGTTGAGTCAGTAATGACTCCAGAAGCAGTAGACGAGTGGTTGTCTAAAAAATAATTGCATTCAGGTGCATCGTAAAAGCTGCTTTCTATTAGAGAGTGGCTTTTTTGTTTTATATCTTTACAAGTATTAATAACCATCCATGAGTTTTTTTAAAAAAATATTCTCTTCTGATAAAAAAGAGACTTTAGATAAAGGTTTAGAGAAAACAAAATCTTCTTTTTTATATAAATTAGAAAAGGTTGTTGTTGGTAAAACTACTGTAGACGAAGAAACCTTAGATCATTTAGAGGAAGTTTTGGTGAGCTCAGACGTGGGAGTAGCCACTACTCTCAAAATTATTGAAAGGATTGAAGCTAGGGTTAAGGCTGATAAATACGTTGGTTTAGAAGAGCTTAATCAGATATTAAAAGAAGAAATAGCTGGCCTTTTATCTGAGACTGCTCACAAGGAAATAGAAGATTTTTCAATCCCTAAAACAGGTCGTCCTCATGTCATTATGGTGGTGGGGGTTAATGGAGCTGGTAAAACAACCACAATTGGAAAACTATCCCATCAGTTTAAGTCTAAAGGACTTAAGGTGATTCTAGGAGCAGCAGATACTTTTAGGGCCGCTGCCATTGAGCAATTGGTGGTCTGGGCAGATAGGGTAGGAGTGCCTATTATAAAACAGCAAATGGGTAGTGACCCTGCTTCCGTTGCATTTGACGCTCTTAGTGCGGGGGTGGCGCAAAACGCCGATGTGGTAATTATTGATACAGCGGGACGTTTGCACAACAAAGTAAACCTAATGAACGAATTGGCTAAAGTAAAAAGAGTAATGGAAAAAGTGATTCCAGGCGCTCCTCATGAAGTCTTGTTGGTTTTAGATGGTTCTACAGGTCAAAACGCCTTTCAGCAAGCACTACAGTTTACAAAGGTCACAGAGGTAAATGCATTAGCTATTACCAAGTTAGACGGAACTGCCAAGGGAGGCGTTGTGATTGGAATTTCTGATCAATTTCAAATTCCTGTTAAATATATAGGAGTTGGAGAGGGTATTAATGACCTTCAAGTCTTTAATAAATATGAATTTGTAGATTCCTTTTTTAATAGAAGTTAATTTTTTATCTTTTTGTATGCGTACTAAGTCTATTAAGGCCAATAAAATAAATGTAGTTACTCTTGGTTGTTCTAAAAACATCTATGATTCTGAAGTGTTAATGGGCCAATTAAAAGCCAATAACAAAGAGGTGGTTCACGAAGGAAAGGGTAATATAGTAGTTATAAACACCTGTGGTTTTATTGCCAATGCCAAAGAGGAAAGCATTAATACCATACTGTCTTACGTAGCTCAAAAAGAGGCAGGAGAGGTAGATAAGGTTTTTGTTACTGGCTGCTTAAGTGAGCGCTATAAGCCAGATTTACAAAAGGAAATTCCTAATGTAGATGCTTATTTTGGTACTACAGAGCTTCCAAACTTATTAAAAGCCTTAGAGGCAGACTACAAACACGAATTAATTGGGGATAGATTAACTACCACGCCAAAAAACTATGCTTATTTAAAAATTGCAGAAGGCTGTGACAGGCCTTGTTCTTTCTGCGCCATTCCCCTTATGAGAGGAAAGCATAAAAGCACCCCCATAGAACAATTAGTGTCACAGGCAGAAGTTTTAGCTGCCAAAGGAGTAAAAGAACTTATTTTAATTGCTCAAGACCTTACTTATTACGGTTTAGACTTATATAAAAAGAGAAACTTGGCTGCTTTGTTAGAAGCTTTGGTTTTAGTAGATGGAATTTCTTGGATTAGATTACATTATGCCTTTCCAACTGGTTTTCCCTTAGAAGTTTTAGACCTTATGAAAAAGGAGCCTAAGATTTGTAATTATATAGATATCCCACTTCAGCATATTTCAGACTCTATTTTAAAGAGTATGAGGCGGGGTACTACCAAAGCAAAGACAGATGCATTATTGGTGGAATTTAGGAACAGAGTCCCCGGAATGGCAATTAGGACTACCCTTATTGTTGGATATCCTGGTGAGACAGAAGAGGATTTTCAAATACTAAAACAATGGGTGCAAGAAACTCGTTTTGACCGCCTTGGTTGTTTTACTTATAGTCATGAAGAGGACACTCACGCATACGCCCTAGAGGACAATGTGCCGCAGGATGTAAAAGAAGCCAGAGCAGCTGAAATCATGGACATTCAGGCACAAATATCTTGGGAACTCAATCAGGAAAAAGTGGGAGAAACCCTCCGTTGTGTAATTGATAGAAAAGAAGGTAATTTCTTTGTAGGAAGAACGGAATCTGATTCTCCAGATGTAGACAATGAGGTTTTAATAGATGCTAGTAAGTACTTCTTAAAAGTAGGTGACTTTGCTGCCGTTACTATTACAGAAGCTGGAGACTTTGATTTGTATGGAACTCCACTCGGAGTGGATCCGTTATAGAGCAAATGTGAAAATCAATTTGTAGTCCTATTTTTTTCAACGCTTAAAATTTTTTTGCCAACTGATGCTAAAAGAGATATTCCAATGGTGTCGTACTAATAATTATTATTAAATATCCCGTTGTCATATTTATATAGAATCCAGGTGTTTGGTCTAAATTTAAATACTTTTTATACTATTTTTTCGCCCCTATGGGGCTTAAGTGCGTCTCTAAAAATAATCATTTTTTCTTTTGGGACTATAATATAGGCTGTACTGTGCATGTCTGATAAGTCTTTGTATCCAGCTTCTATAGTTGAATAATTTTCTTGAACACAAAATTCTTCTAAGTGTTTTTGATGATGAATGGCAGTGAGAGACGCAGAAGGACCTCTAAAATCCCAAATGAGCTTAATTTGTTCTTCCATTTATATTTTATTTATTGTAAAATTAACCAATTTTTAGCAAGCGAATAGGTGGTACCCTCAAGCTTATTTTTTATTTTTGTTTTATGTTACTAAGTCATAAATCATATATTTTAACTTTAAACTTAAGTTTTCTTTGTATTCTTTTTTTTGGATTACTTTCTTGTGATTCTTATTTGAGAAGTAAGCCAGATATTACGGCAATAGCTAAGTTGGGTGACCAATTTTTATACAGAGAAGACATTCCTTCTTTTTTGTATGAAAACAGCTCTCCTGAAGATTCCACAGCCATAGTAAAAGATTATATAAATCAGTGGGCTGCTAAACAACTGCTTATTCAAAAAGCAGTACTAAATTTACCGCTTTCTAAGATTGAAGAGTTTGACAGGTTAGTCTCTAATTATAAGGCAGACCTTTACACACTAGCCTATAAAGAAGCTTTAGTAAACGCCAGAACAGATAGTATTTTTACCTCCGCAGAAATGTTTGCCTTTTACGAACAAGAAAAGCAAAACTTTAAACTCAAAGAGAAAATTATTAGGCTCAGATTTGTAGAATTACCTTTAGGTTTTAGGGATAAAAAAATAATTGTAAAAAAAATTAAAGATTTTAGTGAGGCAGATATTATATATTTGGATTCAATCAGTATTCAGTTTAAGGGCTTAAACTTGAATGATTCATCTTGGGTTCCTATGTCTAGAGTGATTAGAGAAATTGGTCCTTTAAATCTTGTCAACGAAGATGATTATTTAAAAAAGGCGCAATTTTTTGAATTACAGGATTCATTAGGCCTATATTTGGGACAAGTGATAGACGTATTGCCCATAAATGCAACCGCCCCTTTAAACTATATATACCCATCCTTAGAGCAGGTACTAAAAATTAGAAGAAAACAAGATTTTCTTAAACAAATTGAAAGAGATATTATTAATGAAGCTATTAAAAACCGCAGCCTTGAAATATATAATTAAGAATATAAAACCTATAGTGTTTTTGATGTTTTTTGCTATTACAAACACCATTTATGCGCAAGATAGTTTGCTTATTCAAGACAGTCAGGTAGAGCCTCCAAAAGGACTTGAAGTATTGGAACAGGGAGAGGCTAAACCTGTATTTAAAAGAATTAAATTAGATGGAATTGCCGCTGTAGTGGGAGACTATGTAATTTTGGAATCAGATATTGAGAAAACTCTAATAGATTTAAGAAGCCAAGGTGTTTCTGAGCAAGATGTAAATAGGTGCCAGCTGTTGGGCAAGCTTATGGAAGACAGATTATATGCTCACCAAGCAGTTCAGGATAGTGTTTTAGTTTCAGATGACGAAGTGTCTGCTATTGGTGAAAGACAGCTTCAACAGCTTATTGCTCAGGCAGGATCTTTAGAAAGGGTTCTAAAAGTATATAAAAAGGAAGATGAAGCTAGCTTTATTCAAGAGTTAAAGAAGATTAACAAACTTAGAATGCTTTCAGAGAGAATGCAAACCAAGGTAGTAGAAGAAATTCAAATAACCCCTGAAGAGGTTAGACAATTCTTTAAAGACATTCCCACTAGCGAATTGCCAGTTTTTGGAGCAGAGTTAGAAATATCACAAATTGTTAAAACACCTCAGGCACCTGAGATTGAAAAACAGAAAGTGATAGACAGGCTCAGAGAAATCAAAGAGGATGTAGAAGATAATAATGCTAGTTTTTCTGTAAAAGCAATTTTATACTCACAAGATCCTGGCTCTAAATCTAAGGGTGGTTTTTACGCTATGACAAGAGAGACCTCTTTTGTTAAAGAATTTAAAGACGTAGCATTTTCACTTCAAGAAGGAGAAATTTCAAATCCTTTTGAAACTATTTTTGGATACCATATTATTTTTGTAGAGAAAATTAGAGGTCAGGAATTAGATCTTAGACATATTTTAATGGTACCTGAGGTGCCTCAGTCCGCAGTTGATGCTGCTATAAAAGAACTCAAAGATATTAAACAAAAAATAGACGAAGGGGCTATCACTTTTGCAGAAGCGGCTTTAAATTCTTCAGATGAAAAGGAGACTAAGTTTGACGGAGGTGTATTGAGAAATCCTATTAATTATGACTCTAAATTTGAACTCACTAAAATGGATCCTTCGCTCTATAAACAAGTAAGTGGTCTAGAAGATAATGAAATTTCATTTCCTATTGCAGAACCAGACCCTAGTGGGGGTCCTACTAAGTACAAGATACTAAAGATTTCTAACAGATTTGAAGAGCATGCGGCAGACTTTGCCAGGGATTATATGAAAATTCAAGATCTAGCTAAGTCTGAAAAGCAGCTAAAGGCTATAAATGAATGGCGTGCTAAACATATAGATGACACTTATATTAGCGTGAGCAAAGTAAATAATGATTGTAGTTTTGCAAATGATTGGGTGAAAGAGTAAAATTTAATACTTTTTTTTGTGAATTAATCAAAATCTTACAACTAAGGTGATAATTGAGTAATAAACTTTCATCACAAACGATTTCCTATAGAGGAACTCCTCACTTTTTACTATTTTTGCGAGACATAAATTTAAATTCCAGAAAGAATGGCATTTGACATAGATATGATCAAAGGGGTTTATACCCAAATGGTAGCAAGAATAGATAAAGCTCGTGAACTAGTAGGAAGGCCCTTAACTTTATCTGAGAAAATTTTATACAGTCACTTGTGGGACGGTTTACCTAATAAAGCATTTAAAAGAGGTTTAGATTATGTTGATTTTGCACCAGACAGAATTGCTTGTCAAGACGCAACAGCTCAAATGGCTTTGTTGCAGTTTATGCAAGCAGGCAAACCTAAGGTAGCAGTGCCTACAACAGTTCACTGTGACCACTTAATTCAGGCAAAAAGTGGTGCTGTAGCAGATTTAAAAGTAGCTAATAGTACCAGTGAAGAGGTGTTTAGTTTTCTTGAATCTGTGTCAAACAAATACGGAATCGGATTTTGGAAGCCAGGAGCAGGAATTATTCACCAAGTGGTGTTAGAAAACTATGCTTTTCCTGGAGGAATGATGATTGGGACAGATTCCCATACTGTAAATGCTGGTGGTCTTGGAATGTTAGCAATTGGTGTTGGTGGTGCAGATGCCGTAGACGTGATGGCCGGTATGGCTTGGGAACTTAAATTCCCAAAGCTTATTGGAGTGAGGTTAAAAGGAAATATCTCTGGCTGGACTTCTTCCAAAGATGTGATTCTTAAAGTAGCAGAAATATTGACTGTAAAAGGTGGAACAGGAGCTATCGTAGAATATTTTGGTGACGGTGCTTTAAATTTATCTTGTACAGGGAAAGGAACAATTTGTAATATGGGAGCAGAAATTGGTGCAACCACTTCTACTTTTGGTTACGATGCTTCTATGGAAAGGTATTTAAGGGCAACAGATAGAAATGACGTAGCAGACGCTGCAAATGAAGTAAAGGAATACCTGACAGCAGATCCTGAGGTTTACGCAAATCCGGATGCTTATTTTGATCAGATTATTGAGATTGATTTAGACACATTAAGGCCTCATTTAAACGGACCCTTTACTCCAGATTTAGCTACACCAGTAGGAGAGTTAGGGGATAAAGCTAGAGTAAATAATTGGCCTTTAAAAGTAGATTGGGGTCTTATAGGATCTTGCACCAACTCTTCTTATGAAGACCTTACCAGAGCAGCCTCTATTGCCAAACAAGCCATTGATAAGAAAATAAAGCCCAAATCTGATTTTGGTATTAACCCTGGTTCAGAGCAAATTAGGTTTACGGCAGAAAGAGACGGTCTATTGAAGATTTTTGAAGATTTAGGAGCCACTATTTTTACCAATGCCTGTGGTCCATGTATTGGACAATGGGATAGAAGTGACCTAAAAGGCGAGGAGAAAAACACCATAGTTCACTCCTTTAATAGGAACTTTTCTAAAAGAGCAGACGGAAACCCAAATACACACGCATTTGTTGGTTCACCAGAAATGGTTGCTGCTATTGCTATATCTGGAAGATTGGATTTTGACCCCATGAATGACACCCTAATAAATGAAGACGGAGAAGCAGTAAAGCTAGATATGCCCATAGGAATTGAATTACCAATGAATGGCTTTGCTGTAGAAGACGCTGGTTTTATTGCACCAGATGCTGACGGTTCTAGAGTGGTAGTGAAGGTAAGTCCTATTTCTGAGCGTTTACAATTATTAGAACCATTTACACCCATTAAAAATGAAAGTTTGTCTGATGTAAGGCTTTTAATAAAAGCCCAAGGTAAGTGTACTACAGATCATATTTCTATGGCTGGACCGTGGTTGCGTTTTAGAGGGCACTTAGATAATATTGCAAACAACACACTAATTGGTGCAGTGAATGCTTTTAATGAAAAAACCAATTTTGTTAAAAATCAATTAAACGGAACTTATACGGGAGTTCCAGATGCTCAAAGGGCTTATAAAGCTGCTGGTATTAAAACCATAGTTGTAGGAGATCATAACTACGGTGAAGGTTCCTCTAGAGAACATGCAGCTATGCAGCCAAGATTTCTTGGTGTTGCAGCAGTGTTAGTAAAATCTTTTGCCCGCATTCATGAGACCAACCTTAAAAAGCAAGGGATGCTTGGTCTTACTTTTGCCAATGAGACTGATTATGATTTAATACAAGAGGCAGATACTTTTAACTTTGTAGATATTTCAGATTTTAAACCTGGGGAACCACTTACTATTTTAATTACTCACGAGAATGGCACTTCTGATAGCATTCAGGTTCATCATACTTATAACCATTCTCAAATTGGTTGGTTTAGAGCAGGATCAGCATTGAATGTTATAAAACAAGAAAATGAAGTCTCTTAAAAGAGCGTTTTTTAAATACAAATAAGACTCCTAATTTTATTAGGAGTCTTATTATTTTTTAGTCATGAAATTAAGATCTATTTCTATCCTGTTAGCAATTTTTTTAATTCTTCTATTTATGTATAGCCCACTGGGCAATATATCTAAAATAAACTTAACTAAATGGTTGGCACCAGCCCCGACCATTTTACCTGTTCTTGATCAGTACAAAGTGAGCACTTATGAATGGCGTTTAAAAGATAAAGACTGGAATTTTTTCTCTTTTAAAGATGCAAAAGGTAAAATGATTTTTGTTCACTTTTGGGCATCTTGGCACCTTCCTTCTAAAGCTACCTTAGGAACGGTACAAAAGTTTTATAATCAATATAAGGATGAAGTAATTTTTTATATTGTAACTGATGAGGAAATAGCTCCTGTTTTGGCTTTTATGAAAGAGCAGAAATATGATTTTCCTGTGACCTATAGAGTAGTGGGAGATCAGACACCTTTTAATGATATTTCTTTAGGAGTTAGCTATTTAATAGATAACGAAGGTAAGATCATTGTGGAGGAATTAAAGGCATCTAATTGGGATGATCAGAAGCTATTTAAGCAACTTAGGCAGTTACTGGATAAGTAAATACCCTATAAAAAATACAAATTGACTCCCTAAAAGATGCATTGAAAAAGGAGTGTTGCTTCCTTTTAATTTTGGAATAATGGTATATTGAATGAGTAAGGCAACAAAAAACCAACTGATATAGTTTTTTAAAGGGGCATTACCTTCAATAAAGTACCAAAAGTCTAATTTGGGTGCTGCTATTTCCATCAATATGTCTAATAATACCATTAGCGTGGCAGCAGTTACAGCTCTAGCGTGTTTGTTTTTTACAACAGCTTTCGCTGTGTCTGCAGATACGATACTTAAAACAGCCCAATTCATTCCAATAAAAATAGGTACTTCTAACCACTTAAAGCCTAAATTTTCTCCGTAGTAATAATTCCCATACAACCAAGAAGTATGAACGCCTATCCATTCACTGGTCATTCCAATTAAGAAGCAAGAGAAAAATGCAGCCCATTGAAAAGCAGATTTAATTGGAAATAAAAGACTTAACAAAAGGGTGTAAATACACATATTTATTATTGTCTTTTCCATAAACCAGTCCTGAAATCCAAAGGCGATACCAACGAGTGCTGTAATATTAAACAGCCAAATAATACAAACACCTATTTGAGTATTTCTTGGATAAGTACTGATAGTTTTTTTCATAAATCAAGCAGATGGAATAAGTTGAGAAACAATTTTAGCGCTTTGGAGGCATAAAGGAATGCCACCTCCAGGGTGAGCAGAACCACCACAGAAATACAAATTCTTAATCTGGCTGGCTCTGTTGGATTGTCTTAGAAACGCCGCAAAAGTATTATTGCTAGAAGTACCGTAAAGTGCTCCTTTGTGAGAGGCCGTTTGTTGTTGAATGCCAATAGGATCTAGAATGTATTCTGTTTCTATTAATGAGCCTATGTCTGCAGATAGATATTCACTTAATTTTTTTAATATGGTTTCTTTTGCAATCTTTTTTAAATGCACCCAATCTTGATTTTCACAAGCAGGTGCGTTAATCATTACAAACCAATTTTCAGAACCTCTAGGGGCGTCTGAAGGTTTTTCTTTTGAGCTGATATTAAGGTATATAGTTGGGTCTATAGGGAGTGTTTTGTTTTGAAAAATTGCTTTAAATTCTTCTTCATAATCTTTATTAAAAAAAATATTATGTAAATCTAATTCTGGAAATACTTTTTTTATTCCCCAATAAAAAATAAGTCCTGAGCTAGATCTTTCTTGATTTTTAATTTTATTAGGTGTTTTAACAGACGGCAGTAAGTTTTCATAAGTATTAAAAACATCTGAATTTGATACAACAACGTCTGCATATATCTCCTTAGTATTTTGTTTTTCAGTCTCTTTAATGAGAACACCAATTACTTTTTTCTGAGAGACTAAAATTTCAATAGTTTCTGTATTTAATAGAAAAATGACTCCTTTTTTTAAGGCTAATTTATAAAGTGATTGGCTAATAGAATGCATGCCTTCTTTGGGGAAGTAGGTGCCTTTTTGCATTTCTAGATGGGGAATCATACTCATAATAGCAGATGTCTTAAAGGGAGATGATCCGTTATAAGTAGCAAACCTATTAAAATATTGTTTCAGTTTTTTGTTAGTAAAAAGTTTATCATGATAGGCAGAAAGTGTTTTAAATATATGTAGGTGACCTATATTTAATATCCCTTTAAGTGTTTTTATACTTAAATAAGTTTTGTAATTATGTAAAGATTTTTCTATAAATATGGGAGCTGTAATATTGTATTTTCTTTCAGACTGTTCCAGGTATTTCCTTAATCTATCTTCACTTTCGTTAAAAAAAATTGCTGCCCTTTGTATCCAAATATCCAAGTTTGCAGGAGCACTAAACCTAGTTCCATCTTGCCAGAAATAATTACAGATCACTTCTTTTTTAATGTATTTAAAGTAATCTTCAGCATTTTCTCCATGTAATTCAAAGAGTTCTAATAAAAACTCTGGCATGGTAAAGAGAGAAGGCCCTAGATCAAATCTATAGCCATCTTGCTCTAAGGCGTGCAGCTTACCGCCTGTGTATGAATTTTTTTCGACCACAGTCACTTGATATCCTTTTTTTATTAACCTCAAGCAGGTGGCTAATCCAGCAATTCCAGCTCCAATGACTATTGCTTTTTTCATTTATTTATAGTATTTAAAAGGCACAAATAGCATACCAAAGCATTCACCTTGGTCTTTACCTAAGTGTTTGTGGTGCATTTTATGCGCCCTTCTAATACCTCTAGTATATTTATTGTTTGCGTTTTTAAACCACTTAAACCTTTGATGGATAAATATGTCATGCACTAAAAAGTAGGATGCTCCATAAACCATAATTCCTAAGCCTATAGGCCATCCTTGCCAGAAAGCAATTTTTTCTGCAGCTACTATAAAACTCATACTTACTACTGCATAAAAAATAAAGAAAGCATCATTTCTTTCAAACCAGCCTTTATGATCTTTTTTGTGATGGTCCTTATGAAGACTCCACAAAAAACCATGCATAATATATTTATGTGAAAACCACGCCATGAATTCCATGGTAAAGAATGTTCCAATAAAACACAAAAGCCAAAATAGTAATTGCATAGATTTTTTTTAAATTATTGAATAACAACAAGGTTAAGCTTACATTTTACATAAGATTGGGCAAGTAAGCCTATTTTTTGATAGTTAGGCACACTAATTCTAGCGTTTTTTATCTCTAGGGGTGGGGTGTTTTGCAATTTCTTTAATAACTGATAATAGTATATATAGGCAGTGTAAACTCCAAATTTTACTTCCTTAGGGAGAAGTAAAATACCTGCTAAACCACTTTTAAAATCATTTTTTATTTCATCAATGATTCTAATTTTAGACTCCTCATCTAAGGCTTCTAAATTAGTATTGGGAAAATAAGTTCTGTTAAGACCCTCAAAGTCTGCTTTTAAATCTCTTAAGAAGTTTACTTTTTGAAAAGCAGAGCCCAAAGCCATAGCAGACTCTTTGAGTAAATCGTATTGTGGTAGGTCTCCCTTAACAAAAACTTTTAGGCACATAAGACCTACCACATCTGCAGACCCATATATGTATTCTTTATATTCTTCTTCTGTTTTATACAACTCTTTTGTGAGATCCATTTTCATACTCTTCATAAAAGCATTGACTAAATCTATGGGAATTCCAAACTTATGAAAAGTACTTTGAAAAGCATTTAATATGGGATTTAGACTAATTTTATCTGATAGTGCGTGAGCTAAATCAACTTCAAATCTTTTAAATAAAACAGCTTTATCATACTGGTGAAAACTGTCTACAATCTCATCTGCAAATCTTACAAAACCATAGATGTTGTATATATCTTGTCTAATAGAAACATCAAGCATTTTAGTAGCAAGAGAAAATGAGGTACTGTATGACTCTGTCACCTGTTTACTGCACATTTCTGAAACTTGGTCAAATAGGGCTTTCATATAATTAATTATTTTGAATGAGCTCAGAAACTAACTTTCCAGAAATAAGTGCTGGCGGCACTCCGGGTCCAGGAACGGTTAATTGTCCAGTGAAAAATAGTTGCTTTACACGGCTACTTTTTAGTTTAGGTCTTAAAAAGGCAGTTTGTAATAGGGTGTTGGCCATACCGTAAGCATTTCCTTTGTATGAGTTATAAGTGCTTTTAAAATCGTTCACACAGAAAGACTCTTTAAAAATTATATCTTTTCTAACAGATAAACCTAGTTTTTCCTCTAATCTATCCATGATCATATTAAAATAGGTATCCCTTAACGCCTCGTTGTCTTCTAGGTCAGGAGCTATTGGCACTAAAAAGAAACCAGCTTCTGCCCCAAGTGGGGCCATGGAAGGATCTGTTTTAGAGGGAAAATTAGCATAAAATAAAGGATCAGTAGGCCACGAAGGTCTGTCGTATATTTCCTCTGCATGAATTTCAAAGTCACTATCAAAAAATAGGTTATGATGCTCTATTCCTGAAATTTTATTCTTAAATCCCACATAAAACAATAAAGAAGAGGGTGCAAAGGTCTTCTTACTCCAATAAGACTCAGAATACTGTCTATGTTCTATGTCTAATAAAGTTTCAGAATGGTGATAATCTGCACCACTTAGAATAACATCTGCTAAGTGAGTGGTTCCACCTACTACAATTCCAGTGGCTTTTTTGTTTTCTACTAAAATCTTTTCAGCTGGGCTACTAGTGTGAAAAATCACACCTAGATCCATAGCAAGACGTTCCATTGCTTTTACAATTTCATACATACCACCCTTTGGGTGCCAAGTTCCCAGACCAAAATCTGCATAATTCATAAAGCTATAAAATGAAGGAGTTCTATTTGGTTTTGCACCAAGGAATAAGACAGGAAACTCTAAAGTAGCAATGAGCTTGGGATTTTTAAAATCCTTTCTCACTCTTTGGCTAATAGTTTTAAAAAATTTATCTATTCTAGTAACGGTCTCAGGTGTTATCAATTCTAAAGGTGAGATACCAGGCCTTAATACAATTTTATCTATCGCTATCTTATAATGGTCCTGCGCTTGAGCAATAAATTTTTTTAATTTTTTTCCACTTCCTTTTTCAATCTCTTCAAAGGCATCTATTATTTTTTCTAAACTATCCCCAATGGTGAGTGTTCCTTCTTTAAAGAATATTTTATAGGCTGGACTTAATTTGTCTAATGAATAATAATCAGATGTTTTTTTGTCAAAGTCTGCAAAGAATTTATCAAAAATGTCTGGCATCCAATACCAACTTGGCCCCATATCAAATGTGAACCCTTCTTTTTTGAGTTGTCTAGCCCTTCCTCCAACAGACTCATTTTTTTCAAAAACTTGTACATTGTTACCCGCTTTTGCTAGATAACAAGCCGCAGAGAGTGATGAAAAACCAGACCCAATAATAATTATATTTTTCATTTTTATAAATGTAAGCCCGTTATTAATTCCTCAAATCCTCTAAATGTATGAATGTTATTAGGAATGGTTTTAATATCTATAAATTGTGTTTGAAAGCCAAGTATTGAGAATTTTGCTGGTTTTTTCTCTAGTATTTTTTTACTAAACACTTTTAAATACCGATCAATTTTTTCTTTTGTGGGTTCCACAGTAGCGTAGGCAACAAAATCAATTTCGTCTAAACTACCAATAAGAGGCTCCAAATTTTCTACTGGCACACTCTGTCCTAAATAAATACTTTTATAACCCCTCAGTGAGAGCTCATAATGTAAGTATAAAATACCTAGTTCGTGTATTTCGTTCTCAGGTAAAAAAAGCACAAAAGACCTATTGGAGTGGTTGTTTTCTAATCCCTGTACTTTTTCAGTATTGGTGTACACCTTTTGTTTAATGAGATTGGTAATAAAATGTTCGTGGGTAGTACTTATCGTGTTTGTTTGCCATAAGTAGCCAAGTTCCTGAAGAAGTGGAACAAAGTATTGTTTAAAGACATCACTAAAACTATTTTCGCTGATAAGGGTGTTGTAAGTTTTGTAAAAAAGCGATTGATCAAAGTTAATCATAGACAGTTTAAAGGCATTCATTAAATTATTTTTGATAGATTTCTCGTCAATAATTTCTCGCACTTTTAATGGAATTTCACTATCCTTTAAATTAGCAATTTTTGAAATCTTTAACCCATTTTCATATAAGAGCGTTATGTTTAAGAGTTTTTGTAAACTAAGTAAGCTGTAAGATCTAATATTTGTTTGAGTTCTCTCTGGACTTAGTAGTTTATACCTCTTCTCCCAAATCCTTATTGTGTGAGCTTTAATTCCAGATAAATTCTCTAAATCTCTAATACTAAAAGTCTTTTTTACTAATCTCATTTTATGTTTTTTGTTCTTAAACAAATTTACACTTTTTCCTTAATTTGTTCATCTTTATTAGTTAAAAATTAAACATTATTAAATCAATTTTTTATATCAGTTGTTTTTTTGTCAAATGTCATACCTTGATTAATTATTAAATTATATCAGTAACCAACCAACCTTATGAAAACCAAATCAGTACCATTATCTACTAATGTTAATTCAAACTCTAAATCTATTTTAGGACAAGAATTAAAGGGAGACCATTCAAAAACATCAGTATCTTTAAGTAGAAAACAATTTGTTCAGAAACTTTCATTAGGCGGTGTAGCTTTGGCTACTATTCCTAAAGTATTTTCTCAATCTCAGACAAATTCTTTAAAAAGACAATATTCAAGTCCAAACAATAATATTCAAATAGCTCTTATTGGAGCGGGAGGTATGGGAAGTCAAGACACTTTTGCTGCTTTGGCTCATTCTGGAGTTAAATTAGTAGCTGTTTGTGATCTGTATCAAGGACATTTGGATAAGGCCAAAGAACGTTGGGGAGCAGGCTTATTTATCACTAGAGATTATAAGGAAATTTTAGCTAGAACAGATGTAGATGCGGTCATTATAGGCACTCCAGATCACTGGCACAAACAGATTTCTATAGATGCAATGTATGCTGGTAAGCATGTGTATTGTGAAAAGCCTATGGTGCACAGTTTAGAAGAGGGCCATGCAGTAATAGACGCACAAAGGAAGACAGGTATGGTTTTTATGGTAGGAAGCCAAGGATTGTCATCCTTAGGAAATGAGAAAGCTAGAGAATTATTGGCAGCAGGAGCTATAGGAGATATTAATTACGCAGAAGGTTTCTGGGCCAGAAGAAGCCCAACTGGTGCTTGGCAATATAACATTCCAGATGACGCATCTAAGGAGACTGTAAGTTGGGACCGATATTTAAGTAATACTAAAAGCAGAGATTTTGATCCTATGCGTTTTTTTAGATGGCGCAACTATAGAGATTATGGTACTGGAATGTCTGGAGACCTTTTTGTACATCTATTTTCCAGTCTTCATTTTATCACTAATTCCTATGGTCCAGATCAAATTTATGCGTCTGGAGGGCTTAGGTTTTGGAAAGATGGCAGAGAAGTGCCAGACGTGATGTTAGGCGTATTTGATTACCCAGAAACCAAAAAACATCCAGCTTTTAATTTATCATTGAGGTGTAATTTTGTAGATGGAACTTCAGGGACTACCTATTTGAGAATAGTTGGGAGTGAAGGCGCTATGGATATTCAATGGGATAAGGTTATAGTGAGAAGAAATGCAGAGAGTTTTGAGGCAGATCCTTATTTGGCAGCACAGGCTCATAAACTAAGCACAGATCCTAAGGAGAAAAGAAAGCAAATGAAGCCCCAAGAGGAAATTGTCTATGAGGCAGAAAAAGACTATTTGGGCGCCCATCATGACCACTTTGCCAATTGGTTTAACGCTATTAAAGGAGGTGCCTCAGTAGTAGAAGATGCTATTTTCGGTTACAGAGCTGCAGCTCCTGCTTTGGCCTGTAATGATAGTTATTATGAAAATAAAGTTATTTTATGGGATCCAACAGCAATGAAACTTAGGGAATAACACATATTAGCTTTTTATCACTTTAATAAAACTAACATATACTAAATTAATTCTAATGAAATATTTAAGTTGTATTACTTCATGTCTCTTTGCCTTTATGTTATTAATGAGCTGCAAAGAGGTTAAAAAAACTCAATCAGATCAATCTAACATCCTTTTAAAAGCAGCTGAACCAGAATGGGAATCACTAATGGATGCCTCTAAATGGCGTGCTTACAACCAAAATATACTCCCCACTAATTGGAGTATTACAGACAGTTTAATTAGTTGTTTTGGTAAGGCGGGAGATATGGGAGGTGATATTATTTCAACTCAGAAATATGCCAACTTTGAATTTTCTTGGGAGTGGAAAATAAGTTCAGAAGGCAATAGCGGTGTTTTTTATCACGTTATTGAAGACACTATTTATCACTCTCCTTACCAAACCGCACCAGAATACCAACTTTTGGACGATGTTGATTTTCCATCCCCTATAGAAGACTGGCAAAAAACTGGAGCCAATTACGCCATGCATCCTGCCAATGATCAAAAGGTTCTTAAAGCTGTTGGTGAGTGGAATAGCAGCCGTATTATTTTTGATCACGGAAAAGTCTCTCACTATCTAAATGGAGCTTTAATTGTTTCTTTTGATAAGTTTACTCCAGAATGGCAAGCTCTCAGAGGGAGTGGTAAATGGGTAGATTATCCAGATTACGGAAAAGCAAATACAGGTTTTTTGGGTCTACAAGACCACGGATCTGGTGTTTGGTTTAAGGAAGTTAAAATAAAAGACCTAGGAGATTAGAAAATAAGATTTAATATTCCTAAAACAACATCTGTAGTATCGGAAGCTTTAATTAAAGCTTCCGGTTGGGGTCAAAAGCTTTAATGTCTATTTCAGGAACATTACCCGCTACAAGCTTTGCTATAATATGTCCAGTACCCGGTCCTAGACTCCAACCCATCATGGCATGTCCTGTAGCAGCTAATAAATTATTATAAGGTTTTATATATCCTATATACGGCAGCCCGTCAGGAGAAACAGGTCTCAGGCCAGAGCTAGCCTCAGCTTTTTCTTGATCACTTATTTTAAGTCCAGGATAATAGGCTTCTGCAGCACTAGCTATGGCATTTACACGCTCTTTTCTAATATGTGTATTAATTCCAGATAGTTCCATGGTTCCAGCAAAACGGGTAAAGCCCTTCATAGGGGTAACCGCCACCTTGGCTTCCATAAGTATGGCAGGATATTGAATACCCGTGACTCTATGCACATCTATTTTATATCCTTTTCCTGCTTGAATAGGAAGATTTATACCTAATTTCTTTCCTATCTCTTGACTCCAGGCACCCGCAGCAAGCACTACAAAGTCAGAAGAAATTTCTTGGCTGTCAGTGTAAACACTATTTATAACACTGTCTGATTGCAGGATGGTGGAAAAGCCTGTCACTTTTTCTGTTATAAAACGCACACCTGAGGTTTTGAGGTAGGCATATAGGGCAGGCATAATCTCTGTGGGGGTTGTATGAGAATCACATAGGTAATGAATGGCTCCTTTTAGATCGGGGCTTAGGCCGGCTTGGATATTGTGGAGCTCCTGCTCAGACAGGCTTTTTACCGCAAGCCCCTCTAGGGATGCTCTAGCAGCCACTACTCCCTCATGTACTGCTTCTTTTTGAGTCTTATACAACATGAGTAATCCCTTGTCTTCCAGCATAAAGGTTCCCAGGTCTTTACTTTCCAGCATTTGTTTATAGCAGCGAGCGCTTAAGAGGTTTATTTCTTTTATAGGAGATATAGCAGCTTCTACTTTAGATGGAGTAGCCGCTTTATAAAACTTCCAAGACCAGTCTAAAAAATCTTTATTAAGTCTGGGTTTTACATAAAAAGGACTACTGCTATTAAACATCCATTTAAGTCCCTTTGAAATCATACCCGGAGAGGCTAGAGGTATAATATGACTTGGAGTGAGGTAGCCTGCATTCACATAAGAGGCTCCAGTTGCTTCTGTTTTATGATCTATAATTATTACACTATATCCTTGTTTGACAAGTGCATAGGCACAGCTCAATCCCACAATACCACCACCTATGACGGTCACTTTTTTAGATGTAGTCATTTACAAG
>CAWWAC010000003.1:0-166932 GCA_963934855.1 uncultured Flavobacteriaceae bacterium
TAAATGATGTTGGCATAGAACTTTCAAAAATTAAAGAAGTAACGGCTTTGACAGACGTCACTGGATTTGGACTTTTAGGCCATTTATTAGAAGTCTGTGAAGGAAGCCATGTGTCTGCCATTATAAACTATAACAAAGTACCAGTTTTTAATGAAATTGAAGGCTATTTAAATAAAAAATGCATTCCAGGAGGAACCATAAGAAACTGGGAAAGTTACGGACACAAGTTAGATATTGAAGATAAAAAACAGCAGTATATTTTATGTGATCCACAAACCAGTGGTGGCTTATTAATAGCCGTTAAAAAGGAAGCCTCTGAAAAAGTAGCGGCCATTCTTAAAAGTAAAAATCTTTATGCTGAACCAATAGGAGTTCTAATAGATAAATCAGAATTACCTATCTATATTAATGAAAAATAATATCTAGCAAGAACATTTAAAATATTATTTACTCATTAGTGCTTTGTTGCGTTAAAACCAAAATAATACAATTGAAATTTCCACAAAGCACAATCTTAGTAAAAGGCAAATAGAGGTTTTGCTGAAGGGTGGCCTAATAAATAATTTTAAGGATAAACTTTCTTCTTAAAAGATAGATATAAAAAGATTGCTTTAGATTAGCTTTGAATTTTAGAATTTTTTACACCAAAAAATTTATTTCTATTAGGTTAAAAAGAGCCCCTACATAAAACTTATGCATACCCTCAACCGTTGCCCTATTTGTAATACTTCCTCCATTAGTTCTTTTATTAAAACAACGGCTCAAATGCACTCTAGCAAAGAGTTATTTAATTTTGACCAATGCGCAGATTGTCAATTGGTCTTTTTAAACCCTAGAGTGCCCTTAGACCAGCTAAAAAATTACTATACGTCACATTATTTGCCCTACAGAGGCTCAAAAGCGTGGGGTAAATATGAGAGATTGGTAGAAGGCAGTCAAAGAAAGTTAGATTTAAAAAGACTTAAACTTATTAAAGAAACCCAAAAGTTGTCATCGGAATCTTTAATTCTAGACATTGGTTGTGGCAAGCCTAGTTTTTTAGAAGCCTGTCTGGCTGATTTGAATTGTCACAGTATGGGTATTGACTTTAGTGATGAGGGATGGAAAGACCAGCCCAATCATTTTAAAGGTCTTGATCTGCAAGTGGCAGAAATTAAAGAGCTCTCTAGTAACCTGAAGCCCGATGTTATTACCATGTGGCACTATTTAGAACATGATTACAGTCCCTTAGAAAATTTGCGTTATTTAAAAACAATTGCTAAACCTACTACATCGTTGATTATTGAAATTCCTAATTTCAGTTCAGCCAGTAGAAAAAAATACGCAGAAAATTGGGCAGGATGGCATACGCCACGCCACACTTCATTGTTCTCTCCAGACAACGTCAACCTACTGCTTAAAAAAAGTGGTTGGAAAGTCACCCAAATACTCACTTATGGAACCATAGATCATTATTTGCTTTATTGGATGAGTGAGATGGAGCAAAAAGGAATTCAGTGGAATAAAAACATGGAAGATGAATTTTGGAATTTTGTTTTGGGAAAGGTTTTATTTACACCAAAAAAATGGATGGAAAAGCAGTCCTCTCTTGGAATTATGACAGTGGTTGCTTCACCAGACTTAGACTTTTAAAAGGTTAAAAGATCTATTCCTTGCCAAGTACCAGTAAATTTATATGGATGAAATCTTGAAAATTGCTCTTCACTATACCATTCATTTTTACGTGTTTTTTTTATGGCTTCTTGGTGTTGTTTGCTATTGTAAGCAAACTTTTTTACAGACTCAAAGTTTTTCCACAAGCTAAATGTTGCCATCTGAACTACAGGAACTTCACCCACTCCTTTTGTGTAAATAAGCCCTTCGTTTCCCTCTAAAGCCTCTTGTGATGTAGGTACATATTTCCAGAAACGCAGCAGCCAATTCCACTTAATTGTAGCTCTAGTAATTACAGCTATAGGCAATGTAGGGTCTAAGTCTGTACCCTTATGGAAAGGCATTTTACCACTCCAAGTACCACTAGAGGCAATGTTTTTCATGTAAAGCGTATACAACTCTGTGGTATGCTTTGCATACTGTTTCATTAAATAAGAAGAATTAAAAAAAATATGGGCATCGTCTTCAGAATCCCATACTTGTAAGAGGCTGTAAACTGACCAATCTGGGAAAGGATTAAAACCTTTTCCTTTACCACTGCCCATCAGTTTATAAAAACTTAAGCCGCCTGTTGCAGTCAGTTCTGAATTGGAAAACTGCATCATTTTAAAACCCCAAATTTTATTACTTAAAGAAGAAAATCTAAAGAAGCTAATGGTGGTGATTTGTTGGCTCATTTAATATAGCAGTAAAAATTAAATTTACTAAAAAGACATTTTTTGTAATGAGTTTGTTTGTAAAACACTCTTAAAAAAATGTTTTTTTAAAAGATCTAAATTAAGGAATGTTTTTACTACAAACATAAAACAGCATAATAAACAATTGATAAATTAAAAATTGAGCACCTCTAATAAACTAACTTTGCTACTAAATTAAAAACCTACTTGAAAGAAAAACTAAAGCAACTAGAATTATTTGTAAAAAGTTCAAACTTTGACAGAGGAATTCGCATAGGAGTGGGAATTGCTGTACCCATTGCTATATTGTATTCCGTAGGACATTTAGTATACGCTCCAGCAGTTGTAGTGGGTACTTTTTTAAATGCGCCTAGTGATATTCCTGGAAGCGTGAAGCGCAAGGTTTACGCTATTTTAATTAGTATTTTACTCACTACAGCTATTGCAGGGATTATCCTATTTTCAAAACCATACCTACCCCTTTTGATATTAGCACTTGCAATCATTTCTTTTGCTGTTTCACTTCTTTCTGTTTATGGTTTTAGAGCTTCTTTGGTATCTTTCTCTGGATTGCTAGCCATGGTAATAGCCTTTGCCATTACAAAAGAAACCCCATATGAAATTTTGGTTCAGCTAAGCTTAATGGCGCTAGGAGGTCTTTGGTATTTAGCGGTGTCCTTTATTTTTCAAAAACTTGCCCCTAAAAAAGATCAAAATCAATTATTATCAGACACGCTTTACCTCATTGGCACCTATTTAAAATTACGTGCCAAATTACTGACAAAAGAAGCCAAACGCGATGAACGTCTTAAAAAAGTTTTAGTCCTTCAAAATCAAATAAATGACAAACATGAAACTCTAAGAGAAGCGCTGCTAACCGCTCGCAAACGCTCTGGACATTCCCATTATGATGAAAAACAATTATTGATTTTAATATCTTCTATTAAAATTTTTGAATTAATCGAGGCAAAACATTTAGATTATAAAATGATCGATGATATTTTTGGCCAGCGCAAAGAATTTCTTAAAGCATCTAAAGATCTCAATACAAGTATGGGTAGCCACCTCATACTTTTATCTGAATTGTTAATTCAAAATCGAAAATTACCAAATAAAGAAACGCTTTTACATGCTTTGTCAAAGGCAGATAAATCTATTACAAATTATATTGAAACCATAAGATTACCACAAGCGCGAAAAGGTGCTTTAATATTAAGAAACCTCTATGATTACCAAGAGCAATTGCTACAAGAAATCAGGGTTATTAGACGCTTAATGTCCAATGTTCAAAACGCTTCTAAGATTTCGTTAAAAAAACAAGATTCAAGAGAGTTTTTAACACTCCAGGAATACAAACTCAATGTGCTGATTGAAAATTTTAGTATGAGCGCTACCCTATTTAGACATTCATTGCGTCTAGCAATAACAATTGTATTTGCCTATCTGTTGGGTTTAATTTTGGACATTCAAAATACCTATTGGATTTTGCTTACCATTATTGTGATTATGCGGCCTAGCTATGGGCTTACTAAAGAACGCTCTAAAGATAGAATTATTGGCACACTCATAGGAGCTGCAGTGGCAGTTGGTATAGTGATGATTACTCAAAATGTAGTGGTTTATTCCTTACTGGCATTTGTTTCATTAATTTTTGCGTTTTCTCTAGTACAACAGAACTATAAGTCTGCCGCTGCATTAATCACCATTAGTATTATTTTTTTATACTCATTAATTAATCCAAATGCTTTTGAAGTCATTCAATACAGAGTCATAGATACCCTTATTGGAGCTACTATTGCTTTACTTGCTAATTATTTACTGTTACCTAGTTGGGAAGCAAACAACTTAAAACAAGTGCTTTTAAACGCTTTAAAAATGAACCAAAAGTATTTATTAGCCACCCAAGAATTATATGAAGACAGTTCAAAGTACAAGCATTCCTATAATTTGGCTAGGAAAGAAGCCTTTCTTGCCGTCAGTAATATAAATGCTGCTTTCCAAAGATTAACTCAAGACCCAAAATCAAAACAAAAGGAATTTGAACTTATTTATGAAATTGTTACCCTAAACCAAACCATGATTTCTGCCATAGCTTCTATAGGTAATTTCATTACCCATCATAAAACCACCCCTGCCTCTAATGAATTTAACGCACTTGTAAAAAAAATCTCCAATACTCTAAAAATATCTTTTCAGAGTATAGAAGGCATTACAAAAAAAGAAAAAATAGATGAAGCGCTTATTAAAAATGCTGATGAGAAATTATTGGGTAAATACCAACAATTATCAAATTTACGAGATGAAAATATCAGACAAGGAAATACAGCATTAGACACAGAAACGCTTCATGGACTTCAAGAAGCATTTTTAATAGCAAATCATATGAGCTGGTTAAAATCCCTATCCGAAAATCTTAAAAAGGCCAGTGAGCGCTATCATGTCTCTATCATAGAGAAAGAATAACTATTTGTCCAATGGCAGGCTGACAAGCCTTTATTATTTAATTCAAGCTTGGGAGGCTAAAACTGTCTAGCGGGCTTGGTAATTTCATGGCCGCTTCAATATCGGCCACGGAACGTGGCGCCATAAAGGAAAGTAATACAGGGCCATTTTCAGAAATAAGAATATCGTCTTCAATTCTCACTGCAATGCCCCACCATTTTGGGTCACAATCACTACCCTTGGGAATATAGATACCCGGTTCTACTGTAATAACTGTATTGGCTTTAAATGGGCCGTAAGTGCCTTTGTCGTGCACATCCAAACCTAAATAATGAGAGGTCCCGTGCGGAAAGTATTTTTTAGCCTCTGCGGCCTCTTTTATAATTCCTAAATCTAATAGTCCCTGAGCTACTACCTGGGCAGCAACAAGTCCTGGAGTATTAAAAGGGGCACCCACTACACTAGCTGCTATTCCAGACTCTTGAGCCTTGTAAACAATTTCATAAATAGCCTTCTGAGCAGGACTAAAAATACCGTTTGCGGGAATGGTTCTAGTCACGTCTGCAGTATAGCCGTGGTATTCCGCTCCTAAATCCATAAGCACTAAATCATTCCCTAATTCCGGCTTGTTGTTTTCTATATAATGTAAAATACAACCGTTATTGCCACCACCAACAATAGAAGGATAGCCTTCGTACTCTGCACCGTACTTTTTGTATACATACTCATGAATACCCTGTACTTCTGTTTCTGACATGCCGGGGTGCATGGCTTTCATGACTTCTAATTGGCCTACAGCCGATATTTCTATAGCCTTTTTTAGAAGTTCCATTTCTTCTGGCAATTTAGTTTCTCTAAGCCCACTCATAATCACTCCTAGACTTTTTAAGTCTAAATTATTTGTCATGTCTAATGATTCAGACTGCTTGGTAGGAATAAAGTTAACAGGATATCCTACCTTTTCTTTAAAGGCTGCTACCAAATTAAATAGATCTGCCCCGTCATTACCGTCTCTGTAATCATTCTTAAAATTATAAAACAAAACTTTATTGAAATTTTTAAAGTCCAATTGTAAAGAAATAAAATCAATGCCGTTATAAGCAATTTCAAAACCTAAAGTAGCAATAACACCCTCTACTCCAAGTCTTCGGCCGTTCCACTGCTCTGCCCTAGCATCTCTCTTTTGCACATAGATCATTTCATTATAAGGAGTTCCCGTTTTATCAGTTTGCATCTCTGAAAAAAGCAATAAGACCGCATGGGGCTCATTATAACCAGTGAGATATTGAAAATCAGGATCTTGGTGATATATATAATCAACATCATTAGCCCTGTTCCTCACCGGATTAGCAAATAATACTGCTACAGAATTTGCAGGCATTTCTGCCCTAAAAGCATCTCTTCTGCCTTTGTGAAAATCCGAAGAAAGGAAGTCTGTTGGAGTTTCTTGTGCGTTCAATGCAAAACTTAAAAAAGTAAATAACAAGATTATATTGGTTTTCATAAAAAGCAGTATTTAAAAATTAAAAGTAAGCAATTAATTTGAGTCAAAAAAAGAGATTCCCCCGTTTTCTGTGGGCTATTATTTTAGAAATAAATACATTTACAGTAAATTAGATACTATGAAAAATACCGCTTTAACTACTATTCATAAATCCTTAGGGGCCAAAATGGTTCCTTTTGCTGGCTACAACATGCCTGTTTCTTATGAGGGTATAAATGTAGAGCATGAAACAGTAAGGAATTCTGTAGGAGTATTTGATGTTTCTCATATGGGGGAATTTGCGGTAGAAGGCCCAGCAGCCCTAGAGTTACTGCAAAAAGTAACCTCAAATGATGTGGCTAGTCTGGTTCCTGGAAAAGCACAATACAGCTGTTTTCCAAATGAAAGCGGTGGAGTGGTAGACGATCTTATAGTCTATATGTTTGCTCCAGAAAAGTACATGTTAGTAGTAAATGCTTCTAACATAGATAAGGATTGGGCACATATTAGCAAATACAACAAAGACTTTGGAGCTAGCTTAAGAAATATGTCAGATGATTATTCTTTACTAGCCATACAAGGACCTAAGGCAGTAGCAGCCATGCAGTCTTTAACAGCGGTCTCATTAAAAGATATTCCATTTTATCATTTTGAAGTAAGTACTTTTGCCGGTATTGAAAACATTATAATTTCTGCCACTGGCTATACTGGTTCTGGAGGTTTTGAAATCTATTGTAAAAATGAATTTGCCATACAGTTATGGGATAAAGTGTTTGAGGCCGGAGCTTCTTTTGGTATTAAACCCATTGGCTTGGCAGCAAGAGACACCCTAAGACTAGAAATGGGCTATTGTTTGTACGGCAATGACCTAAGTGACACCACCTCTCCCATAGAGGCTGGTTTGAGTTGGATTACTAAATTCAGTAAGGACTTTGTAAATGCAGCAGCTTTAAAGAAACAAAAAGAAATAGGAGTGTCTCAGAAACTCGTAGCTTTTACAATGACAGAAAGAAGCATTCCAAGACATGATTATCCTATTTTAGACGCAGAGGGAAATGAAATTGGAGTGGTGAGTTCCGGAACTATGTCACCTTCTCTAGGCATAGGCATTGGGTTGGGTTATGTAAAAAAAGACTTCACACAAATAGATTCAGATATATACATTCAAATTAGAAAAAATACCATAGCTGCTAAGGTAGTAAAACTTCCTTTTTACAAAGGATAGCCATTTTATTACTTTTGGTAATCTAATAATATATTTGACTACAGAGCAATAATTTTTTAAATAATCAAACTTTTTTTGAAGCTAAGCAAAGTACTTATTCTAGGCGCCAGTGGCTTTATTGGAGGCACGCTCTACAAGGAGCTTAGCCGCTTTTATAATACTTTTGGCACCTACTGCCATCAAGTCAAAACCTATAGCAACAACAAGCAATTTATTCGTTTTAATGTTGAAGAAGATGACGCTTTTGAAATGTTAAATACCTTTCAGCCAGATCTTATTATTTCTGCTCTCAGAGGACCCTTTAACTCACTTATTACGGCCCATGCACATATGAGTGAATATGTATTGCACAATCCTTGTAAACTGGTCTTTATATCTTCTACCAATGTTTTTGACGCATACAGTAAATATCCCTCTTATGAATATGATAAAACCCTATCTGAAAGTGTTTATGGGCGTTTTCAAATAAAAATAGAAAATAGCTTACTCCGCCTACCTAAAACAAAAGTTTTGTTAGTGAGGGTTCCCATGGTTTTTGGTCAGAGATCTCCTAGAATTAAAGATCTTAAAATAGCTATCTTAGAAAGGATTCCTATTGAGGTCTTCCCTAATCTAATTGTCAATGTAAGTAGCAGTGAAAAATTATCCAAGCAGCTGCTCTTATTAATTAACCAAAATGCCTTTGGGGTTTATCACTTGGGCAGTGTAGATTTGGTGCCGCATGAAGATTTCATTCAGGAACTTGTGCGCCGCCTGCGTTTAGGAAATCCTATTTATAAAAGAATTTACACCACCAATGAAGATCGCTATTTAGCGGTATTGCCAAAGGAAAATCCTTTAGATGCTACCCATAATTTTGGATATCAAGACTGTTTGGAAGATCATTTTTAATAGGTCTTTCATAAATTAGGTTTAGAATCCTACCTTTACAAAAACATTATAGATTAGATGGAAAAATTAACAAATGACCAGATAGAAGAAAAAATAAAAGGATTACCACATTGGACTTATGCAGATGGGTTTTTAGTGAGTACCTTTCAATTTAACGACTTTAAAGAGTGTTTTTCTGCCATGACAAGAATTGCATTTGAATGTGAATTGGCAGGCCACCATCCAGATTGGAGCAACCGCTACAATAGGTTACTTATAAAATTAGCCACTCATGACGCCAAAGGAATTACTCAGAAAGATTTTGATTTAGCAGCCAATATAGAAGACTGCATGATTAGCAAAGGATAGTCGAAGGCACTTTGAAAAATGATATAAAATATTAAATTTGACGCTGTAATAAGCATAATAAAAGTACTATGGGAAGAGCTTTTGAATTTAGAAAAGCCCGTAAAATGAAACGTTGGTCTGCCATGTCTAAAGCGTTTACTAGAATTGGCAAAGACATAGTAATGGCTGTAAAAGAGAGCGGACCAGATCCCTCTTCTAATTCAAGGCTGCGTGCAGTCATTCAAAACGCAAAGGCTGTAAACATGCCTAAAGACAATGTAGAAAGAGCCATAAAAAAAGCCTCAGACAAAAGTCTTGGGGATTTTAAAGAAATTCTTTTTGAAGGTTATGCCCCTCACGGCATTGCTATTTTAGTAGAAACAGCTACAGACAACAATACTAGAACTGTAGCCAATATAAGAAGCTATTTTAATAAATGTAATGGAAGTATGGGAACTTCTGGTTCTGTGGAATTCATGTTTGATCATACTTGTAATTTTAGAATTCCTTCAGAGGGCTTAGACCCAGAAGAATTAGAATTAGAGCTCATAGATTTTGGAGCAGAAGAGGTCTTTATGGATGAAGATGGCATCCTTATATACGCCTCATTTGAAAGCTTTGGATCGCTACAAAAAGAATTAGAAACTAGAGGTATTGAAATTTTATCTTCAGGCTTTGAAAGAATTCCACAGCTTACCAAAGCCCTTACAGAAGAAGAGGTAGCAGATGTAGAAAAATTATTAGAAAAAATTGAGGAAGATGACGATGTTCAAAACGTCTACCACACCATGCAGGAATAATAAAAAAAATATTTACACATTAAAAGCTGGACCAGTGACAACACTTTTAATGTGTATGATCTGATTGTTTAAAAAACCCTTCTGAATGATTTTTGCCTCTAGAACCCTCAAAAAAATCTTCATAAACTTTAAAATCTTCGTCTTTGTTTTCTGTGGTCAGTAACGGTTGACTCACTTTTATTTCTTTTCTACCGTAATCAAAACTAATGAGTAAAACAGGTACTTGAGCCGTTTTAGCAATAAAATAAAATCCAGTTTTCCAACTAGTCACTCTTTTCCTAGTACCTTCTGGAGATAGAGAAAGCCTAAATATTTTTCGCTCTTTAAAAATAGCTGCACTAGCCTGAACAGTATTTGAATTTTTAGTTCTGTCTATGGGCGTCCCTCCTACCCATCTAAAAAACCAACCATAAGGCCATTTAAACAAACTTTTCTTTCCTATATAGTTACTTTCCTTATTCCAAATTTTTCTGATGAGAAGGCCTAAAGCAAAATCCCAATTAGAGGTATGGGGAACCACTATAATGACACATTTGTCTATATCAGGGAAATGTCCATTAAAACGCCATCCCATGATTTTAAAAAAAATAAATTTAGCTATAAACTGCATGTCTGATCATTAATTAAATTTCCACTCCGCTCTGGCCTTTTCTAAATCTTCTGGTACATCTATACCAATTCCAGCCTCTGAGGTAATAATCATTTTAATTTGATGTCCGTGTTCTAAATAACGAATGGCTTCAATTTTTTCTGCTTTTTCTAATGGGCCCATTTGCATTTTTGGGAATGCCAATAAAGCGGCTTTCCTAAAAGCATATACTCCTTTATGTCTAAAATACTGAAGCCCAGATAGGTCTCTTGGAAAAGGAATGGGGGCTCTAGAAAAGTACAAGGCATGGTTTTGAAAATTCACTACCACCTTTACTGCGTTTGGATTTTGAATTTCTTGTAGGTCTGAGATAGGGTACATGAGTGATGCTAGAGAGATTTTATGAGCAGTATCGGCCCTGAAAACCGCCAACAAAGCCTGTAAACTATTGGCTTCTATAAAAGGCTCATCTCCTTGAACATTTACAATGATATCTGCTTCTATAGGTGTTGCTGCAGCAGCAATTCTATCTGAGCCGCATTCATAATCCTGAGTACTCATAATGGCTTTTCCTCCACTATTTACAATAAGGTCAAATATACCCACATGATCTGTCACCACATAGACCTCAGAAAATAAATTGGTAGCCTTGGTGGCCTCATAAGTTCTAAGAATGACAGGCTTACCCCCTAGGTCTTGCATAAGTTTGGCAGGAAATCTAGTGGCCGCAAAGCGGGCAGGAATCATGGCAATGGCATTCATGTTCATATTAATTTAAATGATGTGAGATAGAATTAACTTCTATAAGATCAAATATAAGAGGTCTTGATTTAATTTTCCTCAAAAAAATCTCCTTTAAAGCCTATGAGGTATAATTTCTTTTTAGCCCTAGTAATAGCGGTATACAGCCATCTCATATACTCTTTATCTATTCCGTTAGGCAAAAAAGGTTGTTCTACAAAAACAGTGTCCCACTGACCTCCCTGTGACTTATGACAGGTAATTGCGTAAGAAAATTTTACCTGAAGGGCATTAAAGAATTTATTGTTTTTGACACCTAAAAATCGTTTATAATTAGATTTCTCAGTTGCGTAATCTTCTGACACCGCTTGGTATAATTTATTGCCGTCTTCATATGAAAGAGATGGTGATTCTGCAGCTATGGTGTCTAGTAAAAGAACCGTTTCAAAGGATTTTTGATTGGGGTAATCTACCATTCTAACCTTTACCTCTGCAAATCTAAATCCGTACAACTCTTTAATAGCAAATATTTCAAGAACCTCTATAATATCTCCATTGGCAATAAATCCTGCTTCTGAAGTGTCATCTAACCAAAAATAATTATTCTTGACTACCATCATATAATCTCCAGTAGCCAATTCATGCTCTAGAAATAAAATTTTATTCCTAATACTCTCATTGTACTGATTGGCCCTTTTATTAGAGCGCACAATAAAAGCAGTTTCTTCTTTGCCTCCCTCAGTATATGCCTCTTCAATTGCCTCTTGTATGTCATGCCCCTCTATAAGTCTTACAATATCTTTAAATCCGTTTAGAGAAAATTTAAATGAATCGTGATATTCACTTTCCAACTGGTCTCTAAGCAGGGTTGCATTAAATAAGATTCCGGAATCTGCTGCCTGTCTTACTACTTCATCTAAACTAATTAGGGGTACAGTCTTAGAATAGTTTAAAATTAAGCGGTCTTGATCTAAAGCAGGGCTTAAACTTAAGTGAACTGGAGGTAATTGTGCTACGTCTCCAACTAAAATAAGCTTACACTCATGGCCTGAATACACATAAGAGATAAGGTCATCTAATAAAGATCCCACTCCTTTTAAACCTCCTGTATCTGTAGTGTCTGGAATCATGGAAGCCTCGTCTACAATAAAAATAGTATGCCTGTGTTTATTGGGTGCTTTTGTAAATTCTATACCACCCCCTGATACTTTTTTAGGAAAATAAATTTTTCTATGAATGGTGTAAGCTTGTGTATTCGCGTACTGAGACATCACTTTAGCGGCCCTTCCAGTGGGCGCCATAAGCACTGCTTTGTATTTAATTTGCCACAATTGGCTTACTAGCGTACCTACAAGAGTTGTTTTTCCTGTTCCTGCGTATCCTTTTAAAAGCAACAAAGAATCTTTTTCCTTACTACAAACAAAGGTTGCCAAAACCTCTAAGGCCTGCTCTTGCTTAAGGGTTGGTTGGTGTGGAAACTTAGTCTTTAGGTGCTTTATAAATTCTTGTGATGAAACAGTTGTCATAGCTCCAAAGATAATACGTAAAATTAAGGGCAAATACTTTTGCGATTAAAAAAAAATTGTAGATTTGTGAAACCACTAAATTTTAAATAAGACTATTATAATGAAGACTGTATTAAAACTTGGACTTTGGGTTCTTTCAATTGTTTTTGCTTACCTGATTTATCTTTCCGTAAATGCACCTATTGAATTTAAGAAAATAAAACAAGAGCGCTTTGCTGAGGTAATTTCTGTTATGAAAGACATCCGAAATTCACAAGAGGCCTACAAAACAGTAAAAGGTGAATTTGCTAAAGATTTTAATTCTTTAATTCAATTTATTGACACCGCTCGTTACACGATTACTCAGCAACGTGATTCTTCATTTTACGAATTCAATAAAGTGTATAAGATTGATATGTTAAAAGAAATTAAAATAGTAGATACTTTAGGTTTTATCTCTATTAAAGATTCTTTATTTAAAAAAGATACCCGCTACAAAAACATGATGAATGTTCCCTTTGGTCAAAATGGGGAGCAATTTAAAATGGAGGCAAAGGTCATTCGTAAAAATGATTATAGAGTACCTGTTTTCAGAATTAGCGTAGACAAAACTGTAATATTATATGACCAGGCTGCGGATCTTATGGCTACTGAAAACTCTCATATAAATGTGGAAGAAGTAAATGGCCCACAGATAATAGTTGGATCATTAGAAGATGTGAGCTCTAATGGAAACTGGCCACCAATTTACGACAAGAAAAGAAAAAATTAATATAGAATTTGAACCAGAAAAATCGTTCATACGAAAATTCTAGACTGTCCATTCAATTGAGTTTGAATGGACTTTCTTTTTGTATCACAGACACCGTAAACCAAAATCTAATTGAAGCCAAAAGACTCAGGTTTCCTGTTGCTATTAATGAGAGCGAACTAAAAAATGCCATATCAAATTTTTTAGAATTACATGAGGTTCTTAACCATAGCTATGAATCTGTAGTGGTAGTTCATACCAACCCGCTTTTTAATATAGTCCCACTACCCCTTTTTAATAAAAACCAACTAGCAGACTATGTAAAGTTTAATACCCAAGTGCTTCCCTCAGATGAAGTGGCCTTTGATCTTATTGAACATCAGGAAATGGCAGTGGTGTATATTCCTTTTACAAGCGTAAACAACTATATATTTGAACACTTTGGTCCCTTTGATTTTAAACATCACAGTGGTCTTCATTTAGAAGAGCTCCTGCCTATACAACACGATCAAAAAGAAACTGCCTGCTACTTGCACTTAGACCAGGGCATTCTTAGCATGACCGTGATCAAAGAAAAAAAACTACTTTTCTTTAATCAATTTACGATACATACCACAGAAGATCTTCTGTATTTTATACTCTTTAGTTTAGAACAATTACATGTAGATCTTCATGAGGTACAAGCCTTGTTTTACGGTGAGACCACAGCAATAGATCCCTATTTTAAAAAAGCGGCTCAATATATAGCCCATTGCACTATTTATAGGCCTAGCTTTGCACAAAAAATACCTGAACACATTTTGGAACATCATTTTGATATGATCAACTTAAACGCTTAATTCATGCGCATTATTTCAGGCCTTCACAAAGGCCGTAAAATTTCAGCACCAAAAAATTTACCTATTAGACCCACCACAGACATGGCTAAAGAAGCTTTGTTTAATATTCTTAACAACGGTTATTACTTTGACGAAATAAGGGTGTTAGACCTTTTTTCAGGAAGTGGAAATATCAGTTATGAATTTGCATCTAGGGGTTGTAAAAAAATTATATCGGTTGAACTTCACAGTGGTTGTATAGATTTTATTACTAAAACAGCTACAGACTTAAGCCTCCCTATTCAAGCCATAAAATCTGACGTATTTCCATTTTTACAAAAAACAAGCGACCAATTTGATATTATTTTTGCAGATCCACCTTATGCACTCCCTCAAGAGGAATTTGAACAAATAGCCACTATGGTATTTGAGAAAAACTTGCTTGCAGAAGATGGTGTGCTTATTATTGAACACGAAAAACACACAGACCTATCTAAGACGCCTCACTTTAAAGAAGCTAGAAAATATGGATCTAGTGTTTTTGGATTTTTTAAGAAATAAAAAAAGCAGGCCATAAGCCGGATTCTGTAACACCCTAGAGTGTCCTTATCATTTATCTAGGCCTTTAGTTACCCAAAGGCTCTAACCGCCTACCCTCTAACTTGAACTTGCCGCTCTCAAACGTTAGTTTACATGGCGTTGCACCGCATAGAGTTTACCTGGTTTCACTACAGCATTACCTGTACATTCTTTCTGTTGCACTTGTCCTCGTTTTACAACGGACGGGCGTTACCCGCTATGCTGCAATTTGGTGTCCGGACTTTCCTCTCGGCAGTAAACTACCCAGCGATAAGGAAGCCTGCTTTGTGGCAAATATAGTCAGAAGCCTTTAAGAAAACACTGCTATTTGTTGATAAATACAAAATATTATACTAAAGAAGACTACTTTTTAAGTGTCGCTATTTTTATATTTGTAAATCCTATATCTAAATCACACACTATTGGAACCCTTCCTTGTATCTGCCAGAAAATACCGCCCCCTAAGTTTTCAAGACGTTGTGGGACAATCTGCCATTACCAGTACACTGGAAAAGGCTATAGAAAGCAATCATTTGGCTCAGGCCTTATTGTTTTGTGGTCCTAGAGGCGTAGGTAAAACAAGTTGTGCTAGAATATTAGCAAAAAAAATTAACGAGCAGCAACTGGGGATCTCATCTGAAGAAGATTACGCATTTAATGTTTTTGAATTAGACGCCGCCTCTAACAACTCTGTAGACGATATTAGAAATCTAGTTGACCAAGTTCGTATCCCTCCCCAAAAAGGAGCCTATAAAGTCTATATTATAGATGAGGTTCATATGTTATCTGCCAATGCATTTAACGCATTTCTAAAGACATTAGAAGAGCCACCAAAACACGCTATTTTTATATTAGCCACTACAGAAAAACACAAGATTATTCCTACCATACTCTCTAGGTGTCAGATCTATGATTTTAAACGCATTACTGTAAAAGATATCGCTTTACATTTAGGAGTCATTGCTGAGGATCAGGGAATTATTGCAGATCCAGACGCCCTAAATCTCATAGCCCAAAAAGCCGATGGCGCACTACGTGATGCCCTTTCAATTTTTGACAGAATTGTCAGTTATACCGGAACTGAATTAAGCCGAAAAGCAGTGAGTGAAAATCTAAATATTTTAGATTACGACACATACTTTACAGCCACAGAGTTTATAGTGGCAGGAGACATTCCTAGTCTCTTGTTGCTTTTTAACGACTGTATGTCATTGGGCTTTGACGGCCACCACTTTATTCAAGGTCTCGCTTCCCATTTTAGAGACCTCACCCTAGGTCTCTATCCTGCTACCATTACACTGATGGAGGTAGGAGAGGAAACACAAAGGCGCTATCTAGACCAAACTAAGCAAACATCAGCTTCTTTTTTAATGAATGCTATGGATCTTGCAAACCACTGTGACTTACAGTACAAAAATGCAAAAAACCAACGCTTGCTAGTGGAGATAACCCTTATGAAGCTGGCCTCTATCTCTAGTGATGGAGAAAAAAAAAACAATAAGCTAGCCCCACAAGCAGTAACTATTATAGCTGCCTCTGAATTTAAAAATCAAGAGCCAGTAGTGACAAAAATAGTACAGACGGAAGAAGCCACTATTATCACTCCAAATCTAGCAGAAGTTCAAGAGCCAATAATGTCAGCTCTAATACCCATTGATCCTGAACCAATAAATCAAATTAGTTTAGCTCCAATACACCCCACTATTAATATTGAGCGAAAAGTAGGCGTTTCAGGTTTTTCAATAGCCAGTCTAAAAGCTAAGAAAGCACATAAAGAAGAACAAAAAAACCAAATAAAGGGAGACGGCCCTATCATTGAAGACGCTTTTACAGAAGTAGACATGCAAAAACATTGGCATGACTATATTGAAGTGATTGAAAAAGAAGGCCAGAAAATTATTGCATCTAATTTAAACGCAGACCTTCCAAGACTGTTAGAAGGCCATGTAATAACAATTACATTGCCTAATAACACTATGAAAAAAGAGGTAGAAAGGGCACAGTCAGGAGTTTTAGATTATTTAAAACAAAAGCTTAATAATTACAGCATTACCTTAGAGGTGGGAGTGAGTGAAACCATAGACACCAAATTCGCTTTTACTCCGGAAGAGAAATATGAAAAAATAAGAGAGATGAACCCCGCAGTAGATTTACTGAGAGCCAGCTTTGATCTAGATTTACAATAAAACCACCAGTATGTTAGGCCTTAAACTTCCCACAGACCCAAGATGGGTGAATATAGTAGAAAAAAATATTGATGCCATTCTAACAGATCATGCTTTTTGTGAGCAAAAAGCTGCCAGTACTGCTATTTCTCTAATTGTAAGCTTCCCAGAATACACAGATCTTGTTAAAGAAATGACAGCCCTAGTAAGAGAGGAAATGAGTCATTTTAAAATGGTCCATGATATTATTATCTCTAGAGGGCAAGTATTAGGAAGGGATAGAAAAGATGATTATGTAATAGCACTCTTAGGTTTTTTTCCTAAAGGGGGCAGTAGAACTACTCAGTTGGTGCACAGGCTTTTACTAGCGGCTCTTATAGAGGCTAGGAGCTGTGAACGCTTTAGACTGCTCTCAGAGGCGCTTGAAGACCAAGATTTAAGAGAATTCTATAAAAAGCTCATGATTAGCGAGGCAGGACATTATACCATGTTTTTAAGACTTGCAAGGCAGTATGGAGAACGGAAAGAGGTAGACCAAAAATGGAATTCATTATTAGAATTTGAAGCCCAGATTATGAAAAATCTAGACAATCAACAGCTCATTCACGGTTAAAAAATCAGTAAATTACTCGGTTAGCTTTTTCTGATAATAGGCATACATATCAAACTGAGACCGCACCGGACTTTCTAAATTTATCCTATACAGACTTTCTTGCTGATCTGATAAAATTCTAGCTTTTACATTGTCACTCCAAGCAATATTAAAAGTGTCTGTAAGTTCAATCTGTATTTCTGGATCATAAATAGGACAACCTACTTCTACCCTATAGTCTAGGTTTCTAGTCATCCAATCTGCAGAAGAAATATATATTTTAGGATGCTTGTCATTACCAAAAATAAAGAGCCTAGTGTGTTCTAAAAACTTGTCTATCACACTAATGACCTCTATATTTTCACTCATTCCAACAACACCCGGCACCAAACAGCAAATTCCTCTAATAATCATTTGAATTTTAACACCTGCCCTAGAAGCCTCGTAAAGTTTGTCTATCATTTTATAAGACGTTATGCTATTCATCTTAATTTTTAAGTAAGCATCTTTACCTGATTTAGCGTTGGCTATCTCAATATCTATTAGCTTTTTAAATACATTTTTGGTATAATGAGGAGATACTATTAAATGTTTGTATTTGTGAATTTTATAAGTAGTTTCAAAAAAATCAAAGACCTTATCTAATTCTTTTAAGATGGGATCATATGCAGTAAACAAAGTATAGTCTGTATAAATTCTAGCAGTAGATTCATTAAAGTTTCCTGTACTTACAAAGCCATAACGTTTAAGACCTAGCAACTCTTCTCTTTCTATAATGCAAATTTTTGAGTGTACTTTTAAACCCCGAACTCCAAAAATAAGCTTAACGCCTTCTGCTTGTAGTTGCTCAGCGTATTCAATATTGGCATGTTCGTCAAAACGAGCCTGCAGTTCAATTTGAACCGTCACTTGTTTTCCGTTCTTTACCGCATTAATGAGAGAAGCGGCAATTTGAGAATTATTAGCCAATCTATATACCGTGATTTTAATGGTCTTAACCTTTGGGTCTAAGGCTGCTTCTTTTAAAAATCTAGTAATATAAGAGAAGGTGTGGTAAGGCGTATATTGCAAAATGTCTTTTTGTGCAATATGGTTTAGTAAACTCCCCTCTACTGGAACCCCTTTTACTAAAAGCGGTATGGTTTTAGAATACAAAAGATCTGGTCTTCCTAGACTAGGAAAACTCATATAATCCCTTCTATTGTGGTATCTACCCCCAGGAATTACAGAATCTGTATCTTCTATTTTCATTTTGTCCCTCAAGAATTTAAGAGTGTCTTTCTCAATATTCATATCATAAACAAAACGTACTGGGTCGCTAATTTTTCTCTCCTCTACGCTCTCGTAAATTTTTTCAATAAAACTTTTACTTAGGTCATTGTCCATATCTAATTCTGCGTCCCTAGTAATCTTAATCATATGGGCGGCAATCTTAGAATAGGAAAACATATTAAAAATTTTCCCTAAATTAAAGCGAATAATGTCATCTAACATCATAATATACTGCTTGTCTCCCTCATTTGGCAATACCACAAAGCGGTCTATACTTCTAGGAATTTCAATAAGCGCATAGCGAATGTCTTTTTTTCTTCTAAAGCTATTTATTGAATTATTTTTTAAAGCCGTTTCAGACATTGACATTTTAATAGCTAAATAAGCGGCTGTATCTTTTAGTAAAGGGAAATCTGCTAAATCATTTAAGATAATAGTCATGAGAACCGGACTCACTTTATGTGTAAAATAATCTGAAATGAAAGCAGCTTGAGAAGGGGTTACTTCCTTTTCATTAATTAAGAATATATTCTTTTCCTCAAGCTCATCTTCAATAGTCTTAAGTATATCTAAAGATTGTTTCTGCTGAGCAATTACAATTTTAGTGATTTCATCTAACAAAGCTTTTGGCTTTTCTTCGCCTAGCACATTTTTAAGCTTAGCTCCAGCGTCTACTACTCTTTTAACCGTAGCGTAACGCACCTTAAAAAATTCATCTAAGTTATTGGAGAAAATACCTAAAAAACGGAACCTTTCAATCAGGGGTACATTGGGATCTGCACTCTCTTGCAATACGCGTTCATTAAAACGCAACCAGCTAATTTCCCTGTTGATATATTGATTCTTTGTCATAAATAATGCCTTAGACTAGTGAAAAAACAAAAGTAGCATACTTTATAGATTTTAAAGTTAAAATTAATATAAGTCTATGCGGTATTTTGTGAAATTATGGTGCCAAACGCTCCACAATCCAATCTAAATTGTCTTGGAGTGTGTAGCGAATTCTGTCATGCAATCGGTTTGGACGCCCCTGCCAAAATTCTATACTATGTGGCCGCACTAAAAAACCACCCCAATTTTGAGGTCTTTTAGTATTTTCCTCTGTAGCTGATGCCTCTAATATTTGCAGGGAAGTCTCCAATTCCTCTCTAGAAAAAATTACAGCACTCTGATTAGAGACAATAGCTCCAAGTCTTGAACCCAAGGGACGGGAGTCAAAATAATTATCAGAAGTAAGCGAAGTGACTTTTTCCGCTAAGCCTTTTATGATGACTTGACGCTCCATACTAGGCCAAAAAAAAGACAAACAAACTTTTGGATTAATCTCTATAGCTTTTCCTTTTTCAGACTTGTAATTGGTGTAAAAAATAAAACCATCATCATTGTATTTTTTGAGCAATACCACCCTAGTCTTTGGAAAACCGTCTACTCCTATAGCGGCCACACTCATGGCATTGGCCTCCTCTACTCCCCCTGACTGCTCTACCTCATAAAACCAAGTCTGAAACTGATGTATAGGATTTTTAGAAATATGCGCCTCATCTAATGCCTGTTTATCATAAGATTTTCTGTAGTTCCCTAAGTCTTTTTCCATCTTAAAATTTTAAACAAATATATGAAAATGAAAAAGAAAGTATTAATTAAATGAATAAGAGTCATTTAAAAAACTCGGCCAGGAGGCCAAACTACCATTCAAAACTAAGACCATCGTCTGCTAAGACTACAGGAGAGAAAATAGTTTCTGCCTCTTCTTTAAAGGGTTCTAAGCCCACATATCTAGTAGAATAATGGCCAAGTATCAGTTTCCCAACTCCGGCCTCTAGAGCTATTTGTGCTGCTTGTTTGGCTGTAGCATGTTTTGTTTTAGTAGCCAAGGCTGCCTCAGATTCTAAGAAAGTACTTTCATGATAAAGGGCATTTACCCCACTAATTTGTGGGATAATGGCTGGGAAATAAGCTGTGTCACTACAATAGGCATAGCTTTTAGGCCCTGTAGGGTCAAAACTTAATAAAGAATTAGCAATGAGAGTACCCATTGCATTTGGTGCGTCTTTTCCATCTTTAATGTTCTGAAAGTAACACCTGTCTATACCGTGGGCTTCTACAGCTATTGCGTTGAGCTTTCTAGGTCCTATTTTTTCTTGAATTAAAAAACCGTTGGTATAAATCCTGTGGTCTAGGGGAATAGTGGTCACCTGAACCTGATGGTCTTCAAAAACCACTACAGAATTTTTATCTGTCAATTCATAAAAATGCAAGGGATAATTGGTCCAGGAATCTCCTAATTTTAACAGTAAAGTCACGGCTTCTTTTATGCCTTTTGGGCCATAAATATGCAAGGGATTTATCCTACCTAATAGCCTAAAGGTGGCCACCAATCCAGGAAGACCAAAAAAATGATCTCCGTGAAGGTGAGAAATAAAAATATGATTGATTTTAGAAAACCTAAGCTTTAGTTTTCTGAGTTGTACTTGGGTACCTTCCCCACAATCTATTAAAAAAAGGTGGCTTTTAACTTCTAGTACTTGAGAAGTTGGATTGGTAAGGGTTCTAGGGGTGGCTGCGTAACAACCTAAGACTGTTAACTTCAAATTCCTAAATCTCTTTCAATATCTTCCATCTCTATCACGTCTTTTGCCTCTTGTAATGTAGGCACTAATTCCAAGCCGTCTGGCACCTGGTCATAAGTGAGCATATCTGTGACTACCACAAAAGATTTACCAGCTACTTTATGTGTGGCGGCAAGTGCTACCAATCGGTCTATTTCTGTATTATTAATCATTTTATCTGTTGATAAATGCAAGACTATGTGTAGCATTTCATAGTCTTTATACATAGCCATTACATGGTCTAAAAAGACATCTAAAGTTTTGACCTCTTGTGAAATAATAGCCGTTTGCCCAATGGTATTAACAATCATGACTATTTAATTTTTGCTGCTAATAAGTAAATAACAGCCATTCTAATAGCCACTCCGTTTTCTACTTGGTTTAAGATAATGGACTGCCCGGAGTCTGCAACTTCAGAGGTGATTTCTACCCCTCTATTTATAGGGCCAGGGTGCATAATCACAATTTCTTTGTCTAAAGTGGCCAGTAGCTCTTTATTCACTCCGTACAATTGGGTGTATTCTCTGGTGCTTGGAAAATAGCTAATATCCATACGTTCATTTTGAACGCGAAGCATATTGGCTACATCACACCAGTTTAATGCTTTTCTAAGGTCTGTTTCTACAGTCACTCCTAAAGACTCAATATATTTGGGGATTAGTGTTTTTGGACCACAAACTTTCACTTCTGCTCCCTGCAATTTTAAAGCAAAAATATTTGATAGTGCTACCCTAGAGTGAAGTACATCTCCCACAATAACCACTTTTTTACCTGCAACGTCTCCCAATCGTTCTCTGATAGAGTAAGAATCTAAAAGGGCTTGTGTGGGGTGTTCATGGGTGCCGTCTCCAGCGTTGATAATAGCTGCTTTAATATGCTTGGACAGTAATACACCAGCGCCTGGGTTGGGGTGGCGCATGACCAACATATCTACTTTCATAGACAGTATATTATTAACGGTATCTATAAGGGTTTCCCCTTTTTTTAAAGAAGATTGAGCAGAAGAAAAATTAATAACATCTGCAGAGAGTCTTTTTTCTGCAAGCTCAAAAGATAGCTTGGTTCGGGTAGAATTTTCAAAAAATATATTGGCGATGGTGATGTCTCTGAGCGATGGTACTTTTTTAATGGGGCGGTTAATCACTTCCTTAAAGTGATCTGCCGTCTCAATGATAAGTTGAATATCTTTTTCATTGAGATATTTAATCCCTAGTAAGTGTGGTACACTTAATTGGCTCATAAGCTACTTTTACTTTTAAAGGTTTTCATTCATTAATTAGGTAAACGGTGTCTTCTCCATCTTGCTCTTTCCAACACACCTTTACCTTTTCCTGGTTAATGACATCTACCTGCCTTCCTCTGTAATTGGGCTGTATAGGTAAGTGCCTACTAAACCTTCTATCTATAAGGGTTAGGAGTTCTATTTCTTCTGGTCTTCCAAATGATTGTAAAGCTGTTAACGCTGCACGTATACTTCTTCCTGTGTATAAAACGTCATCTATAAGGACTACATTTTTATTATCTATTAGAAAATCTATCTGGGTCTTATTAGCTGTGAGCGTTTTGCCAACCATTCTAAAGTCATCTCTAAAAAAAGTAATATCTAAAAAGCCCAACGCAATATTTGATACTTTGTAATCTTCTTTTAAAATTTTACATAGGCGTTCTGCCAAATAAATACCCCTGGGCTGCAATCCTATTAAAACGGTTTTGGAAAAATCTAAATGCCTCTCTAAAAGTTGGCAAGCCAATCTGTGAAGGATGATGTAAATTTCTTTTTCAGAAAGTAGTACTTTTTGGCTCATAGGCTCCAATACAGTGCAATTGAGTAACAAAAATAGACATTTTTTTTAATTTATAGAGATTCATTTCTATTATGATTTAGGTAAAAAAAAAGCCCAAGCAAATGCTCGGGCTTTTATAATTCAAAAAATGAGGAAATTAATTTCCTTTTCCTTCCATTTTATCTTTTAACGCTTGTAATGCTAAGTTAGCGTCACCTAGAGTTGGTTTGGCCTCTTCTGCACTGGCTGTCGCTTTTTTAACAGCTGTACGCACATTGCGTTGCTCTTCTTCTCTAAAGATAGCAGTGTGGCTAGCCACTACACGCTTAAATTCTTTATTGAACTCAATAATTTTAAATTGAGCTTGGTCTCCTTTGGCTAATTTACTACCATCCTCTTTTTCTAAGTGTCTAGTAGGTACAAAAGCTACAATGTCTTCATTGAAGTTAATAGTAGCACCTTTGTCTACAATCTCAGCAATAGAAGCGGTATGCAAAGAATCTAAAGCAAATTCAGTTTCGTATTTATCCCAAGGATTATCAGTAGTTTGCTTGTGTCCAAGACTTAATTTCCTACCGGTAACATCTAATTCTAATACCTCTACCTCTAGTGTGTCACCTACTGCAACAAACTCAGATGGATGCTTAATTTTCTTAGTCCAAGAAAGGTCAGAAATATAAATTAATCCGTCTATTCCCTCTTCTAATTCTACAAATACACCAAAGTTAGTGAAGTTTCTCACTATACCTTTATGCTTAGAAGCTACAGGGTATTTAGCAGTAATGTCTGTCCAAGGATCTTGCGTTAATTGCTTAATACCTAATGACATTTTACGGTCCTCACGGTCTAGTGTTAAAACAACTGCTTCTAAAGCGTCACCTACTTTTACAAAGTCTTGTGCAGAACGCAAGTGTGTAGACCAAGACATTTCAGAAACGTGAATTAAACCTTCAACACCTTCTTCTACCTCGATAAACGCACCGTAATCTGCAATAACAACTACTTTACCTTTTACTTTGTCTCCCACTTTAATAGTATCGCTTAGCGCCTCCCATGGGTGCTTCTCTAACTGCTTAAGACCTAACTGAATTCTTGATTTATTGTCATCAAAATCTAAGATCACCACATTTAATTTCTGGTCTAATTCTACCACCTCATTTGGATGGTTAATTCTTGACCAAGAAAGATCTGTAATGTGAACCAAACCATCTACACCTCCAAGATCAATAAACACACCATAAGAAGTAATGTTTTTAACCACACCTTCTAATACTTGTCCTTTTTCTAATTGGCCAATGATTTCTTTTTTCTGCTCTTCAATGTCGGCCTCTATAAGGGCCTTGTGAGAAACAACTACGTTTTTAAACTCATGGTTAATTTTAACCACCTTGAATTCCATAGTTTTTCCAACGTATTGGTCGTAGTCTCTAATGGGTTTCACGTCAATTTGAGAACCTGGCAAGAATGCCTCAATTCCAAAAACGTCTACAATCATACCTCCTTTAGTTCTACACTTCACAAAACCGTTTACTACTTCTTCTTTGTCATGTGCATTATTTACACGGTCCCAAGCTTTAATAGTTCTTGCTTTTCTATGTGATAAAACTAATTGGCCTGTTTTATCTTCACGAATGTCAATAAGAACTTCTACCTCATCTCCTACTTTTAGGTCTGGATTGTAACGAAATTCGTTTAAAGAGATTACTCCCTCTGACTTTGCGTTAATATCAATAATAGCTTCACGGTCTGTAAGGAAAACTACCCTACCTACCACTACCTCTTCATCTGTAGTGTCTACAAAGTTTGCGGATACTAAGGCTTCAAACTCTACTAATTTAGCGCTTTCTACTCTCTCAATACCTTGCTCGTACTTGTCCCAATTAAAATCTGCAAGAAATTTCTTAGGATCTTGTACCTGAGGTGTTTGTGTTGTTTCTGTTACAACTGCTTCATTTTCTGCAGCTGCATTTGTTGTTTCTTCAGTCATTTGAAGATTAAGTTTGTATTCTATAGTGTTACAAGAGCCCGCAATAGCTACAGAAGTTGTGAGTAATAAAAATAATAAATCCCTTTTTCTCTTGATTCTTTGCTTAAAAGGTGGGCAAAAATACAATTAAATAAGGGATTTACAAATCTTAATAGGGCTAAATTGTGTGGGCATTAAATTTGCCTCCAAACAATTGTATAAAAAAGAAAATTAGCCCTTAATTAAAGCATTAGCATGACTTAAAATACGCTCAAACTGCTCTTCTAAACCCATATCACTATTGTCTATTTCTATGGCTCCTACAGCCTTTATTAAAGGCGATGTTTCTCTGTGTGAATCAATATAATCACGCTCTTGAACATTCTTAAGCACCTCTTCAAAATTAACTGCCTCCCCTTTATCTATGAGTTCTTTATAACGGCGGTGCGCTCTTCTGTCTGCAGAGGCTGTGAGGTATAATTTTAATTCCGCTTCTGGAAAAACTACTGTTCCAATATCGCGCCCATCCATGACCACTCCCTTGTGAATTCCAATAGCTTTTTGCATGCGCACTAATTTTTCTCGCACTTCTGGGACTGCAGCAACAGGGCTTACTTGTTTAGACACAGCTAAAGTTCTAATGGCATTTTCTACGTTTTTGCCATTTAGAAACATGGCCGTGTCTGCCAATCCTGTTATTTTTTTAAAGGAAAGATCTATGCTCTCTAAAGTAGCTATAAGTGCTTTTGCATTTAAATCACGTTCTTTAACAAAGCCTTCTTGCATGGCAAAATAGGTGATGGCTCTATACATAGCACCACTGTCTACGTAAACGTAGCCTAGTGCTTTAGCTAATTTTTTAGCGATGGTACTTTTTCCTGTAGAAGAAAAACCGTCTATAGCAATGGTTATCTTTTTCATCTGCAAAATCTTTAAATCTGTTCTTAATCTTTAGCTTCTAATTCAACTTCTTTTGGATGGTCTACCTTATCTTTAGTAAGTGCCAAATCTATGACGTCGCTCATTTCAGATACATAGTGAAAAGTTACACCTTTTAAATACTTTTCATTAATTTCTAAGATGTCTTTTTTATTCTCTTCACAAAGAATAATCTGGTTAATATTTGCACGTTTAGCAGCCAAAATCTTCTCTTTAATACCCCCTACAGGCAAAACTTTTCCTCTAAGAGTAATCTCTCCAGTCATGGCTAAACGGGGTTTTACCTTGCGCTGCGTAAACAGAGAAATTAAAGAAGTAAGCATTGTAATTCCTGCACTAGGTCCGTCTTTTGGAGTGGCTCCTTCAGGTACGTGAATGTGTACGTTATAGTGATCAAAAACATAGGGAGTAAGTCCGTAAGCTTCTGCATTGGCCTTTATAAACTCCATAGCTATAGTAGCAGACTCTTTCATCACTTTTCCAAGATTCCCTGTAATATTGAGAGTTCCTTTTCCTTTAGACAAGATAGATTCTATAAAAAGAATATCTCCTCCAACAGAAGTCCAAGCCAAACCAGTAACAACTCCCGCTACTTTGTTGTTTTCATATTTATCACGCTCCAACCTTGGAGGCCCCAGTACTTTTTCTATATGATCGTTAGTCACTTTCACGTCATAGGCTTCTTCCATAGCAATTGACTTAGCCGTATTCCTGATCATCTTAGCCAACTGCTTATCAAGGTTTCTCACCCCAGATTCCCTAGTATAACCCGCTACAATTTTTTCTAATTGTACTTTACCTATAGAAATTTGGTCTGACTTTACTCCGTGCTCTTTAAGCTGCTTAGGCATTAGATGTCTCTTGCCTATTTCAATTTTTTCTTCAATTGTATACCCGCTTACATTAATGAGTTCCATACGGTCTAGAAGGGCCGGCTGAATATTTCCAAGATTATTAGCTGTGGCAATAAACAAGACCTTAGAAAGATCATATCCCATTTCTAAGAAGTTGTCGTGAAAATCTGAATTCTGCTCAGGATCTAGTACCTCTAATAGAGCAGAAGAAGGATCTCCCTGATAAGAATTTGCAAGTTTGTCTATTTCATCTAAAACAAAAACAGGATTAGAAGTACCTGCTTTTTTAAGACTCTGAAGCACCCTACCAGGCATAGCTCCTATATATGTTTTTCTATGACCCCTAATTTCAGCCTCATCTCTGAGCCCACCTAAGGACATTCTCACATACTCTCTACCAAGAGACTCAGCAATAGATTTACCTAATGAAGTCTTACCAACTCCCGGAGGCCCATACAAGCAAATAATAGGAGATTTCATATCATTCCTGAGCTTGAGAACCGCAAGGTGCTCTATAATGCGCCTCTTAACTTCTTCCAGGCCAAAATGATCTCTGTCTAATATTTTTTGAGCCCTTTTTAAATCAAAAACATCTTTGGAGTACTGAGCCCAGGGTAATTCTAAAAATAATTCTAAATAATTACGCTGTATGGAATATTCTGCTACTTGGTGGTTCATACGTTGCAATTTCCCAAGCTCTTTATTAAAATGGGTGCTCACTTTTTCAGACCAAGTTTTCTTTTTAGCAGCTTCTGCCATATCATTCACCTCCTCTTCATAAGAAATACCCCCCAATTCTTCCTGAATGGTTTTCATTTGCTGGTGTAAGAAATACTCTCTTTGCTGCTGGTCTAAGTCATTGCGAACCTTTGATTGAATGTCATTTTTTAATTCAAGTTTTTGTAGCTCAATATTCATGTATTTAAGAGTAGCCAGGGCTCTATCCCTAAGGTCTGGCATTTCTAGAAGGGCCTGTTTTTCCTTGTGAGAAACAGATAAATTAGAACATACAAAATTGATTAAAAAAGAATTGCTCTCAATATTCTTAATAGCAAAGGACGCTTCTGAGGGTAAGTTGGGATTGTTCTTAATAATCTGTAGGGCTAATTCTTTAATAGAATCTATAATAGCCAAAAATTCTTTGTTGTCTAATTTAGGCCTTAATTCTGGAGTTTCTTCTACAGTAGCTAATATGTAAGGCTCCTCAGAAATCACTTCCTTAATAGCAAAACGCTTCTTTCCTTGTATAATGACTGTAGTATTGCCATCTGGCATTTTTAAAACTCTTAAAATCCTTGCAACTGTGCCAATACTATTAATGTCTTTACCGCTTGGGTTTTCTGTGTCTTGATCTATTTGTGACACTACTCCAATCACTTTGTCACCATTGTTAGCATCTTTTATGAGCTGTATAGATTTATCCCTACCTGCCGTAATAGGCACTACTACTCCAGGAAACAATACGGTGTTTCTAAGAGGTAAAATAGGAAGTGAAGCAGGAAGGTCTTCATTATTTATTTCTTCTTCATCTTCAGGTGTCATTAAAGGAATTAAATCTGCATCTTCATCCAGTCCTTGTAATGACATACTGTCAATATGTAAAAAATTTGATTTACCCATAGATATCTATATACGTCATAATGTCACTAAAGGAGCTTATGACCTGATTTATATTATTTTTAAAATTGCGTAAAAAGTTCTAAGATCCCATTACCAAAGACTTATTAAAAGGTTTTACCAACCATTAATGGCAATTCTTATGCCATTCCAATATTTAACTAGATCAAAACTGTAACAATTCTACTTAACTTGTATCTATTAATTAAATGACTAACTCTTTTGAGCCTAAATAAACCTAAATACATCACTCCTCTTATTGAGGATTGCTTGGCAAAAAAACAGCAGGCACAGCTTGAATTGTACCTTAAATATTATAAGGCTATGTACAATACTGCACTCAGAATTTTAAAAGACCAAGCATGGGCAGAAGACATTATGCAGGAATCATTTTTAAGTGCATTCCAGAAACTTGACCAATTTAGCGGCTTAGTAACATTTGGGGCTTGGTTAAAAAAAATCGTAATTAATAAATCCTTAGTTGTATACAAAAAACAAAAAAAAGAAACCCATACTTCAATTGAAAATTTGGATTACAAAATGGAAGTAGTGTTAGAATTAGAAGACAGTGATAAGGCCGCATTAAACAAAAAAAAAGCAAGGCTAATTATTCTGGCTATTGAAAGTTTAAATGAAAATTATAGGCTCTCATTAAGCCTACATCTATTAGAAGGCCTTACCCATGAAGAAGTAAGTGAAGTACTAGGTATTTCTAATGCCAATTGCAGAACTACTTTTTCTAGAGCCAAAGAGCAACTGAGAAAAAAATTAGAAGAAGACCCTATATGGAAAAACAAATAAAAAATATATTAAAAAAGGCCCCAGGAGTGTTTCAGACGTATGCCCCTAAAGAAGGACATGAACTCAGGTTTCTCCAAAAGTTAAACGCTCACCAAAACCTCAGAAAACCTACCCTTGTCTGGAGAAAAAAGACTTTTCAATTTTTAGCGGTGGCGGCGTGCATTTCAATACTGTTTGGAGTGTTCAGATGGGGAGCCTACTCCCAAAACACTCAAGCCCATATAAGGTCTATTGCTCCAGAGGCAATTGCCATGAACCAATATTACACTGGAGTGGTGGCTATGGCAATCAAGAAAATAAAAGCTGCGTCTAACCCATTAATAAAGCCACATATAGACAAGGCACTTCTTAAAATAAAACAGTTAGAAGACCATATGGAGGAGATGGAACAGGATCTTATAAACGGGGGAAACACCAAACTCATTTTACAGGGTATGATTCAAAATTACACCACTAGAGTAGAGCTTCTTGAAGAAGTTATAAACCAAATTGAAACCATTAACAACATTAATCAAAACACTAATGAAACCAGTTAAAAAATCACTACAACTCCTTTTGGCTTTATTAATACCTACCCTATTATTAGCCAATCCTACCAAAGGAAAATACGAAAAAGAAAGGGTGATTAAAAAGAAATTTAATGTAAGTGCCAGTGCATTACTAAAAGTAGACAATGCATATGGCAACCTGCACCTTACTACCTGGAAAGAAAATCGGATAGAGATGGAAATTATTATTAGAGCAGAGGGGAATGACCAAGACAAAGTCATTGAGAAAATGGAAGGTGTAGAAATAGATTTTACAGCTAGTGGTAGTATGGTGTCTGCCAAAACTATATTTAACAATAAAAGAAGTGGCTGGAGCTGGAATTGGGGAAGCAGCAATGTAAACCTATCCGTGCACTATAATATTAAAATGCCTTTAAGCAATTCAGTAGACTTAGAAAATGACTACGGTAATATTCTCATTGACAAATTAGATGGACACGCAAAAATAGAATGTGATTACGGGCGTATAGAAATTGGAAGTCTCAACGGTAAAAACAACCAAATTAACTTTGACTACACCTCTAAATCTACCATTGGGTATATTCGTTCAGGAACTATTCACGCAGACTACTCTGGAATGACCATTGAAAAAGCAGGAGATTTAGACATTCAATCAGATTACAGCTCTATAAGTGTCAATCAAATGAACAACCTAAACTATAACTCAGACTATGGAAGCATAGAAATAGGAGCCGCTCAAGATGTAAATGGTGTAGGAGATTATATTAGTACTAAATTAGGGGTCCTTCACGGCAACATCTTCATAGACGCAGATTACGGAAGTGTCAAAATTGAGGAGATGGCCGCAAATGCAGGAAATCTAACTATCATTTCTGACTATACAGGAGTGAAAATAGGTTATAACGCAGGCTATTCCTTCCAATTTGAAATTGAAACCAAATATGCAGGGGTCAATGGAAAAGACTCTTTTGAAATGTTGGTTTCTAAAGAAAAATCTAGTGAACGCTATTTTAAAGGCTATTATGGAAATCCAAGTACCAGTAACCGTATGAATATAATAAGCAAGTACGGAGGAGTATCCTTCACTAGAAAATAAAAATTTGGGGGAACTCCCTTTAAAATTTAAAACAATGAAAAAAATAATATTATTAGTAAGCTTCCTCATAATAGGAACTACGGTACATGCCCAATGGTGGAATCACACAAAAGGCAATGGAAATATGATTACGCAGACCAGAAATACATCAGATTATGAACAGCTAAATGTAGCGGGGTTTTTTGATGTCGTATTAGTGAAAGGTACAGAAGGAAAAATCTCTCTAAAAGGAGAAGAAAATCTCTTAGAATACATAGAGGTATCTGTTACAAATAAGGTGCTCACTATAAAAATAAAAGAAAACACAAACCTGAGTACCTCTTGGAATAAGAGCATCACTGTAAGAGTGCCCATTGAAGAAATTGAAGGTGTAAAACTTTCTGGATCTGGAGATATTTCAGCTGAATTCACTTTAGAGTCTTCTTTTTTTGAAGCCATAATTTCTGGCTCTGGAGTTATTGATTTAAATATAGACACACAAAAGCTCACAGCTAAAGTATCAGGATCTGGAGATCTTGATTTAAGCGGAAAAGCAAGAGACTTAGATATTAAAGTGTCTGGATCTGGAGATATAAATGCCTATGAACTGGAAGCTTTAAATGCAAATGTTGTGGTCTCTGGCTCTGCAGATGTACAGCTGTCAGTTTCAGGAATTTTAGATGCTAAAGTGTCTGGATCTGGAGATGTTCACTACAAAGGAAACCCTAAAAAGGTGTCAACTAAGGTTTCTGGATCTGGAGACATCTCTAAATATTAGACTACACAATAGCAAAGCGGGTATATGCCTGCTTTGCTATTTAACCCTTCTAAGCATAAGTCCCCCCAATAAAAAAAAAACACCAAACATAATAATACCGTTTCTAAGGTCACCAGTCCCCTGGGCTAAAACACCATATATGAAAGTTCCAATGACTATTCCAATTTTTTCTGAAACATCATAAAAACTAAAGAAAGAAGTAGCGTCCTTAGTTTCTGGCATTAACTTAGCATAGGTAGATCTAGATAAGGCTTGAATGCCTCCCATGACCATTCCCACACAACCAGCAGCAATATAAAACTCAATAGGACTCACTACAAAATAAGCATAGATACAAATAAAGAGCCAAAGGGCATTAACAACCATTAAAGTAGGGATATTGCCAAATTTTTCAGATGCTTTTGCAGTAAAAGTAGCCCCCAATACGGCTACCAACTGAATGAGTAAAATACTACTAATAAGCCCAATGGTTCTCTGTTCGTCTGAACCCCAAACAATTTCTTCTTCTCCAAAATAAGCCGCAATTAACATCACGGTTTGTACAGCCATACTGTATACAAAAAAAGCCCCTAAATATCTTTTGAGTTTTCTGTTGTCTGCTAATTGTTTCCAAACACTCTTGAGTTCCTTAAAACCATTAAAAAGTATATGGGTAGCTGTACCGTTTTTTTTATTTCCCTTGGGCATATAATAGAAACTGTATTGACTAAAAATAATCCACCAAATCCCCACACTTACAAAAGAGTACTTCATGGCTGTAATGGTAGCCGGATATTCTGGGCTGTTAACAATACCAAAAACTTGAGGTTTCATGACCATAGCCAGGTTAAACAAGAGTAGAATAACACTGCCTATATAACCCAAAGAAAATCCTTTAGCACTTATTTTATCCTGCTGTTCTGGATAAGCAATATCTGGTAAATAAGAATTATTAAAAGCAAAACTCACCCAAAAGCCCACCAGACCAAAAAAGTAAAAAATTAAGGAAAGGTATATATCTTCTAGAGAAAACCAATATAAACCAATGCTAGAAAGACCTCCTAAATAACAAAAGAATTTTAAAAAGAATTTCTTATTACCCATATAATCAGCTATACCAGATAAAATAGGGGTGATAAAGGCAATAAACAGAAAAGCAGCAGAGGTTACATAGCTAATAAGAGGCGCTCTAGCTATTTCTACACCAAAAACTAGCACCTTTTCTACGCCTGCCATTCTAAAAAGCGCCCCGTAATAAATAGGAAAAATTGCAGAAGAAATCACTAAGCTATACACTGAATTGGCCCAATCGTAAAAAGCCCAAGCAAATAATAGTTTTTTACTCCCTTTTACTGCAACTGTTTTCATAAGTATTTAGTTTGGTTGTATTTGGTGTGGGCTAATATACAATTCTATAAATCTTAAAAAAATGAAATAATTAAAATACAACTCAAGGCAGACATAAATAATTTGGCCCGTTTTTTGGTAGTAATTATTGAGTCTTAAAATTAGCACAACCCCTTTTAAAACACAATAAAATAAGTACCTTTAATTAAAAAATATGAAGAAAATTATCACACTACTCGCTTTTATTGCCTTTGGATACCATGCGTATTCTCAGAGAGCTATCACTGAATACGATGTTATAAAAAGTGCACAAGAATGGAAGAAACAACTCACAGAAACTGAGTTTTATGTGCTTAGAGAGCAGGGTACAGAACGTCCATTTAGCAGTGCGCTACTGAAAATTAAAACAAAGGGGATCTATATCTGTAAAGCATGTAAAGCCCCTTTATTTAAAAGTGAACATAAATTTGATTCTGGAACCGGATGGCCCTCTTTTGATAGAGAAGTAAAAGGCAATGTAGGGTATGGAACGGATTATAAAGTAGGCTATGCAAGATCTGAAGAATACTGCGTTAAATGTGGAGGGCACTTAGGTCATGTATTTACAGATGGCCCAAAAAACACTACCGGACTAAGACATTGTATTAATGGAGCCGCATTGGCATTTATTCCAGACACAAAAAAATAAGAGATGACTCAAAAATTTTCAGTTGAAAAAACAGCAGCTCAATGGAAAGAGCTACTAAGCCCAGAAGCCTATAAAGTACTTAGAGAAAATGGAACGGAATTTTCTTATTCAGGAGCTTATGACAAACACTTTGAAAAAGGCAGCTACTGCTGTGCTGCGTGTAAAACAAAATTATTTGAAAGTAACCATAAATATAATAGTGGCTGCGGATGGCCCGCCTTTGACACCTCTATTCCAGGCGCTATCCTATATATAGCAGACCACAGTCACGGTATGAGAAGAGAAGAAACACGCTGTGCCACTTGCAATTCTCATTTGGGTCATCTCTTTGAAGATGGACCCACAGATACTACTGGAGAACGCTATTGTATTAATTCTGTGAGCCTTGAATTTATACCAGAAAAAACAACAAAATAAGAGCCTTGGCTTTCAGTTTGGTTTTGTAACTTTGGCCCGCTATAAACTACGTTTACTAAATTCAAACTCATGAGTCATTTTGATATTATTGTGTTAGGGAGTGGGCCTGGAGGTTATGTGACCGCCATTAGAGCTTCTCAATTAGGCTTTAAAACTGCCATTGTTGAAAAAGAAAGTCTCGGAGGCGTATGCCTTAACTGGGGTTGTATTCCAACAAAAGCCCTTATAAAATCTGCCCAGGTTTTTGAATATTTACAACATGCCGCAGACTACGGATTAAAAGCTACAGGAGTTGATAAAGATTTTGACGCCGTAGTAAAAAGAAGTAGAAATGTAGCTGGCACTATGAGTAAAGGAGTTCAGTTCCTTTTGAAAAAAAATAAAATTGAGGTGATCAATGGTTTTGGAAAAGTACAAGCTGGAAAAAAAATAAGTGTGACAGACGCTGCCGGTAAAGAGGTGGTCTATACTGCCAACCATATTATTATTGCTACTGGTGCCCGTTCTAGAGAACTTCCTAGCTTACCTCAAGATGGAAAGAAAATCATTGGGTACCGCAAGGCTATGACACTTGAAAAGCAACCCAAAAAATTAGTAGTTGTGGGAAGTGGCGCCATTGGTGTAGAGTTCGCTTATTTCTACAATGCCATGGGTACAGACGTAACTATAGTAGAATACCTTCCAAACATTGTTCCTATAGAAGATAAAGATATTTCTGTTGAGCTAGAAAAAAGTTTTAAAAAATCTGGCATAAAAATAATGACTTCTGCAGAGGTTACCCATGTAGACACTTCAGGGAGTGGTGTAAAAGTAACTGTAAAAACAGCCAAGGGAGAGGAAATTATAGAAGCAGATATTGTTCTTTCTGCTGTAGGCATTAAAACTAATATTGAAAACATTGGTTTAGAAGCTTTAGGAATTGCTACAGACAGAGATAAAATATTAGTCAATGATTTTTACCAAACTAATATTCCAGGATATTTTGCCATTGGAGACATTACAGCAGGACCTGCCTTAGCTCACGTGGCTTCTGCAGAAGGAATTCTTTGTGTTGAGAAATTAGCAGGCTTAGACGTACACCCTTTAGATTACGGAAACATCCCTGGTTGTACTTACTCTAGTCCAGAAATTGCCTCTGTGGGGCTCACAGAACAACAAGCCATAGATAAAGGTCTAGACATTAAAGTAGGTAAGTTTCCTTTTAGTGCTTCTGGAAAAGCACAGACCTCTGGAAATCCAGATGGTTTTGTAAAAGTTATCTTTGACGCTAAATACGGAGAATGGATAGGGTGTCATATGATTGGTGCAGGTGTAACAGATATGATAGCAGAAGCGGTAGTAGCTAGAAAATTAGAAACAACAGGCCATGATATACTCAAAACCATTCACCCACACCCCACTATGAGTGAGGCAGTAATGGAAGCAGTAGCCGCTGCTTACGGTGAAGTGATTCATATGTAATAAGTTGTTTAAAAGTATTATAAAAAAAAGGTGGGCCAATTGGCCCGCCTTTTTTTATATAAAGCTCTGTACACCTAACCTATAGGAGTCTAGACCAAATCCAATGACAAGTCCCTTAGCTACTGGAGCAATATAAGATTGGTGTCTAAAAGATTCTCGGGCGTATGTATTAGAAATGTGTACCTCTACTACTGGTGTGCTAATGGCTTTTACAGCATCGGCAATGCCCACAGAAGTGTGCGTATAAGCCCCGGCATTGAGTATAATTCCATCAAAATCAAAACCTACTTCATGTAACTTGTTAATAATTTCACCTTCTATATTAGATTGAAAGTAACTAAATTTTATTTTAGTAAACTGATTTTTAAGGTCTTCCAAGTAAGTCTCGAAAGAACTATCTCCATATACAGATGGTTCTCTTTTTCCTAGTAAGTTTAAATTAGGTCCGTTTATAATAAAAATTTTCATATTCAAATATATCAAAAAAAATTGCGTTTTCATCTATTGAGACTCCGGGCTTGTCTGACACTTAAAACTGTCTTATTTTTAGGGTATGAATTGGGAACAAGCAGCTAAATCTTATACAGATTATCTCAGAATAGAGAGAGGACTTTCTAAGAATGCCATTGATAGCTATAGCTTAGATGTAAAAAAACTTAAAAAATATTTAGTATCTCATCACTTAACTGTCAGCCCTGTAAAGATAGATAAAGACACTGTATTACAATGCGTCTATGAGGCTTCAAAAAATTTGAGCGCTCGGTCTCAATCCCGTCTTATTTCTGGTCTAAAAAGCTTTTTTAGTTATTTAATATTTGAAAAATACAGAGAAGACAATCCTATGGATCTCGTAGAGACTCCAAGGATTGGCCGTAAATTACCCCCTACCCTCTCTACAGAAGAAATTGACATGCTTATTGGCGCTATAAACAGAAGCAGCTTAGAGGGACAAAGAAATGTAGCTATTATAGAAACACTATACGGCTGTGGGCTTAGGGTGTCTGAACTCATTGGCCTTAAAATATCTGATCTATTCTTTAAAGAAGGATTTATTAAGGTACTTGGAAAGGGAAATAAAGAGCGTTTTGTCCCTGTAAATCCACAAACAGAAAAGTTTTTAAAGATCTATTTACAAGAAGTACGTCCTTTACAAAAACCTCAGGTTTTAGCAGCTGATACTGTTTTTTTAAACCGCAGAGGTCAGGGTCTTTCAAGGGCTATGATCTTCACTATTGTAAAAGACCTAGCCGTTCTTATTCACTTACAAAAAAATATTAGTCCCCATAGCTTTAGACATTCTTTTGCTACTCATTTGCTAGAAAATGGAGCGGACCTTAGGGTTATTCAGCAGCTATTGGGTCATGAAAGTATTACAACAACAGAAATTTATATGCACTTAGACAGGAGTCACTTGGCCAAGGTACTTAATGAGTATCATCCAAGAAAATAAGAATACGCAATAAAAAAACTTTTGATATCAGGACATGGTATACTAAATATCCGCTAGATATTTTCAAGACAATACTAGAAATTGAATAGGTGATTTATAGATAATTATTTAAAGATTAATGAGTACATTAGAGATCTATTTTTGAGATAAATAAACGCATTCTCCTCAGGAAAATAACTACAAACCAATCATCAATACAAAAATCATGAAAAAAATAATTTTAGTCTTATGTCTTGCTGTGAGCTCTTTAGTCCTTAACGCTCAAAAAAGCACAAATGAGGTATTAAAAAACCTAGAAAGTAAGACAGAGGCCTATAGCCTGATAGCTCAACAAATTTGGGGATTTGCAGAAATGGGCTACCAAGAAAAACAGAGCAGTGCCCTGTTGCAAAGTACGCTAGCAGAAGCTGGATTTACTATCACAACTGGGGTAGCTGGAATTCCTACGGCATTTACTGCAGAATACGGATCTGGCGGTCCTGTCATAGCCATTTTAGGAGAATATGACGCTTTACCTGGGCTCTCTCAGAAAGCGGTTCCTGTAAAAGAATCTGCAGGAGAAAAAGCAGGTCACGCCTGTGGCCATCACTTATTTGGAACTGCCTCTACAGCTGCAGCTATCGCAGTAAAAGAATGGCTAGAAGCCAATAATAAAAAAGGGCGCATTCGCTTTTACGGTACACCTGCAGAAGAGGGTGGTTCTGGTAAAGTGTATATGGTAAGGGAGGGTTTATTTAACGATGTAGACATTGCACTCCACTGGCACCCTGGCGATAAAAATACCGCCAGTGCTGGAGCCGCTTTGGCAAACAAATCTGCTAAATTTAGATTTTATGGTATCTCTGCTCATGCAGCTGCCTCTCCAGAAAAAGGGCGCTCAGCTTTAGATGGCGTAGAATCCATGAACTATATGGTAAACATGATGAGGGAACACATACTAGAAGATTCAAGAATTCATTATGTCATTACTAATGGGGGCAAAGCACCAAATGTCGTTCCTGATTTTGCAGAGGTCTACTACTACGCTAGACACAATAGAAGAGACGTAGTGATGGATATTTTTGACAGGATGGTGCAGGCAGCAGCTGGAGCCGCCTTAGGTACAGGTACCACTATGGACTACGAAATTATTGGCGGCACTCATGAGCTGCTTCCTAATCTAAACCTTCAAAAAATGGTTCATGAAAAACTAACAGAGGTAGGTGGAATCACTTATAACAAAGAAGAATTGGCCTTTGCCAATGAAATTGCCAAAAGCTTAGGCCAAGAAAAAGCAGATCTTCTAATAGCTAGCGGAATTGCTCCATATAAAATAGAGGCAAAAGCTGGTGGTTCTACAGATGTAGGGGACGTATCTTTTGCAGTACCAACCGTTGGTTTTGGAACTGCTACCTGGGTACCAGGCACAGCCGCGCACTCTTGGCAGGCGGTTGCTGCAGGTGGTACAAGTATTGGTAAAAAAGGGATGATGGTGGCTGCCAAAACCTTAAGTTTAAGTGCTATTGAGCTTTTTAGTAACCCAAAAATAATTAAAGCAGCAAAAGAGGAGCATCAAAAAAGATTAGGTACCCAATTTAAATACATTCCCCTTATTGGAAATAGAGCTCCCGCTTTGGACTACAGAAATTAAACAGCCTATCTATTATAAATATAAACACCCAAAAGATATACTTTTGGGTGTTTTCTTTGTAACAAAAATAAGCAAACACCTACTTAGTATTAAGCCTTATTCTATTGGATAAAAAATTAGAACATGTTTTTTTAACAGAATTTGAAACACATCAGAATATTGTGCACAAAATCTGTAGTCTTTATTCAAATGATAGAGAAGCCCACCACGATTTATTTCAAGAAATAAGCATTCAATTGTGGAAAGCATATCCAAAATTTAGAGGAGATTCTAAATTTAGTACTTGGATGTACCGGGTGGCCATAAATACCGCCATTACTCAGTACAGAAAAAACAAAAAAAGAACAGACACCCATGACATTGAAAATGTACTGTTCAAAACCAAAGCATATGAAGACTATGACCCTCATGAAGAACAGCAACTAAGCCTCATGTACCAGGCAATAAAAGAATTAAATGACATAGATAAAGCCCTTATTTTTATGTTTTTAGAAGATAAAAAATATGATGAAATATCTAGTACACTTGGAATTTCAGAAGTCAATACCAGAGTGAAAATGAATAGAATTAAAAAGAAATTAAAGAGAATATTAAACCCTTAATATGAAGGAGTTAGATCTGTTAAAAAAAAATTGGAAAGCTAGAGAAGACAGTTATCCAAAGCTAGACAAAGAAGCCTTAAACACCCTTATTTGGAGACGATCCTCTTCTATAGTAAAGTGGTTGTATTATATATCGATAGCAGAGTTTGTTTTTTGGACAGCCTTGGGTTTTTTTACTGAAAATTCTGAAACAGACGCCCTATTAAAAAGCATTCATCTATACAGTTTTATAAATATACTTACTGTCATAAGCTACTCAGTACTAATTTACTTTATTTATCGCTTTTACAAAAATTATAAAAAAATATCTTATAACAGCTCATCTAAAGAACTGGTAGAAAGTATTTTAAAAGTAAAGAGAACCGTTACCCATTATGTTTGGTTTAATCTTTCCATATTAGCCACTTCTTTATTAGGGTTTTTTTACGGAATTATTCACTACGGTCCAGCTACAGAAAGTATCTTTAATGCCTCCGCAAAGGAAGATAATAGCCTCCTCTTTTGGGCCATTATTGCAGCTGTTTATATTCTTATTATAGGATTGGCTGTACTCCTTTTATGGTTGTTTTACAAACTGCTGTATGGCATACTTCTCAAAAAACTAAAAATGAACCATAAAGAACTGCAAAAACTTAATTCATAAAAAAACCTATCTATTTTAAACTAGGTTTTTTAAAGTAATATAGCTTACAAACATTACTTAGGATCAGTTGTCTTTTTCTTTTTATACCTCCTCTTTTCGTTTTCTTGCTCCATTTCCATAATTTGTTCTTTAGAAAGTACCTTTAGAAAAGATGGATGCTGCTCAATGGCAAATTGAATTTGCTCAATAATCTGCTCCATAGAATCATTTTCATAATCAATTTCCATAGGTTTCTTAATCACTACAGACTGAAGAATCCCCTTCTTTTTAATCCGTAGGCCTTTCTTGTCAAAAGAACGCCTAAAACCATCTATAACAACAGGTACCACAATGGGCTTATACTTCTTAATAATGTGTGCAGTTCCCTTTCTAATGGGCTTCCAAGGGGTGGTTGTCCCCTGAGGAAAGGTAATCACCCAGCCGTCCATAAGCGCTTTTCCAATATTAGAAATATCACTCATTTTCACCTGTCTATTTACATCCTGCCCCTCTGCTCTCCAGGTTCTTTCAATACTTATGGAACCTGCATAAGCTAATATTTTAGCCAGCAAACTCTGGTTCATTGTTTCTGCTGCTGCTACGTAATAAATATTTAATTTAGGGTGCCAAATATAGCCTACATTTTCAATAGAATCTACACGGCCACTCAGCGATGCATTAAACACATGAAACATGGCTACCACATCTGCAAAATAAGTTTGATGGTTACTTACAAATAAAACATTTTCTCCTGGCAAATCTTTAATAATTTCGGAACCTTCAATCTCCAAAGTATTAAAACCCTTATAACGTTGGTGAGTAAGCATCCCTAGATAACGTATCAGTAGTTTTTTTATAAATAATATATGTCCAAAAGGATTTCTTTTCAGTAACGGCATAGTTCAACAAAATTAATTTAATGTAACTGTATAAAACAGCAGGTACTTGTAAGAATTACCTTCTATAACTAAACAGCTAAAATACAAAATATACTTAAAGTACTTCTTTTAAAAGCCAACGGATTTCATTAAGAATCATGGCTGTAGCCCCCCAAATAATTTGATCTTTAAACTTAAAACTAGGCACTTCAATATCAGTTGCATAAGTAGTGTTTAATTTTGAAAGCTGTTTATTAGAGGCATCTAAAATATCTAATAATGGGACTTCCAATAAAGCATTTACCTCCGAGACTTGGCGTATAAAAGGCCTACTTTTAAAATATAAGCCCATATAAGGTTGTACTAAAAAATTACTAGGTGGAATATACACAGCTGTGAGTGCTTTTAAAAAACCCATATCTTTTGACTTAATCCCAACCTCTTCCTGTGCCTCTCTAAGTGCAGTGTATGCTAAATCATTATCTGTATCTTCTGCCCTTCCACCAGGAAAGGCAATCTGGTCAGCATGTACTCCTTCCCCTCCTTGTCTCTTAATAAACAACAAATAGGTTTGTCCCTCTTTATCTGGGTAAAAAGCGGCCAAAACAGCCGCTTTTTTTGCATTTTCTAGCGTAGACTGGGACACTTTTATCTCATTGGCTCTATGAGCCGATGCCATTTTAAAATGACTCTCTGTGCCTGGTAGCTCCTTTTTTTCTATTTTTGATACTATGCTTGAAAAATCGATAAAATTCATATACACTAAGCTAATACTAATTCTTTTATTTGGCTTGATTTTTTTATTTCAAGCCTGTGGAAATAAAAAAAAAGAGGTTGTAGCTAAAAAAGATATAGTAGAAACAAAAAAAGAAGTAGCCAAAGGCCCACAAGAAAAACCAGAAAATATTTTTAAATTAACTGAAGACAATGCTATAGACTTTTTTTATGATTACAAAGAAAATATAAAGGAGACAGGAGTGCGCTTAGAAACTTCATTTGGACTCATAGACATTGAATTATTTGACAATGTTCCTTATCACAAAGCCAACTTTATATACCTAGCAAAAAAGGGGTATTTTAATGGCACCTACTTTCATAGAATAGTGAAAGGATTTATTATTCAGGGAGGGAACGCAGACAATGAAGCCACTGCAAACAAAAGAAAAGAAATAGGTAGGTACTTACTGCCACCAGACACTAGAAAAGGTCACAAACATGACAGAGGTGTAATCTCTATGCCAAGTAGTGAGAATGACAACCCTCATAAATTAGCATCGCCTTATGAGTTTTTTATAGTAGTTACCAGTCCAGGATCTTATCACTTAGACGGTGACTATACCCCTTTTGGATATGTAAAAACAGGAATGGAAGTGGTAGATCTCATAAATAAACAAGAGGTAGAAGCAGGTGATTGGCCGCTAAAAAATATTTATATTTTTAAAGCCACTGCTTACTAGCTTACCCTATGACACCAGAACCGTAAAGCGAGTTTCCTACATACCAAGCTACAAATTGGCCTTGTGTAATAGCAGACTGGGCAGACGCAAACTGCACGTATAAACCAGATTCTGTAGCGTATAAAACAGCTATATCTAAAGCCTGTCTATATCTAATTCTAGCCATTACATCCATACTTTCTCCAGGATTTAAGCGCTGGTCTTCTCTGAGCCAATGAACCTCTTCTGCAGCTACAAATAAAGTATGATTATACAAACCTGGGTGGGTTTTACCCTGTCCCGTATAAACCACGTTCTCTTTAACGTCTGTAGCTATAATGAATAAAGGTTCTTTGGTCCCTCCTACCTGCAAACCTTTTCTTTGGCCGTTTGTAAAAAAATGAGCCCCCTGATGCTTTCCTACTACCGTACCGTCAGAAACGGCGTATATAGGTCTCTTTGCGGCATAAGCCAGTGACTCTATTTGCGAAGTAAATATAGGTATTGTGGCGTGGTAGGCGTGGTAGCTCTCCGGTATTTCAACAATAAGACCTTCTTTTGGCTTTAATTGCTGTTGTAAGAAATCTGGTAATCTCACCTTTCCAATAAAGCACAAGCCCTGTGAGTCTTTTTTACCAGCTGTAATGAGACCAGCCTTGGCCGCTATCTCTCTTACCTGAGGCTTTAGAAGGCCCCCAATAGGAAATAAGGTTTTTGAAAGTTGCTCTTGGGAAAGCTGACAAAGAAAATAAGACTGGTCTTTATTGGGGTCTGCACCCGCTAATAAGTCATAAATTTCTGTTCCGTCTTCAAATGATTTGGTACCCTTTTGGCAATAGTGACCGGTAGCCACATAATCTGCTCCTAAATCTATGGCAATTTTCATAAAGACGTCAAACTTAATTTCTCGGTTACAAAGAATGTCTGGATTAGGGGTCCTTCCTTGCTCGTACTCATAAAACATATAGTCCACAATACGCTCTTTATACTGCTCGCTTAGGTCAACAGTTTGAAAGGGAATACCTAATTTTTCTGCAACAATAAGTGCGTCATTACTGTCTTCCAACCAAGGACATTCATTAGAAATGGTCACAGAGTCATCATGCCAATTTTTCATAAAAAGTCCAATGACCTCATAACCCTGCTCCTTTAATAAATAAGCGGCTACACTAGAGTCTACTCCTCCTGAAAGACCAACAACTACTTTTTTCATTTTTTAACGCAACTTTTTCTGAGCTTCTGCTTTTTCCATTATCTCTCGCATTTTAGCTTGAAATTTACCTTCTTTTTTAGGGTTTTCCTTGTTGGCTTGAATGCGGGCGTGTATTTTATCATCATCTAAAATAAAATTCTTAATGGCTAGCATGATAAAAATAGTAATGAGGTTAGATACAAAATAGTACAAACTCAAACCAGAGGCATAACTGTTAAAGAATATCAACATCATGACTGGAGACAAATACAAGATGAATTTCATATTAGGCATGCCTGGTTGGGTGGGCATGTTCTGCCCAGTAGTCATCATCATATAAAAGAAGATGGCAATAGAAGCCAAAATAGGAAACAAACTCACGTGGTCTCCATAAAATGGAATATAAAAAGGAAGCTCTAAGATAGTGTCATAAGAAGAAAGGTCGTCTGCCCATAAAAAAGATTTTTGTCTAAGGGCAAAAGAAGTAGGGAAAAACATAAAGAGTGCATAAAAAATAGGCATCTGAACCAGTGCTGGCACGCAGCCACTCATTGGGTTTACACCTGCTTTGTTGTAAATTTTCATGGTCTCTTGCTGCTTTTTAGCAGCGTTGTCCTTAAACTTCTCATTAATCTCTGTAATTTCTGGCTTTAAAACCTTCATTTTAGCCTGAGACAAATAAGACTTATAAGTCACTGGTGACATAAGAAGTCTCACTAAAATGGTCATGACAATAATAGCAATTCCGTATGGAAAATAACTACTTAAAAAAGTGTAAGCAGGCGTAAACACATAACGGTTTATCCAACCAAAAATTCCCCACCCAAAAGGGATAGAGTCTTCAAATCCTTGACTTTGGTACTGTGCCAGTTGGGCTACGTCTGTAGGTCCTAGATACCAATTCATGGCATAGTCTAGTTCACCAGCAGTAAATTTTAGAGGGGCGGCTGTCTTGTAAATTTTAGTGTAAGCGGCTGTTTTAGATTCCTCTTTAATAAGGTTAGTACTAGTGAAATCTGCCTTCTCTAAGGCTGGAGATACCGCTAAAATAGTGCTAAAAAAATGCTGTCTATAAGACACCCACTCTACTGCTACTTCCTGTGAGTCGTCATCTGAAGAGTCTGAAAGCTTATCTAGTTTATCTTCTTCAAACTTGTAATTTAAGCGCGTATATCTATTTTCATACTGCACACTTTTAGAGTGTCTAATAGTTTTTAGTTGCCAATCTAAACTAGGTGGCTGCGCCTGGTTAAACAACTGAGACAGACCTATAGATTTGACAGTGAAATCTACCATATACTGGTCTGCTCTAAGTGAATATACAAATAACAAATATTCAGATTCTGATATTTTAGCTTTTAAAGTCAAAACCTCATCTGCTCCATCACTACTTAAAGTAGGTTCAAAATATAAGTCTTTTGTTTGTAAAAGTCTATTGTCCTGAGTAGTAAAACTAATATTGAAGTTAGCATTTCCATCCTTAATTAAATAGACGGGGACTGAGTCATAGGTGTTGTATTTTTTATTCTGTGCTAAAACAAGTTGTCCTCCTTTATGAGATACCTCCAAGGCTAACAAATCATTTTCAAGTGCACTGTTACCAATCACAACGGACGTATATGAAAAAGCACCTAAACTAGATTTGTATTTGGCTACCTCAGTAGAGTCAGAAATATTTAGATCTTTAACACCTAATTCTTCTAAATTTGTTTGATTAGCTGCATTTTGTGACGCGTCTTGGTTGCCCTGAACTTCCACTTCTCTATCTGCTAATTGTTTAGCCGCTACTTCTTCTGCCGTTGGTTGGTTTATATAAAACATATAGATTAGGATCACAAAAATAAGTCCAAATCCTATAAGTGAGTTCACGTCTAATTTCTTTTCTTCCATAAGATGCTTATAAGTCTTGTCAAAAAAACAAGGGTATAAAATTAATATAAATTATTGACAAGCCTAGCCTTGTTGGTGCGCTAAAGCCGCTTTTACAAAATGAACAAATAATGGATGTGGACTTTCTACCGTACTTTTATATTCTGGATGGTATTGAACCCCAACAAACCAAGGGTGTGAGGGTATTTCTACGACCTCTACAAGCCCAGTGGCTACATTTACTCCAGAAGTCTTAAGCCCTGCCGTTTCTAAAGCTTGCTTATAGGCGTTATTAAATTCAAAACGGTGCCTGTGACGTTCGGAAATTAAAGGGGTGCCATTATAAATTTCAGAAGCTAATGAACCAGGAAGAAGCGCACAATCCCAAGCACCTAACCTCATAGTGCCCCCTTTTTTTGTGACTGCTTTTTGAGCTTCCATAAGGCTTATAACGGGGTTTTCTGTTTGCTCATTCATCTCTGTTGAATTTGCTTTAGAAAGACCTAATACATTTCTTGAATATTCTATTACAGCCATCTGCATTCCAAGACAAATTCCTAAAAATGGAATTCCTTGTTCTCGAGCGTACTGAACGGCTTTAATTTTTCCTTCAATCCCACGTTCTCCAAACCCTGGTGCAACCAAAACTCCGTGAAGACCTTTTAATTTTTTAGATACATTTTCAACCGTAAGATGCTCAGAATGAATAGATTTTACATTCACTTTCACCTCATTGGCGGCACCTGCGTGAATAAAAGATTCTAAAATAGATTTATAAGAGTCTTGCAACTCTACATATTTACCAATAAGACCAATGGTAACAACTCCTTTTGGATGCTTAATTTTAGTTAAAAACTCATTCCACTGAGTGAGGTCAGGCAGTACATTGTCTTCCAAATTTAATTTCTGGAGGGTTACTGTGTCTAAGCCTTCTTCTTGCATAAGAAGGGGCACTTCATAGATAGTAGCGGCGTCTATAGACTGAATAACTGCCTCTTTTTTAACATTACAAAATAAGGCTAGCTTTTGTTTAATTTCATCAGAAATTTCATGCTCCGTTCTACAAACTAAAATATCTGCTTTAATACCACTCTCCATGAGCGTTTTAACTGAATGCTGAGTAGGTTTTGTCTTTAACTCGCCAGCTGCACTTAAATAAGGCACTAGTGTAAGGTGAATTACAATTCCGTTGTTATCTCCTAATTCCCAAAGCAGTTGTCTTACTGCCTCTATATAGGGCAAAGACTCAATATCACCCACCGTTCCGCCAATTTCTGTAATGACAATGTCATAATCACCTGTCTGACCAAGTAATTGAATGCGGTCTTTAATTTCATTGGTAATATGAGGGACCACCTGTACTGTTTTTCCTAAAAACTCTCCTCTTCTCTCTTTCTCAATGACAGCCTGGTAAATTCTACCAGTAGTCACATTGTTAGCTTGTGAGGTTTTTACATTTAAAAAACGTTCGTAATGCCCTAAATCTAAATCTGTTTCTGCGCCATCATCTGTCACATAACACTCTCCGTGTTCATAAGGGTTTAAAGTTCCTGGATCTACATTAATGTAAGGGTCTAATTTCTGAATAGTAGTCCTATAGCCTCTAGCTTGAAGAAGTTTAGCTAAAGAAGCTGCTATAATTCCCTTTCCTAGGGAAGAAGTAACTCCTCCGGTTACAAAAATGTATTTTGTTTCTGGCATTGCGTTTGCTTAGGTTAATAACGCGACCAAAATTACAAATTATAGCGCTAAGAATAGGGACTTTACTGAGGAAATTCTCTGCGAATTTTACGAATTATTTCTTCCAATCCATTTTCCTTGATTTCCATGGTAGACTTTAGCATATCGCCCAGTTTTCCTTTAGGAAAACCCTGCTGTCTAAACCAAACCATATAACCCTCTGGTAGTTCTGTCACATACCACCCTTTGTACTTTCCAAAAGGCATTTTAAAATGTGCTAATGCAATAAGCGCTTGTTTTTGAGGATCATCAGACATGGAGTAAATAAAATGATTTATATTTATAAAAACCAAGCTAGTAGACAAATAATTATGAAAAGAAGACAATTCTTAAATAGCGCCGTAGCTTCTGCTGCTGGACTTGCCACCATACCTTTACAAGCAAAAACTCAATTTTCAGCAGCAACAAAGCATCCAAAAATTTTAAAGAATAATATTCACCACGCTGTTTGCCACTGGTGTTACAGCAATATTCCATTAGAAGAATTTTTAATATCTATTAAAAAAATAGGTATTACAGCGGTAGACCTCATGGGCCCTAATGAATGGCCGCTGTTAAAAAAACATGGCATTTACAGTTCTATGTGCAATGGAGCAGAAATTTCTTTAACAGAGGGGTGGAATGATCCACAGCACCACCGCCAACTCATTGAAAATTACAGTACCCTAATTCCTGAGGTAGCAGCAGCGGGCTATACCAACCTTATTTGCTTTAGTGGAAACAGAAATGGAATGTCAGACACCCAGGGCTTGGCCAATTGTATTAAAGGACTTAAACAAATAATGCCCCTAGCAGAAAAGCAGGGCATAGTCATTCAAATGGAACTCTTTAACCAGCAAAACCATCCAGATTATATGTGTGACAGTACTGCATGGGGGGTAGCACTCTGTCAGGGATTAGGAAGTGAAAATTTTAAACTCTTATACGATATTTACCACATGCAAGTACAAGAGGGAGATATTATTAAAACTATTAGAGACCACCACACTTACTTAGGACATTACCATACCGCTGGAGTACCTGGTAGAAATGAAATTGACGAGCGCCAGGAACTTTATTACCCGGCCATTATGAAGGCTATTTTAGAAACCGGATACCAAGGATACGTAGCACAAGAGTTTGTTCCTAAAGACAAAGATGTCATGGCCTCACTAAAAAAGGCCATAGAAATATGCGATGTGTAAAGCAAACAAATGCTACTCAATAAGCTTTACATCCATGTCTTCATACTGCATAATAAAAGAAGCCGTATTGTATAGGCCGTCAGCCGGGAGACCGCTAGGAGTGAATAAAGAGCTGTAATAAAGCTTGTGATCTGTATAAACCACCGGTCCTATCGTCTTTTGAGCTGCCTCCCATCCTTTGTAATAAGCCATTTTTAATGCTAAATCCATGGTGAGGTCAAAGCCCCTTACAGCAAGTGTTTCTGGATAATCTCCAAAACGTGCTTCATAAGCTGCTGTGAAAAGGCTGTCAGTTGTTTTTTTATAAAAAGTAGAGAAACAAAACTGTAAAGCAGACAAATGCTGGTTGTCTATTATATCATTTTCAAAGGCTTTATTCCTGTTGGTGGTGAACATCTTAATATTTACCTTTTTTGTAATGTTGGCATTTAAGATAGAGCTCACGCTAGACACCAGCTTTAAATTTTCAGTCTCTACAAATACCCAATTAGGGTTCACAGAATCTAATTGCTTGGATAAAAAATCTATATCAATAGATATATTGTCAGCCAAAGCTACCTGAAAAGCCCTAGGAAAAAGAGCCTTTATTTGGGCAGCAGCAGCGGCATTTTCCCTATCTGCTATGAGCAGTACTTTTTGTCCTCTGTATGTTTTTTGGGCATAGCTTAAAAGCTTATCTCTCAATACTTTTTCATTTGGAACAGGATAAAAAGCCTTGTCATAAGGCAAATTTCCAGAAGAAACTACAGGAAGCACAGCTGGAATTTTATGCTGCTGTGCATAACGCAAAACCACTGTACTAGCTGCTGCAGATAAAGGACCAAAAATAGCGTGCGGAACAGCTAGAGAATCCTTGTATAAATTACGGTATAAAAAAGTACCGTCTAACTCAGAATCTACTGGTATCGGACTAATATTAATTCCAAATTTTTTAAGAGAATCTATAGCCATTAAAGCACCTGAATAAAAGCTTAAGCTCAGTTTCATATCCCGCCTAGCTGCTATAATTTTCTGCCCCATTATAGAGTCTTGAAAATTCATTTTGTCCAATCTAAAAGGAAGTGCATAAACAAAATCAAAAGCTACTGGGTTCACTAAGCTATCTAAAAAAGGTATCTGATCTGAAAGCTGCGCTGGTGAATAGGTAGCGCTTTTAAGAGGAGTTTCAAGGACATTAGAAAACTTAGAAAGAACAGGCAAATAAATAGATACCCCAACAGGGAGCTCCATAGAGCTCTTAGACAAATGAGGATTTAACAAGCTTAAAGAATCTAATGAAATTCCAAAGTCTTGGGCCATTTTCCAACGGCTGTCTCCCACTTTCACTGTGTATTCGTAATAGCTTTGGGCTTGCACACAAAGACCTACCAAAAGCAGGTATAAAAAGATATGTCTCGTTTTGTTTTGCATATTATTCCCACTCAATGGTTGCGGGTGGTTTAGAGCTAATATCATAAACCACTCTGTTTACCCCTTTTACTTTATTTATAATATCGTTAGAAATCTTTTGAAGCAGCTCATAAGGTAAATTCACCCAGTCTGCAGTCATACCGTCTGTACTTTCTACCGCTCTAAGTGCCACACATTTTTCATAAGTACGCTCATCTCCCATCACTCCAACACTTTGTACTGGCAACAAAATAGCACCTGCCTGCCACACTTTGTCATACCAGCCTGCCTTTTTTAATCCGTCTATAAAGATAGCGTCTACTTCTTGAAGAATGGCTACTTTTTCTTGCGTAATATCTCCTAAAATTCTAATAGCCAATCCAGGTCCTGGAAATGGGTGTCTGCCTAAAAGCGCCGCATCTATTCCCAAACTAGCGCCTACCCTGCGTACCTCATCTTTAAAAAGCATGCGCAAAGGCTCTACTATCTTCAGTTTCATGTAATCTGGCAAACCACCTACATTGTGATGACTTTTAATAGTAGCAGATGGTCCACCAGTGGCTGATAATGACTCAATTACATCTGGATATATAGTTCCCTGTGCCAACCAACTAGCGTCTTCTACCAAGTGAGACTCTGCATCAAAAACTTCAATAAAAGCGTTTCCTATGGCTTTTCTCTTCTTTTCGGGATCTGACTCTCCAGCCAAGGCTCGCAAAAAGCGTGCCGTTGCGTCTACTCCCTTTACATTCAAACCCATTCCCTTGTATTGTTCTAATACCTGAGTATACTCATTCTTTCTAAGTAGTCCATTGTTTACAAAGATACAGTGAAGGTGAGGACCTATGGCTTTGTGCAACAAAACAGCTGCTACTGAAGAATCTACTCCTCCAGAAAGTCCTAAAATTACTTTGTCAGATCCTATCTGCGCTTTTAGCTTGCATACTGTATCTTCTACAAAGGCGTCGGGTGTCCAATCTTGTTCTAAGCCAGCAATTTTAACTAAGAAATTTTCCAACAACTTTTTCCCATCTGTTGAATGGTACACCTCTGGGTGAAATTGAATGGCATAAGTGTCTTCCCCCTCAATTTTATAGGCTGCATTGGTTACGTCATGTGTGCTGGCAAGTAATTTACCTGCAGTTGGTAGCGTCTTAATAGTGTCTGAGTGGCTCATCCAAACCTGACTACCTAAAGCAATTCCCTCAAAAAATGGCTCATCCCTCTCTATAAAAGAAAGATTAGCCCTGCCGTATTCTCTTGTATTAGAAGCGGCTACGGCTCCTCCTTTGAAATGTGCCAAATATTGGGCACCATAGCAAACACCCAATAAAGGTTTTTTCCCTTTAATTTCAGTTAAATCTGGGTGTGGAGCATCTTCTCCTCTTACAGAAAAAGGAGATCCAGAAAGTATCACTGCCTTAAATAAAGACAAATCTTTAGGAGGGTTGTTGTAGGGTTTTATTTCACAATAAATATTGAGCTCTCTCACTCTTCTGGCTATAAGCTGAGTGTACTGTGAACCAAAATCTAGGATAAGTACTTTGTTTTGCATGGGCAAAAATAATAATTTGAAATTTTTAGAGCATGCTTCTTTAAGGTATATTTACAAGAATTTTAAACAATTGATCTCTCATTTTGGAAAATCCCTTTAAAAACGCCCCCTCTTTCATTAAATTTATTCTGGAAACATTTAAAGAGACAGGTAAAAACAAGCAACATTGGCTAAAAAAAGGGGTCCTAGCCACCACTCAAGCTTCTGGTGCTCCCTGCCTTAGAACCGTTGTAATTAGAGCGGTAAACGAACTGCTTTATTTAGAAATTCATACAGATTCCAGAAGTAAAAAAGTAGTTGATATTATAAGTAAGCCCTTAGCAGAAATTTTGTTTTATGATCCTATTTCTGAAATTCAGCTCAAGTTTTCAGGTCCTGTTAAACTGCTACAAACTGGACTAGAAGTAAACGAGGCCTGGAAAAAAATACCTGAAGAATCTAAAAAACAATACAGCACGCTTTTGGCGCCAGGCACTGTAATAAGTGCCAATGAAAGTATTAGCTATAGTGAAAAGTCTCACTTTTGTATTTTTAGCATTCAAACCAACTGTGTAGAATACCTTAAACTAGGCACCCCCCCACAACGCTTTAGAATGCTACAAAAAAATGGCACATTTATACTAGAAAGCTTAGTACCTTAAGTGGTCTGCTTTTATGAAAAGTGAATAAATAAAAGTACTAAAGCATAGTATCTAAAATATCTGAAATATCCTGGCGAGTAGTGTCAGGGTTTATAAAACAGAAACGCGCTACAGTTTCCATGGTTCCCTGATGCAAAAATTTAGTAGGCGTTACCAATGCAAATTTTTTCTCCAAGTTTTGATAGGTCCACTCTTTATAATCTTCCGCTGTCCAGCCTTTTCTTCTAAAAATGACGCATGACAAATTCACCTCAATAACCAACTCTACATGATCTGCTATTTTAATTAAAGAGGCGGCTTCAAGTGCCAAAGAAATTCCCTGTTCTACCGCCCACTCGTATTTAGCAGTCCCGTGCATGGCCAAGGAAAACCAAAGAGGCAAACCCCTAAGCCGTCTGGTGAGTTGGATTTGATAGTCTGAAGGGTTAAAACCTGCAGCCCCCTCATCTTTAAAAATGTCTAAATAAGAGCCCTCTTGGGCGTGGGCTTCTTTTGCTAATTCAGGTTTTTTATAAATAACTGCCCCGCAATCATAAGGTGAAAAGAGCCATTTATGTGGGTCAATGGTAATACTATCTGACCTTTCAATTCCATTAAAGAGAGCTCTAACAGAGGGGGCAGCTAAAGCGCCACCTCCGTAGGCAGCATCTACGTGAAACCAAAGAGAATGCTTTTCACAATAATCTGCTACACCCTCTAAATCATCTATAATCCCAGCGTTGGTTGTACCTCCAGTAGCTACCACAGCAAATAAACGCTCTTTTTGTTCCGGAGTCAATCCAGATACCACTTTTTCTATATCTGCACGGCACATGGCGGTTTCTGTAGGAACTAATAAAACTTCCGCATCAATCACCTTGGCCATTGACTTTACTGAAGAGTGTGCTCCAGAAGAAGTGATTATAATTCCCTTTTTATTCTGATTTTTTGAGTCTTTTCTCCAATACTCTCTGGCTGTAATCATGGCAGACAGATTGGCTGCTGTTCCCCCACTAGTAAAAACTCCAAAGGCACCCTTAGGAAGTTTAGTTAAACTAACCAACCAATGCATGGCTTCATTTTCACAGTAAATACCTCCAGCTCCTTCCATCCAATACGCACCGTGTATGCTAGAGGCTGAAGTTACCAAATCAAAAAGAATAGACGCCTTTGTAGGCGCGGCAGGAACAAATGCCAAATGTCTAGGATGGTCTATGGGAATGGTAGCTTTCACCAGTACATCTCTAAAAAGTTCAAAGGCTCTTTCACCCCCAATTCCTTTTTCATTAATAGTTTCTCCCACCAACGCCCTAAGCGCCTCTTCTTTCATGGGCTTTCCTAGTTCTGGATGGGTATTTGTAATTCTCCCCAAGACATACTTCATAATGTCCATGGTCATATCTACCACGTTAATATCTATATTATGCATTTAAAAAGGCTTAAAAAATTTATAGTGAGAGTACGGAAAATCCATTTTTTAATGGGTTTAAATGAGTGCTGAGCACCTCCATTAACTCAGGTCCATAATCTACATAAAATTCAGAAAAATTCTGATTTCTTTCTTGAAGAGATTGAGAAGGGAATAAGGCCTCATGCAGCAAGGACAAACGCTGCACCTGGTCTTGAAGTTTTTTCTTTTGAGCCAGTAACAACCTTTTTTCTAAGAGATCAATTCCTTTTAATTGTTTAACCTCTTGTGCTTGAACAGCTCCTAAAAAAGAAGCGTCTGTTTCTTGCGCTAAAGACTGTAGGCTTAAAAATTGTTTATGTAAGATTTTCCGCAAGGGCGTTAAATCCATATCTATATTTGAAATAGCTCTAATTTTTTTATTGATTAGTGGGTCTCGCTTTAGAAATAAATCTGCAGGCTGTAATCCCATTTTATTCCATTTTTTATGTTGTTTCTTTGAGAGTAAAACAGCAGAATTTCTAAGCATAAGCACTGGAAACAATACCTCATGTGCCTTAAAATAATCTTTTAACTCTAACCAATATGCCAATTCACCTCCCCCACCTATATAAGCTATATTTGGTAATATGACTTCTTGGTAAAGTGGCCTGGCTATTACGTTTGGAGAAAAACACTCTGGTTTAGCTTCTATGTGCGCTTCCAAAGATTCTGCCGTAAATGTCATAGAAGTATTGAGTACCTCATAACCAGTTTTTGTAGCTACTATACGCTCTCTAATTCCTGCGTCTAAATAAAAATAATTAATAGGCCTTGGGTTTACTTGAATAGCATATTGCTCAGATACGCCAACTAGCGAGTCAGTAGTCTTATTTATAGCGTGAAAAGCTATTTGCTCAAAGACATCTTTTTTAATGTGACCAATGAGTGACTTTTTAAGAGCTGCATGGTCTGCGTCTAAAATAACCAACCCCAAGTCTCCAAAAAGAGTATGAGCAAAATGACGGGTTGCTTTAGATAAATTGGGCTGTAATAGATAAGAATCTCTAAACAAATCTTTAAGATATTGTGCGTTTTTACCAGTCCCTAAAAGTCCCTCTAGGTGCTCCAAAACACCTTCTAATCCCTGTGTGGCGTATCTTCCAACAGCACCTCCTAATTTATAAGGAGGCGTCCACTGCAGTTTTACCCCCTTCACATTAAAGTAATTAATTTCTTCAAAATCATGATCTTCAGTAGCCATCCAATAGATAGGGACCACCCTGCCAAGTAATTTGTCCTTACTTAAAGTTTTAGATAAATTTATAACAGCCATGATTTTGTATAAAAAATATAAAGGCCCACTAAATAAATTTAGTTGATGCCCCGTCACTACTGTTGTAGTGTTGGAAAGCCCCAAAGCTGCAATTTGGTCTTCTACCACTTTAGATGGTTTAAAGCCTTTGTATTGCTCTGTTAAAACCTGCTGAAGAATTTTGCGCTGGGCTAATGAAAATTTTTCAGTTTTCAGTTTTCTTTGGATGTTTAATCCATTTAAATCTGGCTTTTGCCCATAAAAAGGAGTTAATTCAGAGTTACCAGACACATAGTCTTCTATGAGTTTAGAAAAATACCCAGTTTTATTAAAAGGCAAACAGCCAATTTCCATAGTAAGAAGTTAATTAGGGTAAAGATAAAACTCTCCAAGGAACTATTTATAAAATTCCTAAAAGATGTTTTAATCCCTGCAATAATTATGTAGCTTTGGGAGGCTTAAAAATAAACCAATCATGAAAAAAACCATTAGTTTAATTGCATTTTTATGGGTTGCCCTGGCTACGGCGCAAAACCTAAAATCACCATCAGAATTTTTAGGATATGAATTAGGAACTCAATTTAGTAGGCACCATCAGGTCATGGAATATTATGAATACCTTTCAAAAGCTTTGCCAGGTCAAATACAACTGAGTATTTATGGCTACACCAATGAAAAAAGACCTCTAGTCACTGCTATTGTCTCTAGCATAGAAAATATAAAAAATATTGAAAACATTAGAACGGCACACCTAAAAAACGCCAAAGGAATAGGCAGTCCAGACAAAGCCATTGTGTGGCTTTCGTACAATGTACACGGAAATGAAAGTGTGAGCACAGAAGCTTCCATGCAGACCGTTTACGAACTGCTAACAATGAAAAAAGACTATCTAAAAAATACAGTAGTCATTATAGATCCTTGTATTAATCCAGATGGAAGAGACCGATATGTAAACTGGTACAATGAAAACAAGAATAGTCCTTACCAAGTAGATCCCAACAGTGCAGAGCACCATGAAGGTTGGTTGTCTGGAAGAGCCAACCACTATATGTTTGACCTCAACAGAGATTGGGCTTGGCTCACTCAAATAGAAAGCCAACAGCGCTTAAAAGTATTTAATAAGTGGCTGCCACATGTGCATGTAGATTTTCACGAACAAGGCGTAGACAGTCCTTATTATTTTGCGCCAGCAGCAGAGCCTTATCATGAGGTTATTACAGATTTTCAAAGAAATTTTCAATCTAAAATTGGTAAAAATCACGCCAAATACTTTGATGCTCAAGGATGGTTATATTTTACCAAAGAAAGATTTGACCTTTTATACCCTAGTTACGGAGACACCTATCCTACCTATAATGGTGGTGTTGGAATGACCTTTGAACAAGGGGGAAGTGGCAGGGCTGGACTAGGTGTTAAAACTAGTATTGGTGACACCCTTACATTAAGAGATAGAATTGCACACCACCACACCACAGGTCTTTCTACAGTAGAGGTTGCATCAGCAAACGTGGGGGAGTTAAACAGTTCTTTTAAAGCTTTTTTTCAAAAGAAAGATTTTAAATACAAATCATATGTGCTACAAGGAAATAAGGGAAATTTAAAAGCCCTTGCCCAACTCTTAGACAAACATGAAATTAAATACGGCAAAACAAAGTCTAAAGCTGTAAAGGGCTATGATTATGAGTCTGCCAAAGAACAGCAAATGCAAATAGTTCCAGACCATATAGTAATTTCTACTGCCCAAACAAAGGGAACATTGGTAAGTGTACTCATGGACCCTAAGGCCAAATTGTCAGACTCATTAACTTATGACATTACGGCTTGGTCACTTCCTTATGCATACGGTTTAGAAACCATAGCCACTAGCACTCTTGTTTCAATTGATGACAAGGCTACATTTACCACTTCATTAAACTCAGACTTGTCTGAGGAAGCTTATGCCTATATTGCTCCTTGGGAAAGCATGGAAAACGCCAGATTTCTATCTCAACTCCTACAGGCTAAAATAAGAGTGCGTTTCAGTGAAAAAGATTTTTCAGTATCTGGAAAAAACTTTAAAAAAGGGAGTCTCATTGTCACTAAAAAAGACAATAGAAATCTAAAGGGCTTTACTACTCAATTAAAAGAAATAGCAGACCTACATCAAATATTACTTGTCTCTTCTAATACTGGGTTTGTAGACCAAGGAGCAGATTTTGGATCTTCATCAGTACCAGTCATTTCTGATACTAAAATAGCGGTTTTAAAAGGAGGGCCCACTAGATCATTAGATTTTGGAGAGGTTTGGCACTTTTTTGAACAACAACTCAAGTACCCAATCACAGTTATTGACGCAGATTATTACAACAGGGTAAGCCTAACAGATTATGACGTCCTAATACTTCCAGACGGAAACTATGGAGATTTCTTAAATGAAAATCAGAAATCTAAACTAAAAGACTATGTGAGAAGTGGAGGAAAAATAATTGCTATGGGTGGCGCCCTGTCCTTGTTTAGCCAAGGGGACTACGCTCTAAAAGAAAAATCTATAGAAAAAAAAGAAAGGCTGTTAAGTAGTTATGCAATGGGTGAAAGAGATGCTATAAAAGAGTATATCACTGGAGCCATTTTTAAAACTACACTAGACCTCACTCACCCCTTAGCATTTGGGTATTTAAAAGATTATTTTACACTAAAACTGGGTGCAGATGCCTATGAAATTCTAAATGAAGGAACAGTGGCTAAGCTTGAAAGCAGTACTCCTATTTCTGGTTTTGCAGGAAGCAATACTGTAGAAAAGATGAAAAACAGCTTAGTCTTTGGAGTAGAAAATCAAGGGAGAGGTACTGTTATTTATATGGTAGACAACCCTTTATTTAGAGGTTTTTGGGAAAATGGGAAGCTGTTTTTTGTCAATGCTCTTTTCTTAGTTCCCTAAACAAATTTTAAAATTGACCAAGATGAAATTAATTCACCCATTTTTCTATCTTTTGGCCTTATTCTCTTTGTTAGTTTCAGAGATGAGCATGGCCCAAGACCTCTCTGTTATGAGTTTTAATATACGCTATGACAACCCGGCCGACTCTCCAAACGATTGGGACTCAAGAAAAGAAGCCCTTTTAGGACAAATCATTCAAAAAGAAGTAGATTTTCTAGGAACCCAAGAAGTGCTTTTTAGTCAGTTGCAATTCATAGCTACTGGATTAGAGCAAAGCCACCAGTATGTTGGTGTAGGCAGAGATGACGGCAAAGAAAAAGGAGAGTTTTCTGCTCTTTTTTACAAGAATACAGATTGGACTCTTTTAAACTCTAATACATTTTGGCTCTCAGAAACACCAGATAAAATTAGCGTTGGTTGGGACGCCTCAATGGAACGCATATGTACTTATGGATATTTTGAACACCAGCGCTCTAAAAAAAGAATTTGGGTGTTTAATACGCACTTTGATCATATTGGAGAAAATGCTAGAAAACAGTCAGCCGCACTCATTTTATCAGAAATTGATAGGCTAAACACAAAAAAAGAAGCAGTCCTGCTTATGGGAGATTTAAATATGACACCAGACATGCAGGGTATTAAAAATATAAGCGCCCACCTGAAAGATCCTATATCTAGCCACAAAAAGTCAAAGGGAGTTAATTTAAAAGGCAGTTTTGGCACCTTTAATGGCTTTCAAAACAAGGAGACCCTTAACAGAAGGATTGATTATATTTTCACCAGTGGCTTGGTACCACTAAAGTATGCGCATATAGACAAAACCTTTGGACCAAAGCAAAGATTTGTTTCTGATCACTTTGCTGTTTGGTTACAAGCCAAGTTATAAAAAAGCGGACTCTTAAGGACGCTTTTATTTTCTCACTAAAATATCAGAAATTTTTCGTATTTTTAGTACAAGCCCTATCTTATTGAGATACAGCGCCATTAAATTGCGATGTACTATGGAACACTTTAAAAATATTTTAAAAAAAATCCTTTATTCACCAATATATGTATTGGTATTTTTGGGATTAAGCGCAAATGAGCCCCTTTTAGCCCAAGAGAACAGCACTCAAACGGCTTTGAATTTTATTGAATTTAAAGGCAAGGTGTTGGACGCTCAAAACAAAAAGCCTCTTATTTTTGCCTCCATTACAATTCAAGGCACTAATGCCAGCACCATTTCTAACGCACAAGGAGACTATGTACTAAAAGTCCCAAAAGAATTACTAAATAAATATGTAATAGTTTCTTTCTTGGGCTACCAGACGCAAAGTATTGCCTTAGATTTGTCTAAGTCCAATCATTTAAATCTTTCATTAGAGCCAGCGACAATCACACTCAATGAAGTAGACCTAATTATTCCAAAAGACGCTAAAGCACTAGTAGAAGAAACCTTAGCAAAAAAGGGCGATAATTACTTTAATAACCCTACAATAATGACTGCTTTTTATAGAGAAACTATAAAAAAAAGACGCAAAAACGTGTCTCTTTCAGAGGCTGTTGTTAGTATTTATAAAAGTCCTTACAATTCTGAAAGAGAAGACGCAATATCCCTTTATAAAGCGAGAAAAAGCACAGATTACTCCAAATTAGACACCTTGGCTTTAAAATTACAAGGGGGTCCTTTTAACACCTTGTATATAGATGTAATGAAGTATCCTGAGTACCTCTTTGGCAGTACATACATAGATCTGTATGAGTTTAGTTACGGAAGTTCTACCAGAGTGAATGACCAACTTATTTACACCGTTAATTTTGAGCCTAAACCCAATTCTGGTGAAACGCTATTTAAAGGTGCTCTATATATAGACGTTGAAAATAAAATACTGACCACTGCTATTTTTTCCTTAGACTTAACAGATGCTAAGGCAGCTGCTAGTCTCTTTGTAAAACGCAAACCTAAAAATGCCAACGTATGGCCCACCCAAGTAGATTACAGGGTAGATTATAGAGAAAAAAATAATAAATGGTACTACGGGTATAGCAATTTAATATTAGAATTTAAAATTGATTGGGATGACAGGCTCTTTAACTCAGTTTACAGTTTAAATTGTGAAATGGCTGTTACAGATTGGGAAAATACAGACAGAGCTAGCCTACCTAAAAGAAAAGATTTAATGAAAACCTCTATGATTTTGACAGATGAAGCCATTGGTTTCTCAGATCCAGATTTTTGGGGCAGTTATAATGTTATAGAACCTGAAAAATCTATTGAGAATGCCATTAAAAAGATTATAAAACAACTATCAAAATCTAAAGAAAACGAGCTTGTAAAGCCCTAACATTACATGATAAAAAGAAGATCTTTTATGGCTGGGCTTCTCTCTTTTGGAGCCGCTACCCTATTGGCCAATACCTCTTCAAGGATAGCAAGCTCAAAACAAACTATAATTCCTAAAAAATTAAAAATTGGTGATACCATTGGGCTTGCAGCCCCTGGTTTTGCTGTGGGTGATGAAAAACTAATCCAAATAGTAATTTTTCTTGAGCAATCTGGCTTTAAAGTCTTCCAAACGGGGCGTATTGGACAATACGGATACTTTAGCAACACGGATCAGCAGCGCGCCAAAGACATAAATGAGCTATTTGCAAATACGGCAGTAAACGCCATTTTGTGTGTCAGAGGTGGTTATGGCTGCACTAGAATTTTAGACTTATTAGATTATCATGTTATAAAAAATAACCCAAAGATTATTTTAGGCTTTTCAGATATTACAGCACTTCTTCAAGCTATTCTAACAAAAACCGGCCTAATAGGTTTTCACGGGCCAGTTGGAACTACTTTAGAAAATAAGTATGCACAGTCATGTATTGAAACACTTATAATGAACACCCAGGCAGCTGTCCTTATTAAACCTGTATCACTAGAAAGTACCGCTTATGAGCAAAATACAGAATACGAGCGCTATACCATTTATCCTGGAGTAGCAAAAGGTAAGATAGTAGGCGGGAGTCTGACCCTTATTTGTGCCCTCATAGGAACCCCTTATGAAATTGATTTTACTGACGCTATCGTCTGTTTGGAAGATGTAGAAGAAAAACCTTACAGAATAGACAGAATGCTCACCCAGCTACTGGCAACAAAAACATTTATAAATGCTGCAGGAATAGCTTTTGGAGTTTGTGCGGGTTGTGATCAAATAAAAAGTGATAAAAATTTCACACTTAAAGAAGTGATAGAAAATAGAATAAAAGGGATGGAGCTACCATCAGCTTACGGCCTTTCTTTTGGTCATGTGCCAGACAATTGTACATTACCCATTGGCGCTTTGGCTAGCTTTGACTCACAAACTTTAGAGATTACTATAGAAGAGGCTGTGGTTGTTTAAATAGTTTCGGTGTGGTTTATGGAATGGTCTTAAAGCTATCTGACTTAAAGTCTTAATTAGCTACCTCACTAATAAATTTAATCCTGTAGAGTCTGAGCTCGTCGTCGTCGTATTCACCATCAAAGGCCTCTAGAGCAAATTCAATAAGATCAGATTCTGACCGAATAAAATAATCGTGAATTTCTTCTTGCTGATCTTCGTCCAAAATTTCATCTATCCAATACCCTAGATTCAATTTGGTGCCAGAAAATACGATCTGTTCCATCTCCTTAATGAGGTCTCCTAAAGAAAGCCCTTTTGCCTTGGCAATGTCATCTATGGGGAGCTTTCTATCTATATTTTGTATGATGTACAATTTAAGACCAGAATTTGCTCCGGTACTTTTAACCACTAAGTCTTGAGGCCTATATATTTCATTGTCGGACACATATGAGCTTATAGCTGCTAAAAAAGGAATGCCATATTTTTTGGCTTTTCCCTCTCCTACCCCATGAATATTTAATAGTTCTTCATGGCTTAATGGATATTTTAAAGCCATATCTTGAAGAGAAGACTCTTGAAAAATAACATAAGGGGGCACCTTAAGTTTTTGAGCTTCTGAAACCACAAGAGATTTCAGAATTTTATAGAGTGTCTCATCTGCTATGCCTGCTGCTGCTTTGGCAGCACTCACAATGGCATTGTCTGCAGCTGCATTGTAAACATGGTCTTTGGTCATTAAAAAAGGCGTGGGGTTTTCAATGAAATCTAGGCCTTGTGGAGTGAGTTTTAAAATACCGTATTGCTCAATTTCTTTTTTTAAATAACCAGCTACTAAAGTTTGTCTCACCAAAGCCATCCAATATTCTTTTTCTCTATCTGCACCTATTCCAAAGAAAGATTTCTCATCTGTTCTATGAGAACTGATTAGAGCATTTGCTTTTCCAACAAGTACTTTTACAATTTCTTTAGACTTAAACTTCTCATTAGTGCTTTTTACTACCTCTAATAGTTTTAAAACAGAGGGGCCAGCTTCCTCCTTAGCCTTAGGGTTTCTGGTATTGTCATCCATGTCTGCCCCATCACCATTTATCTCGTCAAAATACTCTCCAAAATAATGGAGAATAAATTTTCTTCTAGACATGGAAGTTTCTGCAAAGCCCACTATTTCTTGTAATAATGCATTGCCAATTTCCTGCTCTGCAACAGGCTTTCCTGCCATAAACTTCTCTAGCTTCTCTATGTCTTTATAGGAGTAAAAGGCCAAGCAATGTCCCTCTCCTCCATCTCTTCCGGCGCGGCCAGTTTCTTGGTAATAGCTTTCAATACTTTTAGGAATATCGTGGTGTATCACATACCGTACATCTGGCTTGTCTATTCCCATACCAAAAGCAATAGTAGCCACTACAACATCTACCTCTTCCATAAGGAACATGTCTTGATATCTAGATCTTGTCTTAGTGTCAAAACCAGCGTGATAGGGCACTGCACTTATACCATTAACCTGTAATACCTGTGCTAATTCCTCTACTTTTTTTCTACTTAGGCAATATATAATACCAGATTTTGTAGCGTTTTGCTTTACAAACCTGATAATATCACCTTCTACATTCTGAGTTTTGGGTCTTACTTCGTAAAATAAATTAGGCCTATTAAAAGAGGATTTAAAAACCGTTGCATCTAAAATTCCAAGGTTTTTAATAATATCTTCTTGTACTTTTGGCGTAGCGGTTGCCGTTAATCCTATAATAGGAATAGCGTCTCCCAGCCTATTGATAATACGTTGTAAATTTCTGTATTCTGGTCTAAAATCATGTCCCCATTCAGAAATACAATGGGCCTCATCTACCGCTACAAACGAGATAATAACTTCTTTTAAAAAGGCTACATTCTCATCTTTTGTAAGAGACTCTGGCGCTACATATAAAAGCTTTGTAATTCCATTAATGACATCACTTTTTACTTGTTTAATTTCTGATTTGGTGAGTGAAGAATTTAAAACATGCGCCACTCCAGGATTGGAAGAAACCCCTCTAATGGCGTCTACCTGGTTTTTCATCAGTGCAATAAGGGGAGACACCACAATAGCAGTACCCTCTTGTAATAAGGCGGGAAGCTGGTAGCACATGGACTTTCCACCTCCTGTAGGCATAATTACAAAACTATTTCTCTTTGCTAACACATTTTGTATCACCTCTTCTTGACGTCCTTTAAATTCCGAGAAACCAAAAAATTGTTTCAGGGCTGCGCGCAAGTCATAATCATTATTAGCCATAAGATTGTTCTATCATTATTTGGGATAGGTATTTTTCATATATTATGAGCAGTTGAAAAACACCTCGTATAGGTGACTTTCATGTAATTAGGTATTTTTCGTATATTATTTGCAGTTGAAAAACACCTCGTATAGGTAACTTTAATGTAATTTTGTCAAATTAAATATAATACATTCTTTTAGAAAAAGAACCATAAAAAATATTTTTCCTTTGAATCTCAAATCAAAAATTTTACAGAGTGCCATTAGAACATTTCAAATTGAAAGAGATGCATTAGACGCATTAATTCCATTGCTAAATGATGAATTTGAAAATGCAGTAAACGCCTTGTTTAAAGCTTCAGGGAGGGTTGTAATTACTGGAATTGGAAAAAGCGCCATAATAGCCAGCAAGATTGTAGCTACCCTAAACTCTACTGGGACTCCTGCTATTTTTATGCATGCTGCAGATGCCATACACGGAGATTTAGGGACTATACAGAATGAAGATTGTGTTATTTGTATTTCAAAAAGTGGGAATACGCCAGAAATTAAAGTTTTAGTGCCACTTCTAAAAAGAGCTAATAATCCTTTAATTGCCATCACTGGTAACACCCAATCCTTTTTAGCGCTTCATGCAGATTATGTGCTCAATACTACTGTAGCGCAAGAAGCATGTCCAAATAACTTAGCCCCTACTACAAGCACCACCGCTCAATTGGTCATGGGTGACGCCTTAGCTGTGTGCCTTTTAGAGTTAAAAGGTTTTAATTCTAAAGACTTTGCTCAATACCACCCAGGTGGATCTCTTGGAAAAAAACTGTATTTAAGAGTTGGAGATATAGTAAAAAACAATGCCAAACCTCAAGTATCACTCCATACGCCCGTTAAAGAAGTGATTATGGAAATATCTAAAAAATTACTTGGAGCTGCAGCCGTCATAGACGGAGAGAAGCTGGTTGGAGTAGTGACGGATGGTGACATTAGGAGGATGTTAAATACCTATGAAAATATTGGAAATTTAACTGCCTCAGATATTATGAGCAGCCAACCAAAGACTATTGAGGTAGACAACCTTGCTGTAGCTGCTTTAAAAATAATGCAAGAAAACCACATCACACAGCTCCTAGCTACAGAGAATAACCATTACGCAGGGGTGGTACATTTACACAATCTAATTCAAGAAGGAATTGTTTAATGAAAAAGAATAAAAATGTCAATGAGATGTCTTTTTTAGATCATCTTGAAGAGTTAAGATGGCACCTCATTAGGGCTACCATGGGGGTTTTAATTATAGGAACCGTTGCGTTTTTTATGAAAGACTTTATTTTTGAGACTGTTTTATTTGGTCCAAAAAAACCGGATTTCCCCACTTATAAAATGTTTTGCAACCTCTCCCAGCGTTTTGGCTTTAGTGACGCTTTCTGCAGCACAGAGCCGTTGTTTAGAATTCAAAGTAGGGAAATGGCCGGGCAGTTTTCCGCTCACATATGGACCTCTATTTGGGCAGGTCTTATTTTAGGCTTCCCATATGTGCTTTATGAAATATGGAGGTTTGTAGGCCCAGGCCTCAGAGAAATTGAAAGAAAAAATGCCCGTGGTTTTATATTTGTTGCTTCTTTTTTATTCTTTTCAGGAGTGCTCTTTGGCTATTATATTGTAGCCCCACTTTCTATTAATTTCCTAGGAAGTTATTCTGTGAGTAAAGAGGTATTTAATGACATTGACTTAAATTCTTACGTAGCTACTGTTAGAGCTTCTGTGCTGGCATGTGGGCTTATTTTTGAGTTGCCCATCATAGTGTACTTCCTCACTAAAATTGGTTTAGTCACACCAGAAATATTAAAAAAATATAGAAAAATATCTTTAGTAGTGGTATTAATTCTCTCTGCCATTATTACCCCGCCAGACGTTGCCAGCCAAATTGTAGTGGCGGTACCTATCATGATATTATATCAAATAAGTATTGTGATTTCTAGAATTGTAGTTAAAAGAGACCTAAAAAAAATGCGGAAAAATGCAAAATAAAGTAAGTGAATTTAATGAGTATAGAGCTCAGATGAATGACAAAATATTAGCAGATAAAAATACACTTATTAAGCGTATTTTTAATTTAGACACCAAGGCTTACGCGGCAGGAGCGCTAGACGTTAAAACTAAAGAATTACTAGGGCTTGTAGCATCTGCAGTACTGCGCTGCGATGACTGCGTTAAATACCATTTAGAAGGTTCTGCCAAGGCAGGTGCTACCCATGAAGAAGTGATGGAAACCCTTGGTATAGCAACTCTTGTTGGGGGAACCATTGTAGTGCCACACCTAAGAAGGGCCTACGAATACTGGGAAGAACTCAGTGAAACAAAATAAATCATAGCTTTACGCTATATAAGAATAGTATATGAAATTAAGCGCTACCAATATCATGAAATCATACCGCGGCCGTGAGGTTGTAAAAGGAATTTCGTTAGAGGTAAATCAGGGAGAAATTGTGGGATTACTAGGTCCTAATGGTGCTGGAAAAACTACTTCATTTTATATGATTGTAGGCCTTATTAAACCCAATGGAGGTTCCATTCATCTAGACAACACCAATATTACTAATTACCCCATGTACAAAAGAGCTCAAAGTGGCATTGGGTACTTAGCCCAGGAAGCTTCTGTGTTTAGAAAGCTCAGTATAGAACAAAACATCATGAGTGTATTGCAACTCACCAAACTCACAAAAAAAGAACAGACCCTGAAAATGGAGTCATTGATTGATGAGTTTAGTTTGGGCCATATTAGAAAAAATAGGGGAGATCTTTTATCTGGAGGAGAAAGAAGGAGAACAGAAATAGCCAGAGCTTTGGCCACAGACCCTAAATTCATCCTTTTAGACGAGCCTTTTGCAGGAGTAGATCCTGTGGCTGTAGAAGACATTCAGAGAATTGTAGCACAATTAAAGGAAAAAAATATTGGCATTCTTATTACAGACCACAATGTTCAGGAAACACTAGCCATTACAGAAAGGTCTTACCTAATGTTTGAAGGGGGTATTTTAAAGGCAGGACTTCCAGAAGACTTAGCCCAAGATGAAATGGTTAGAAAAGTGTATTTAGGACAGAATTTTGAACTGAGAAAAAAGAAGTTAGACTTTTAGAAAGTCCTAAGAGCCTTTTTAAATAATTTAGCGCCATCATTCCTTTTTTATAATGAGGCCGCTAAGTACATAGCTCAAAATCACAAAAGCCAATCCTGTAAAATGCCACAAAGAGATCCAAAAGACACTAATGACTAAAAAACCGTATCTAATCTGATTACCACGCCACCCATAATTTTTAAACTTTAAAGAAAAAAGTGGGATAGGTAAGTTCATAATTAGGGTACAAAATACAGTAAGTGCTGTTAAAAAATAGGGCGATAGCAAAAATGTATCTAAACCATCTACAGTAGGATAGGCCAACATACAGGGCACAGAGAGTACCAAGAGTGCGTTAGCTGGAGTAGGTAAGCCAATAAACTGTTCTGACTGACGTTCGTCTAGATTAAAATTAGCCAGCCTGTAGGCGGCTCCTACAGGGATAAGCAAACCAATTAAAGGAAGTGGATCTGAAACCAATACATCGTAAATAGGTAAAGCTTGGCTGTTTAATAAAACATAAATCACCAAACCAGGAACCAATCCAGAGGTAATCATATCTGCCAAAGAATCTAATTGTTTGCCTAATTCGCTTTTCACATGAAGCAAACGAGCTGCAAAGCCATCAAAAAAATCAAAAATAATTCCTAGTACTACCAGAAAGGCTGCTAATAAAAGATTGTATTCTAAAACAGCAATTACAGCTATACAGCCAGAAAGCAAGTTTAAAGCAGTTATGAGATTGGGTATTTGGGCTCTTAATATTTTCACGCCACTAAAATACAATTTTAAGAGGAGTCACACATCATAGCGCTCAGAAATGGGATTTTAATATCTTTACCAAAATATTTGAAACCCTTTTATGAGAATTCGTTCTATTTTATTGATCATTTTTGCGCTTTTTTTTACAAAAACAAGCATGGCACAAGATTTAAAACTTAGTGAGTATGCAGCTATAAGTATCTTAACCTGTGAGCCTGGCACAGATTTATACGCCTCTTTTGGGCATTCAGCTATTAGGGTAAAAGACCCATTGTTAGGTTTAGACATTATATACAACTACGGAATTTTTGATTTTTATGCCCCTAACTTTTACACCAATTTTGTGAAAGGAAAGCTTACTTATTCACTAGGGAGACAATATTTTAATGATTTTTTATTTGAATATGAAAGGGAAGAAAGAGATGTAAAAGAGCAGCTACTCTCTTTAGATGCCGTATCCAAAGACCGCTTTTTTAATTTCTTAGAATCAAATTTTAAGCCAGAAAACAGAGACTACGCGTATGACTTTTTTTATAACAATTGCGCTACAAAAATTAGAGACCTTATTGAAGATCCCGCTATTTTACCGCAAATCACAAAACTTCATAAACCACAAAATGACAGCAGTACTTTTAGAACACTCCTCAAAGAAAATTTAGGCCCTAATGAGTGGTCCATGTTGGGAATAAATATGCTGCTAGGTTCTAAAATAGATAAAAAAATTAAATTTAAAGATTACCAGTTTCTACCTTTCTATTTATCAGAACAATTAAGTAACTACCAAATAAATGGCAGCCCCTTTGTTAAAGAGGAGCGAATGGCCTATAAAGCGATAGAAAAAGCAAGTATCGAACCAGAATTATGGAAAACTCCCGCTTTTTGGAGTCTCTTTATCTTGTTAATTACAATAACCATAAGTCTGTATGGGTTATTTGCAGGTGTTCCTGCTAGATATCTAGATGTGGTGCTTTTTGGATGTACAGGGCTAGTAAGTCTTCTACTCATGGGGCTTTGGTTTTTTTCTGACCATGACCCCATGAAGCAAAACTACAACCTTCTTTGGGCTTCTCCCCTAGCCTGGCTCCTATTGTTTTCTAAGCATACAAACACTGGGATTTTTAACAGCACCCTATCAAAACTGATGGTTCTATCTCTCATATCTACCGCTTTTATCCATATTTTAGGCATACAAAAATTTGATCTCTTATTTTTCCCGATCATAGCAGCTTTACTCATTAGAAGTTTACCTTTGTGGCGCAGAAATGAATCTGATAAATAGAACCGCTTTATGAACCTTCTGAGTGTAGAAAATATAAGTAAATCTTATGGCGAACTGGTGCTATTTGAAAACCTTTCTTTTGGCGTAAACAAAGACCAAAAAATTGCCCTAATTGCCAAAAATGGAAGTGGAAAATCAGCCATATTAAATATTCTTTCAGGTACAGACAGTCCAGACAATGGAATGGTAAATTACAGAAATGGTCTCAAGGTTTCTTTCTTGTCTCAAGAGCCTCATTTACCAGAAGACTCTACCATTGAAGAGTGCATTTTAGCCTCTGACAGCGAAGTATTAAAGGCTATTGCCAACTACGAGAAAGCGCTTCACAACATGGAAGACGCAGATAAATACCAACAAGCTTTTGATGCCATGGACAGGCTTCAAGCTTGGGATTTTGAAAGCCAATACCAACAAATACTTTCTAAACTTAAGCTAGATGACTTAAGCGTCAAGGTCTCTACTCTTTCTGGAGGGCAAAGAAAGAGATTGGCCTTAGCCAATGCACTGCTCAACAAACCAGACTTACTCATTTTAGATGAGCCCACCAACCATCTGGATTTAGAAATGATTGAATGGTTAGAAGCCTATTTTGCCAAGGAGAGCATTACCATATTTATGGTCACCCACGACCGTTATTTTTTAGAAAGAGTATGTAATGAAATTGTAGAACTAGACCAAGGAGAATTGTTTACCTACAAAGGAAACTATGCGTATTACTTAGAGAAAAAAGAAGCTAGAATTTCACAAGAGCAGGTAGAACAGCATAAATCTAAGAGGTTATTTAAGAAAGAATTAGAATGGATGCGCCGCCAACCAAAGGCCAGAACTACAAAATCCAAGTCAAGAATAGATGACTTTGCAGAGATAAAGTCTAGGGCAAGTAAAAGAAGAGAAGATCATGAAGTCCAATTAGAGATTGACATGGAAAGAATGGGATCTAAAGTTTTAGAATGCCATAAGCTTCATAAATCTTTTAATGAGCTCACTATTTTAAAAGGTTTTGAATACAATTTTTTAAAAGGAGAGCGCATTGGAATTATTGGTAAGAACGGTACTGGAAAATCTACTTTCTTAAATATCATTACAGGAAAGGAGACTCTAGATGGTGGTAAGATTGTGGTAGGTGACACCATTAAATTTGGTTACTATACCCAAACGGGAATAACGCAAAAATCAGGACAGAAAGTCATAGATGTCATTAGAGAATTTGGAGACTACATTCCCTTAAAAAAAGGAAAGCAAATTTCTGCACAACAGCTTTTAGAACGTTTCTTATTTGATAGAAAAAAACAATATGACTTTGTAGAAAAACTAAGTGGTGGAGAACGCAAAAGACTATACCTATGTACGGTACTCATTCAAAACCCAAATTTCTTAATCCTAGATGAGCCTACTAATGACTTAGATATTGTAACACTCAATGTACTAGAATCATTCCTTTTAGATTACCCAGGCTGTCTTTTAGTAGTGTCCCATGATCGTTATTTTATGGACAAAATTGTGGACCATCTTTTTATTTTTAGAGGTGATGGAGAAGTTGAAGATTTTCCAGGAAATTATTCAGACTTTAGGTCTTATGAAGACAGTGGAGACATGGTACAAGAACAGGTATTGGCCCAAGGAGCCAAAAACACCAACGAAAAAAGCATTCAAAAATTTAGTGGGCCCAGAGCTAAAGAATCATTAGCTCCAAAGGAGAAAATTTCTTATAACGAGCAAAAAGAGTATCAGCAATTAGAGTCAAAAATTCGCAGTCTAGAGAAAGAAAAGATAGCTTTGGAAAAAAGTTTTTTAGAAGAAGGTCTAGAAATATCCGTGATAGAGCAGCGTTCATTAGCCTTAAAAGCACTGATCGAAACCTTAGAAATTCAAACCCTAAGATGGTTTGATCTGGCTGCAAAAATTGAAGGCTAATGATGATTCCTTTGCCATTTATTGCTTATTTAAAATACCTTTGGAAGGCAAAAGACCCTCATTCCGTTCACTCTCCCTTTGTGTTTAAACTGCTTTGTTTATGCATACACAAAGTGAACAAGACAAGTACTTTAGGCGTATATTTAAACGCGGTGCAAAACTATTTAAAAGACTTTAGCATAGCAGTGAGCGTTTTAGAGGGCGCAGATAAAGAGTGCTTTAAAAATACTTTTAACAACCCAAATGATCATTGCTTTTTTATTTCAGATATTCACAAAAACAAGCTAAGTGAGCAATGTTGGAGTAGCCTTATTCAAGATAAAAAGATACAAATAAGCATAGATTTTTGGAGTTTTGGCCTTATTTTTATTAAAAAAAATCAAGAAAAAGAACATTTTATTCTTTTTAAAAGCCCTTGGAGATAAAAGCTAAAAATGAGCAAAAATTTCTTTTAAATCCTCTGATTACAAGGTCCAATATAAATTAAGATGTATCAATCCTAAATTAGGAAAACGCTATGAAAATTTACACTAAAACAGGAGACCAGGGCATGACAAGCTTATTCAATGGAAAACGCGTAGGAAAAAATGATTTAAGTATAGACGCTTATGGCACCTTAGATGAATTAAATTCCTGGATGGGTCTTTTAAGGGAAGAAAAAGCCATTGAGAGTCAAAAGTTACAAGTGATAGCCATACAAAAAGAACTCTTTGAAATTGGTGCTATTCTAGCAAACCCCACGCTAAAAGAGGCGCCACCAAAAGCTATAGACATCTCTAAAACAGAAAGCTTAGAGCATGCCATAGACCAAATGGAAACGCAGCTAGCACCCCTCACCCACTTTATACTACCTGGCGGTAGTCCTTTTATTTCTTATTGTCATTTAGCTAGAACTGTGAGCAGAAGAGCAGAACGTTTGGTGGTGTCGCTTCATGAAAAGCAGCCCTTAGACCACAGTGTATTAGAATATTTAAACAGGCTTTCAGACTACCTCTTTGTACTCTCCAGATATGCCGCTAAAAATAGCCAGATTAAAGAAGAAAAATGGCTGCCAGAAAAATAGTACGCGCAGAAAGCAACAAGGGTCCCCTTTTAAAATTAATAAAATATTTAATTTAAACTTAAAATAACTTGTGTATTCTAGTTTAAAATTTACTTTTGCAAAAATATCTAAATTAGAATCCTATGTATTGGACATTAGAATTAGCTTCTTATTTAAGTGACGCCCCTTGGCCTGCAACAAAAGATGAATTAATAGATTACGCCATTAGAACGGGTTCTCCATTAGAGGTGGTAGAAAACCTACAGTCTATGGAAGAAGAAGGTGGTGAGATTTATGAATCTATTGATGAGATTTGGCCTGATTATCCAACAGATGAAGATTACCTCTGGAATGAGGATGAATACTAAATAAAAAAGAAATTTAATAAAATTAGATTTCCCTTTAAAAAAGTCTCTACGGAGGCTTTTTTTTTGCTTATTTTTGAAGGGTTATGTCATGAAACATGACAAAAAACACATCGGCATGAATTTTGTAAAATTTATGCTTTAAACACACTGTAGTATATCATTGAGTGCCCAGGCACATAGAAAAAAGCATATGAGTTTTATAAATAACGTACTTAAAGTATTTGTAGGAGATAAAGCAAAGAAAGACGTCACTGCGCTACAACCCCTAGTAGATAAAATAATTTCTTTTGAAAAAGAACTAGAGTCTTTAAACAACGACGAGCTTAGGGCAAAAACAGATTTTTTTAGAGACAAAATTCAAGATGCCACTAAGGGCATTCAAGAGGAGATAGAAAGTCTTCAAGAGCAAGCGTTAATAGAAACAGACATAGACAAAAACGAGAGCACTTACAATCAAGTAGACGCCCTCAAAGAAGAACAGTACCGCATTACAGAAAAAATTCTAGAAGATATACTTCCAGAAGCCTTTGCCGTGGTAAAAGAAACAGCTAAAAGGTTTGTTCACAATGCGCAAATAACCGTGACTGCCAATCCATCAGATAGAAAAACAGCCGCACAAAAAGACTATGTAACCATACAAGGCACTCAGGCAATCTGGGATACCAGCTGGGACGCAGCAGGAAAGAAAGTAAAGTGGGACATGGTGCATTACAATGTACAACTCATTGGAGGCATAGCCCTACACCAAGGAAAAATTGCAGAAATGCACACAGGAGAAGGGAAAACTTTAGTAGCCACCCTACCTGTATATTTAAATGCTCTTAGTGGAAGAGGGGTGCACTTAGTGACCGTAAATGATTACTTGGCTAAAAGGGATAGTGCCTGGATGGCCCCTTTATTTGAATTTCACGGAATGAGTATTGACTGCATAGACCACCACCAGCCAAATTCTGCAGGAAGAAGGGGCGCTTATGAAGCAGATATTACTTACGGAACCAACAATGAATTTGGCTTTGACTACCTACGTGACAATATGGCGCACAGCCCAACAGATTTAGTGCAACGTGCTCCAAATTTTGCTATTGTAGATGAGGTAGATTCTGTCCTTGTGGACGATGCCCGTACACCCCTCATTATCTCTGGACCAGTGCCAGAAGGAGACAGACATGAATTTAATGAATTAAAGCCAAAAGTTTCAGATATAGTAAGCCAACAAAGACATTACCTCACCGGCGTATTAGTGGAAGCTAAAAAATTCATTGCAGCTGGCAATGACAAAGAAGGCGGTTTTTTACTGCTTAGAGTACACAGAGGCCTGCCTAAAAATAAAGCCCTTATAAAGTTTTTAAGTGAAGAAGGAATTAAACAATTGCTTCAAAAAACTGAAAATTATTATATGCAAGACAACAACAAGCAAATGCCAGAGGTAGATGCAGAATTGTGGTTTGTAATAGAAGAGAAAAACAACCAGATAGAGCTCACAGAAAAAGGGGTATCCTATATTTCTGGAGAACAAAACCAAGAATTCTTTGTGCTCCCAGATATTGGATCTGAAATTGCCAAAATTGAAAATAAAGGCCTAGAAATAGAAGAAGAAGCCATACAAAAAGACACCCTATTCAAGGACTTCTCAATAAAGAGTGAACGCATACACACCCTAAATCAACTCCTAAAAGCCTACACCCTATTTGAGAAAGACGTAGAATATGTAGTCATGGACAACAAAGTCATGATTGTAGATGAGCAAACCGGAAGGATTATGGACGGCAGAAGGTATTCAGACGGTTTACACCAAGCCATTGAAGCCAAAGAAAATGTAAAAATTGAGGCTCTTACTCAGACATTTGCCACGGTAACCTTGCAGAACTACTTTAGAATGTATAAGAAGTTAGCTGGAATGACAGGAACCGCCATTACGGAGGCTGGAGAATTCTGGGAAATTTATAAATTAGATGTTATGGAAATCCCCACCAATAGGGCTATTTCTAGAGCAGATAAGGAAGATCTCATCTACAAGACAAAAAGAGAAAAATACAATGCTATTATAGAAGAGGTATCCAAACTCTCTTCAGCAGGAAGACCTGTACTTATTGGAACTACTTCTGTAGAAATTTCTGAATTACTCTCCAGAATGCTCACCATTAGAAAAGTGCCGCACAATGTATTAAATGCCAAATTACATAAAAAAGAGGCAGACATTGTGGCGGAAGCTGGTAATGCAGGAGTCGTAACCATTGCCACCAATATGGCAGGAAGGGGAACGGACATTAAACTGGCTGAAGAGATTAAAGGCGCTGGAGGTTTAGCCATTGTAGGAACAGAAAGACATGACTCTAGACGTGTAGACAGACAGTTAAGAGGACGCTCCGGAAGACAAGGAGACCCAGGAAGCTCACAATTCTACGTTTCCTTAGAAGACAATCTCATGCGCCTATTTGGATCAGACAGGGTAGCCAAACTCATGGATAAAATGGGATTAGAAGAAGGAGAAGTGATTCAGCATTCTATGATGACTAAATCCATTGAAAGAGCCCAGAAAAAAGTAGAAGAAAACAACTTTGGAGTCAGAAAACGTCTCTTAGAATACGACGACGTCATGAATGCACAAAGAGAGGTGGTCTACAAAAGAAGGAGACATGCCTTACAAGGAGAGCGTTTAAAATTAGATATTGCCAATATGATTTATGACACCTGTGAAATCATTACACAGGACAATAAAGCAGCCAGTGACTTTAAAAATTTTGAATTTGAACTCATTAAATATTTTGGAATGATTGCACCCTTTTCTGAGGACGAATTCCAAAAAGAAACCCAACAAGGGCTCACTAGAAAAACATACAATGCTGCCCTAGCCCACTACCAAAATAAAATGCAGCGCAGCAGCCAGACTGCCTTTACGGTCATTAAAAATGTATACGAAGACCAGACCAATAAATTTGAACGCATTGTAGTGCCCTTTACAGACGGCATTAAAACACTCAATGTGGTAACAGATTTGACCAAAGCCTATGAGAGTGAAGGAAAACAACTCATCACAGATTTTGAAAAGAATATTACCCTGGCGATGGTAGACGAAGCATGGAAAACTCATTTAAGGAAAATGGATGAGCTAAAACAATCAGTACAGCTAGCCGTACACGAGCAAAAAGATCCCCTATTAATTTATAAATTTGAAGCCTTTGAACTTTTTAAAGGCATGTTAGAGCGGGTAAACAAAGACATTGTTTCTTTTCTATACAAAGGGGAGTTACCAGTAGAGAGCTCCAATCAAATTCAAGAAGCCAGAGGACAACGAAGGACAAAAGAAGCGCTGCAGACCACTAAGGAAGAAATTCCAAATGTAGATGAAATGGCAGCCAAAAGCAGGGCCGCAAGTCAGAACCAATCAGGCAGACCGCAGATCACAGAAACCATAGTAAGAGAACATGCTAAAATTGGCAGGAATGACAAGGTAACCGTGCAGCACGTCATGAGCGGAGAACAAAAAATACTAAAATACAAGCAGGCAGAACCTCTTTTAAAAGAAGGAAGCTGGGTGTTAACCAAATAAGCAAGTAAAAACCAACCCATGAAAAAACAACTCACATTTATTTTAGCTTTCTTACTCTCTGGCTTTGCTATGGCACAGTCAGCTGCAGGAGATGGCCCCCACCAGCAACTTATAATTAGAGGTGTGACCCTTATTAATGGGAATGGAGCACCCCCACAGGGACCCATAGACATTGTAGTAGAGGGAAATAAAATTACCAAAATAAGTGTAGTGGGTTACCCAGGCGTGGCTATTGACGAAAGTAGAAGGCCCGTTTTAAAAGCAGGTGGAAAAGAATTAGACTGTACCGGTATGTATTTATTACCAGGCTTTATAGACATGCACGGTCATATTGGCGGTATTTCACAGGGAGCAGAGCCAGAATATGTATTTAGACTCTGGATGGCCCACGGAGTTACCAGTGTAAGAGAACCCTCAGGTAGAGGACTAGAATTTGCCCTGGACCTAAAGAGAAGGTCTGAAAAAAATAGTATTGTAGCACCCAGAATTTTTGCTTATACTGGATTTGGATCTGGAAGTAAGCAGGAAATTAGCAGTCCAGAAAAGGCTGTTGAATGGGTAAGAAACAATGCAAAATCTGGAGCCGATGGTATTAAACTTTTTGGTGCATCGCCAGAAATCATGCAGGCAGCTTTAGAAGAAAACAAAAGATTGGGTCTGCGCTCTGCCTGCCACCACGCACAGACAGACGTAGCGCGTTGGAATGTACTAAATTCTGCTAGGGCAGGACTCACCAGTATGGAGCACTGGTACGGGTTGCCAGAGGCACTTTTTACAGACAGAACGGTCCAAGACTACCCATTAGATTACAACTATCAGAATGAGCAACACCGTTTTGAAAGTGCAGGAAAACTTTGGGAACAAGCAGCCGCTCCCTATTCAGAACATTGGAATAATGTAATGAATGAGCTCATTGCCTTAGACTTTACTATAGACCCTACTTTCAATATATATGAGGCCAATAGAGACTTACAAAGGGCCAGAACAGCAGAATGGCATTCAGACTACACCCTCCCTTCTCTTTGGAAGTTCTATGAACCAAGTAAGATATCTCACGGTTCTTATTGGCACAATTGGGGAACAGAACAAGAGGTGTCATGGAGAAAAAACTACCAATTGTGGATGACCTTTATCAATGAGTACAAAAATAGAGGTGGCAGGGTCACTACAGGTTCAGATTCTGGTTTTATTTACCAACTCTACGGTTTTGCCTATATTAGAGAACTAGAGCTTTTAAGAGAGGCTGGCTTTCACCCGCTAGAAGTAATTAGATCTGCTACCTTAAACGGTGCAGAGGCCCTTGGAATGGCAGACCTTCTTGGAAGTGTAGAAATAGGAAAATTAGCAGATTTTGTCATTGTAGAAGAAAACCCCCTTCAAAACCTTCAAGTACTATATGGCACAGGCGCCATAACGCTTACAGAAGACAATAAAGTAGAGAGAAAGGGCGGTGTTACATACACCGTAAAAGACGGTATTATATATGACGCAAAAGCACTACTTAAAGAAGTAAAAGAGATGGTAACCGCCGCCAAAGAAAAAGAAGGTTTTACCATGACACAGCCAGGAGTTAAAAATTAAAACAACGCTTTATTAAAAAAAATGTATAAAAAATCAAATTCAATTTTTAGCTGTTTTATTCTACTCTTTCTGGTGAGTCAATCTCTAACAGCCCAGCAAACTAAAAAAATGCAAGCCAAGGCCTATTTTGCCAGTGGCTGTTTTTGGTGTGTAGAAGCTGTTTTTGAGTCTGTAAATGGCGTTGGTGACGTAGTGTCTGGCTATGCAGGAGGTACAGAAAGCAATCCCACTTACAATGAAGTAGCCAGTGGCAACACTTCTCATGCAGAAGCAGTTATGGTGCCTTATGACCCCTCAGTAGTTTCTTTTGAAACCCTAGTCTTGGTCTTTTTTGGCTCTCATGACCCCACCTCCATAAACAGACAAGGACCAGATAGAGGTGCACAATACAGATCCATTGCTTTTTATAACAATGAAGAAGAAAAAGCCACTATTGATAAATATGTCAACTTTTTAAAAACAGAAAAGGTATATAACAAGCCCATTAGCACCCAAATAGTACCTTTTAAGAAATTTTATAATGCAGAAGACTATCACCAAGATTACGAAGTTAAAAACCCCAATAACCCTTATATAAGATCAGTGTCTATTCCAAGGTTAAAACGTTTTAAAGCAGCTTTTCCTAAACTTCTAAAAGAAAATAAACACTAAAAAAGCGGATAACAAAAAACAAGCCCTTGTAGTGGGGCTCACCAGCCCAGAAGTATAGCTGTCAGATATTTGGTATTTAGTGTGCCTGCATTGGTTACTAAATCTTTTAAAAACAATATTTGGTGCTCATAGAACAGCAGTGTGCTTTTAAGCAACCATGGATATTCCCAGGCAATCCCTACCTAAAGAACTACCTTTGAGTTTTCACACCCAAGTCTTAGTGTTTTATGAAAAACAACAACGCTTCCCATAGTCACCCTCTTTTAAGCCCCCTTTTAAATGGAGACAGACAGGCTTTAAGTAGGTCCATTAGCCTATTAGAAAGCCAATTAGACAGCCACCGTTTAGAAGCCAATATCCTTATGGAAAATATTCTTTCCCATACAGGCAAAAGTATTAGGGTAGCCATTTCTGGAGTTCCAGGTGTAGGGAAAAGCAGTTTTATAGAGGCTTTAGGACTGCTGCTCACAGGAATGGGAAAAAAAGTAGGGGTACTTACCATAGACCCCAGCAGCAAACAATCTGGCGGCAGTATACTAGGAGACAAAACTAGAATGACCCAATTAAGCAGCACTGAATTGGCCTATATTAGAACCACTCCAGCTGCTAGTAGTCTTGGTGGAGTGGCACAAAACACAAGGGGCAGTATTAAACTCTGTGAAGCTGCCGGGTTTGAGGTCATACTGATAGAAACAGTTGGGGTGGGACAAAATGAGTTGGAGGCACATGAAATGGTAGATTTCTTTTTACTCTTAAATTTACCTGGTGCAGGCGATGAAATTCAGGGAATTAAACGGGGTATTATGGAGGTGGCAGATGCCTTGTTAATTAACAAGGCAGACGGAGACGCAGTCCCGCTGGCCAAAAAAGCACAGCAGTATTTTAAGGCAGCCTTACACGCCTTCCAAAGGAGAGAAAACGGATGGAGCCCACCAGTTCTTTTGGCCTCTGCCACAAAAGGGACGGGTATTGTGGAAATATGGCAGCAAATAGAAGCCTTTGTGGCCCTTCAAAAAAAGAGTGGTGACTTTGAGCGCAATAGGCAACAACAAGAAATTTCAGGCTGGAAAAGCCAGCTGACAGAAAGCCTTAAAAGAGCTTTCTTTAAAGACCCCACCGTAAAAGCCCTTTTATTGCAACTAGAGCAGGAAATTACAAGGGGAGACGCCACTGCTGTTCAAGCCACACAAAGAGCCATAGACACATTTAGGAAAGCATAGCAGTGCTTTCTATAAAATGAGTAAATTTGCGCTTTAAATAACATCTATGAAAATTCAAACACAAGAACCTCTTTCCATAGTAGTCCCCCTTTACAATGAATCAGAAAATGTGGGTTTGCTCACACAAAAAATTCATGAAAGTCTAGAGGGCTATGACTATGAGATTATTTATATAGATGATTTTTCTACTGACCAAACCATGGCGGTGGTCAATAAAATGGCAGATGATAAAGTGCACCTTATTTCATTGAAAAAAAATTACGGTCAAAGTTTGGCCTTGGCTGCTGGCATAGACTACGCCTCAGGTACCTATATTATTACCATGGATGGCGACCTACAAAATGACCCCTCAGACATACCACAGATGCTGTCCTATGCAGTAGGTGGTGAATTTGACCTGGTTACAGGAATTAGACAGAAGAGAAAAGACAGTCTTATTAAAAAAATTCCATCAAAAATTGCTAATTTTTTAGTGCGTAGGGTCACCAAACTAGATATTAAAGACAATGGCTGCGCCTTAAAAGTATTTCATAAGGACATAGCAAAAGACCTAAACCTCTACGGAGAAATGCACCGTTTTATTACCTTATTGGCGCACCTAGAGGGGGCCCAAATTAAGCAGGTTCCCGTCAAGCATCACGCCAGACACGCGGGCGTTTCTAAATACGGTTTGGAGCGCGTATTTAAAGTAATAGCAGACATGATGCTGCTGTTGTTTATTAGAAAATACATACAACGCCCTATTCACCTCTTTGGTATTATAGGGGTGCTTCTTATAATTGCAGGCCTTTGCGTAAATGCCTATTTGGTCTATTTAAAAATCCTAGGAGAAGACATAGGAACCAGACCCCTACTCACCCTTGGAATGATGCTTATTTTTGCAGGTATTCAGCTTTTTACTATTGGTATTGTCATGGAATTACTCATGAGAACCTATTATGAATCTCAGAACAAAAGACCCTATAAGGTGAGAAAAATCACCCAAGGCGGAAAATAGAAAAGCAGTCTTTTAATGAAGAAAAAAGTACTCTTAGTTTTTAAGATCTTAATAAGTGCAGCCCTGCTGTATTTGATTTTCAAAAAAATACCCTTTGAAAGTGTAAAAGAGACCTTATTAGGCGTACAGTGGCCATTTATAGCAATTGCATTTTTGTTTTTTGTGAGCTCAAAAGCAATAGCCGCCTTTAGACTTCAAGACTATTGGCGGAGTATTTCTGTACAGATTTCTCACGCTTATAATCTAAAATTATACCTCTTAGGGATGTTTTATAATTTGTTTCTACCTGGTGGTATCGGCGGGGACGCCTATAAAGGCTATGCCATAAAAAAACATTTTAAAACTCCTACCAAAAAGCTTTTTGGCGTGCTTTTATTAGACAGACTCTCAGGATTACTCCTTCTGTTACTACTGGCTGTGATCTTAGCTCTTATTCCTGTTCATTCCTTTTTTTTTCCCTATCGGTGGTATCTGTTGGGGATGCTACCACTTGCTATAGGCGTATTTTACCTTGGGGTTAAAAAAATATATCCTTACACCCTAACTATTTTTTGGGCTGCCTTTTTTAAATCTGCCTGGGTACAAAGCTGCCAAGTTTTAGCGGCGTATTTTATCTTATTATCACTAGGAGTTACAGAAAGCTACGGGATCTATTTACTGGTGTTTTTACTCTCTTCTATAGTAGCGGTAATACCACTTACTATTGGAGGTGTAGGAAGCAGAGAACTCACTTTTTTATACGGCGCCCAATGGTTTGGATTGGCCTATGAAACTGCCATTGCTATGAGCCTGCTTTTTTTCTTTATTACGGCGGTGGTGTCTGCCTTTGGCATGGGCTACCATTTTAAAAAACCGCAACTATAGATAGGGGTATTAAAGTGATTGGCAGCACAACTTATAAGTAATAAGTGTGGGGTTCTAATTTCCTAATCTAAATAAATTAAGAACATTTCTTCTAACTGAGCCGCTCTGGTAGCAGGGTTTAAAAAAGAGGCTTTAAGGCGGGTAATACGGTATTTAGGTACCGCATAAGTAATGTTAAAAACAATATGAGAACCCCTTAGCTGCGCTAACTGCGCTGCACTTACATAGAGCCAAGACTTATGAAGTGCTTCTATTTCTAAAGGAGTTTCTACTATTTTTAGGGGGTCTCTAAGTCCAAAATCTATGGCCCAACTATGTCCATGGCCCCATTTGTAAATCTGATGAGGGTCTATGCTGGGGTCTAATTGTATTTTATTTGCCATCTGAGTGCCCGCCTGATACTGTAAAAGTGAAGGATAAAAAAACAGATTCATAGCTCCATTTAAAAGTACGGCTGCAAGCACTCCAGAAACCACTAGGCTTACTGGCCTATTTTTTTCTTTAAAAACCCAACAATAAGAACCTATAAAACAAATAATAAATAGAATATAGGGCCAAAAAGAAGCGGGTGGAAACAGCCAAAATATGACTAGTGCGCTTAAAACACTCAATAAAATAAAGATTCCTTTTTGCCACAAGCCAAGGGCGCTATGCCCTTTGGCATTTAGAAATCCTGCGCACAAAACAGCCCAAAGGCCCATACTGGCATTTAAGTAATGGGGCAGTTTAAATTGGGCAAAACTAATCATTAAAAATACCGCTATAAGTCCGTATAAAAGTCCCTGATCTGGCTTGGAAGGGAGTCTGTTACGCAGCCTGTTTATTAGCATATATATGGCCACAGGGGTAAAAGGAAGAAAGGCCCAAAGGAAAGTGTGAAAAAAGAAAAAATAATCTGAACTATTAGATCCCATACCTCCACCACTGAGTCTTTCAAAACTTTGCTCCCACAGAATAAAAAAAATGCCAGAACGCCCAGACTTCCCTCTAATGACCAATTCTGGGTGCAGGTCAAACTGAAGGTAATAGGCGTACAAAATGGGGGCTATTCCTATAAAAAAAACACCTAGGCCTAAAAGGGTTTCTCTTCTGAGTAAAAGACGCCACTGTTTGGTGAACCAAAGGTGCCCTAATAATGGAAAAACAATCATGACCAGTGCCAAATGTCCCTTGGTAGAGAATGCCATAGCGGTAGCCAAAGCACCCACTGCCATAAAACGCCAATGGGGCTTAGAAATAAAAACTACAAACTGCCAAAGCGCTAGGGCAACAAAACCTGTGAGCAGTGCGTCTGTTCTGAGGTCTATTCCAGAGAGTACAATGGTTTGGGCACTTAAAAATAGGAGTGCCGCTACCCTAGCTACTTGGGTGTTATAGAGGTGTTTTGCCAAGGCATACACAGAATACCCCCCTAAGAAAAGTGCTAAAAGGCCGGGTAGCTTGTAGGACCATTCATGAATACCAAATATTTTATACGAAGCTGCCGCCAACCAATAGTGAAGGTGTGGCTTGTCTAAATAAGGGGCTGTCCCTTTGTATAGAGACCAAAAGTCAGACTCCTGAACCATCCGCATGGCCATGACTGCAAATTGAGCACTGTCATTTTCTAATAAACCAGAAAACAAGCCAAGCCCGTATACAGCTGCTAATAGCGATAAGAGTATGATGAAAATTTTCTGACTCATCATGACCCTTTAAATTTTGGGGGGGTTAAAAGAATTTGTGCTTTAAAAATCTGCTGCCCAAGAAATGCAAAAAAAGCACCTACTCCAAACCCAAATAAAACATCTAAGGGATAGTGTACCCCTATATAAATTCTACTGTACCCAATGAGCAAAGCCAGACCAACAGAAGGAAACACAAACCACTTCCATTTATTTTTTAGAAGACTGACCATAAAGATAGCAGTTCCCATACTGTTGGCTGCATGGGCAGAAAAGAAACCATAAGCCCCACCACACTTGCTTTTTACCAGCCTAAGCATTCCTTCTAATTGAGGTTCAAAACAAGGTCTTGGACGGGCCAGCCCCTCTTTAAATAAATTAGCTAATTGGTCTGAACAAAGAATAATAAGGCCTATAAAAACAATTGAAATAGCCGTTTTTTTTGGACCTAATTGCAAAAGGGCGCCGTATAGAAATATGATCACTAATGGAAACCCTATCCATTTTTCTGATAGCAATAACCAAAATGAATCCCAAGTAGGAGATCCCCATCCATTTAGAAATAGAAAAAACTCTGTATCTAATTGGATCAGTTTTTTAATCATTTATTGGTCGTATCTAGAAATTTCTCTATCGTAAAAATCGGTAGCTGCCTGAACCAGTATTTCGGTTTCAGTTTCCAACTCTTTTTCATCTTCTGGAGAAAAGTCTTCTAGCCACTCTACCTCATCATTTTCTAGATTGATAATAAACCTGGGGTAATCTGTATGTACAATAAAAATGGCAGTAGGGTAATCTGTGTTGTCTCCTAGTAAAAATTTTGGAAATTCCATATAGACTTGTTTAAGACTTTAATAACTCGTTTTATTTAATGGCTTTTTACTCAAATAAGCATTAAAATTAGATTTTGCAAAATGCATTAAAAGTAAAGATACTTAATATTAAGAAACCTCAAAGCTAGTTTCTGTATGCATTTTAGTGAGGTAGTTAAACCTCATATAAAGCATAATGGCAGAAGCGGTCAGACCTGCCAAAAGCCCCAACCAAATTCCTACAGATTCTAGAGAAGTGTACAGACCCAAATATAAACTGACAGGAAAACCAATCATCCAATAGGCTACAAAAGTAATAATAGTAGGTATTTTTACATCCTGAAAACCTCTGAGTGCCCCTAATACTACCACCTGCAGTCCATCTGATATCTGAAAAAATGCCGCTACAAGTAATAACTGAGCAGCTAGTACAATTACCTCTTTGTTGTCTGCTGCGTTTATAAGGTCATTGTTGTCCAGATAAATAGTTGGCAATAGATTTCTAAAAATCAAAAACAGGGCTGCAAAAATAACTTCTAAAATAAAGGTCAGTAGAAAAATAGACATAGCAATTCTTCTAAGCGCTTTAAAATCTTGTAATCCTTTCTGGTTCCCTACCCTAATCATAGCCGCAACCCCTAACCCCATTCCAACCATAAAGGTCATACTAGATAGGTTTAAAGCTATCTGATTGGCCGCCTGAGCGTTTTTGCCCAAGACCCCACTAAGCCAAATAGCAGAGGTGAAAATAGCTACTTCAAAAAACATTTGAAGGGCAGATGGGAAGCCAAGGTCAATGATTTTTTTAAGAACCTTTTTTTCAATAATTTTAAAATTAATGCCGTGAACGTATGCGGCAAATTTCTTTTTATATCTAAAGATCAACCAAAGGTGAATCACCATCACTACCCTGGATACCAAGGTACCTACTGCAGCTCCCACAATCCCCATTTCTGGAAACCCAAAAGTTCCATAAATCAATAAGTAATTCAAGACAATATTAACAATGTTAGCAAAGACCGTTACATACATAGGAGCTTTGGTCTCAGACAAGCCCTCTGAAAACTGCTTTAGGGCTTGAAAAATAATGAGTGGTACCAATGAAAAAGCGACTAAATTTAAATAAGGCATGGCCAACGCCACTACTTCCACAGGCTGTTTCATATGGTACATCAGTGGTTTACCCAATAAAATAAGAAAGAAAAGGGCCAAGCCTAAGACAGTACAAAGTACAATACCGTGCTTAAGCGCAGATTTTCCTGCAGCTGTATTTCCTGCCCCATCAGATTCTGCTACTAGGGGTGTAATGGCTGTAGAAAAACCAATCCCAAGGGACATGGCTATAAAAACAAAACTGTTTCCAAGAGAGACCGCTGCTAATTGCGCTGTCCCTAATTGACCCACCATAATATTGTCTGCAAAGGCTACAAAAGTGTGGCCTAATAAGCCTAAAATTACTGGAAATGAAAGGCTTAGGTTGTATTTAAATTCTTTAGTGTATTGCTGTAACAAGGCTGTAAATTTGGCTGCAAATATAGGCTTTCTCCTTGAGCCATTTGCGACATAAAAAAAATTTAGCTACTCTTAGCTTCATTCCAAAATACATCCATTTCTTTTAAGCTCATATCTGCCAAAGAAAGTCCTTTTTCACTGGCTTTAGACTCTAGGTACTCAAATCTCTTTTTAAATTTTTGATTGGTTCGCTCCAAGGCGTTTTCAGGATTAATTCCTATGGCTCTAGCGTAGTTAATCATGGAAAATAATAGGTCACCAAATTCTGCCTCCATGGCGTCTTTGTCCTGCGCTTTCACCTCTACATTAAATTCTTCCAGTTCTTCTTGCACTTTTTCCCAGACCTGCTCTGGATGCTCCCAATCAAAACCAACACCCGCTACCTTTTCTTGAATTCTATAGGCTTTCACCAGCGCTGGCAAGCCATTTGGAACTCCTTCCAGCACACTTTTCTTTCCCTCTTTTAACTTTAATTGCTCCCAATTTCTCTTGACTTCTGCGGCATCTGCAACCACTACATCTCCGTAAATATGAGGGTGTCTATGAATGAGTTTCTCACATATTTCATTGGCCACATCTGCCATATCAAAAGCCTTTTGCTCACTTCCTATTTTAGCGTAAAACACCAAATGCAGCAATAAATCTCCCAATTCCTTTTTCACCTCTTGGACGTCATTCTCTAAAATAGCGTCTGCCAGTTCATAGGTTTCTTCTATGGTTAAGAGCCTAAGGCTTTCCATGGTTTGCTTCTGGTCCCAGGGGCATTGCGCTCTGAGTTCATCCATAATGGTGAGCAATCTGTCATATGCGGCTAACTGGGCTTTTCTTGTATTCATAGAAGTGGTTTTATCTTAAATAAGCACTGTAATAGGCTTGTATGTGACAAAACTAAGACTTTATACGTCATAGGTCTAAAAAATAATTCTTCAAAACTAGGAATGATGTACCTTGATTAAAATTTTATGTCATGAAAAAAATTACTTTGTTTTTTGTTATTTTGCTGGGTACATGCCCCTCTACAAAGGCTCAAAATTTATTTAATGATGAAGTTAAAGGCATAGAAAATACATATGCAAACCTTCCGTTTGACGCTAACCCTATTGTCTTTACAGGGAGTTCTAGTGTCAGGCTTTGGAAAAACCTAGCGCTGGTATTTAACAATACTAATATTATTAATACAGGCTTTGGGGGTTCTACTGCTAAAGATTTATTGATATTTCACAAACCTTTAATCACTCGCTTTAAGCCCACACAGGTATTCATTTATGAGGGAGATAATGACCTATTTGAAGGGGTGTCACCCAGAAAAGTACTGGCCACCACAAAAAAAATAATCAGAAAAATTAAAAGAGATAACAAAGAGACAAAAATTGTGCTCATTGCAGTAAAACCCTCTTTGAGTAGGTGGTCTTTAAAAGATAAATATCTAAAATTAAATAAAAAGTTTCAAAGATTTAGTCATAGAAAAAGTCTAGTCTCCTTTGCAGATGTTTGGGCACCAATGCTGGAGAACAAGGCCCTTAAAGAAGATCTTTTTATTTCAGATGGCCTGCATATGAACCAGAAAGGATACCAGCTTTGGGAACAAGTCATTGGACCCTTAATACTAAAATAAAAACCAGAACAAACCTATGAAAAATACTCTTTTTAAACCCACAATTACCGCAGCCATTGCAATGCTACTGACTTGCAGCTGCCAAGACAAAAGCATTGTTGTTCAAGCACCAGAAATGGAGCTCTCACAGGCAGGTCTAATTCCTAGGCCTTTAGAAATAAAAGAAAATGAACAGGCCTTTGCCCTTTACAAAGACAGCTATATTTTAGTGGCAGACAGCAGTGAAGTCATGAAAAACTTAGGGAGGTTCACTGCAGAAAAAATATTTCAAAAAACAGGACTCCTACTAGAGGTAAATCCTAAAAACCCACACAAAAGTGCTACCAAAATTAAAATTCTTTGGGAAGTGCCAACCCTAAAAAGCGCCATGCATGAAGGAAATAAAAACCTAAGCGCTTACCTTAAAAACCCATATAAGGTCAGTGAAGCCTATACTTTAAGTGTGGGTGAACAGGAGTTGGTCTTACAAGGCGTATCGGCTGCAGGCCTGTTTAGAGGCATTCAAACCCTAAGACAACTCATTCCAGAAAAAGCAACAATTGGGCTGGCCCAAGACCCCTTGTGGGTGCTAGCCGGTGGGTATATTTCAGACGCTCCTTACTACGCGTATAGGGGGGCTATGTTAGATGTGGCTAGGCACTTTTTTAATACGTCAGAAGTAAAGCGCTTTATAGACCAACTGGCCTATTATAAAATAAATACCCTACACCTACATTTAACAGATGACCAGGGATGGCGCATTGCTATAGAAGCCTGGCCCAAACTTACAGCAGTGGGAGGCAGTAAAGAAGTGGGCGGTGGCCCAGGTGGTTATTACAGCAAAGAACAGTATATAGATTTAGTGGCTTATGCAGCCAAGCACTTTATAAGCATTGTACCAGAAGTAGACATGCCCGGCCATACCAATGCGGCCTCTGTGGCCTATCCATTTTTAAATGGAAATGGAAAAACACCAGCCTTGTATACGGGCACAGAAGTAGGCTTTAGCACTTGGGACGCCAACAATGAAAAGGTCTATGATTTTGTCACAGATGTGGTGGGTGAAATTGCAGCCATGAGCCCTGGACCCTATTTTCATTTGGGGGGCGATGAAAGCCATGTCACTGAAAAAGTAGACTATATAACTTTTGTAGACCGGGTAAGTGAAATTGTAAAGCAAGCGGGTAAAACACCTATTGGGTGGGATGAAATTGTCACTGCCCACACAGATGAAACTGCAGTAGCTCAATTTTGGGCCTCAGAGGAAAACGCAGCCATTGCTGTTCAAAAAGGCATGAAAGTACTGCTATCTCCAGCTAAAAAAGCCTACCTAGACATGCAGTACCAGGAAGATTCTCCATACGGCCTACATTGGGCGGGATATGTGCCTGTAGACACTGCCTATATGTGGACCCCAGAAACCTACGCCAAAGGGGTACCTAAAGAACTCATTCTAGGAATAGAAGCCCCCCTTTGGTCAGAAACGGTAAGCAATAGTGATGAGATAGAATTTATGGCCTTTCCTAGACTGCCTGGCTATGCAGAACTGGCTTGGACCAGTCCAGCGCTTAGGTCTTGGGACCACTACAAAGCCCGTTTGGCCAAGCAAAGCCATTTCTTTGACCGCTATCAAATAAATTATTACCGCTCTGCTAAAATAGATTGGGAAACCACAGTCACAAAGCCTAAAATTTTAGGTAAAGACTAATTTTTAGAACAGAAATAACCCAATAAAAAAGCCAGCGCTATGCGCTGGCTTTTTTATATGAATAATGTCTTTTTACTTAATCCCTGGAAGTGCTATAGGAGCAGGTGTCTGCCAGTAATAAGAAGGGGCTTTTTTAGCCTCTGGCCATACTTGGTCTAAGGCTTTGGTGTCGTATACCTTCCCGTCTTTTAAAACCTTAGACACCGTATTAGTATTTCTAAGGTCTTCTAAAGGGTTGGCATCTAGGATCACTAAATCTGCTATTTTACCTGCAACTATACTTCCCAAATCACCGTCTAAACCTAGAGATTGTGCGCCTAGAATAGTGGCAAACCTAAGGGCTCCGTGTGGGCTTAAACCGCCACTTCCTACAGACCAGAGTTCCCAGTGGTACCCCAAGCCTTGTAATTGTCCATGGCTTCCTATACCGCCTATTCCACCAGCAGCTTCAAGGTCATTCATAAATTCTGCGTGTTTTTTAAATATATGCTCCTCTTCCATAAACCACCCTGGTCTGCGTCTAGACTTTCCGGCCAATTCTTCATAAGGCGTATAAAACTGTAGTTTGGCGTCTCCCCATACATTTTCTGTGGCATAATAGAAATTTTCTGCCCATGGGCCTCCATAAGAAACTAGTAAAGTAGGGGTTACAGCCATTTTAGCGTCAGCAATGGTCTTTACCACATCTGAATAAATAGGATAGATAGGCAAAGAGTGCTCATGCCCTGGGTAACCGTCTAATAGTTGGGTCATATTGAGTTTAAAATCTAAACCACCCTCAGTAGTAGGAATGAGTTTTAACTCTTTGGCAGCCATAATCACCCACTGGCGCTGTTGGCGGTTCCCCACCAAATACATTTTAATACTCTTGGTGTTGTAGTACTCACTGTATTGTTTTAGCACCTCTTTTGCATGGTCTAAACTCTCTATTTTATAAGCCCAATAGCCCACACCAGGACCTGTAGAATAAATTCTAGGGCCTGCAATCTTACCAGCGTCTACCATATCTGAATAGGTGAGCACGTCTGTGGAGCCTGTTTGTGGATCTCTAGTGGTAGTGACCCCATAAGCCAAATTGGCTGCATACATCCATACTTGGTTTTTTTGAATGCCCCAATTGGGCCACATATGCGCGTGGGTATCTATAAAACCAGGTGTAATGGTTTTGCCGCTCATATTCATAACAGTAGCGTTTTCTGGTACTTCTAGACTTCCAGAAACACCTACTGCGGCAATTCTATGGTCTTTAATAAGAAGGTCTCCGTTCTCAATGACCTCATCTCCATTCATGGTAATAATTCTAGCACCTTGTAGCAGTAAAACCCCCTTGGCCAAGTCTTTTTGAAAGGCCACTTTTACTTTTAATTCATCAGCCATAAAAGGTTTTGGGTCTTCTTTCTTTTCCTCTTTTTTAGCTACTTCTGTAGTGTCTTTTTTAACCAAGGCTTCTGCTTTTTTAGCCGCTTCTTCTAGTTTCTTTTCTGCAGCCAACTGATCTTGGTACACTTTAGCGGCAGGCAAGTTATAAGTAAAGAAACTAGCCCCTAAAGACCAGTATATTTTATCACTCTGATCTCCCCATACAGGGAACTCCCCACCAAAAACAGTGAGTTTATGAGCTGGAAAAGCAGCAGTGCTGGCCTTGGCTAAAGAAATCTTAGGCGTTTGGCCATACATAGGAATAATCACAGAATAAATATCATTGTTAATCTTAGCCAAGGCTGTTTTCCCGTCTGGTGAAATCATAATTTCAGAAGCGGTAGAAGCTTTGTTATCTTCTCTCCAAGCGTCCTCTGCAGAGGGAAGTGCAGCAGCTTTACTCACACCAAAAGCAAGGTCATGGTCTTCCTTAAAATAATCAGAAGAACCAAAAGTCTCTATTCCTGTGAGGCTTAGGTGCTCCTTTTCATCGGTACCGTCCCATCTAATAGAAACCAGGCCTTTGCTCCCACTGTACAGATAAATTCTATCTTCTACTTTAGTAAAATGAGGCATTTCTCTGCCCTTAGATTTGGCAATAAGTACATTGGGACCACCCTTTGCAGACACCCACATAAGATCTTCTGTGGCATGAGAGGCCATGGGGCCTATAGCGTCTTTGTATACTTGAGTACTGCCCGCTAAAAACACAATTCTGTTTTGGGTATAAGACCAACGCGGTTGGCTATAAATACCAGAGGTTTGAGTCAATCTTACTAAAGTCGTTTTTCTGTTAAAAGTAGCCTTGTACAAATGACCCTCCGCCCCATTCCAAGTAGAAAACACCAAGCTTTTTCCATCTGGTGACCAGGCGGGTTGTGCCTCTGTAAAGTCATTTTGAGTCACTCTTTTAGGCGTTCCGTTTGGAAGGTCCATAGTATACAAACGGTTTAGAGCTGTAAAGGCCAAACGCTTAGCGTCTGGTGACGGTTTGGCGTCTCTAATTTGAGAAGCCATGGCCATTTGGCTGTTAGAAATAGGATATTTGAAATCTAATTGAGGTCCTAATTCTAAAGCTACTTGAGCTGTAAATGGAATTTCTTCACTAGACTTATCTGCTATGCTTATGCGGTTTATTTTACCGCCATAAGACACTACTAAAGACTTTGAGTCTGGAGTAAAAGCCATGGCTGGCAACACACCTAAGGGTGCTATAGACTCCTGCTCATCTCTTTGTACCGGGTAAGCCAGCCAAGATTCTGCACCTGTTTTTAAATTTCTGAGCACTAGGCCTGTTTGGGTTTCAAACCTACTGCCGTATACCAACCAAGTTCCGTCCTTAGACAGGGTGGGTGTAAAAGCAGAACCATACCTAGAAGTAATCTCATTGACACTGCCGTCTTCCATGCTATAGGTCCCTATTTGGTATTGTGGAAGCTGTGCATTGTAATTCCAGGCGCTATTTCTCTTAGAAAAATAGAGCAGTTTCCCGTTCGCTCCAAAAGCAGGGTCTATGGTTTTTAAATTTTTTGGCTCCGGAATTAAGGCGGCCCCACTTCCAGAATCTTTATGGTAGAGGTGTAGTTTAATATTTCTCTTTCCTTTTGCACCTACTATATAGTCTCCGTCTGGGGTCCAAGCGGCAGAGAAAAAATTGTCCTTAGACTCTTTGGTAAGCTGTCTGTCTTCTTTAGTGGCTAGGTCCATGACCCAAATATTATCTGAACCACTTTTGTCTGAAATATAGGACAGCGATTTCCCATCTGGGCTAAAACGCGGGTGTACCTCATATGCCAAGCCTGTGGTAAGTGCGGTAGCTGTTCCACCTGTTATGGGCATGCTGTAAAGGTCTCCCATGAGGTCAAAGACAATAGTGCTGCCGTCTGGACTTACGTCTAAAGACATCCAGGTGGCTTCCGTAACCTTAAAATCTATGTTTCTTGTGGGTTCTAAAGGCAACTCTTTGGTGGCCTTTTTAATAGTGTCATTGATGGCCGTTGCTTTTTCTTGTGCTAGGGTATTGGCAGTAAATAAAGCACTAAGGGCCAAGGCCCCTAAAATATTTTTAAACATCATACAGTTAGATTTTTTTTGCAAACTAAAGATATAATATTATTTCATTAAAGGGTGGTAAAAAAAAAGCCAGCGCTATGCGCTGGCTTTTTCAAATTACAGAAATATCTGTTTATTTTTTAACCGCCGCTTTAGAAGTCTTTCCTCCACCTTTAGCAGCAGATGACGCCTTTGGGCCCGCCTGTTTTACGTTTCCTTTAGGAGAAGTCATTTTACCAGAGGCAGCAGCCCCTTTATCTAACCCCTTATTGGTGCTGGCCTCTAATGCTTCTGCAGAAAAGTCTAACAACTTATTCTCCTGTAAGATATTGTACCACTGAATTACCTTTTTAATATCTGATGCATAGACCCTATCTTCGTCATAATTTGGCATAACTCCAAAGAAATACCCTTCTAAATCTAATTTATCTGCCTTATGAGAAACCGCTGTTTTAGCACCCATTTCCTTTTCAGAAATTTTCTTGAAAACTTCTATTAAAGGCATTTCTTCTTGTAAAGTATAAATAGCTATTTCAGAAAGTACGCTGACATTGCTCTTTAAGTTTACCGTTACTTTTTTGCCGTCTACTAAAGAAACAGCTACAAAACCACCTCTTGTTTGGGTTACCATTTGGAATAAACCTGGTTTTCCTGTAATGGATAAAATTTTATCTAAACTCATAAGATTCTTAAAATTTTGGCAAATATGAAACTTTTAACTTATATAAAAAATGGTTTACCTGCCTTTTTTCATTTCTGGAAAACGCATGCGGTAGTCTGCATTAATTTTTCCCTTAGATATATCACTCAATCTCCCCTTTAAAATTCTCTTTTTTAGAGAGCTCAATTTGTCTGTAAATAAAATACCTTCTATATGATCGTATTCATGCTGAATAACCCTAGCCAACAAACCGTCAAAGCTTTTAGTATAGGCTTTAAAGTTTTCATCTACATAGCTAATGGTAATATCTGGCTTGCGCAAAACATCTTCTCTCACATCTGGAATGCTTAAACAGCCCTCATTGAAAGACCATTGCTCTCCGGTCTCTTCTATGATTTTTGCATTTATAAATACCTGCTTAAAATCTGTTAACACATCTTGTTCTGCTTTGGTAAGCGCATCGTCATCTGCAAAAGCGGTGGCATCTATGACAAACAATCTAATAGGCAAACCTACTTGCGGTGCTGCCAAACCAACGCCATGAGCGTGGTACATAGTTTCCCACATATTCTCTATCAGACTCTCTAAAGCCGGGTAGTCTAAAGCAATGTCATGGGCTACTTTTTTTAATACGGCGTCTCCGTAAGCAACTATGGGTAATATCATGATATTCTATTTAAATAAGCTTGCAATATAATAGTGGCACTAATTTGGTCTATCATGCCCTTTTCTTGTCTTTTCTTTTTTTTCATGCCTCCGGCTATCATGGCCTGAACAGCCATTTTAGAGGTAAAACGCTCATCTTGTCTCTCAATTAAAATCCCAGGAAAAGCAGCCACTAATTTTGGGATTAACGCCAAAATATGCACTTCAGACTCTGAAGGTGTATGGTCCATCTGCCTAGGTTCTCCTAGCACAATAGTACTCACCGGTTCTGTTTCCATATATTTTTTTAAATAGGGAATAAGTACAGCAGTCTCTACAGTCTCTAAACCCGAAGCAATAATTTGCATAGGATCTGTAACCGCCACTCCCGTTCTCTTCACTCCAAAATCTAACGCTATTATTCTATTCAAGTTTTTTTTTGCAAAAATAGCCCTAATTATGTTACAACTATAAAATTCTACTCCCTTTTACTGAAATTGAAACTATATTTACGCTTAAAACAATTCTTATTATGACAGATTATAGACCTATTATAGAGGCCGCTTGGGAAGACAGAACCTTATTAGAAAAAGCTGACACACAGGCCGCCATTAGAGAAGTCATTAACCAAATAGACCTGGGCCAACTTAGATGCGCCGCTCCCTCAGCAGACGGGTGGGTCATTAATGAGTGGGTAAAAAAGGCCGTAGTGCTTTATTTTCCTATCCAAAAAATGGAAACATTTGAAGTAGGTATTTTTGAATACCATGACAAAATGCCCCTAAAAAGAGGCTATAAAGAAAAAGGAATTAGAGTGGTACCCAACGCAGTGGCCAGACATGGCGCTTACATAGCCCCCGGCACTATTCTAATGCCCTGTTATGTAAACATTGGCGCTTATGTAGACAGCGGTACCATGGTAGACACCTGGGCCACCGTGGGTAGCTGCGCCCAAATAGGCAAAAACGTTCACCTGAGTGGTGGCGTGGGTATTGGAGGGGTATTAGAGCCCTTACAAGCCGCCCCTGTTATTATAGAAGACAACGTATTTATAGGCTCTAGATGCATAGTAGTAGAAGGTGTACGCGTAGAAAAAGAGGCCGTATTAGGCGCTAATGTAGTACTCACTGCCTCTACCAAAATTATAGACGTCACCGGAGACACACCTATAGAACGCAAAGGCCTAGTGCCCGCCAGGTCTGTAGTAATCCCAGGAAGCTACACCAAAACCTTCCCCGCTGGAGATTTCCAAGTACCCTGCGCCCTTATTATAGGCACCAGAAAAGAAAGCACAGACAAGAAAACATCTTTAAACGACGCCCTAAGAACCTATGACGTAGCAGTTTAGTTTGCCTCTGGCCGATATCCTTTTTTTTTTAAAACAATTGACATACACTTTAATGGTGTATAAGGCTTTTTTAATAATTTAATTATCGTATGTTTATTAATTAGAAATTTTGTTAATCAAGCTTTATTAAATATAAATACCACCAACCAATCTTTATTACCTGGCTTATGGCCAATACTATCACAAAATAAAAAGCAGCTTCCGAGGAAGCTGCTTTTTATTTAAAAAAATGTAGTAAAAAGTAATTTATTTTGTGACCTCTGTATCTTTAATTCCTACTACTTCCACGTCATGAGTCCAAAGATTAAAAAACTTTTTTCATGGATCCAGTTCTTGTCTTTAGGAATTCCTGCTCCTTTTAGGTAATGAAGGTTGTTCTTTATTAAATAAGACTCCAGGGTACTGTTTCTAATTGCATTCACCTTATTAGACTTTCATCCATCTTATTTATTTAAATTAATTGAAATATAAAGAATTAATTGCTTTTTAATATTAGGGTTAAAATCTATTATAAAATCTTTTAAATCTTTACATTTAAACATCGGCCAGGGGAACTGGCCTAATTAAAATTGTGCTCTATTTAAATAGCCCTGAATTAGTAGCAATTCAAAATACATAGTACTTATGAATGAAATTATATGTCCCAATTGTAAAAAGGTTTTTAAGGTAGATGAGGCTGGGTTTGCAGATATTGTAAAGCAGGTCAGGGACCATCAGTTTGAAGAAGAATTACAAAAGCGTTTGCAGCTGGCTGAGACAGAAAAAGTGAATGCGGTAAAGCTGGTAGAGGCACAGTTTAGGTCTGTGTTGCAAGACGGGCTTTCCAAAAAGGATTATGAGATAAATGAGCTAAAGGCTAAGAGTCAGAATGAACTGTCTGCGTTGGCGGCTCAGAAACAGACTGAAATATCTGATATGAGGGCTAAGATTGAGAATGCAGAGGTGGTGAAAAAACTGAGCGTTACAGAGGCTGTTAAAGAAATAGAAAAGGAACGGGACCAGCTAGTCAATAGCCTTAGAAATAAAGAAATGCAGCAGCAGCTGTTGGAGAAATCTTTAAATGAAAAGTTTTCTGCAGAGCTAAAGACTAAAGATGATATTATAAAGCTTAGAGAAGAGGAAATTGTGCTGCGTAAAGACATGAAGCTCAAACTCTCTACTAAAATGATTGGGGAGACGCTTGAGCAGCACTGTGAGGCAGAGTTTAATAAACTAAGGGCTACCGGTTTTCAGAATGCCTATTTTGAAAAAGACAACAATGCAAGCGGCGGTAGTAAAGGAGATTTTATTTACAGAGAAACGGACGGAGCCGGAAATGAAGTGATTTCTATTATGTTTGAAATGAAAAATGAAGGAGATGAAACGGCTACCAAAAAGAAAAATGAAGACTTTTTTAGAGAGCTAGACAAGGACCGTACAGAAAAGAAATGTGAATACGGGGTGCTTGTTTCCCTATTAGAGGCAGAGAGTGAACTCTACAACGTTGGTATTGTAGATGTCTCCTATAAATACCAAAAGATGTATGTGGTGCGGCCACAGTATTTTATTCCTATCATCACCCTGCTTAGAAATGCCGCCTTAAATTCTATGAAATACAAGGCAGAGCTAAACCTCATTAGAAACCAGAATATAGACATCACTAATTTTGAAGATGACATTAATACTTTTAAAGAAGGCTTTGCTAAAAATTACGACTTGGCCAGCCGCAAGTTTAAAACCGCCATTCTAGAAATAGAAAAGACCATAGACCACCTGCAAAAAACAAAAGACGCTTTGTTGTCTTCTGAAAATAACCTGCGTTTAGCCAATAACAAGGCAGATGACCTCACTATTAAAAAACTAACCAGAGGGAACCCAACCATGTCTGCCAAGTTTGACAATCTTTCAAATACGCTAGAATAGATTTTTGAGTTTATAAAAGAGTCCCTAGTGATATTCTTAATAATCTTAGGCGCTTTGTTTAGTGCCTTATTTTTTCTATTCTAAAAAGCCTTATATCACTGTAAAAAACGGAGTCATTAAACAAAATTGGATCTTTGGAAAGTCCATCCCTGTATGCGAGATCACACACATTAAATACTTTGCTGGAGACTATATTATTAAAAGTCACACAAAGGAATTAAGCATAAATACCCATGAAATAGCGCCCGACTCTCAAGCTGCGTTAACTGATTGGCTTAGGACTTTCCAAGACAAATGGGTTACGCCTATCCCTTTACTATCCCAAAAGGAGTAACCCTTAGTTTTTGCGCTTTTACTGCGTCTCTAATGGCCCTGTTTTTGGCTATGGAGGCTTCATTTTTATAACCCCTTTTATGGTCTAAGTGTACCACAATAGCGCTGTAGCGAAGCTGCTTAGATTGTATGCCTGCGTTTATAAGGCGTTCTCCTAATTCTCGGTCCTGGCCGCCGTATTGCATGCGTTCATCAAAACCGTTGACACGGAGAATATCGGCTTTAAAGCCAGACGCATTGTGCCCATTCCAACTGGCGTTTGTAAACGTAATTTTATTGAGCAGTGTTGCTACCCCCCCCCTAGCACTTAACTTGTTGTTTTTAAAAGAAGGTGCCAGGCCACGGGCTTTTAACCAGCCTAGCTCAAAACAATTTCCAGTCTTAATATCTGCTGTAGTAATGGCCTTTGAAATGTCCATGGGGAGCATAAAATAGCCGCCAGATAAAAAATAACCTACCTCCATATGGGCCGCGTGCACCGCTAAGAAATCTGCTCTAGGAATGCAATCTCCATCTGTCATGACTATATAATCTCCTTGGGCAGCCAACAGCCCTTTATTTAAAATTCTAGATTTCTGAAAACCGTCATCTTCCTGCCACACATGTACTAGAGGGTAAGAAAGTATGGATTGTAGGGCGTCTAAAAGCGCTTTGGTTTCTGGTCCAGAACCGTCATCTGCCACTACCACCTCAAAATCTGTAAAGCTTTGGTGCTCAAAACCCCAGAGTACCTTTTCCAACCAAGCCTCTGCCTTATAGGTACTCAGAATAACAGAAATAGTAGGTTTTTGAGCCATAATTCTAATTTATGTCGTAAAAATATAAAACTCTAAGGGCTTATGGTTATTTTTACATCACTAAAGTGTGAGGCACGCTTGGTTTTCCTTAAAAATGAAAATGAAAATTAAAGAAATTCCCATATCCCTCTTTAAATCTTGGTATTTAAACAGCCTAAACCACACAAGGCTTATGAATACCAACAGAGAAAAAATAGGGGTGGTAGTGTCACTAACTACCATTCCCTCTAGGCTCTCTAGCCTGCATTTGGTTATTAGGAGTTTGCTTGTGCAAAGCCTATTGCCAGAGCGAATTGTACTTTGGGTACATGAGTCTTTAGAAGGGAAACTCCCTAAAAAGCTGATCAGTCTTTGTGGGGATCTTTTTGAAATTAGGTATACCAAAGGCACCGCCTCTCATAGAAAATTGGTGCACAGTTTGGTCGCATTTCCTGGCAGCCCCATTGTTACCTGTGACGATGACCTTTTATACCCAGAAGACTGGTTAAAAAACTTAGCAGAAGAGGCTAAAAAATACCCTGAAAATATTCTAGCCAACCAAACCAGATATATTAGATACTACCCAGATGGCGGGGTTAAACCCTATTCTGAGTGGCAATACCCTCAAGACACTTTTAATAAAATGGCTGTGATAGGTATTGGCGCTGGCGGCGTCTGGTACCCCCTGGGAGCGCTAGACCCGCAGGTGACAGATGAATTACTTTTTATGGCTTTGGCCCCCCGGGCCGATGATCTTTGGTTTAAGGCCGCTTCTCTTTTAAAGGGAACACCAACCAAGCAGACCAAGCAGCCAACGGCTACCCCCACCCCTATTATAGGATCACAAAAGGTGGCATTAAAAAAGACCAATATTGGTCAAGATAAAAATAGAACCCAGTGGGAGGCAATCGTAAATCACTTTAATTTTACAACTCTATAAACGCAGTATGTCTTTTCAAGAAGCTTTAAAAAAATCAAAAGAAGTGTTAGAGGCTGGTGGCCTTATCCTTTACCCCACAGACACCCTTTGGGGTATTGGCTGTGACGCTAGCAACCCAGAGGCAGTGGCTAAAATTTACGCCTTAAAAAAAAGAGAAGATGCAAAAGGGCTTATTTGTTTGGTGGCCCATGTGGCCATGTTAGAGCGGCATGTAAAAATGGTTCCAGAAGCGGCTTATGATATTATAGACCTCAGTACAAAGCCTACTACCATTATTTATGACGAACCCCGTGGGGTAGCCAAAAATTTAATTGGCCCAGACAACAGCCTTGGTATTAGGGTGGCATCTGACAAATTTTGTCAGTATTTAACACAGAATCTAAAGCGCCCCTTGGTGTCAACATCGGCCAATTTGGCCGGAGCTCCAAGCCCTAAAAATTTCCAAGAAATAAGTCCTGAGATTTTAAAAGGTGTAGACTATATAGTACCTTTGGAGCCTGAAAATAACAACAATTCTCCCTCTACCATTATTAAGCTGTCTAACAGCGGATTAGTAAAAGTGATTAGACCATAAATATGACTAAAAACGGGCATAGCCAGGCATTATTACACCCTATTTTCCAAACCTTGTCTGCCTGTGCAGATGAACTGGGCTGTGACGCCTATGTGATTGGTGGTTTTGTAAGAGACTACCTTTTAAAAAGAGGTACCCCAAAAGATATAGATATTGTGGTAGTAGGCAGTGGCATAGCCTTGGCTAAAAAATTATCTGAAAAACTTCCGGGCCACCCAGAGGTGACCGTCTTTAAAAACTACGGTACCGCCATGCTTAAATATGAAGATTTGGTACTAGAGTTTGTTGGGGCTAGAAAAGAGAGTTACAGGGCGGAAAGCAGAAACCCTGTGGTAGAAGACGGAAGCCTTCAAGATGACCAAAACAGAAGAGATTTTACTATAAATGCGCTGGCTATTGCGCTCAATAAAGACCAATTTGGTGTGCTTATAGATCCGTTTAATGGGTTAGAGGCACTAGAAAACAAACGCATAGAAACGCCGCTTAAGCCAGATGAAACTTATAGTGATGACCCCCTTAGAATGCTGAGAGCTATTAGATTTGCCAGCCAACTAAATTTTAAAATAGAGGCAGAATCCTTAGCAGCCATTAACAGAAACAAGGAGAGAATTTCTATAATATCTAATGAGAGAATTGTAGACGAAATCAATAAAATGATATCTAGTGACACCCCTATCCTAGGCTTTTCTCTGATGCATAAAACAGGCTTACTGCCCTTAATAATGCCAGAGCTTACTGCACTAGAGGGAATAGAAGAAGTAGAAGGGCAAAAACACAAAGATAATTTCTGGCACACCTTAGAGGTGCTAGAGAATATTTCTAAAAACACAGACAATTTATGGCTGAGATGGGCCGCCTTACTGCACGATATTGGCAAGGCACCCACCAAACGTTTTGATAAAAAAATAGGTTGGACCTTTCATGGGCATGAATATATTGGCTCTAAAATGGTGCATAAACTCTTTAAAAGGCTTCATATGCCTTTAAATGAAAAAATGAAGTTTGTCCAAAAAATGGTGCTCATGAGTTCAAGACCTATTGTACTGGCAGAAGATTTTGTGACAGATGCAGCGGTGAGGAGATTGGTTTTTGAAGCTGGAGCACATGTAGATGACCTTATGACACTCTGTGAGGCAGATATTACCACTAAAAATCCTTATAAAAAAAAGAAGTATAAAAGCAATTTTTTGCTAGTCAGGCAAAAAATTGATGAAGTAGAGGCTAGAGATCACATCAGAAATTTTCAGCCCCCCGTGAGTGGAGAAGAAATTATGGAGACTTTTAATTTAAAGCCCTCTAAAGAAATTGGAATGATCAAAGAAGCTATTAAAGAGGCCATTTTAGAAGGAGAAATCCCTAATGAATACAATGCAGCTCACGCTTTTATGATAAAAAAAGGAGCGGCACTAGGGCTCAAAAATATCTTGACAACTAACTAATATGGAAAAGCGTTTTTACCGTTTTGCAAAGCTGAGTTTAATATTGGTGTATTTAGTAATTGTGGCCGGAGCACTGGTGAGAATGACTGGCAGTGGCATGGGTTGCCCAGACTGGCCTAAATGCTTTGGGTATTACATTCCCCCTACCAATGTGGAGACCCTTATGTGGTCTACAGACAGGGCTTTTGAAAAGGGCCAGGTCATTATTTATGAAAAAGAATTGCTGGTAGCCCAGTCAGATTTTACAACTGGAGCAAGTATTAATTTATCTCTTTGGGAACCTTATACCAAACACGCTTATGCCGTCTTTAATCCCTACCATACTTGGATAGAGTTCTTAAACAGATTGGTGGGGGCTATAGCAGGACTTGCTACTTTAGTGCTGGCTGTTTTGAGTCTCAAGTATTGGAAGAAAAACAAAACAATAACGCTGCTCTCCTTTGGGGTGGTCTTAGCCATGGGCTTTCAGGCCTGGTTGGGAGCTACGGTAGTGTATTCTGTATTAGCCCCTGCTAAAATAACCACTCATATGCTCATGGCGCTGGCCATTGTAGCGGCGCTTATCCTTTTAATGGTAAAAGCAGCTCCTTTAGAAAAAAAACAAAAATACAAGGGTGTATTCCACAAAAGTATAGCAGCATTGGTTGTGATTGTTCTGGTTCAAATTACCTTTGGCACCCAAGTGAGAGAATTTGTGGACCAGCAGTTAGAGGCTGGAGTGGCAAAGTCTCATTGGCTTTTGTATCCTACTTGGATTTTTTATCTGCACAGGTCTTTTTCTATACTGCCCTTATTTCTAACACTTTATGCCTTTTGGATAAATAAAAAAGAAGGCCTAGGTTTTGCAAAGATTCGCTGGATTTTAGGTCTTATGTTAGTGGCCGTTTTTAGTGGAATGGCTATGTATTATATAGACTTCCCTTGGGGCACACAGCCTTTGCATTTGGTCATTGCTTCCCTGCTTTTTGGATGCTTATTCTATGTGTTTCTAGAGAGTAGAAATACAGTAAAAAACACTTAAAAGATTTACCTTCACCACATAAAATACAGTTAATATGGTTTATAAAATTAGGATTATCCTAGACGCAAAAGAAGATATTTTTAGAGACATTGCGGTAGATCAAAGCACCCATCTTGAAGATTTACACAACACCATTTGCCAGTCATTTGGTTTTGCAGGCCATGAAATGGCTAGTTTTTATACCTGTGACGAGGAGTGGAACCAAGATTTGGAGATAGCCCTATTTGACTTAAGTGAAGAGACAGATACCCAATTAATGGCCAACACCAAACTAGAGGATGTGATGGACCAAGCTGCTACAAAACTCATATACGTGTATGATTTCTTTTCTATGTGGACCTTTTTTGTAGAGCTGGCAGATGTTACAGAGCCTGAGCCAGGGCAAAGTTTGCCTGAACTGCTATTTAGCTTTGGTGAATTGCCAGAAACACCACCTGAAAAAATATTTGAAGCCAAAAAAGAAGATGCCATGGATTTCAATGAGGACTTAGATGATGACGATGACTACGGAGACGGTTACTCTTCTAACGGAGACTATGAAGACTTGGACTTTGATGAAAACTGGAATTAAGTTTTTAGTTTATAGGCTACATCAATTATAAATTAGGCCCTTTGCCCAACTCTCTTTTCAATATTACAAAAAACACTTAAACACCTCTTATTTTTCCAAATGATCAATCTATACGGCGCTCAAATTGAAAGCATTTCTATCCATAAAGTTGGAAATAAAAATAAAAATGAATCTCTTTTTATCTCTGCGGCGCCCCACCACTTAAATGATGAAACCACTGGGCTTTTAAAAGAGTATTTCTTTAAACCTTTTAGAGAAAAAGAAGAGAGTTACTACCAGTTTACTCATGAAGCAGACCTCAGCTTTAACCCGCTCTATGAAATTTCACAGACCGTCTTTGAAAACCCTAAGGGGGTTCATGAAGCGTCTGCTAAAATTGCACAGCATTTATTTGATCAGTCCAAGCACCCCCATATTAAGAGTGGTGAATTGTACGTCACTTATATTACAGGGATTTTACTAGACAACGTTAAAACAGACGCCATAGGAATTTTTAAAAGTGAGCTTAAACAAGATTTTATTCAGTTTGAGCAGCAACAGGACGCCTTAGAAATATTAGTTCAGCAGGGCATTAATATTAACAAGCTGGACAAGGGGTGCCTTTTATTTAATACAGAAGCAGAAGCTGGGTATAAAATTCTTTCTATAGACAGCAATAGGTATGACACCAAGTATTGGCTGGAGCAATTTTTAGGAGTAGGGGTGCTTACAGACAATAATTTTTACACCAAAAGTTACCTTAAATTTTGTCAGAATTTTGCTAAAGACGTGGTCTTACCAGCAGAAGACAAGCAACAAGAGGTATTGTTTATGAACAGAGCTGTAAACCACTTTGCTAAAAACAATAGTTTTGAGGAGACCAATTTTATGAATGACGTCATTGACAACCCTGCCCTCATTCCTGAGTTTAAGCACTATAAGGTAGAGAAAGGTCCTAAGTACAGCATAGAAGATGTGTCTTCTTTTGACATTGCTAATAAGGCTGTTTCTCAGGCCAGAAAGAGTATAAAAAATGTCATTTACCTAGATACCAATATCCAAATTAAATTAGATTTTATCAATCCTGACTCTGCAGAAAAGTTTGTAGAAAAAGGTTGGGATGAAGAAAAAGGCATGTTCTACTATTTGGTGTATTTTAACAAAGAGCAGAAAGGGAACTAGAAAATTCTTTAGGCCGCTTATACCTCAGCAACCCTAATGCCTCATTGTATTACAATTTAATACGCTGTTCTATAATTTGGCGCATGCTCACGTTTTCATAGTTTCTCTTTACAAAGTCTAAGGTTAAATGTAAGACTGTGCCCATATTGGTAGCCTCCTTAAACTCAATGTCTTGGGTGAGGTCAAAAATAGATGCTTTAAGTCTTTCAACATGGTGAGGCAAAGAAATGGTGTCTATTTTAGCAATAGCAAGTAATTCAGAAATGCGGTCTTCAAAACTCATAAAACGTTTGGCTACTATAGAGCGCTCTTCTAAAATGTATTGTTCTATAGAATGCTCCTGAAGCTTTTCCTTTACCAGCTCCACCATTTTAATGTTTTCTTTAAAAAACTGAGGCCTGTAAATTTTTAAATTCCCCTCAAAGCTTTGCTGATCAAAATCAATGGCTCTTATTTTGTAGACAATATGGTCAAAATCATGGGTGGGCACAATCACATAATTATAAGAGCGCATATCTCCTAAAAGTCTAATCATACATCGCTCATTAAACTTTACAAATTCTTTTGCCAACTGAGATTTCTCAGACGCTGTACAATCTGGTAACATTTCCTTTATAAAAACATCTCCAGGTATTCCAGAAATATGCTCTTCTATGAGGGTGTCTTTATACACTAAAAAGTTTAGGTTATAGGGAGATAAAATATGCTCTAGCTCTAAACCGTAGACCCTAGAAGCATCTGTCTTCTTAATGTAAAAATACATGAAGTTATCATTTAGAATGTTTCTAATCTTAATTCTAAAAGGCTTTGAATTTCCAAAAGTACAAAAGTCTACTGCGTCTATATTTAGGAAAGGAACCAGGCTATCTCCTCCATCTGAATGCAAAATAGAATACACCTTTTTTAAACTTAAATCTATTTCTTCCCGGTCGTACTCTGAATAAAATACCCGCACCCAAAGCGTGTCTACATCTTTGCTATCATAGACCACCACAGAGCCTTGAAAACGCAAAAGATCGTCGTAAAAAATAGGTATCTCACTATTTCTGCTATAGCGTTTTAAGTATGTGTTTAATTCATCACTCACTGGAAAGGCTGGTTTCTTTTTAGACATCATCTTTTCAGACATGAGACGTATTTGTTTTAGTAGTTCTTGTAACAAAATACGGATAAATTAGTCAAATAGTATTAGAACCTTTAAATAAATAATCATTGGAAACCATCTTAAGCGTATCGGAGCTAACTAAATCTTACGGAAGTCTCATAGCAGTTAAAAAACTGAGCTTTACTATTGAAAAGGGAAATGTATACGGAATTTTGGGGCCTAACGGGAGTGGAAAATCTACCACCTTAGGAATGGTGCTCAGTGTAGTAAACCCCACTCAAGGAAGTTTTAGTTGGTTTGGAGGGGCCCTTTCTACACACCAAGCTTTAAAAAAAGTTGGTGCTATTATTGAGCGGCCTAATTTCTATCCGTATATGAGTGCAGTCAAAAACCTTAGACTGGTGTGTAAAATAAAAGGGGTCTCTGAAAAAACGATAGAAGAAAAACTTGAATTGGTAGGTCTTTTAGACCGTAAAGATTCTCTATTTAGTAGCTACTCTTTGGGTATGAAACAGCGCTTGGCCATTGCCTCTGCGCTTTTAAATGATCCAGAAATTCTCATTTTAGATGAGCCTACCAATGGTTTAGACCCACAGGGAATTCATCAGATTAGAGAGATTATAAAAACCATAGCAGCCAAAGGCACTACCATTTTATTGGCCTCTCACCTCTTAGATGAAGTAGAAAAAGTGTGCACCCACGTAGTGGTACTCAGAAAAGGAGAAAAACTGTATGCAGGACCCGTGGCAGACATGCAGTCCAACCACGGTTTTGCGCTATTAAAAACCAGTGATATGGGGGCCTTAGAAAACTACCTACAAAGCAGTGAAGACTTTGAGAGAATTAGCACAGAAAACGGACTTTTAAAGGCTTATTTAACCAAACCCATAGCAGCAGAAACCATTAACAAAAAGCTCATGGACCAACAGATCTTGCTCAGCCATTTGGCCGTTCAAAAAGACAGCCTTGAGTCTCAATTCTTAGCCCTTACTAAAAACCTATAATTCCTAGCCATGAAAAGATTATTACAAATTGAACTCATTAAACTTTGGAACAACAGGGCTAGTAAAGTATTAATTTTTGGATATTTTATTTTACTGAGCTCTATTGCTCTGGTGGCCGCTATTAAATTTGATATAGGACCCATTAAATTTCACTTGGCAGAACAAGGTATTTTTAACTTTCCGTATATCTGGCACTTTAATACTTTTATAGCGGCCCTACTTAAAATTTTCTTAGCCATTATTATTGTATCTATGATGGCTAATGAATACACTTATAAAACCATTAAGCAAAACCTAATAGACGGCCTATCTAAGAAAGAGTTTATTGCTTCTAAATTCTTAACGGTGGTATTTTTCTCATTGATCTCTACCCTTTTTGTGTGCGTTATTTCCATGATCTTAGGAACTGTTTACTCAGACTATACAGAAATTGGAATTGTACTTACAGACCTTAGGTTTTTAATAGCCTATTTTATTAAGCTCATTGGTTTTTTCTCTTTTTGTCTCTTTGCTGGGGTTTTAGTTAAACGCTCTGCTTTTGCCCTTGGTTTTTTAATACTCTGGCAAATGTTTGAAGGCTTTATAAGGGGTGTGATCCGTTGGAAGCTTTTTGATGGAGAAACCACAGACGCTATCATGGGGTTTTTTCCTTTAAATGCTATGTTTAACGTGCTTAAAGAACCCTTTTCTAGGCTAAGTGCAGTACAGTCTGTAGCCAACCAAATAGGGGAAAAAGTATCCTTAAACTACCAAACTACCCTATTGGAAATGGCTATTGTTATTATTTGGACTGCCGTCTTTGTTTGGGGCTCTTATGCCATTGTAAAGAATAGAGATCTGTAAGGAATTGTTGTTGTGCTTTTGTACCTTTGGGCATGAAATTTTCACTTGAATCTCCCTTTAAGCCTACTGGTGACCAACCAGAAGCGATTGCGCAATTGGTGGCTGGCTTAAATGAGGGGACCCGCGCACAGACTTTAGAGGGCGTAACAGGTTCTGGTAAAACATTTACAATAGCAAATGTGGTACAGCAAGTGCAACGGCCTACGCTTATTTTAGCTCATAATAAAACATTGGCTGCTCAGTTGTATTCTGAGTTTAAACAATTTTTTCCTAACAATGCAGTAGAGTACTTTGTGTCTTACTATGATTATTATCAGCCGGAGGCTTATATACCAACCTCTGGAACCTATATAGAGAAAGACCTCTCTATTAATGAAGACATAGAAAAACTGAGATTAAGTACCACTTCTTCCCTCCTATCTGGCAGGCAAGATGTGATTGTAATTGCTTCTGTTTCTTGCTTGTACGGAATGGGAAACCCAGTAGAGTTTGAAAAGAATGTCGTGAATATTCAAAAAGACCAGGTTATTTCTAGAACCCAATTTTTAAAGCAGTTGGTCCAAGGACTCTACGCTAGAACTACTGCTGATTTTGTAAATGGAAGTTTTAGGGTAAAGGGTGATGTGGTAGATGTTTTTCCAAGTTATACAGACCATGCCATTAGGGTACACTTTTTTGGTGACGAAATTGAAGAGATTGAAGCCTTTGACCCCCTACATAATAAAACGCTGGAGACTTTTGAAAACCTGAGGATTTTCCCTGCCAATATGTTTGTGAGTTCTCCAGATATTTTGCAAAATGCCATACACAGCATTCAAGAAGACATGGTAAAACAAGTAGACTTTTTTAAGTCTGAAGGCAAGCATTTAGAGGCCAAAAGACTAGAAGAACGCACCACCTTTGACTTAGAAATGATTCGTGAGTTAGGTTACTGTTCTGGTATTGAAAACTACTCTAGATACTTAGATGGCAGGGCACCAGGCACCAGACCTTTTTGCCTGTTAGACTATTTTCCAAAAGATTTTTTAATGGTCATAGATGAGAGTCATGTCACCATTCCTCAGGTACACGCCATGTTTGGAGGAGACAGGTCTAGAAAAGAAAATCTGGTGACTTACGGCTTTAGATTGCCGGCTGCTATGGACAACAGGCCCTTAAAATTTGAGGAATTTGAAATTCTTACGCCGCAGGTGTTATACGTAAGTGCTACCCCTGCAGATTATGAGTTGAGCGTTTCTGGCGGGGTGGTGGTAGAACAAATTATTAGGCCAACTGGGCTCTTAGATCCTGTTATTGAAGTGCGCTCCTCTAAGAATCAAATTGATGATTTGGTAGCAGAAATTCATAAAAGAGTCTCTTTAGATGAAAGGGTGCTGGTGACCACACTTACCAAAAGAATGGCAGAAGAATTGGCCAAATACCTCACTAAAATTGAAGTGCGTTGTAGGTATGTTCATTCAGATGTAGACACCCTAGAGCGGGTAGAAATCATGCAGGATTTAAGGAAGGGGATTTTTGATGTTCTCATAGGGGTAAACCTTTTAAGAGAAGGCTTGGATTTACCTGAGGTGTCTTTAGTAGCTATTATAGACGCAGACAAGGAAGGATTTCTAAGAAATGCCAGGTCACTGATACAAACTGTAGGAAGAGCGGCTAGAAACGTCAATGGAAAAGCCATTATGTATGCAGACAAAGTGACTAAGAGCATGCAAAAAACCATGGACGAAACCCAGTATAGAAGGGAAAAACAAATGGCCTATAACAAAGCTCACAACACGGTGCCAAAAGCACTCAATAAAAGTTTAAACAGCGCCCTCACCAAAAATTCAGTCTCTGCTTATCACTTTGAAAAGGCTGCCATTAGGGCCCAAGAACCAGATCCTAATTATCTAACGGCAGAAGAAAAAGCTAAGATGATTAAAGAAAAGAGAAAGGCTATGGAAAAAGCGGCTAAAAACCTTGACTTCTTAGAAGCAGCCACCCTTAGAGATCAGATTAAAATGCTGCAAGAAGCGAGCTAGATACCTAGATGTAAAATAGAGCTGCTTCTATAAATCTATCCTTTTTTAGAATTTATGGTGAGCAGAGAATGATCTTATATTATTAACTACCTTTGGCCTAAAGGGCCAGTGCCTTTTACTTTAACCCGGACAGTAGATGACTAATAATGATATTTTAAAAAAATTAAGAGTGGCACTCATGCTCAGAGACTCTGATATTGAAGCCATTATGAGTCTGGTAGATTTTAAAATTAGCACCAGTGAATTGGGCGCTCTTTTTAGAACGGAAGACCATCCAAAATATATAGAATGTGGCGATCAAATTTTAAGAAACTTCTTAAACGGCCTTATTATTTATACAAGAGGTACTAAAGAATTTCCTAAAAACCCTGCAGAAGCTTTAAGGCAAAAGCCTGTAATGGCAAAGGCAAAAAATGGATCTGATGCTGAAAAAGCTAGTGCTACTCCTGCGACAAAAAAACCAGCTACTGCTAAATCAGCTAAATCTTTTGGGCTGAAGAAACCATTTAAAAAGCCCTTTAAGAAAGCAAAATACGTCTCTGATCTAAGTCCTGTGGCTTATAAGAACAAAAAAAAATCCTGAGTTTTCACTCAGGATTTTTTTTAAATATATCCAGGTCTTATAAGCCCAATAATTCTTTTACCTTATCTGCAGCCTCTTGAAACTGAACAACAGAATGGACAGCAAAACCTGAATTGTCTAAAATTTCTTTAGCCTCTATGGCATTGGTTCCCTGTAAACGAACAATGATAGGCACCTTTATAGTGTCTCCCATATTCTTATAAGCTTCTACCACTCCTTGTGCCACTCGGTCACAACGAACAATACCACCAAAAATATTAATCAAAATAGCTTTGACGTTAGGATCTTTAAGAATAATCCTAAAAGCTTCTTCTACACGCTTAGCGTCTGCAGTACCTCCTACGTCTAGAAAATTAGCGGGTTCACCACCTGCCATTTTAATAAGGTCCATAGTAGCCATAGCAAGTCCAGCTCCATTGACCATACAACCTACATTACCATCTAAATCTACATAGTTTAAACCTACTGCGTTGGCTTCTACCTCAATGGCGTTTTCTTCTCTAAAGTCTCTCATATCTGCATACTGCTTTCTTCTGAAAAGCGCATTGTCATCTATGGATACCTTAGCGTCAACCGCCAAAATTTTATCATCAGAGGTCTTTAATACTGGGTTTATTTCAAACAAACTAGCATCTGACTCTTCGTAAGCTTTGTATAAAGACATGACAAATTTGGTCATTTCTTTAAATGCATTTCCTGAAAGACCTAAATTAAAGGCAATCTTTCTTGCCTGAAAAGGCATTATTCCTGTTGAAGGATTAATAGATTCATGAAAAATAAGATGAGGTGTTTTCTCTGCTACTTCTTCAATATCCATTCCTCCCTCTGTAGAATACATAATCATATTTCTACCTGTTGCTCTGTTTAGCAATACTGACATATAAAATTCAGAAGTCTCACTTTCACCTGGGTAATACACGTCTTCTCCTACAAGCACTTGGTGCACTCTTTTACCTGCGGCAGATGTTTGAGGGGTTACCAAGTCCATTCCAATAATATCTCCAGCAATGCGCGCTACCTCGTCTAGGTTTTTGGCTAATTTAACACCACCTCCTTTACCACGGCCACCAGCGTGCACCTGCGCCTTTATTACAAACCAGCTTGTTCCCGTTTCTGCTGTTAATTGCTTAGCGGCAGCTACTGCTTCTTCTGGTGTTTGCGCTACAAACCCACGTTGTATGCGAACGCCAAAACTGGCTAAAATTTCTTTTCCTTGATATTCGTGAAGGTTCATAATGTTCTATTAAAATTCAGTTGCAAAAATAGCAAACAACCACCAAAGAGCCTAATTATTAAAGCAAGAGAATACTTTATATCGCGCTTTATTATTTAAATATTTGTTTCATTTAAAACAATTTGTTACAAAAAATTTCAATCAAGGTATTTCTCTTGCTGATATCCTTACATATAGTTACATTTGAAGAAACATTTGAACATGAGTGAGTTAGATTTGGTTGGAGTGGCACAAGAATTTGGAGCTCCTGTATACGTGTATGACGCAGATAAAATTAAAAGCCAATACAAACGCTTAACTAATGCGTTTAGCGAGGTGCCAAAATTAAAATTAAATTACGCTGCAAAAGCGCTCTCTAATATTAGTATTCTTAGACTCATGAACAGCATGGGAAGTGGCTTAGACACGGTTTCTATTCAGGAGGTTCAGCTTGGCCTTCTGGCTGGTTTTAAACCAAATGATATCATATTTACTCCAAACGGAGTGTCTTTGGAAGAGTTGGAGGCAGCTGCTGCTTTGGGTGTTAAGATTAATATAGACAACCTATCCCTATTGGAGCAATTTGGCAACAAACACCCTCATATCCCTGTTTGTATTAGAATAAACCCACACGTGATGGCGGGTGGAAACGCTAATATTTCTGTGGGTCATATAGATTCTAAATTTGGTATTAGCATTCATCAAATTCCTCATATACTGAGAATTGCAGAACTCACAAAAATGCATGTGAATGGAATTCACATGCATACAGGAAGTGACATTTTAGATATTGAAGTCTTCTTATACGCTTCAGAAATCTTATTTGAAACGGCAAAGAACTTTAAAAACTTAGATTTCATAGACTTTGGCAGCGGCTTTAAAGTCCCTTATAGAGAAGGAGATATAGAAACCAACATTGAAGAATTAGGGGAAAAATTATCTAAAAAATTCAATACCTTTTGCAAAGAATACGGCAAAGACCTCACATTGGCATTTGAGCCCGGTAAATTTTTAGTAAGTGAGGCAGGTTCATTTTTGGCTAAGGTCAATGTAGTAAAGCAAACCACCTCTACTGTTTTTGCCAGCATAGATAGTGGCTTTAACCACCTTATTAGGCCAATGTTGTACGGCTCTTCTCACAGCATTTACAATATTTCTAATCCGGCAGGTAGAGAGCGTTTTTACTCCGTAGTAGGGTATATATGTGAAACGGACACCTTTGCTACCAATAGAAAAATTGCAGAGATTACAGAAGGAGATATTCTTTGTTTTAAAAATGCTGGAGCCTATTGCTTTACTATGGCCAGTAATTATAACTCTAGATATAGACCTGCAGAAGTACTGTGGTATGAAGGAAAAGCCATTCTCATTAGGGCAACGGAAACCATGGAAGATATTTTAAAAAACCAAGTAGATGTCAAGGATTTATTTAAAACTAAAAAAGCGCTTTTAGTAGACTAATTGACTTCTTTATGTTTTAATTTGCAAATTATGAATGTAGCTTCTAAAGTTTTTAATTATTTTTTTACCACCCAACTAGTCATGGCTTTTCTACTCTTACTTATGAGTGGCCAACACTTGTGGGGCCAAGAAGTAAAATGGATTTCTTTTGAAGCCGCCGTAGCACAACAAGCAAAAGACGCTTCACCTAAAAAAATGTTTATAGATGTATATACAGATTGGTGTGGTTGGTGTAAAAAAATGGATAAAGACACCTTTCAAAATCCAGAAGTAGCTGCATATATGAAAGAGCACTTTTATATGGTTAAATTAGATGGAGAGGGAAAAGACCCTATCACTTTTAGAGCGCAAACCTTTTCTTTTATAGACTCTGGCAGAAATGGCTATCACGAATTGGCTGCCAATTTGTTACAAGGACAGCTGAGCTACCCCACAGTGGTGTTTTTAGATGAACAAATTAATATGCTTTCTCCAGTACCCGGGTATATGGGAGCAGCACCCTTTTTAAAAATTGCCAAGTACTTTGCGGAAAACACTTATAAAACCGTTAGTTGGGAAAATTATCAAAAAAAAGAGGCTCCTTAGGAGCCTCTTTTTTTTGATTGCTACCTGCTATAATTAGGAGATTCGTTGGTAATAGTTACGTCATGTGGGTGGCTTTCATTAATACCACTGGCTGTAATTTTAACAAATCTAGCTTGCTCCTTAAGCGTTTCAATATCTTTGGCACCACAGTAGCCCATTCCAGCTCTTAAGCCTCCTATAAACTGGTGAATGCTTTCAAAAAGATCGCCTTTATAAGGCACCCTTCCCACTATGCCTTCTGGCACTAGTTTTTTAATATCATCTTCTACATCTTGGAAATAACGATCTTTACTCCCTTCCTTCATGGCTTCTACAGAACCCATTCCTCTGTAAGACTTAAATTTTCTTCCCTCATAAATAATAGTATCTCCTGGAGACTCTTTGGTACCTGCTAAAAGAGAGCCTAACATAACGGTGTCTGCTCCTGCTGCTATGGCTTTAGGTATGTCTCCAGTATAACGAATTCCACCATCTGCAATAACAGGAACGCCACTTCCCTTTATCGCAGCCGCTACCTCTAATATCGCAGAAAATTGAGGAAAACCAACGCCAGCTACTACCCTTGTGGTACAGATAGAGCCAGGTCCAATCCCTACCTTTACAGCATCGGCACCAGCTGCAACTAAATATTTAGCAGCTTCTCCCGTAGCAATGTTTCCTACTATAACATCTAAATCTGGAAATTTGGCTTTTACTTGTTTTAATACTTGAACAACTCCTTTGGTATGACCATGAGCGGTATCAATAACTACTGCGTCTACCCCCGCTTGAACCAATGCAGATGCGCGCTCTACAGCGTCTGGAGTAACCCCCAAAGCTGCTGCCACTCTTAGCCTTCCGTAAGAGTCCTTATTGGCAATTGGTTTTTGTGTGAGCTTGGTAATATCTCTAAAAGTAATGAGGCCCACTAGGGTATTCTCTTTATTTACTACTGGTAACTTTTCAATTTTATGCTGCTGTAAAACAACTTCTGCTTGGGCCAGAGAGGTACCCTCTGCTACCGTGACTAAATTCTCAGAGGTCATGACCTCTGAAATAGGCCTATTTCCGTTTTTTTCAAAACGCAGGTCTCTATTGGTTACTATCCCTATTAGTTTTTGGTCTTTATCTACAATGGGAATACCTCCAATGCTGTATTCACGCATATTGTCATTAGCATCTTTTACTGTGGCATGTAAAGGAAGTGTTACAGGGTCTATAATCATCCCACTCTCTGCACGCTTTACTCTTCTAACCTGCAGCGATTGCTCTTCTATACTCATGTTTTTATGCAGCACTCCAATACCGCCCTCTCTGGCTATAGCTATAGCCATGCTAGACTCTGTCACTGTATCCATGGCAGCAGATACAATGGGAATATTGATGGTAATGTTTCTAGTAAATTTTGATTGAATATTGACCTCTCTAGGAAGAATTTCTGAAAAGGCTGGTATTAAGAGTACGTCGTCATAAGTGAGACCTTCTCCAACTATTTTACTTAAGTGTGCTTCCATGGCAATTAAAGTTTAATTGCGAGCAAATATACCGTATTTATTCTAACAAAACCTCATTATTGTGAATAATCCCCTATAAAAAATTAATGAACGCCCTGTTTATGAAGTAGTTGAAATCTCACAACCAAATGGTCAGAGAAAAATCTATAAAATTATTTTAATTTATTCTAAATAAGCTTAGTGAAATTAAATTTATAATTATATTTGTCCTGTTATTTTTAATAAGTCTAAATAAGTATACATGAAAATTCAATCCTTAAGTTTAATTATTATAGCTTTCGTAACGCAACAATTATTTGCTCAAAATAAACCTACTCAAAAAACAAATGACAGCATTCAGCAGCTCAAAGAAGTAGTGGTCTCTGCCCACCAAATGTTTGGCAGTAAATTTAGAGCTAAAAATAGAACTGGATCTGCTTACTATATGGACAGTGAAGAACTACAGAAATTTAATATCACAGATATCAATAGGTCTTTAAGAACAGTTCCTGGTGTGGCCATTTATGAAGAGGACGGTATGGGATTAAGGCCCAATATAAGCCTTAGGGGTACTTCCCCAGAAAGATCTGCAAAAATCACGGTCATGGAAGATGGGGTACTCATAGCCCCAGCTCCCTATAGTGCAGCTGCAGCTTATTACTTTCCCACTATTGCTAGAATGCAAGCGGTAGAAATTGTAAAAGGAAGTAGCCAAATTCAATTTGGACCCTATACCACAGGAGGGGCCATAAATTTAGTATCTACAGAAATTCCAACAGACGAAAAAACGGAACTTGTTGCGCAATACGGGGCTTTTAATAGTGGCCTTTTAAGAGCAGTGCACGGAAAGCGAGTAGGTGATTTTGGCTATCTAGTAGAGTATACCAAGTACGGATCTGATGGGTTTAAAACCCTAGAAAATGGCGGCAATACCGGGTTTGACAAGCAAGATTTTGTAGGTAAAATAGACTACAACACCCACTTATTTGGTATAGACCAGAGCTTGGCGGTTAAATATCAATACTCAGATGAAACTTCTTATGAAACCTATGTTGGAATTACAGATGCAGATTTTAAAGATGACGCTTTTCAAAGGTACACTGGCTCTGAGAAAGACCAGATGAATGCCCTTCACAGGCAGTATATGCTTACCCATACTTTAAAATTTTCTCCTTATCTATCTTTTACTACCACAGCATATCAAAATGAATTCCAAAGAAACTGGTACAAGCTAGACTATCTTCAAACGGCCCAAGGAAGAAGTTCTTTGGCCAATATCCTCACCAATCCTGATGACTACGCAGCAGAATTAAATATTATAAAAGGAAATCAGGATTCAGAGGGAGCCGCTCTTTTTGTAAAGGCCAATAACAGGGCATATATATCTAAGGGAATTCAATCTAAATTAGACATTCACTGGAGTGGCGTTAACACATTTCACGATCTAGAAATTGGAACTAGATGGCACTTTGACCAGGAAGACAGGTTTCAATGGGTAGACAACTATGCCATAAATGGCGGTGCCATGCAGCTCATTAAAAGGGGCGTTCCAGGCACCGATGCTAATAGAGTGAGTGACGCAAATGCTTTTGCTGCTTACGCCTTGTACAAGTTTAGCTATAAAAACCTAACCCTTACTCCTGGTATAAGGTATGAAGACATGGAGCTTTCCAGAAATGATTTTGGCAAGACAGATGTTTTGCGTGAAGGGACTAATCTAAATGAAAGAAGCAATGCGCGCTCTGTTTGGATTCCTGGAGTTGGTTTTCAATACAACATAGACCAGGTTTCTATATTTGGTGGTATTCATAAAGGTTTTGCCCCTCCTAGTTCTGTTGCTGGACAAAAGGCAGAAGAGAGTATTAATAAAGAGCTAGGAGCTAGATTTAGTTACGCCGGCTTGGCTGGAGAAATTATTGCGTATAGGAATGACTATAGCAACTTATTGGGGAGTGACTTTGCTGCCACAGGAGGTACTGGAAATTTAGACCTATTTAATGCTGGAACGGTGTTGGTGCAAGGATTGGAGTTCTTAGTAAACTATGACCTCCTTCAAAGCAAAGATAAGGGGTCCTTACCCCTCACTTTTGGCTACACCCTTACAGATACGTCATTTAAAAATAGCTTTGACGCCAGCGAGGGATTGTGGGGAGATGTCTCTATTGGAGATGAAATGCCATATATAGCCAAACATCAGTGGCATATGAGTATGGGATATACAAAAGGAAAATTATCTCTTAACACTCAAGTAAGACATATGAGTGCTATTAGAACAGTAGCAGGCCAAGGCCCCATGATTGCTGAAAACATGGTAGGTGCCAATACCATAGTAGATGCTAGTATTCACTACCAATACAATTCAAAATTAAGGCTACAAACTAATATGATCAATCTATTTAACAGCACTTATGAAGTGTCTAGAGTCCCTTTTGGATTAAGACCTGGTCATCCATTAGGAATAAATATTGGACTTAGATACTCCCTTTAGTGATAGGCTTTAAAAAGTGAACTGGCTTTATTATGAGCCGCCTCAAAGGCCATCCAATGCACCTGATGTGGTATTTTTTGAGAACTGAAATAAGAGAGCATTTTTTCTGTGGGCATATTACCAGTAAGGGCATCGGCTGCCATAGGGCAGCCACCAAAACCTTGTATAGCACCATCAAATCTTCTGCAGCCTGCAGCATATGAGGTGGCTATTTTATCTTTCCATTCACTGGGGTTGGTGTGTAAATGAGCGCCAATCTCAATGCTTGGGTAAGCGGGTATTATAGCCTCATAAAGGGCTTTTATGTCTGCCAGTGTGGCACTGCCCACTGTGTCTGACAAGGAGAGAATTCCCACTCCCATATTGGATAATTTTTCTGTCCATTGCAATACAACCTCTGTGCTCCATGGATCTCCGTAAGGATTTCCAAAACCCATAGAGAGGTAGACCACTACTTTTTTATTGTGCAAGACTGCTAGCGCTAAAATTTCTTGTAAAACCAAAACTGCCTGGGCAATGGTGGTATGGGTATTTCTCATTTGAAAATTCTCAGAAATAGAGAATGGATAGCCTAAATAATTTATTTCTGGCTGCTTACACGCTTCTTGTGCCCCCCTTAAATTAGCTACAATAGCCAGTAATTTGGTTTTTGTTTTACTGAGGTCCAAAGCTGCTAAAACATGAGCTGTGTCAGCCATTTGAGGTATGGCCTTAGGAGACACAAAGCTTCCAAAGTCTAGACTGTCAAAATTGCAATTGAGTAGTGACTGTAAGTATTTCACCTTCTCTGCGGTTGGAATAAAAGCCTTTATTCCCTGCATGGCATCTCTGGGGCATTCAATAATTTTAACTCCTTCTGCTGTCATGCTACTAAATTAAAAAGATAAAGTTACAAATTAATTAAGGGAGCAGTATAAAAATACCAATCCCTATAAATAGAATTATTTGTACCCAATGAATGACTCTAAAAAAACTATGATTGCTTTTTTGAGCTTTAAAAAAACGGCTAGCAAGAAGTGCTAAAACTATAAATCCCACTGAGGAAATAGCAATAAAAACAGCTCCTAAAGCATAAAACTGAAGCCAAATAGGCTGCTTTGGTAAGAATAAAAAACTAGGAAAAAAAGAGATGAAAAACAAACTCACCTTTGGGTTTAATACATTCATGAAAAAACCTTGAACAAATAAAGAAGCCTTAGATTTTTCTGAAACTTCGGTCACGGGAATACCTGAGGGAACACCCCCTTTGTAAATTACATAGGCCAAATAAAATAAATACAGGGCACCCAGCAATTTAATGCCTATAAATAACTGTGGAAACTGTTTTAACAAGCTTGCAAAACCAATGGCCAGAAAACTAGTGTGCACCAAACAGCCCGTCATAAGCCCAAGAATAACAGCCAGACCACTTTTAAAGCCATACCTCAAAGTCTGCAAAGACACATACATATTGTCTGGCCCTGGTGAAAGGGTTAAGAGTACCACCGCAACAATAAAGGAAAAGAGAATTTGTAGGTCTATCAAAATAAATTTTTAACTAGCCCTCTAAAATAGCTTTATTTATTTTTTTTACCAATGAAGGGCCTTCATAAACAAAACCGGTCCACAACTGTAATAATGAAGCACCTGCCTCTAGTTTATCTAAGGCGTCTTGGGCAGAATGAATTCCTCCTACACCAATAATTGGGAAGGCTTTATTGCTTTTTTCACTGAGAAATCTAATCACCTCTGTACTTCTATTTTTAAGAGGCTGCCCACTTAAGCCGCCTGCTTGGCATATGAGTGCTTCTGGTGATTGTAAGCCTTTTCTGTCTAGGGTAGTATTGGACGCTATCACACCGTCTATTTTAGTCTCTGCTACTATCTCTATAATATCTAATAACTGAGTGTCTGTAAGGTCTGGTGCAATTTTTAAAAGCAGTGGCTTAGAAACGCCTGCATGTGAAGTAAATAGCTGCTGCCTTTTATCCATAAGCAGATTTAAAAGGGCTTTTAATGGCTCTTTTTCCTGAAGCTCCCTAAGGCCTGGTGTATTTGGAGAACTCACATTCACCACAAAATAGTCTACATGCTCATAAAGAGCAGTCAGACAAGCCAGGTAATCATTGGCCGCTTGGTCATTAGGAGTTACTTTATTCTTGCCAATATTTCCACCAATTAAAACCCTGTGCTTTTTTTTAAGAGATACTACTGCCTGTTCTATACCTAAATTATTAAAACCCATCCTATTTATAATGGCCTTATCTTTTTTAAGTCTAAAGAGTCTCTTTTTTGGATTTCCCGCTTGAGGCTTTAGTGTGAGGGTGCCTATCTCTATAAAACCAAAACCAAAATCTGACAACTCGTTGTAAAGGGTTGCATTTTTATCGAATCCTGCCGCTAAACCTACTGGATTTTTAAATTTTAAACCAAAAACTTCACGCGCTAAGCGAGGATCATTTATTTGATAAAAAGCCCTAATGAGAGGTCCAAAACCAATACGTCCAAAAAAACCAATAAAGGCAAAAGAAAAGTGATGAACGAATTCAGGATCAAAAAGAAAGAAAAAGGGTCTTAAAAATCTTTTGTACATTTCTATTTAGCTGGCTCTTGAAGTTTTTTACTCATTTCCATAGAAATAGCTGAGCGATCAAATTTTAATTTACCAGCCATGGTTTCAATCACACAGCTTTGGTCTTTGTCATTTAATTCTACCACCTTTCCGTGCATTCCGCTCTTAGTTATTACCTTATCTCCTTTAGCCAAAGCCGATGCAAATTTCTTTTCATCTTTCTGGCGTTTCATCTGTGGGCGAATCATAAAAAAATATCCCACCACAATAATTAAGGCAAGAGGTAAAAATTGGTTTAATGCTTCCATTTAAAGAACTGTTTTTAATATATTAAAGCCGCTATTTGCTTGTTATAAATAGTTAAATTGTATGGGTTTTAATCCCGAAATTAAATATTAGTAAGCCGCGTTAGGAACAATTATAAATGCTTGTATTTTTAGCATTTCATTCCCGTTTGCCGTATTGGCTTGAACATTTATAGTTTTGGTTATCTGATTTTGACCAGCTCCATTAAAATTAACCTTCATTTGTCCTTGCTGGCCAGGAGCAATAGGCGTGTTTTTTGGGTAATCAGGGATGGTACATCCACAGCTAGAAGTAGCTTCTGTAATAATAAGAGGCGCATTTCCTGTGTTGGTAAAAGTAAAAATAGTTTCTTGGGGGGTCCCTTGAACAATCTGACCAAAGTCATGGAAGGTTTTGTCAAAAGTCATTTCAGCCACTTTTTTAGAAGCTTCATCTCTTTGAGTAGCCATTTCTACATTGTTAGAGTCAATTTTTTCAGTCGCTTTTTCTTTACAAGAAAATACAGTTATAGATAAAAATGCAGTAGCTAATAGGATAGATTTTTTCATGGTGTTTTTTTTTAAATTATTACTCAGTACGAATATAAAAATAATTTACAACAATCCGCGGCCCACTTTCAAAAGCTTACCCGCATCCTTGTATTCTTTAGATAGATTATCTAAAATTCCATTAATGAAAATACTACTCTTAGGTGTGGAGTACTCCTTAGCAATTTCCAAGTATTCGTTAATAGTTACTCTTACAGGAATAGAAGGGAAATGGAGTAGCTCACAGATAGCCATTTTTAGTAATACAGCATCTACATCTGCTATCCTGTCCTTGTCCCATTTTGGTGTCTTACCTTCAATTTCTTTTGACAAAAGGGGGTCTTTTAAAGCAGTTTTAGAAAGCAATTCTTGAGCAAATTCTTCATCATCCTCATGAATTTCCAAACCATTTAAAAAGGCAGTTCCAGTTTGTTTAGGTGTTAATCTTTTAAGTTGTTTAAGTAAATACGTATTTACTATTGGCATATCGTCTGCCCAAGTAAGGGTGTAGTCTTCCAAGAAATCGTACATCTTTTCATTGGGTGCAATAATCTCTCTAAAAATCTTGATAATAAAGTCTAAATCCTCTTTGTAATTGCCCTCTGGCGTACTCAAATATGTCTCATAAGCCTCACTAGCTAAAATTTCTCTGAAAATTATTTTAACATATTCCTCATTCAAATACCAAGTATTGAGCTTTCTTTTAGCAATCACTTCTAAAATAGCAGGATTGTCTTTAATCTGAAGTAAGACTAGGTTGTTGGAGAATTTTGCCTTTTGCGGAGAGGTGTCGGCAGCAGAAGCCAAATATTTTTTAGAGGCAAGCTCTAATTGCGAGCTGGCATGCGCTTGTAGCTCTATAAATAGGCTCAACAACAAAAGGTATAGACTGCTCATTTTTTCCATACTAAAATGCAGGAATTTTTTTTGCTTGTCTAAGCTTTCTTCCTTGGTTTGGGTAAGGGCATAAAGACCTTGCATGACTTTAACCCTAATGTGCCTTCTTGTGAGCATGATAAAGAACTTATTTAAATATTCTGCAGCAAAAATACTACTTATTTAAAGACGGCAAACCTTAAACAGCTAATTATATTGGCTTGCTGTGACTCATTTTAATACATTCATATATCCTATATTTGCATGGCGTGAGCAATAAAGCATTAAGACTCTTAGATGAAGGAACTCAAACACCTCAATAAATACTTTAAAAAATACCGTTTTAAACTCTTAGTTGGAATTTTAATCACCGTGATAGCCAGGGTTTTCTCTCTGGTGATGCCTCCGTTTATAAATAAATCTGTACAGGCTGTAGAGGGTTATTTGTCAGGGCCTTTGGCCGATGTTTCTGAAGTAAAAAGCCTTCTTTTAGAATACGTAATCATTATCATTGGCGCCGCTTTACTCGCTGGTTTTTTTACCTTTCTCATGCGTCAGACCATTATAAATATTTCTAGGTATGTAGAGCAGGATCTAAAAAATGAAATTTTTGACCACTATCAAAAATTACATTTGGCGTTTTATAAAAACAATAGAACCGGAGATTTAATGAACCGGATCAGTGAAGATGTAAGCCAGGTGAGAATGTATGTGGGCCCAGCTATTATGTATGGAATACAAACCATCACGCTATTTGCTTGTCTTATACCCCTTATGTTTATTAAGGCTCCGGTACTGGCTGCCTACACCCTGCTCCCACTCCCCTTTCTGTCTATTTTAATCTATAAAATTAGTAAGGTCATTCACAAAAAAAGTACTGCTGTCCAAAGCTTTTTATCAACCCTATCTACCTTTACCCAAGAGCGTTTTTCAGGTATTTCCGTTATTAAAGCCTATGGCTTAGAGAATGACACCAATAAAAACTTAGAAATACTTGCCAATGAAGGGCGTAAAAAGAGTTTGGATTTAGCCAAAATAAACGCTTGGTTTTTTCCGCTCATGATTCTGATGATTGGCGTGAGTAATTTATTTGTTATTTACATTGGTGGCCGCCAATATATTGATGGAGAAATCACTTCTATTGGACTCATCCTAGAATTTATTATCTATGTAAATATGCTTACCTGGCCTGTAGCTATTGTTGGTTGGCTTACCTCTATTATACAGCAAGCTGATGCTTCACAAAAGAGAATTAATGAGTTTTTACAGACCGTTCCCGCTATTGTAGACCTCGCTACAGAACCTTTAAATATTGAAGGGCACATTGTGTTTGACCAGGTGTGCTTTACCTATCCTGATACTGGCATTAAAGCTTTAAATAATCTTTCATTTGAAGTCAAGAAGGGGCAAACTCTTGCTATTATTGGAAAAACTGGTTCTGGAAAATCTACTATTTTAGAGCTTATTTCTAGAATGTATGACCTAGATCAGGGCCAACTATTAATAGATGGAAGGAGTATTGAAAAAGTGCCACTTTCTGGGCTTAGGACTGCCATTGGAGCGGTTCCCCAAGATGCTTTTTTATTCTCAGACACCATTAAAAATAACATTGCATTTGGTAAAGAAAACGCCTCTTTAGAAGCGGTAGAAAGCGCTGCAAAAAAAGCTATGGTACATCAAAATATCTCTGAATTTTCTAAAGGTTATGAAACCATTTTAGGAGAACGAGGCATTACGCTAAGCGGAGGCCAAAAACAGCGGGTATCTATTGCTAGAGCACTTATTAAAGATCCTATTATTTATTTGTTTGATGATTGCCTTTCAGCTGTAGACACCAAAACTGAAGAAGCCATTTTAAAAGCTCTTAAAAAATCTGCTATAAATAAAACCACCATTATAGTAAGCCACCGGGTTTCTGCGGCTAAAAATGCAGACAAAATACTAGTTTTAGAGGCAGGTTCAAAAATACAAGAGGGAACCCATCAGGAATTAATAAGAAAAAAGGGCTATTACAAAGAACTTTACGAAAGCCAGTCTTCAGTGAAAGAAAATTAAAAAAATGTTGTTGGATACAGTTTTTTTATTCAATTTTGAGAAAATTAATGCACTTACAAAAACTGAACAGATGTACGAGAAAGATTCCATGGAACAAGAAGAAATATATTCTAAAGTTTTAAGAGCCGGAAGAAGAACCTATTTTTTTGATGTTAGAGGCACCAAAGCAGGTGACTATTATTTAACTATTACTGAGAGTAAAAAATTTACTCATGACGACGGTTCATTCCATTACAAAAAACATAAGATTTATCTTTACAAGGAGGATTTTAATGCCTTTAAAGAGATTATGGATGAAATGATTGACTACATTGTTGACAACAAAGGCTCTGAAGTAATTTCTGAAAGACATCAGTCAGATTTTAAAAAGGAGGCTTCTGAAGAGGAACTTGCAGATGGCTTTGACGCTTCTAATAAGAGTGATGAAGAAGGTTCTTATGAGCCACCAGCTTCTAGCTTTACTGACGTAAATTTTGACGATATTTAATGAGTATTACTATTTAACAATAAAAAAAAGGCCTCATCAGAGGCTCTTTTTTTATTGTTAAATAGATTAATATTAGAATCGATGATTTAAAATCTAAAACCAATAAATAAAAAGATAAAAGAGGTTCATCTGCAGTCCTTTTCTTATTTTTATAAAAAGTAACAAAAAACCAAACCTTATGAAAAAAATTCTTTTCAGTGCCCTTTGTTTGTGGAACCTAAGCCTCTTTGCGCAAGAGAAATTAAAATTAGAATACTACTTGCCCAATGACGTAACCTATAACGCCAGCATACCAAAACCTATAGATATTATTGGGCATGAGGTGGGAGAATGGCATGTGACCCATGACAAACTAGTGCAATATATGACAGCACTTGCTGCGGCTTCTGATAGAATCAGTATTGAAAATAGGGGAGTCACTTATGAGGGTAGGCCCCTCTTATTACTTACCGTTACAAGTCCAGAAAACCATAAAAATATCACTGCCATTCAAAGAGAGCACATAGCCTTGACACTGCCTCAAGGAAATAGTGCCAATACCAACGACATGCCCATTGTGGTGTATCAGGGATTTTCCATTCATGGAAACGAACCCAGTGGTGCCAATGCTGGTTTGGCCTACGCCTATTACTTGGCAGCGGCTGAGGGTCCAAAAATTGATGAGACTTTAAAAAATACTGTCATTTTAATGGATCCTTCATTTAATCCTGACGGTTTACAACGTTTCGCTTATTGGGCCAATACCAATAGAAACCAACTCTTAAACCCAGATCCAAATGACAGAGAGTACCACGAGGTTTGGCCAGGGGGCAGAACCAATCACTATTGGTTTGATATGAACAGAGATTGGTTGCCAGTACAGCTCCCAGAAAGTAGGGCTAGAATTAAAAGTTTTCATGCTTGGAAACCTAATATTCTAACAGACCACCATGAAATGGGAACCAATTCTACCTTCTTTTTTCAGCCCGGCGAGCCCTCCAGAGTGCACCCGCTCACTCCTGCAATAAACCAAGAACTCACTACAGAAATAGGGAGTTATCACGCCAAAGCACTAGACAAAATTGGTTCACTCTACTATTCGGAAGAGAATTACGATGATTACTACTACGGGAAAGGATCTACCTTCCCAGACATTAATGGAAGTATTGGTATCCTCTTTGAACAAGGAAGTTCTAGAGGACATATTCAAGAGAGTGAAAATGGCATTATCACTTTTCCTTTTACTATTAGAAACCAGTTTACTACAGCGCTTTCTACCATAGAAGCGGCCCAGGGAATGAGGACTAAAATTTTAAACTACCAAAGAGATTTTTTTGCTAAAGTCATTGAAAATGCAAGTAAAGAAAAACAAAAAGCCATTGTTTTTGGGGATACTAAAGACGCTGCTAAAACAAACCATTTGGCAGAAATTCTAAATAGGCAACAAATAAAGTTTCACGCACTTAAGCAAGATGTGGTCATAAATGGTAAATCTTTTAAGAACGGTTACAGCTATGTAGTCCCTCTAAACCAACAAAATAATACCCTTATTAATGCTATGTTTGAAAAGAGGACTACTTTTAACGACAGTCTTTTTTATGACATTTCTGCTTGGACCTTTCCATTGGCATTTAATTTGGAATACACCACTACCAATAATTTAAATGAAGCGGGTCCAGAAATCACTGAAATTCCAGTAAAAAAAGGAAGCATAAGTGCAGCTTCATCGTATGCTTATTTATTTGAGTGGCATGAGTACTTTACTCCAAAAGCTTTAAACACCATATTAAACAAAGGTTTAAGAGCTAAGGTGTCTAAAAAATCATTTGTTCTTGAAGGGAAGTCTTATGACTATGGCACCATTATGATTCCTGTTGTTAATCAGTCTTTAGACGCTGCTCAAATTCATAGTTTTTTAAGTGATGTAGCTATGGAGTCTCAAATAGATATTCAGGGAGTAGGCTCAGGCTTAAGCAAAGGAATAGACTTAGGTAGTAATAATTTTGAAGCCTTAAAAAAAGTCTCTGTAGCCATTCTAGTAGGTAATGGAACTTCTTCTTATGACGCTGGTGAAATATGGCATTTATTTGATCAGAGATACCAAATAAAGCTTACAAAAATAGATGTAGATTATTTTAATAGGGTAGATTTATCTAGATACACAAGTCTTATTGTTCCTAATATGTATGGAAATGCATTGGACAAAACCGCTGCAGAAAAAATAAAAAACTGGGTAAAAGAGGGAGGAACACTCATTGCTTACGAGAATACTGCCAAGTGGTTGTCTAAAAATGAGCTTATGACACTAGATTTAAAAGAGGCCACTTTGAACTCTAAAGGAATTTCATATGAAAATAAAGACAATTTTTACGGAGCTCAAGAAACTGGAGGTGCTATTTTTCAGGCAAAATTAGACCTAAGTCATCCTATTAATTTTGGATATCACAACCCATATGTAGCCCTTTTTAGAAAGAATAATATATATGTCACTGCAGATGAGCAAAGCTTTAATAATCCAATAAAGTATACCTCAAATCCGCTACTAAGTGGCTATCATTCTAAAATAAATGCGGCACTTATTCCTAATACAGTTCCGTTTAAAGTAGACAAAATGGGTAGAGGAAGGGTGGTTTTATTTACAGATAACACCAACTTTAGAGCCTTTTGGTATGGGACTAATAAATTTTTAGCCAATGCTATTTTCTTCAGTCAGTCTATGTAATTAGATTACTTTTTTTACTAGGAACAAGTTAAATAAAAAGAGCCCTATAGGGATGGTTAATGCCATCCCTATATTTTTTGAAATAACTGCTATAAAAAAACTAATAACAAAAAAATATAGCGGATAAAAAGCCATAGAAAACGCAAACCTAGCAGTACTTATAAATTCTTTTTGTTTAATTTGAGGTTTAATCCCTTTTCTCCATACTAGAATAGGGATTAAATTTAAAAGAATAAACAGAGGCTTTAACAGGGGTATCCCCCGCGTTTTTTTTGCGATAGCAGCCATTTTAGGGCTATCATTAGGGCCTTCTACTATATTGTAAATATGATCATTCACAAGAGATGGATCTAGAAAATTTTCTCCTGCATTTATTAATTCCTGTTCTATAAAATGGTAACGATCTTCAGTTTCCGTAGGAATGTGAGTCGTTAAAGTACGTAGGACTTTATGTAATTGCGCTAGTAAATTTTTAGTGCTAAAGGCGTTAATATGAAATGGTGCAACCGATATGGGACTGCCAAATAATAAAGTGACACTATCCGGAAAATGTTCGGCTGCCTTGTAATTAAGGCCTATTGGATACAATAAAACTGGTTGCTTATCTAGAACCCATCTGTGTGATAAAATACTGACAAATCCTTTTTTTAAAAGCCTCACTCTTCTTTTTAAATCATGGTTGCCCTCTGGAAAAATAAGGATAGATTCTTTGGCCGCTAGCACCTTAGCGCAATTTTCAAAAATAGGGGTATTCATATGTAGTGTATTCACACCATCTCTATATCTATAAATGGGTAACATACCTAAATACTTTAAGAGCCGTCCAATGAAGGGGTTTTTAAAAACATCTGACCTAGTTAAAAATGTAGTTTTTCTCTTGGTATTAGTGGCTATCAAAAGCGCATCTATAAGTGCGTTTTGATGGTTTCCAACATAAATAACGGAATCATGATGATAGGCCTTTGAATTATTTTTAACTTGAATTTCTTTAAAGTAGCACCACAAACCTATGCGCACTACTCCTTTTACTACATTAGTAATTACTTCTTGAATGCTACTCATGGGAAAGTAATTAAAGACTCACTGTCTATTTTTTTAAACACTGTACCCAAAATAAGACCTGAAATTAAGTGCCATATTCCCCAGGAAGCAGCTAAAATAGCCATTCCTCCAAGTCCCTCAAAGAATGAGAAAATGAGTAGCAATCCCAATCCAGAATTTTGAATTCCTGTTTCTATAGTGATAGATTTTACATCTCTCCAGGGAAGTTTTGCCATTTTTGCAAAGGAAAAACCTGATAAAAAAGCAATAAAATTATGAATAAAAACAAGCCAAAAAACTTCCATCACATAAGATTTAAAAGTTTCTAAGTTTTTCTGAAGGGCTAAAGCTATTAATAGGAAAAAGAAAATAAGAGATGCTTTTTTTAAAATTGCAGAGACTTTTTTAGCCCAATTTGGATATCCTTTGTGGACTAACATACCCAATACTAATGGAAGTGCTAGAATAAGACCCACCAATTCTACTATTTCTATAGGGGGTATGGCTACCGTTCTTAAAATAGAAGCTGTAGGTGGGTATAAACCTCCCCAAAAAGCCAAATTAAATGGTGTCATGACTACAGCTAAAAGGGTGGCTATGGCTGTTAATGTGACAGACAGCGCGTCATTACCGTTTGCGTAGTGGGTAATAAAATTAGAGATATTACCTCCTGGACATGCGGCAACAAGCATCATACCCAGTGCCAAACTTGGATCTGGTTTTATTATTAAAACCAATAAGTACGTAAGAAAAGGGAGTACAAAAAATTGGCTGAATACGCCAACTAAAAGAGATTTAGGTTTTAGAACTACAGGTTTAAATTCACGCCAATCTAGAGATAGTGCAATACCAAACATTACAAAACCTAGTGCTAAATTGAGAATCCATAAACTGTTTGTATCAAAGTTAATTTGAACGTTATCTAACAAATTCAAGATATTTTAAGTCCATTTTTAACAACAGACATAGGTTGTAATAAAGTTACTTCTTTGTCTTGAACCGCTCCCAAAATTAGGCATTCACTCATGAAATTTGCAATCTGCTTTTTAGGAAAATTAACAACTGCCACTAATTGGCATCCCAATAAAGAGGTTTTATTGTAAAGCGCTGTAAGCTGAGCTGAGGTTTTTAAAATTCCAATGGCCGGCCCAAAATCTAAATGAATTTGATAAGAAGGATTTCTAGCCTCAGGGAAATCTAATACTTGTACTACGGTTCCCACTCTAATATCTATTTTTGAAAAATCATTCCAATTAATTAGTTCACGCGCTTCCATGCTACTCCTCTTTATGTTTTAGGGCATTTTTTATTTGCTGTAAATGATGATTTCCATGCCAAGCATAGGCACCCAATGTATTAAAAAGATTTTGAATTTCCACGCTATCTGGGTGTTTAAAACATTTGCTAAACCCTTCTGGGTTCATGCGATTTAAAAGATATACCCATTTACCGTGGACTGCAGATAGGTGGTCTAATGAGAGTTTTACTGGGGCATCTGAATCGCCAAGTACAGACCAAGCAACCTGGTCATATGCCTTAATGAGTGGCTCAGGCTCTGTAAGGGTCCATTTAAAACGTGTGTAAGAGTGGTGGTGACTGTCTGCCATATGGTGAACAAGCTGCCTAATACTCCAAGCACCTTTTCTTAAAGGCTTGTCTAAATCACTATCTGAAAGATCTTTAACGCATATGAAGAATCTGTTAGGAAGCGTCTCTATTTCAGTAATCCACTCTTTAATGAGTGCATCATTATAGGTTTTAATAGGTGAAAATTTTCCAATAGGATACACAACTGATATCTTTTCCATAATTTGCTTTACTTACTTTTTTAAAAAAAAACAAAAGCTTAAAAATATTAGTATCATAAAAGAAACTAATTAAAAAATATAACTTACATTTGCATCTAATATAATTTTTTAATTTTTAGTAATGAACAAAGGAACAGTAAAATTCTTCAACGACACCAAAGGATTTGGTTTTATCAGTGAAGAAGGAACAAGTAAAGAACATTTCGTACACATCTCTGGTTTAATCGATGAGATTCGTGAAGGGGATGAAGTAGAATTCGAACTAGAGCAAGGAAAAAAAGGATTGAATGCAGTGAACGTAAAAGTGATCTAATCATTATACAACCTTTTAGAAAATTTAAAGCCTGTCATACGACAGGCTTTTTTTATGATCCATATTTTCTATTTATTACTTTGCGTCTACTAGCTCTACGTCAAACACAAGGATAGCATCTGGTGGAATAACACCTCCAGCACCCGCACTTCCGTAAGCCAAATCTGACGGAATTACAAAACGAGCTTTATCTCCTATATTTAATAATTGTAAACCTTCATCCCAGCCAGAAATTACTTGTCCCTTTCCTAATTGGAATTGTATAGGCTCTTTTCTTTTATACGAAGAATCAAAGACAGTACCGTCTACTAGGGCACCTTGATAATGAACAGATACTTCCTGTCCTACTTTAGCTGGAGCTCCACCACCCTTTTGAACAATCTGATACCTGAGACCAGAAGACGTTTCATTAAATCCTGCAGATACACTCTCTAAAGCAGATTTTTGTGCCGCTTTAGCAGCTTCCATCCTTTTTTCCCTAGAACCTTCAAAGGTTCTAAAAGCCTCTACCGCGTTCCACGATTCAGCCTCGTTTCCTACTCTAACAATTTCTAATTGCTCCAAAATATCTCCTTGAGCTATTTTATCTACTATCTCTTGTCCTTCTATAACATGTCCAAAAACAGTGTGCTTATTGTCCAACCAAGGGGTAGCTATATGGGTAATGAAAAATTGACTTCCGTTAGTTCCTGGGCCAGCGTTCGCCATAGACAATACCCCTGGAGCACTGTGGCTAAGTTTTGGATGAAACTCATCTTCAAACTTATAACCCGCATCGCCCGTTCCTGTACCTAAAGGGCAGCCTCCTTGAATCATAAAATCTGGTATCACTCTATGGAACTTAAGTCCATTGTAATAAGGAACTCCTTGAGCTTTCACTTTATTTTCTAAATGACCTTCTGCTAAAGCCACAAAATTCCCCACAGTTCCGGGTGTCTTGTCCTGGGTAAGCTTTACTAAAATAGTTCCTTTTGTAGTATTGAATTTTGCGTAAATTCCGTCTTTCATAATCGCTTTTTTAAATGAGTGGCAAATATAAGAATTCTATTTAATTTGAGACCCTAACAGGCCATAGCTATCATATAAATATACCAAAGCGGTCATAGCAGCCGCTCCCATTTCTAGCTCTCTTTTATTTACTGCAGTAAAACTATCTGTAGCGGCGTGGTGGTAATCAAAATACCTTTGAGAGTCTGGTCTTAAACCTGCTAAAACCATTTCATCTGACTTGAGAGGGCCTATGTCAGCTCCAGAACCATCCTGGGTAAAAGAGTGAATAAAATATGGCTCAAATAAAGGTTTCCATTTGATTATCTGATTAAAATGACTTGCAGAGGCGTCAATAGAAAAGCCTCTAGGAGTAAAACCTCCAGAATCACTTTCAAGAGCAAAAATGTGCTTTTCTCCTTTTTCTTTGGCCACTTTTGCATATTGGGTACCCCCGCGTAAACCATTTTCTTCATTCATAAATAGAACTACCCTAATAGTCCTCTTTGGTTTGTATCCTATTTTGTTTAGTATTTCTAATACAGCCATACTTTGAACGCAACCTGCTCCGTCATCATGGGCACCATCACCCACATCCCATGAATCTAAATGACCCCCCACTACAATCACTTCTTCTGGGAACTCAGAACCTCTTATTTCACCAATCACATTATGTGAAAGGACATCGGGCATTGTTTTACAGTTTTGTTTAAAATAAAACTTTAAAGAAGGATTTAATTTTAAGGTAGTGCTTAAGTAATCTGCGCTATTAGTAGAGATAGCGGCAGCAGGGATCATTTGTACTTCTGATAAATCTCCGTAAGACATACCTCCTGTATGCGGGTGGTCATCTTGCTTTAGGTTCATAGACCTAACTATCACACCTAAAGCACCAAACTTAGAAGCTGCTGCAGCTCCTTTAGATCTTTGATCTACTGCCATTGAATAGGCTGAAAAAGTATTTATTATCTTAGGATCCATAGGCCTGTTAAAGAATACTATTTTTCCTTGAATCTTTTTTTTACCTAGGACTTCTAGTGCTTCTAAACTTTGTACTTCTATCACTCCTGCCTTAATACCCAAACTAGGTGTGGCCACTGAGCCTCCTAATGCTAAAATAGGCACATCTGTAGTCACACCAGGAGATAACTCAATGTAAGCAAACTCAGGGGTTCCTCTTACCCATTTTGGCACCATCACCTCCTGCCTCCAAACTTTTTGAAAATTTAATTCATTCATAATCTTCTCTGTATAGGTTACTGCCTGTGACGCTTGGACAGAACCAGAAAGCCTACCTCCTATCTGATTAGATAAATAATTGAGCCAATCATAAGAGTTGCTACTACTCAAAGCCGTATCAAATATTTTTTTTATTTGTTGGCTATCTTTTGTGTTTTGTCCTTGTGAAAACAAAAATACTAGGCTTAAAAAAAAAGTGAGTTTTAATTTCATATTCTATGTTTGTTTATTTTTTTGCGAATAATTGAACGTCTTCATTACTGATTTCTGGAGAACCTAGAATGAGAAGCCGCTCTACTACGTTTCTTAATTCTCTAATATTACCACTCCAATCATAGGTTTGCAAGGCCTCTAAAGCTGCCTTACTAAAACTCTTTGGAGCTATTCCCTGCTCTTTTGACAACGACTGAGTAAAGTGATTTATTAAAAGTGGAATGTCTTCTTTTCTATTGTTTAAAGAGGGAACATCAATAATAATGACAGCTAATCTATGGTAGAGATCTTCTCTAAAATGACCCATTTCTATTTCTTTTCTTAAATCTTTATTGGTAGCAGCTAAAATTCTCACATCTACTTTTACATCTTTGTCAGATCCAACTCTTGTGATTTTGTGCTCTTCTAAAGCCCTTAGAACTTTTGCCTGTGCAGCCAAACTCATATCTCCTATTTCATCTAAAAATAAAGTGCCGCCATCTGCCATTTCAAATTTACCTGATCGGTCTTTAACAGCTGAAGTAAAAGCCCCTTTTACATGACCAAAAAGTTCACTCTCTATCAGTTCTGAAGGAATTGCGGCACAGTTTACTTCTATAAAGGATTCTTTCACTCTAGTCCCCTTTTGGTGAAGCCAATGGGCTACCAATTCTTTTCCACTCCCGTTAGGTCCTGTAATAAGAACCCTCGCGTCTGTAGGGGCTACTTTATTAATCATGTCTTGAATATGGCTAATGGCCACACTTTCTCCAATCATTTCATAGCCTTTAGCCACTTTTTGTTTTAAAAGAGTATTCTCAACAAGTAAGGTTTGCTTTTCCAGGGCATTCCTCACTGCTGTGAGAAGCCTGTTTAAATCTGGTGGTTTTGAAATATAATCAAATGCCCCTAAACGCATGGTCTCTACAGCAGTATCAATATCTCCATGACCAGAAATCATGATAAAAGGGGTCATAGGATAGAAAGCCTTGGCTTTTGTGAGCACTTCTACTCCGTCCATCTTTGGCATTTTAATGTCACATAAAACCAATGCGTACTCCTTCTCTTTAATCATATCCAAAGCAGTGAAACCGTCATAAGCAACGGATACTGAATAAGAAGTAAAAGTTTCTTCTAAAATTTTGACCAAAACCCTGCTAATAGCGGTTTCGTCTTCAACAACCAGTATGCTTGAATTCATTTATGAGTGTTTAAATAAGTGAACATCTCTTTGAGGAAATGGAATAGAAATTTGATTGGTCTTAAAAACAGCTGCTATCTTATATCGCAATTCACTTTTTAATTTTGGATCTGCAAAACTATCATTTACTGAAAAATGAATAGAAAAGATGAGAGCAGAATCTCCAAAATCATCAAAAAGAACAAATGGTTTTGGTGACTTTAAAATTCCTTTCTGGCTCTCTGCTACTGACATCAGAAGCGTAGTAACCAATTCAATGTCTGAGCTATATGACACACCCACAGTCACTTTCTCCCTGGTAGTCTTATGGTTCTGTGTGTAATTGTAGATACTATTAGTTAAAAAAATATGATTTGGTATCACTATCACCTTGTCATCTCTAGTGATAGCTCTGGTGGTTCTGAGTCTAATTTCAAAAACCTTTCCTACCTTGTCATCTACTTCTATAATATCTCCTACATGTAGAGATTGATCTAAAATAATTAAAATTCCTGAAATAATGTCTTGAAACAGGTACTGCAAGGCAAAACCCAATCCAACAAATAAAGCTGCAGAAGCAGTTAAAAAAACCGTTAAATCTATCCCAGAAGAATGAAGTATTGTTACTATTACCAATATGTAGAATAGATATTTTAAAAAGCCAAAAATGCTCTTAAATTTATTTTTATCCTCTTCTGGAAGCTTTGCATTCACAATCTTTTTTATCAGTTTCAAAAAATAGGTCACTAAAATTAAAGCGGAAATGATTAAAAGAAAGGTGCCCGCAGTAATATGAATACTCTCTGAAGGGAAAAGCGGTGTGCCTAGAAAACTTTTTATACTACTTAAAATCTGATGGATGGTTTTCATTTCTTTTTATTATGATTCTAAAATACGGATTTAAAGTGATAACAAATAGGGTCTAAAACAAAAACCCACCCTTAAAATAAATTCTAAGGATGGGAAAAAAATTGCTATGAAAAAGATTTTACTTAGCTGAAGATTCAACTAAAGTAAAATCAAATATACATTTTTTATTATTAAAACAATAAAAACTCCTAGGCAAACATATCTTTTACCTTTTCAAAAAAAGATTTATCTGACTTCTCTGGCTTTGGCTCAAAATTTTCATCGCCTTGCATTTTCTCAAAAAAAGCCTTTTGTTCTTTATTTAGCTCTTTCGGTGTCCACACATTTATATGTACCAGTAAATCTCCTGCACCATATCCATTAATGCTTTTTATCCCTTTACCTCTAAGTCTTAAAATTTTACCAGATTGCAGGCCTGCATCTAACTTAATTCTCGCTTTGCCAGAAACGGTATCTATATCTTTGGAGGTACCTAAAACAGCCTCAGAAATACTTATATACAAATCAAAATGCAAGTTATCTCCTTCTCTTTTTAAGGTTTCATGCTCTGTTGTTTCTATAGCTACTATTAAATCTCCTGGAATTCCATTTCCTGGCGCATCATTTCCTTTTCCGCTTACCTTTAGCTGCATACCATCTTCCACACCTGCAGGTATTTGAATGGACACAGTATCATCTTGAAACACCATTCCTTGAGCATCTGCATCACTAGGTTTGCTATCAATAATTTGACCACTACCCCCACAAGAAGTACAACTAACTGCCGTTTGCATTCTACCTAAAATGGTATTGGCTATTTTAGTCACTTGTCCTTGTCCGTTACAAGTACTACAAGTCTTATAGCTTACTCCTTCTGCTTGTTTTTTACGGCGTACTTTTACTTTTTTTTCTACCCCTTCTGCTACCTCCTCTAGTGTAAGTTTTACACGGATTCTAAGATTACTCCCTTTTACTCTTCTTTGCCCAGAAGATCCAAAACCACTAAAACCACCACCAAAGCCACCACTAAAAATATCTCCAAATTGACTGAAAATATCATCCATGTTCATGCTTCCACCGCCACCACCAAAACCACCGTCAAAAGCAGCATGCCCGTACTGATCGTATTTTGCTTTTTTATTAGGATCGCTTAAAACTTCGTAAGCGGCGGCAGATTTTTTAAACAACTCTTCTGCTGCTGTGTCTCCAGGATTTTTATCTGGATGGTGCTCAATCGCTTTTTTTCTATAGGCTTTTTTAATATCTGAGGCAGAGGCACTCTTAGTAATTCCTAATATGTTGTAAAAATCTTCTTTCATAAACTTAACTAGTTTCCAACTACCACTTTGGGGTGGCGAATTATTTTATCTCCTAACTGAAAACCTTTTTCAATTACATCTATCACTTTCCCTTTCATTTTCTTGTTAGGAGCAGGAATTTGAGTAATAGCGTCGTGCAATTCAGAATCAAAAATATCTCCAGGGGCAACAGACACTTCTTCTAGTCCCTTGTTCTTTAAAATGTTTGATAATTTGTTTTGAATGAGGCTGACCCCTATATACAATTCAGAAGATTGATCTTTTGACAACTCTTTCATGGCTCTTTCAAAATCATCTACCACAGGAATCATAGCTACTATAACCTCTTGATTGGCTGTTTTAAAAAGATCCATTCTCTCTTTAGAAGTCCTTTTCTTATAGTTCTCAAATTCTGCAAACAACCTCAAGAACTTCTCTTGCTCATTTGAAACAGCCTCTTTTAAAAGTTCTACTTCTGATTTTTCAGCTACTTCATTTTGTAGGTCGTTATCAAAGCCAATCTCATTGGCATTATTTAACAGATGCTCATTATTTTCTGACTTATTCATAGATGATATATTGTTGTCTAAATCTTGATCTATAATTGTTTGATCAAAACCTGAGTGCTCATTCTCTGTATTACCCATAGGATTAACTATTTACACAACCTACTTCAAAAGTGTTGCCAAAGCCGTTAAAATGTCAAAATGTCACAGTTTTGACATTTCTTTTATAGGAAATAAATCATTTATGGCTGGTTGAAAGTTTGAAAACTGAAATTTAAAATTACTGAAATCTGTAAATGAAGTGCTAACAAGCTGGCTTTCAAATAATAAAGCTGACATTTCACCTAGAATAAATTTCATTATAAAGGCTGGCACATTTGGGAGCCATAATGGCTTATTAAAATGAGTGGCAATGATTTTTACCAATTCACTTTGTCTAATAGGTGTGGGTGCCACTCCGTTAAAAATACCATCAGATTTATGGTTTACTAGAAAAAGAAACATTGCTGCAATATCACTAATATGCACCCAAGATTGCCACTGATTTCCCGTGCCAAAAGGAGCACCCAAATACTTCTTAATGGGTGCTACAAACTCTGGCAAAGCGCCCTGTGTGGCATCCATAACTAAACCCACTCTGAGTTGACCCACTGCTATACCCAGTTCACTCATGCTCATATTGGCTTTTTCCCAAGCAATAACGGTGTCTCTTAAAAAAGAAGTGCCTAAAATGCGGTCTGTGTTTTTATCCTCATTAGTTCTGTAAGTAGTATTGAAACTACTAGGATATATGCCAATAGCAGAGGCGCCAACAAAATATTCAATCTGGTGTGAGTCTAAAGCTTCAATTCCTCTTTTTAAAGTGGATATACTCTCTAATCTAGATTGAAGAATTTTTGTTTTGTATGAAGAAGTCCATCTACCGGCAATAGTGACACCTGCTAAATTAATAATGTGGGTAATGCCTTCAAAGGCATTTAAGTCTATTTCATTTAAGGCTGGGTTCCATAAAAACCCATGCGCCAACGGATCATGACTTAGTTTTAATTTTGAAGTGGTTAAAAAATGAACAGGCACCTTTAACGCACTGCACTGTCTCATTATTTCAGAACCAATTAAACCTGTGGCACCTGTAATTAAAATTTTCATAGCCATATTTTTTTTATAAGTAATCTCAAGGTTTTATAGCCCTAAGCATTTCTCTTTTTCCTGGGGGACCCTCCAAACGTTCTACTGCAAAACCAACAGTTATCATAGCTCTTCTCACACTTCCTTTTGCAGCATATGTCACTAATACACCCCCTGGTTTTAAAGCAATAAACATCTTTAGAAAAATATCTTCAGACCACAATTCTGGCTGCACCCTATAGCCAAAAGCGTCAAAATAAATAAGATCATAACAGTTTTGATCAGTGATTTCCTGAAATTTTAACTTTTTTTTTACCAAGCTAAAAAAAGCAGAAAACACCTTTTTGTTCTCCCAAGATGAGCGGTGCATCTGATCAAAGACCGCAGCGTATTTATGAGCCTTTAGAGCCGCTACATATTCCATGCCCACTGCTTCTTCTTGACTAACAGGGTAAGCTTCTACTCCATGGTAATGCACCTGTAGCCCCCTGCTATTAGCCTCTAAAAAAGTAATGAAAGCATTTAAACCTGTTCCAAAACCTATTTCTAAAATAGAAATTTCTCTGTCTTTAAAAAGCGCCAAACCGTTTTTTATAAAAACATGATACGCTTCTTGAATAGCACCGTGCATAGAATGGTATTGTTCTTGCCAATCTACCATCTGCAAAGTCTTAGAACCGTCTGCTGTTACTACTATTTTTCTAATCACAATGTAAAGATATAGGTTCTTTTTTGAGCAGTCCTAGCTGTCGATTAAATTTATAGGTAGCCCTTTGGCTTTAAAAATATTATAAAGTATACAAAGAGCTCTCATAAATAAATTTCAACTGTTAAAAAACAATGGCATTAACAGAATTATTACCGTAAATATGGTAATTCATCAATAGCATTAAAATAAAATGGGGCAAAGGTATTTTTAATTAAATTTATACTTTTAAAATATAGCCCATGAGCCGTTTTAATACCCCTCTAAACATTGAAAAAATTAAAGTGTCTAAAATTGACCAAGTAGACTTTAACAAACTTCCATTTGGTGAGATTTTCACAGACCATATGTTGGTTTGTGACTACAGAAATGGCGCCTGGGAAATTCCCAAAATTTTACCATATCAAAATATATCAATGTCTCCCAGTGCCAGAGTATTTCACTATGGACAAGCTATTTTTGAAGGAATGAAAGCCTTTAAAGACATTGCAGGAGACGCCTGGTTGTTTAGACCAGATGAAAATTTTAATAGGTTTAATAAATCTTGTGAGCGTTTAGCTATGCCAGCCATTAGAGAAGATTACTTCTTTGACGGTTTACAAGAATTAGTATCTATAGATAAAGAATGGATTAAAGGAGGTGCTGGGAATTCACTGTATATTAGACCCTTTATGATTGCCTCTCAATCTGGGGTAATGGCCGCTCCTTCTGACGAGTATAAATTTATTATTATTTGCTCTCCTGCACAGGCCTATTACGGTGGAGAAGTTCGTGTTAAAATTGCAGAAAAATACAGCAGAGCCGCTAGTGGTGGTTTTGGATTTGCAAAAGCAGCAGGAAACTATGCCGGACAATTTTACCCAACAAAGCTAGCACAAGAAGAAGGATTTCAGCAAGTAGTTTGGACAGACGCCAACACCCATGAATATATTGAAGAAGCAGGAACCATGAATATCTTTGTTAGAATTGGAGATACTTTAATCACTGGTCCAACTTCAGATTCGATTTTAGATGGGGTTACCAGAAAAAGTCTTATACAATTAGCGAAAGACAACCAAGTTAAAATAGACATAAGGCCTATTAAAGTATCTGAAATTCTAGAAGCACATAAAAACAATACCCTTAAGGAAATGTTTGGAGCTGGAACTGCGGCTGTAGTAAGTCCCATTTCTGGATTTGGATACCGAGGTGAAAAATATGAAATAGCTACTCAAGAAAACAGCTATGCCATGATGTTTAAAAAGAAATTAAACGACATTCAATACAACTTATCTCCTGATCCATATGGCTGGAGGGTGAGTGCTTATTAAAAATAACATATTAAAAAGCCCCCAAAAAGGGGTTTTTTTATTTATTTTCTAGGACGGCTACTAGATTAGGCTTAAAATAATGAGGCCCTTTTAAAACCTTGCCATCTTCTCTGTAAATAGGTTTCCCGTCTGCACCCAGCTTACTCATATTAGAGCGTTGAATTTCATTGAAAACAGCATCTATTTTGTCTTGTAAGCCGTGTTCAATAATAGTTCCGCACAATATATAGAGCATATCTCCAAGGGCGTCTGCCACCTCTACTAAATCATTGTTTTGAGCCGCTTCTAAATACTCTTTATTCTCCTCTTCCATCAGACGGAATCTCAATTTGTTTTTGTCTGAATACAAACTGGCTTTTGGTGAAGTTGCATACCCTATTTCAAAAGCGGTATGAAATGCTTGAACAGCTTCTATTTTGTCTTTCATTGTTTTTTTTTCACAAGGCATGCGCCTTCATTCAATTATCTTTTTAAGTATTTTAATGTAGCTTTGTGTAAAAATAGGAATATGTTTAGTAAGGGACAAATGATCTTTGCCGCGCTTTTTGCAATTGCTTTTATTGTAGCCATCAGCTATGCTTTTATTAAAGAAAAAGACCAACACAGGAAAAACTACAAAGGCGTTTTATGGATTCTAATTGGGTTTATCACATTTATTGGCCTGCTCTGGCTTTTAAGAACATATCTTAAACCTTAAAATGGAACAAATAAGGACCCTGTTTGTTTTGTTTATTGGTGGCGGTTTAGGCACTGTATTGAGGTATGCCCTTAGTAAATTACTAAACCCACTTAGTGATCACTTTTATTGGGGTACTTTTAGTGTCAATATTATAGGAAGTCTTATTTTGGGTATTGTTATAGGTTTTAGTTATAAAAATCCAATACTGTACTCCAATACTTTTTACCCTTTTTTAGCTATCGGACTCTGTGGTGGCTTTACTACCTTTTCTACTTTTGCCTTAGAGAACCAGAGCTTATTAAAAAGTGGTCATTTTTTAGAGTTTGGCCTTTATATAGCTTCCAGTCTTGTAATGAGCATATTAGCCATAGGATTAGGACTTTGGATGTCTAAATTTGCATAAACACCCATTTATTATCTAAAATAAAAACCCTGCTCCTTTTTGTGGGGTAGCATCTATAGTTTTTAACTTTCAACACTCCCCTTTTTTTATTTTATAATGATAATTTTTAGTCATTATATTATTAATACCCTTATTTTTTATGGGGTTAAACTTTTAAATTCGTAAAAGTAATACTCTATACCCATAAAAATTAGGGGGTATTATTTAATAATAATATGTTTGTGGCATAATAACTATTAAATAATATAGCCAATATGAAAAAAGTTGAAGCCATTATTAGAAAATCAAAATTTGACGAAGTCAAAAAAGCATTACATGACATAGAAGTAAATTTCTTTAGTTATTGGGATGTCACCGGTGTAGGAAACGAAAAACAAGGGCATGTGTATAGAGGAATTTCATACAGCACCTCTGACATTCAAAGGCGCTTCATTTCTATTGTTATTTCAGATGAATTTTTAGAGCTCACTGTCAATGCTATTTTAGAAGCAGCGGGAACGGGAAACGTAGGAGATGGAAAAATATTCGTTTCTGAAGTGCAAGAAGCCTATAGAATAAGGACAAAAGAAAACGGTAAAGCAGGCATAAACTAAGAAATTAAGAAATATGGAAACAGCAATTTTCACAGCAAATAACGTATGGATGATGTTATGTACCGCTTTGGTATTTTTTATGCACCTAGGATTCTCATTTTTAGAGATTGGCCTTACCCGTCAGAAAAACACTATAAATATCCTTTTTAAAAATGTATTTATCATTTGTTCAGGATTACTCCTTTACTATATAGGCGGTTTTAACCTCATGTACCCAGGTGATTTTAATGGCTATCTAGGATTTTCCGGATTTGGAATCACACTACCAGAAAATGGATTAACAGCAGATTACGCTTCTGGGGGTTATACCTATTGGACTGATTTCCTTTTCCAAGGAATGTTTGCCGCCACAGCAGCCACCATTGTATCTGGTGCAGTTGCAGAGAGAATTAAGATAGGCGGTTTTATGATTTTTACAGTAATCTATGTAGGTCTTATATATCCAATTGTAGGGTCCTGGCAATGGGGAGGTGGTTTTTTGAGTAGCCTTGGAGGAGAAAATGGAGGCTTTCATGACTTTGCAGGCTCTACGCTAGTGCACTCTGTAGGAGGTTGGGCTGCACTGATAGCTATCTACATACTTGGTCCTAGAATTGGGAAATTTGGAGAAGACGGAAAACCGCAAGCCATTCCAGGACACAACATACCATTAGCTGCCGCTGGTGTCCTTATCTTATGGTTGGGCTGGTTTGGTTTTAATGGGGGTTCTGTACTTTCAGCAGATCCTGCAGGAACATCACTCGTATTAGTAACCACTTCGTTGGCAGCAGCAGCAGGCGGAATAGGCGCATTTGTTCTATCTACAATTCTATATAAAAACTATGATTTAACCATGTTCTTAAATGGAATACTAGGAGGACTTGTTGGAATTACTGCTGGAGCAGATCTGATGTCTCCAAATGAGGCTGTCATTATAGGATTATTAGCTGGACTACTCATTGTGCTCGCAGTTTCTTTTATAGATAAAATAAAATTAGATGACCCAGTTGGAGCAGTTGCAGTACACCTAATCTGTGGTATTTTTGGTACGCTAGTAGTAGGTGTTTTTGGAGCAAAAGCAGGATTTGATCAGTTCTTATATCAATTGGCCGGAGTAGGCGCTACCGCAATTTTTTGCTCTTTATCTGCTTTTATTATTTTATTCACAATTAAAAAGATAGGGGGCATTAGAGTTTCTAAAGAAGAAGAGATTGAAGGTCTTGATCTTCATGAACACGGAATGGACGCCTATCCAGATTTTAGATTAGACCAACACTAAACAAAAACTATACAAACGGCAACGGAGCGTTCTGTAAAACGCTCCGTCTGTTAAAAACCATTTAAAACCGAATTCTCATGATTTTTAAAACTTATACAAATAAAGCAAAATATTTAATGCTAAGCATTGCTTTAGCGACCTCTTCTTTTATGATTGCTCAAGACACAAAACAAGATACTATTCCTAAATTTAGAATAAGTGGAACGGTAGATGCTTATTTTAGAAGCAATTTAAACGCTCCAAATGTAGGAGATAATACCATGGCACCAGGGAGTTCCTTTGCTCAGTTATCAGGATTTGCTCTAGGCATGGCCAATATTATTACTGCCTATGAAGGAGAAAAAGTAGGCTTTGTAGCAGACTTAGTCTTTGGCCCCAGAGGGACCGATGCTATTTTTAACTCTCCCATGTACTCATCTACAGGAAACGTAGTAAACCAATTGTATATGTATTGGAATGTAAGTGAGAAAGTTACTTTAACTATGGGTAATTTCAATACATTTTTAGGATATGAAGTGATTTCTCCTGCAGCTAATTTTAATTACAGCACCTCTTATTTGTTTTCTTACGGCCCCTTCAGTCATACTGGTATTAAGGCAGATTTTGCTCTAGGTGAAGATCTATCAGCTATGATTGGAGTGTTTAACCCTACAGACTTAACAGAATACAATCCCACGGGAATTTATGCTTTTGGTGCTCAATTGGGATATAAAGGGCAATATGTAAACCTTATTACAGACAGTGGCGCTTATGAGTTAGATTATACAGGGGGGTTCTCTCTGTCAGATCACTTTTACTTAGGCTTAAATGCCGCTGTTTATGACAATGATGGAACAGGATTTGCAGGTGTTGCTCTTTACCCTCAGCTTAGCACCTCAGACACTTTTGCACTAGGCCTAAGGGGAGAATATTTTGTTGAATCTGGCGCTTATGGAGCTATTGATCAGATAGGAAATGGAACTGAAGACGGCAGCGTATTTGCACTAACCCTTACAGCTAGTGCATCTGTAGGAAATTTAATACTAAAGCCTGAGTTTAGAATTGACAATGCGTCTGATGACAGTTTTTTAAATACAAAATTTGCGCCACAAAAGAGTCTTTCCTCTTTTTTATTGGCAGCCGTATATGTCTTTTAAAAAAACCTAAAGTAACAAGCAATCCAATATATTTTAAGTTTAGTTTAGAACAAAAACCCAGCCTAAAGCTGGGTTTTTTAATGAGTGTACCCCAATACCCCTGCGGTTATTCTCACATCTAAATTATTTACAGCGGGCACAATTGGACATGAATACTTTTTATTATAGGCACAGTATGGGTTATAAGCCTTATTGAAATCTATTAAAATACTGTCTTTATCTGTGAGTCTTAGGTCTATATAACGCCCCCCTCCATAGGTTTCATTTCCATTGGTAAGGTCTGAAAATGGGAGAAATAAATAATCTTCAAAACCTTCTTTCTCCAATAAATCTTGGCTTTGGTATACCTCTAATTGAAAAGGCAAGCCCTGCAGCTCAAAAAATAACTGACCGTACAACCGCTCTTGAGAAATACGCCCTGTAGTCGTTAACATTCCAAAGGGAAGTGCTTCTGGTGTTTTAATTAAACGCGCCATGGTGATATACTGAGCATTTGGAGGAAAAAACTCAAGTTTCTCAAAAATCATTTTATCTGAAGGTGTTAAAGGAGAATCTTCTGGATCCTTAAAAGATTCATTTAATGCTTTCTGAAAGAGCACAATAGACTTTAAAAGACTGTCTCTATTTATTAAAACTTTGTCTGTGTTTTTCATGAGAAGCTTTGGAGCTGGCTCATCTGTGTTGTCATGATACTTTTTAGATTGCTTACAAGAGCTCAGACCACCCAACAAAAATATAATGAACAAAAATTTATTTAAAATCTTCCTCTCTAATTCCATAAAATCCATTTTTTAAATACACTTCTAACAAGGCTTGATACTCTGGCATAATTCTCAAAAGACCCGTAGCTGGTAAAGATAAAAGCAGCTCTAAATTATTAAAACCATTCTTAAAAGCTTCTTCTAAATAAAATAGAGCGGTTCCGTAATCTTCCACTTTACTGCTGTAAGAAATTACCGACAAATATGCTATATAATCTGTAGGGTTTACAATAGTTCTGAGCATTAATAAAAAAACCAAAGCTGGAATGTCTCTAAAGGCAGAAGGCCTATTGGCTTCTAACTCATAGGTGTTGCTGAGTAGCACCCTCATCATAGTGACACTTTTCTTTGCAAAGACTATTTTTAAGGAGTTAAATGGGGTAGCCGACAGCGTATCAGAAATAATAGTTTGGTATTGATTGTATTGGTATTGCCACCAACCTAAATTGTCAAAATTCCTTTTGTCTAAGTCTTCCATAAGAGCAAAAGAAAAAAAAAGTTCCTTTTCTTCTAAGGTGTTTTCTAAGGCTCTTTGGTAGCGCTTCGCTTGTCTCACTTCCTTTTTAGCGGCTCTCAATTCATCTCTGCTAAGGTCATTTTCCTGAGCAGACGCATGACCTAAAACCCTGAGGAGCAAGAAAAAAAATAAGAGGTATTTAAAAAAAAATTTCATGTATAAATATAAGCAAATATGAATTTAAAAAGGCTTAAGAGGAGCAGATGAAACTACCTCAGATAAGATAATATGTGTTCTGGTCTCACCGTACTGAATGAGAATATCAATAAACTTCTCCAAATGTATCTGGTCTCTGAGCACCACCTCCATCATAATATTTTCATTTCCAGTTATTCTATAACAATTCACCACTTCAGAATAAGTTTTCACTACCTCTAAGAATGGTTTTAATTTTCCTACAAAAGCCCTAAGGGTAATCATGGCTTTTAGCTGATACCCCATTTTAGCATAGGCTACTTTGGTGTGATACTTTAAAATAACACCCGTGTCTTCCATTTTTTTAACCCGTTCAGCCACTGCTGGTGGTGTGAGGCCTACATACCTTCCAATTTCTGCAAAAGAAACCCTTGCATGTTTTTGTAAAGCCTCTATAATTTTATTATTCAAAGAGTCTAGCTTACTAATCATAAGTTTAATGATGTGTATTTTTAATAAAAGTAAGAAAAAAAAATAATTACAATCATAATCAAAATAAATAAAGTAGAAATTACTATTATTTTTAAAAATATAATGGAAGTATAAAATATGACTGCAAAAGCTCCAAAATACATTGTTAACAAGGCATCTGAATTAGATGTGCTGGGTAACGCTTTGGCCAGCTATCTATCTTATGACCTTTCACTTCTAAGCCATTATAAACATTGGAGTTTAAGCCATGTAATTACACATAGTTTACTCACAGATACTAGGCTTTTGGTAAAATCATTGAAAAAGCTTTCAAAAATTCAATGCAAACAGGAACGTCGTTCCATGTTAAAAAATATTCATTACATAATTGACAATATATATTCTTATTGCAAGGGTTTAGAATACCACAAACATGCAAATCTAGATTACCTTGGTATCTACAAAAGAGAACTCCAACAATTTAGATCGCTTTTTCATAAATGGGCTAGAATTTATTAAAAAATAAAAGACAATATATAAAAGTATACTGCGTTAATCTATTAACAACCAATACATTTCATTATTGTTTTTTTTAAATTTAGTTAGTTTAAAACCGGTGGAGACATCGGTTTTATCTGTTTTAGATACTTTAGTACCGCCCTATTAAAAATATCGGGTTGCTCTACATTCACCACATGACCACAGGCCTCTACTACAAATAAAGAGGCTGCGTAGTGAGCAGACGTCAACTTCTTAACTGCAGGCAAAAACAAATAATCTTCTTCTCCCATGACATATAGAGTGGGTATCTTAACTTCTACACTTCTAAAAAATCTAAGCAAAGGGTTAATCTCTGCTGTGAGCTTAAACCATTTAATAAATTCTTTTTGGTAGAGTTTTTTAGCCTCTCTTACAAAAAGAGTTCTAGATTCTTTGTGGTTCTTATTGGGCATAATCACAAAAGCGAAAAAAGAATACAACCACAAATACGGCACCACAGATTTAAAAATAATGCCCAAACGCATAAGCAACTGAGACCTGAAATTGAGTTTTAAAATAGCCCCACCCATCACCATGCTAAGTACTCTATCTGGATTTTTCTCTGCTAAATTTCTAATGAGAATGGTGCCTAATGAAATACCTATAAAATGAGATTTTTGGATTTTTTCATGATCTAAAACCTCCACAATGTCTTGAGTGATGGAGTTAAAAGTATACTTTTTATCAAAAGCGTTTTTAAGAGGAACTTTTGAGTTTCCATGCCCACGTAAATCTAATAAAAGCACATTGTAAATTTGTTTAAATGATTTAAGCTGTTTAAACCATATAGAAGAGCTCCCTCCTGCTCCATGAACAAAAGTGACCCATTCTTGAGCTTCAGCATGTCTGTAACAGTTGTAATTAATCAAGGGATATATTTATATTTGTTCTAAAATAAGGAAATTAATTGACAAGCTTGTGGGCTTTTAAAATAGAAGCCATTTCTTCTTGTAATTTTCTAGCTTCTGTTGCGGCTGCTTCATGAAAACCATTGTCATTAGACGCATAAATAATAGCCCTAGAAGAGTTCACCAGTAAGCCTATCTGTGAATTGAGTCCGTGATCACACACCTCTTGCAAACTACCTCCCTGTGCACCTACTCCAGGAACCAACAAAAAACTATCTGGTATTATTTTTCTAATATCTGAAAGTGCAGAGGCTTGTGTGGCGCCTACCACATACATAAGCCTCTCAGCATTTTTGTACTGTGCTGCGGTTTCTAATACCGTTTCATATAAATACTGGCCATTGCCCATTGGGAGTATTTGGTAATCTGCTGCACCACTGTTAGAAGTGAGTCCCAAAAGAATGGTAAACTTATTTTCAAAAGCTAAAAAAGGTTCTATAGAATCTTTCCCCATATAGGGAGCCACTGTAATAGAGTCAAAACCTAAGTCTTCAAAAAATGCCTTGGCATAACGGCTAGAAGTATTTCCAATATCTCCTCTTTTAGCGTCTGCAATGGTAAAAACCTCTGGATAAAATTCATTTAAGTATTGAATGGTCTTTTCTAAAGACCTCCAGCCTTTCACACCATAAGCCTCATAGAAGGCTGTATTGGGCTTATAAGCTACTGCAAATGAGTGTGTAGCGTCTATAATAGCCTTATTAAACGCAAAAATAGGATCTTGTTCCTCCAGTAAATGTGGGGGTATTTTTTCTAAATCAACATCCAATCCAATACATAAAAAGGATGCTTTTTTTTTGATCTGATCTAATAAAAATGCGGTAGTCATATGTTTATTTGTCTTTACTAAAAGGAATAAAACAGGCTATAATTGTATTAAAACAGCATAATTATTGATTAAAAAGTCTCCGATGCCGCTTTTAATTTCTCTGTATTGTCTACCAACATCAGCTCATCTAAGATCTTTTGAATGTCTCCATTTACAATATTTTGCAAATCGTATAAAGTCAATCCAATTCTGTGATCTGTCACCCTTCCTTGCGGGTAATTATAAGTTCTAATTTTAGCAGAACGGTCTCCAGAGCTCACTTGAGAATTGCGCTTTAATGCGTCTTCCTCTTGTTTTTTTGCTAACTCCATATCATACAGCCTAGATCGGAGCACCTTAAAGGCCTTGTCTTTATTCTTATGCTGTGATTTCTCATCCTGACACTGCGCCACTAAACCGGTAGGAAGGTGTGTTAAACGAACTGCAGAATAAGTGGTGTTTACTGACTGTCCTCCTGGTCCTGAGGAGCAAAAGAAGTCTATTCTCACATCTTTAAGTTCTATTTGAACATCAAAGTCTTCAGCCTCTGGAAGCACCATCACAGTAGCTGCGCTGGTGTGAACCCTTCCCTGAGTTTCTGTTTGGGGGACTCTTTGCACCCTGTGCACTCCTGCTTCAAATTTTAAGGTACCGTAGACATCTTCACCACTTACCTCAAATTGAATTTCTTTATAACCACCAGAAGTACCTTCACTTAAGTCTATCACATTGGTTCTCCAGCCTCTAGCTTCACAATACTTGGTATACATTCTATATAAGTCTCCTGCAAAAATACTAGCTTCATCTCCACCAGTACCCCCTCGTATTTCCATCACCACATTTTTGGAGTCCTCTAAGTCTTTGGGTATGAGAAGTAATTTAATTTGATCTTCTAAAAAAGGCATGGCTTTTTTAGCCTCTTCCAATTGCATTTTAGCCATTTCTACCATTTCTGCATCTGATCCATCTTCAATAATTTCCTGAGACTCTTGCATATTATTGTGATAGTTTACGTATAATTCACGCTTCTCCATCAAAATTCTTAAGTCTTTATATTCTTTATTGAGTTGCACATAACGCTTCTGATCCAAGATGACATCTGGCTGAATAATCAGATCAGATACCTCATCAAAGCGTTGTTTTACAATTTGTAATTTTTCTAACATAAATTTTAGCTAGTTATATAGGCATAAAGGTACAACAAAAATTGACCTTTCTAATATTCAAAAGTTCCGTAAGGGCTACTAATAGTGAGTTTCTTAGTGTCACTTGCAGCCACCCTTCCAATAATTTGTGCTGGCACTCCAAAGGATTCTGAAATTTCAATAATCAGTTGAGCTGCAGTGGGATCTACATATAATTCAAGTCTGTGACCACAGTTAAAAACCTCATACATTTCTCTCCATGAGGTTCCAGACTGCTCTTGAATCATTTTAAAAAGTACAGGCACCTCAAAGAGTTGGTCTTTAATAATATGCAGGTCATCAATAAAATGTAAAATTTTTGTTTGAGCCCCACCACTGCAGTGTACCATTCCGTGTATACGCTCTGGCTGGAATTGGCTCAGAATTTTTTTAACAATAGGCGCATAGGTTCTGGTAGGAGAAAGCACTAATTTTCCAGCATCTATTGAGCTTCCCGATACCTTATCTGTAAGACCAATAGCACCTGAATATACCAGCTCTTCAGGAATAGATGGATCAAAGCTTTCTGGGTACTTGGTAGCCAAGACCTTATTAAAAACGTCATGACGGGCAGAGGTTAAACCATTACTCCCCATGCCTCCATTATAAGAAGTTTCATAACTAGCTTGGCCAGAAGAGGCCAGTCCTACTATCACATCTCCAGCCTTAATACGGGCATTGTCTATCACTTTATTTCTAGGGAGCCTAGCCGTTACGGTAGAGTCTACAATAATGGTACGAACCAGATCACCTACATCGGCGGTTTCACCGCCAGTGCTGTGAATAATAATACCATAAGCTGCTAAATCTTCAATGATTTCTTCTGTACCGTTAATGATAGCAGATAAGACCTCTGCAGGAATTAAATTTTTATTTCTCCCAATGGTAGAAGACAGCATAATATGATCTGTAGCGCCCACGCAAATAAGGTCATCTATATTCATAATAAGGGCGTCTTGGGCAATCCCTTTCCATACAGATAAATCTCCGGTTTCTTTCCAATACATATAAGCTAAAGAAGACTTGGTCCCAGCTCCATCTGCATGCATGACCAAACAGTAATCTGAATCTTGGGTAAGGTGATCTGGCACTATTTTACAAAAGGCTTTTGGAAATAAACCTTTGTCTATGTTTTTAATAGCATTGTGAACGTCTTCCTTTGCGGCAGAAACCCCTCTTTTACTGTATCTCCCCTGTTCGTTTGGATTCATTGGTATGTGTTTGGTACAAAAATAGGGGAATCCCTAAAAAGTTTAAGAATTCCCTATAGATAATTATAGAAACTTATACCCAATTGTTGAGAAACTGCTCACAGGCTATATATTTCTTTACTTAATTTGTAGAAGTTCTCTGTATTTAACAAGTGGCCAATAGGCGTCACTTACTAGTTTTTCTAACTGGTCTGAATGCCTTCTAATAGTCTCAAACAGGGGTTTAACTTCTAAGGCATACGCGTATGCCTTTTTACTGCTTGTAGTCAATTTATTGGCTTTTTTTCTAGCCAAAGTCATGAGGTCTACCTGTTGCTTAAGCCCTTGAATATGAGTATTTATATGCTCAATAAGCACCGCTTGAGCACTCTCTTTTACATTAAAACTACTACCCATAAAATTTCCTAATTGGGTAACATTCTCTAATAAATGGTTCATATAGCCTACGGCCGATGGTACTATCTGGCTATACGCCAGCTCCTCATATACACGTCCTTCAATTTGGATATGCATGACATAAGCCTCCCATTCTACTTCTTGTCTGGCTTTGAGTTCTATTGGACTGAGTACTCCCATACTTTCAAAGAGAGATATATAAGGCTGTTCACTCCAAATAGCTACCGCTTCTGGGGTGGTTCTTAAATGACTTAACTTTCTCTTTGCGGCTTCTTTTTCCCATGCCTCACTATAACCGTCTCCTTCAAAGCGAATGCGCTTAGAGGATTTAATATACTCTCTGAGCACATTAAAAATAGCCTCGTCTTTTTTAAGCCCTTTTTTATCTATTAAAATATCTACTTCAAGCTTAAAGTTTTTTAACTGCTGGGCTACCGCTGTGTTTAAAACGGTCATGGGTTTGGCACAGTTCGTTTTAGAGCCTACCCCCCTCATTTCAAATTTATTACCTGTAAAAGCAAAGGGTGATGTCCTATTTCTATCTGTATTGTCCATAAGAATTTCAGGAATTTTACCCACAACATTGAGTTTTAATTCTGTCTTTTCTTGGGGAGATAGCTTTCCAAGTGACACCCCTTCTAATTCATCTAAAACGGCAGAGAGTTGCTTTCCTATAAAAACAGAAAATATAGCGGGGGGCGCTTCATTGGCACCTAATCTATAATCATTACTAGCAGAGGCTATGGAAGCCCTTAACAGCGCCTCATAATTATCTGCCGCTTTTATGGTGTTAATAAAGAAGGTTAAAAACTGAAGGTTCTTCATGGGAGTGGATCCTGGACTCAATAAATTAACACCAGTACTAGTAGCCAATGACCAATTATTGTGTTTACCAGAGCCGTTTATTCCAGCAAAAGGCTTCTCGTGAAAAAGCACTTTTAAATGATGTTTATGTGCCACCTTATCCATGACGTCCATGAGTAATAAATTGTGATCTACTGCCAAATTAGCTTCTTCAAAAACAGGTGCCAATTCAAATTGGTTGGGAGCCACCTCATTATGTCTGGTTTTTACCGGTATACCCAAATGCATACATTCTTTTTCCAATTCACTCATAAAGCCAATGACTCTAGATGGTATGACCCCAAAATAATGGTCATCTAATTGCTGTCCTTTTGCTGCCGCATGGCCCACTAATGTCCTTCCGGTAAGGGCTATGTCTATTCTGGCATTGGCCAGAGAGGTATCTATTAAAAAATATTCTTGCTCCCAGCCTAAGGTAGCGTTTACCTTACTTACATTCTTATCAAAATACTTGGCTACCGCTGTGGCTGCCTCATCTACCGCATTTAAGGCTCTTAATAATGGGGCTTTATAGTCTAAAGCTTCTCCTGTATAGGATACAAATATAGTGGGAATACAAAGGGTGGTGCCATAAATAAAAGCTGGTGAGCTTGGGTCCCAAGCAGTGTAGCCTCTGGCTTCAAAAGTATTTCTAATCCCTCCTGAGGGAAAGCTAGAGGCGTCTGGCTCTTGTTGCACCAACTGGCCACCACCAAAAATTTCCAATGCCTGATTGTCTTGTATGTCAAAAAAGGCATCGTGTTTTTCTGCTGTGGTACCTGTTAGGGGCTGAAACCAATGTGTATAATGAGTAGCGCCCATTTCTATAGCCCATGACTTCATACCCTCTGCTACCTGATCTGCTATTTTTCTATCTATTTTACTGCTCGTAGACACGGCTGATCTTACGGCTCCTATCGCGTCTTTAGTAAGGTACTGAAGCATTTTATAATCATTAAAAACGTGCGTAGCAAACAAGCTTGACCTTCTGGCCAGTTCGCTTACTGGAATAGGGTTTCTTTGGCTGCTATCTTGAATAGCGCTAAATCTGGAGTGAGCAAAATCTACTTTCATATTTTATATAATAACAATAATGCAAAATAACTCTAAAAAAATGTATTATCAGTAATATACCCCTATTAAAACATGGGTGTTGAAAATTTTTAATAACTTTTTAATAATTTACCCCAAGTTTTTTACGGGCTTGAATAAAATATTTTATTTTTACAAGGTCTATAAACAAAATATTTAAGCTCATGAAAAAAACAAAATTAGAATACATCTGGCTGGACGGATATACCCCAACTGCCAATTTAAGAAGTAAAACTAAAGTAGAAAATGACTTTTCTGGAAAATTAGAAGACTGTCCTGTATGGTCTTTTGATGGAAGTTCTACCAAACAAGCTGAAGGTGGTTCTTCTGACTGTTTATTGAAGCCTGTGGCTATATACCCAGACCCTTCTAGAAGAGATGGCTATTTAGTGATGACAGAAGTTTTAAATGCAGACGGTACACCACACCTTTCTAATGCTAGAGCAACTATTGACGATGATGACAATGATTTCTGGTTTGGGTTTGAGCAAGAGTACTTTATTATGGACAACAAAACTCAATTGCCTCTCGGTTTCCCTGTAGGTGGTTACCCTGGACCACAAGGAATGTACTACTGTTCTGTTGGTGGAAAAAATACACATGGCAGAGATTTTGTAGAGGCGCATGCCAACCTTTGTATTGACGCTGGATTAAACTTTGAGGGAATAAACCAAGAGGTAGCAAGTGGACAATGGGAATTCCAGTTATTTGCCAAAGGTGCTAAAAGAGCCGGTGATGAAATTTGGGTGGCACGTTACCTTTTAGACAGATTGACTGAAAAATACGGTTACTATATTGAATACCACCCAAAACCTATAAAAGGAGACTGGAATGGTTCTGGTATGCATGCTAATTTCTCTAACACAGTTCTGAGAACTTGTGGGTCTAAAGAGACCTATATGAAAATATGCGAGGCCTTTAGACCTTTAGTAGAGGAGCATATTGAGGTATATGGTGAGTTTAATGACCAGCGTTTAACTGGCAAACATGAAACTGCTTCTATTAAGGACTTTAGCTACGGGATTTCTGATCGTGGTGCTTCTATAAGAATTCCAATTATTGCCGTAGAAAAAGGCTGGAAAGGTTGGTTAGAAGACAGGAGACCTGCTTCTAACGGTGACCCTTACAAAATTGCAGGGCGTATTGTGAAAACAGTGAAAACTGCTAATATTTCTTAAAATTATTTGACTTATTACTTACAAAAGCGCAAACCTCTGGTTTGCGCTTTTTTTATGTTTTCTAAGTAAATATAGCTCCGTATAAAAACAGCAAATAACAAATAAGAAGTACCATTCCATCTCTCCATTCTAAGCGCATTTTACTGGGTATAAATACCAAGGGAAGTATTAAAAATGCAAATCCTAGCATCCACAAAATATCAGAATTCAAAAGCGCTTGGTCTATTACTTTTATAGGCGTGATCATAGCTGTAATACCTAAGACTGCAAAAATATTAAAGATATTAGAGCCTATTAAATTTCCTAAAGAAATAGCTTTCTCCTTTTTTATTACTGCAATTACAGAGGCAGCTAGTTCTGGAACGCTAGTCCCAATAGACACAATAGTGATCCCTATAATTCTTTCTGAAACCCCAAAAAAAGTAGCTAAGCCAACGGCTCCTGAAATAAGTAATTCGGAACCTACCCAAAGACCTAATCCCCCCAACACAATAAAAAATAAGGTCTTTTGAAGTGACAAAGGTACATCGTCTTCTGGGCGTTCGTCTAGCACTGCGGTCTCTTGAAAACGCAACAAATACCATAAAAAAATAAAGAGCAACACAAACATGCTAAAGCCTTCCCAGAAAGACAAAACACCATCTATAGATAGCAGCACATAAAACAAAATGGAGGCTAACATCATGACTGGCCAATCTGTTTTATAAAAACTTTTGGTGACTTCTATACTTCCAAATAATAGGGTAATACCCAAAACCAAACCTAAGTTAGCTATATTAGAACCAATCACATTGCCTAGTGACAAGTCTGGAAAACCGTCCAATGCCGCTTTAATGCTCACTATAAGCTCTGGTGCAGAGGTGGCAAAAGAAACCACCGTCATTCCTATTACAATCTTGGGAATTTTTAGCCTTAAAGAGAGTGCTACTGCTGATTTTAAAAGCCAATTTCCTCCAAATATTAAAGCAACTAAACCTATAAGGATATAGACAATATCTAACATATGTTAATTTTAAGAGTCAAAGATACTAAAGCCCTCGCGTTAATTCCATACAATTTTCTATTGTGTATATTTGAAATAAAATAATGGGTCTACACTTTACACTCACACACAAAACTCTTAATTTTATGTACCTAATTCTAGCCAAACTAAACAAAGCACTCCTACCCTCTTTAACCAAAAAAAAACTGGACCTAGCTAAAGCCAAAAAATGGCAGCTGGCCCTTATAGGATGGCGCTACTATGTAACCACCCGCGCCTTAGACAGTCAGCACAAATAGATAACAAATTATTCCTGAACTTATATTTGGCTTCAAGGCAAAAAGAATTATATTTGCAGCCCCAATAGGGGGAACAAAAGGCCTCGTGGCGCAACTGAATAGCGCACTTGATTACGGCTCAAGAGGTTACTGGTTTGAATCCAGTCGAGGTCACATTAAAAACCCTTACACTATTAAATCATAATAGTGTAAGGGTTTTTTTAATGTCTTGTTGTGGCCATTTTGACAACACTTCTAATGAACCAAAGAAACCAATACAGCTTCAGAGGCGTCAATTCTAGAGAAATACTAAATCTATGCTTATTTAAAATGAGATGATACACAACTAAGGCGCAGGGTCTAAAAAACAAAGTACATCCATTACAGAGTCACTAATTGTGTCTTGTACAAAAGTTAAGCTTTCCTCAGTAGTTATACTTGCAAAAGTTCCTGTAACTATGCTTATACCGGTATTGGCAGTTCTAGCAGGTTCGCCATCGGTACCTGTTACAACACCTCCATTTGCGTCTTTAGTAGTTCCTCTAAAGGCTATATCCCAATCAATATCGCTAGTGGTTTGTATTCCAGTTTCAAATCTATTCGCTATTTTTGCAGCCAATAAGTTAAAACGCTATTGAAATAATTAAAGAGAAATTTATCGCCTTTTCACCCATGCTTACAAGGGACAAACCATTAATAAGTTCATTGCTTTTATAATATTGCTAAATTTAAAATTAAATATGTTTTTAATAGACAAACCTTACGTTTCTGAATTTTTAATTGAAACTATTAAAAAAAATAATTTTCCAATAGTTGCTACAAAAGTGGCGAAAGAATTAATTACTGATGAGTCTTTACATTGGATTGATGAAGATAAAGCAATTTCAATGATCAAAGAGGATGCATCCTTGCGCATCTATACAAATTCTGAAAACACTTTAAGTTGGTTAGAAGAAAATCTTGCGGAAACCCACTTGTGTAATCAAGTAAATTTATTAAAAAATAAGGCCTCCTTTAGAAAAGCAATAAAAAATTTGTACCCAGACTTTTATTACAGAGAATTAAAACTAGAAGATATTCATAAATTAACAAATGAAGACATTAGATTTCCTTTTGTTATAAAGCCATCCGTTGGCTTTTTAAGTATTGGAGTTCATATTGTATTAAATGAAAAAGATTGGATGAATGCAAAAGATAAATTAACCACTGAAAATTTAAAGAGCATTTTTCCACCATCAGTGTTGAATATTTCAAATTTCATAATAGAAGATTATATTATTGGAGAAGAATATGCAGTAGATTACTATTATGATGATCATGGAAATGTAGTCATACTAAATATTTTACATCACCTTTTTTCATCTGGAACAGATACAAGCGATAGGGTTTATTATACATCTAAAGAAATAATAGAACAGCATAAATCTAAGTTAGAATCCTTTTTATTTAAAGTAGGAGAAAAGATGAACTTAAAGAATTTTCCAGCACATGCTGAAGTGAAAATTGATAAAAATAATAAAATAGTTCCTATTGAAATTAATCCGTTAAGATTTGGAGGCTGGTGTACCTCTGGAGATTTAGCAGGGATATGTTTGGGAAATAATTCTTATGAATATTACTTAAACCGTAAAAAACCAAACTGGAATGAAATTTTCAAAGGAAAAGAAAATAAAAAATACAGCATAGTTATTTTAGATAATAATTCCGGCATTCTCTCCTCAAGTATTTCAAGCTTTGATTATGTAGCACTTGCCAAGGATTTTGAAAATCCTATTTTAATAAGAAAATTAGATATTAAAAAATTTAACCTATTTGGGTTTGTTTTTGCTGAAAGCAGTACGGGTAACGATAAAGAGCTAAAACATATACTTTCTTCTGATTTAAAAAAATATCTAAAGCACACAGCGTAGCAGGTCTATTGCATCTATGCTAATAAATATTAGATCTAAAATAGACTACGAAGTTGTTCTAGACCCTTCAGATATGTTGAAAAGTTGGTAAAAAAACTTAGACTTCGCTCATAAATCTGAAAAGGTTTATACACTTAAAAAAAAGTAATAAACCCAAACCTTTTGGCTAAATTTCGTATATTATTAATGACTACAAATAGACATTTTATTTTAAAATATACGCTATGAATTTCCACACACGTAAATGGATAAAACCAGAAGATTTAAACCCAAACGGAACCCTATTTGGAGGGAGATTATTAGAATGGATAGATGAAGAAGCTGCTCTCTATGCTATTATTCAATTAGAAAATCCACGTACCGTCACTAAATATATGAGTGAGATAAACTTTAAGAGTTCAGCAAAAAAAGGAGATATTATTGAAATAGGTGTAAAGCCTATAAAATTTGGAAATAGCTCATTAACATTAGCATGTGAAGTGCGCAATAAAATGACCAGAGAAGTCATTGTGACTATTGACTCTATCATTATGGTAAGTCTTGGTGAAAATGGAAAACCACATGCGCACGGTAAAACAGAAATTGAGTACGTAAAAGACAGGTTAACAAATGGCTAGAATATAGAATTAATGATCTTATTATTTCTATAATTTACCCAACACACCCAAAGCGGCATTTTCTCCTGCTGCCATAGCTGCATTAAGTGATCCATTTAAAGTCACGTCACCTGCTAAAAATACGCCCTCCGTTAATTGGGATTCAGATGGAGGCTAGATGAAACTATACAATCACACTTTTAGTCCAATTGACCCATAGCTTCTTTCACAGTCTGTACCGGTAATTTGCAAGCGTAATTTTCACAGACATACAAGAGTGTTTCCCCTTCTGTATAACGGTCTTGAAACAAAGGCAATGAACTGGCTGTTTTAGAAGCCACCACCAAGACGTTTGGCCTCCCAAATGCCAAGACTTCTGTAGCCATTTTTAATGCCTGAGGGCCTACTATTGCCAATTCGTAAAAGGGAAAAGTTTTATATAGCCAACTCATACCCCATTGTGTGTAGTTATTCAGGTCTGTACTTAAAAGAGGTGCAGCTTGTATTAGAGCTTTTTCTGCTTTTTCTGTCCTCATTGCATCAAATCTAATAAGTCCTAATAAAAAGTTTACCTCTGCCCCCACTGCATTGTCTGAAGGGATTACCCCATCTGCCATCTTAGTAATAGGAGCAATCACAGTTTCATTCACTGAATACTGGTACAAGCTATTTTTGTCATTATAAAAACCAACATCCAATGTATTCATGAGGTCTTTAGCGTCTTCCAAATAAGACATTTGAGAAGTAGATAAATAAAGCGTTAGGGCTGCCTTTGCTAAAAAAGCGTAGTCTTCCGAGAAAACAGGCGCTTCTTTTTCCTTAGAAAGTACGTGGGTAATACTGGAAACACCCTTTTTCAAGAGTAGACTATACAAAGCCTGGGCCTCCTCCAAATAAGCTTCTTCCCCAAATGCCTGAAAAGCTTCTGCATAGGCTTCTACCAAAAGTGCATTCCAAGAGGTGATTATCTTAGTGTCTTTAATAGGACTACCTCTTTGAGACCTAGAGGTCCATAAAACAGATTCCCATTCTTTGCGCTTTTCACGAAGCTTTACTATAGAAATCCCATTGGTCAATGCAAAAGAAAAATCATCTGAGACCCTTTGCAACAACTGGTATTTCCCCTCCCATAAATCAGTAGCGTCTAAGCTATAATAGGCAGCAAACAAAGACCAATCACTTGTTATTAATGCTTTTAACTCCAGTGGGGTCCACCTATAATAGGCGCCCTCTTCTCCATCTAAATCTGCATCTATGGCAGCTATATAACCTCCTTCAATACTTTTCATCTCACTTTTAAGAAAATTCAAACTCTGATAAACAAGCTCTTTATAGCGCTCGTTTTTGTGAATCTTATAAGCCTTGGCATAAAGTTTTACCATTTGTGCATTGTCATACAGCATCTTTTCAAAATGAGGTATTTTCCACTCTGAATCTGTGCTATACCTAAAAAATCCACCTTGTAGCTGGTCATAAATACCCCCATTAGCCATGAGGTCTAAAGTATTACAAACATACTTAAGCACTTCTGGATTGCCGCTTAAAAGGCCATAATCCAAAAGAAACATCAGCCCGTTAGGGCGCATAAATTTCTGATCACCTGTGTTTCCGCCCCACTTTAAATCCCAATTAGTTTTCCAGCTAGAAAGACCCACCTCTAAAACCTTCAAATCAAAATCACTTGAAACAGCGTTACTTACAACTGCATTTTCAGCAACAATTCCCTTCTTGAGATCTGCAGCAAAAGCCCTTAATTTATCCGGCTCTAAGGCGTACAAGGATTTCATCTGTTTTAAAGCAGATATCCATTGCACTTTGGAGTGGTAAGTGCCTGCATAAATAGGAGATCCATCTGGCAAAGCAATTACATTTAGAGGCCAGCCTCCGTCTGAGCCCATCAGTCTTAGGGCTGTCATATAGATTTGATCAATATCTGGACGCTCCTCTCTGTCTACCTTTATATTTATAAACCCCTCATTCATGACCGCAGCTACTTCTGAATCTTCAAAACTTTCCTCCTCCATCACATGACACCAATGGCATGATGCATAGCCAACACTAATGACGATGAGCCTATCTAATTTTTTGCTTTTCTCAAAGACCTCTAAACCCCAAGATTTCCAAGCTACAGGGTTATTTGCATGCTGTAAAAGATAAGGACTCGTTTGGGTACCTAACTCATTTTTTAGAGTATAATTTTCTTGACCTACGCAAGAAGTCATCATGTAAAAAAACAAAACAACGCCTTTAATTAAGTTTTTAAGATTTATTATATTATTCATATTACCCACCCAAATTACAATTTTATTTCACAAAATAAGTGCCCTACAATGTCATATAAAATTACTGATTCTGTCGCATCTATGAATTTTCGTCAATATTTGCGATAAATTTAATGGAAAAATTAAATTAACTTAAAATAGATAGGCTATAAAAATTGATTTTATGTAAGAAAAGCATATTTAATGATCTAATAACTTCTTTAATTTAATCGCAAAAAGTAAATAGGAAACCCTAATGATTCTTCTTTTTTAATAATCTTAAATCCAAATTTTTGGTATAAGTACGTATTGTTTTCTGAGGCGGCGGCAATGCTTACAGGTAGGGTGGTGTTCTTAAATTCATTTTTAACTGCTATCATTAAACGTGCAGCTGTTCCTTTTCCTTTAGATTCATTTTTAACTCCCATAATTATAGGTCTAATATGGTTTTCTTTGGGATAGTTTTGACGGGCTATACGCTGCCTCTTTAAAATTCCGAAAACACGCTTAATACCAATACATCCATGCACTAGTTTAAAATCTTGCCAAATAGATTTGAAGGTGATTTTTTCACGATGTGGAAATTTCAATAACAAACAAGCGTTGTTATTGTCAGATATAAAAACAGCGCCAAAAGAAAGAGCCTTTTCAAACAAATACTCCATTAAAATGTGCATGCGTTCAATTCTTTTCTCATCTTGCTTTACAATAAGGTTTACAGAATTGCTCTCTTTTAAAGGTGAAAATGCAGACACTAATATTTCAGAAACTAATTGCTTATCTGCTTTAATTGCTTTTCTCATGTGGTTGTAATAATTATCGGTGACACCCAATAGTTTTAGGCTATGGTTTTCTTGTTATTTTCTTATAAGTTAAAAAAAATAAACTCAGTGTTCTCTTTATTGACTAACAAGTATGATTCCAGAAATACTCAAAAGAACCATTAATAATTTTTTAAAAAGATTTTCATTCATTTTTTTAAAAGTTCGCTTTCCTAAAAACTGAGCAAAAAGAAAGACAGGAAATACCAATAATGTCATTTTTATATGACTAAAGTTTAATATGCCACTTATAGCAAGTGCAGGAACTCGAGTGAGAGTGACTAGACCCATAATCCCAATCATAGTGGCCCTAAATGTTTTTATATCATTGCCAGAATTTTGAACACACACTACGTAAAGAGGACCTCCAGTAGAAAAAACACCTGAAAAAAAACCAGCCATAACTCCAAAACTCACGAATCCTGTTTTATTTAGCTTTATCTTCTTTTTATCCCACAAAACATATGTCACATATAACAAAACAAAAACACCAAGCCCTCTTTTTAGTATGATAGGTTTTGAAAAAGTAAGCACTAAAATTCCAATAATCACTCCTATAACAGATGTGATAGCAAGCTTTAAAATCACTTCTCTATCTATATTCTTCCACTCTTTGGTCATTAAGAGTACACTTGAAAAAAAATAAAAAATTGAAATATAGGCAATTGCATCGGGTAATTCCATTGCTAAAAGCAATATAGGGAGCGCCATTAGAGATCCAGCAAAACCAATGACAGTTTGCACATAAAAACCTATAAAAATACCAATGACAAGAACTAAAAGGACTGATGTATCCATGAAAAAAATCTTACTTAATTTAGGCCAAAATTAAATAGACTTGATTTACAAATAATATTGAATACACGGTTTAAATGATCTATTTGCTAATAAAAAAAGTGTTTTTAAAGTAAAAAACATCGAATCAATAGTGAGTTATTTGTGACATTAGATTGATTCATTAGATTTAATAAAGTTTTCAAGCTTCTGTACCATATTATAGCTCCCACAATAAAATGGAACTCTTTGGTGAAGTGCAGTAGGTTGTATTTCCAATACCCTAATGAAACCATCTGAAGCTTTACCTCCTGCCTGTTCAGCTATAAAAGCCATTGGGTTGCACTCATAAAGTAGCCTGAGTTTTCCGTTGGGGTCTTTTTTGCTATTGGGATATAAATAAATACCCCCTTTAATCATATTTCTATGAAAATCTGATACCAGGCTTCCTATATATCTTGAAGTATATGGTCTATCTCCCTCATCTTGCTGACAATATTTTATATAGTTTTTTACAGCTTGAGGGAAATAAGTGTAATTTCCCTCATTTATGGAATAGATGTGGCCCTCTTTATTAAAGGTCATATCTGGATGTGATAAATAAAAAGTACCAATAGAAGGGTTTAAGGTAAATCCGTTTACGCCATGGCCAGTGGTGTATACCAGCATAGAAGAAGTACCATAAATAACATAGCCTGCTGCCACTTGGTGAATTCCTTTTTGTGTAAAAAATCATCTAAAATAACAGGAGATCCTACAGGGCTAATTCTTCTGTAGACTGAAAAAATAGTACCCACAGAAACATTTACATCTATGTTAGATGAGCCATCTAAAGGGTCAATTAATACAATATATTTGTTCTCATTTTCTTGTCTGTGACCCTCTACATTCATAAAATTATCATTCTCTTCAGAGGCAATACCACATACAATTTCTCTATTAATTAAGGTATGAATGAAAATTTAGTTGGCCAATACATCTAGCTTTTTTTGATCTTCGTCCTGAATATTTATATTTCCTGAAGAGCTAGTTATGTCTACTAATCCATCTTTATTAACTTTATGATTCACCACTTTAGCAGCCAATCTTATGGCATTTAGAATCCTAGATAACTCACCTGAAGAATATTTAAAGGTATTTTGGTTTTCTATAATGAATTACCCAAGTGTTTTATTTTCCATTTTTAAAAGTAATTAAATATTCTCTTTAAACCATTTACAAAATCAATTTTCCTTATTAAATGTTTAATGAATCTTACACAACTTAAGAAACGCTAAAGGAATCCTTATTAATAATTTATATTTTTGCCTTTTGTATTTTACTTCACTTAAATTAGTAACTACTTTAAAATTAAAATGTCATTATAGCCTCTCAACATCACATAGTACCTAAACAAGACACCCCTGTTAGACTTCAAGAGTATGGCGTAGGCATATTTCACGCTGCTTTAACCAAATCTGCATTTAAAAAAACAATAAAGAAAGGGTGTGTCCAGGTAAATGATACAATAGCCAGCACAGCTACTTATATACATGGCGGTGAATGTATTCACTTGTTTGTTCTAGAAATTGCAATTCCTAATAAAAAACTAGTTTTCCCACTTAAAGTATTGTTTGAAGATCCATATTTAGCCATTATTCACAAACCTGCTGGTATTCTAGTGAGTGGCAATAGCTTTAAAACCATTGCAAATGCGCTAGATCAAAACATTAGTAAAAGTAATATCCCAGACGCTACCGCAGCCCGCACTGTGCACAGATTAGACTACGCAACCACAGGAGTTTTATTGGTTGGAAAAACAAGCAGTAGTATTAGGGTACTTAGCAAAATGTTTGAAAATAAAGAAATTTCAAAAACCTACTACGCAGTTACTATTGGAGAAATGACTGCAAGTGGTCAAGTTGTTTCTGAAATTGACAGTAAAAAATCACAATCAAATTACAGCCTTTGTGAGTCTGTGCTATCTGTCAGATTTGGCAAACTAAACTTAGTAAAATTAGAGCCGGAAACAGGAAGAAGGCACCAACTGCGAAAGCATATGTCACAGATAGGCAATCCTATCTTAGGAGACCCAACCTACGGGATTGAAAATTTAATTTTAATGGGCAAAGGCATGTATTTACACGCATTTTCTTTACAATTCAAACACCCCTTTACCCAAAAAGAAGTTCACATAAAAGACGCGCTACCTAAAAAGTTTAAAAAAATATTTAAAAACTAAATATGGTGCCAATGATCCTTTTACATTTATAGAGACTTTGTATCTTTAAGCTTTTTATGGATTTATTTTCTTTACACACAAACGCCCAAAAAAATTGGCTTCCCAAAGAGGGAGAAGTGAATTATCACGGAGCTATATTTAAAACAGACTTGGCCCAACAATACTTTACACAACTACTAGAAGAAATTAAGTGGGAACACGATCAGTCACTTATTTTTGGAAAGCTTATTACCACTAAAAGAAAGGTGGCTTGGTATGCAGATAAGGCCTACTCTTATACCTATTCTAAAATTACTAAAACAGCTCTTATATGGAGTCCCTTATTATTAAACATTAAAAATTCAGTAGAAAAAGCCTCTGGAGAAACCTATAACGCATGTTTATTAAACCTATATCACAATGGAAATGAGGGAATGGGATGGCATAGTGATGGAGAAAAAGATTTAAAGAAGAATGGCGCCATTGCCTCTTTGAGTTTTGGAGCAGAAAGGAAATTTACCTTTAAGCACAAAGAAGACAAACAAATAGTGAGTCTTCAGCTAGAGCTCGGCAGCTTACTGGTTATGAAAGGTAGCACACAAAGTCATTGGCTACACAGACTACCACCCACTACTAAAATTGAAACCCCTAGAATTAACCTCACTTTTAGGACCATAGTCCATCAGGATTAAATGAATATATTTGAGAAAAATAGAGTTATTTTGCAAATCCAACTAAAATTATCATTTAATAAGCACCCTTTTTTATGGCTAATAGTGGTTTTTCAAAGTATTCGCTTTGGATTACTTCCCTTTATGGGACTTATGCCTCAGGACGCCTATTATTATATGTATGGGCAGCACTTAGATTGGTCATATTTTGATCATCCCGGAATGATAGGCTATTTATTAAGAGGCTTTACAGAGCTTTTAGGTAGCAGTGTTTGGGTGGTTAAATTCACAGATTTTTTTGTGAGCAGTCTCTCTCTTTGGGTGTTTTATAGTCTTAGTAAAAGCTTCTTGTCCAAAGCCAGAAGTTGGATGGCCATGCTACTTATTTGCAGCTCAATTTTATTGACTATGCTCTCTTTAAATAGCACTCCAGATGTTCCTTTAGTACTCTTTTGGTCGCTTTCTCTGTGGAGTCTTGAAAAGGCTATTTTTAAAGAGAAATTCATGCATTGGTTGTGGGCAGGTGTTTTTATGGGTCTGGCCTTTAACAGCAAATATACCGCTCTTTTATTACCCTTTGGGCTCATGGCCTTATTGCTACTTTCCAACTCCCTTAGAAATAAATTACGATCTCCTGGACCATGGATTGCCTTTGTACTTTTTGCAGTGGTGGCCTACCCAGTATATTATTGGAATGAATCTCATGATTTTGTCTCCTTTGTTTTTCAGTCTACGGAGCGTTCTAAATCTGTGAGTGCTATAGGTTTTAGTCCAAAGCTATTGGGCGGTTTTCTGGCAACACAAATGGCTTTAGTGTTCCCTATGGCTTTTGTGGGTCTCTGCGTTTTAACCTTTAAATACCTTTGGAAAATTGTTAGGAAATGGAAACTACCCTCAGATAAAACCTTATTTCTTGGGGTATTTTTCTTACCTACCTTTTTAGGCTTTTTACTGCTATCTCCCTTTTATTGGATAAAAATTAATTGGTTGGTTCCAAGTTATATTTCAGGCTTTATTTTACTAGCTTACTTTTTTAAACACAAATGGGTGAAGGCTCAGATTGTTATTTCTCTGATTATCCATGCCCTTATTTTCATAGAACTCACAACTTATATAGTGCCTATAAAATCTGACGATACCTGGTGGGGCTGGGAAGACCTGTCTAACCAGGTAAATGATGTGAGAGCAAAAAACCCTCAAGATTTTGTTTTTTCTACAGATAATTATAAAACAGCAGCCGTACTCAGGTTTTATGACAAAAGGCCTACATATAGCACCAATATCATTGGAGAAAATGGGCTTCAATTTGGAATTTTAGATCCAGATCTCGACTTTTTAGAAGGTAAAAACGCTATTTTAATAGATTCTGACCCTAGGTTTAAAAACACAGATAGGCCCTTAGAAGCTCCAGAAAAAGTAATACCTTACTTTGAAAACATCACGCCTTTGACTCCTATTTTAATTAAAAACTATAGTGGAAAAATAATTAGGAAGTTTAATGTATTTGCCTGTAAGAATTACAAAGCGCCAAAAAAGTCAAAATAATATATGCATCTATTTTTTAATGGAACGTAAAAAAACTTGTAGCTTGTCATTGTTATTTGCAACTAATATATAAGGCTTTTTATTAATGCTTACAGGAAGTATTTTCTTAGCGTCTAGGGGGGCGTAAAAACCGCTTTCACTAAGTGCCACACTTTTAAAGTGTCCCTTAGAATCTCCTTTTAAAAAAATGCCAACACCCGCATCATTTCTGGGTGTTTCTATTTCAGAGACCCATAAATTCCCTACCCCTAGAATATCTATATGGCCATCTCCATCAAAATCTTCTAAGAGCATACTGTTTATGTTGGACCATTGGGCTGCACTAGGTAATTGGCTTAAAGCAAAGCGTCCTCCTCCTAAATTCTCTATATAATGAGAGGCAAATGTTTGGGTTTTATAATGCAGAGATTGTTTTAAGTTTTCTTCTCCATAGACCTCTTCTAACTGAAGGGTTGCAAATACATCATACTTTTTAAAAGTACTTTTAAGAATAGGCATCTGCTCAGAAGAACAGGAAAAGCCCCTTAAAGGAAAATGCTTATTTTGATTGTAATACCCTAAAACAATATCGTATTTATTATTGCCGTCAAAATCATTATAATAAACGTCAAATGGAGCTTCTAGAGAGGTTTTGTACTTATAATTCAACCCTAAGTTCCCCACAACATAATCATCATCTCCATCTCCGTCCATATCTTTAGCAGCTAGTGAAAACCACCAACCACTAGTGTTGCTAAAATCTGGAGTTTCTTTTCTACTTAGTTTTCCTGAAATATTTTCAAAAAGACTGATAGGCATCCATTCTCCCACCATTATTAAATCCATATCTCCATCTGTGTCGTAATCAGACCAACGGGCGTCTGTGACCATGCCTATATTCTTAAAGTCTGGAGCAATACCCTCTGTTTTATTAATCAACTGTCCTTGTTCATTAATTAAAATCATACTGCTGGCTGGGCTTGGATACTGATGGGGTACGTGACGTCCTCCTACAAATAGATCTAAATCACCATCTGCGTCTAAATCTGCAGCGCGCACCACACTTCCACTAATTCTAGCTACTCCCATTATAGCTCCTTTTGAAAATTGCCCAATACCGTTATTTAGATAAATCCTATCTGAATAATGAATATCATTGGCTGGAAAAGCGTTACCACCACTCACTACATAAAGATCTAATGCTTTGTCTCCATTAATATCTATAAATAAAGCATCTACATCTTCATAGGGACTTTCTTTTTTAAACAGTTCTACATTAGAGAACCTAAAACTTCCATCCTTTTGCTGTAATAACAAACTGGAAGCAGCATTCATAGCGCCCCCAATGAAAAGGTCTTCTAGGCCATCTCCATTTACATCGGCTGTAGCTAAAGAAGGTCCAAACTGGGACATTTTATGCGGCAATAATACCTGTTTGTCATAGTCATTAAATTCATTTTCTTTATGGGTCACAGACAAAGAAGGTATTAGAACCTCCTTAAAAAGGGTTTCTTTTGAGGAGACTTGTTGCTTGTAAGGTCTGGCATTTTCGGGTTGTAACACTAAGGTTTGGTCTGGCTGTACTCCTAACAATTTCTGCCGATCTCCATGGGGCCATACCACCACTAAACTATCTATTTTAGTAGTGTTTCCAATACCAAAATGAAGGCTGTTCTCAGAAGTAGAATAAATACCCCTAACATTAGTAGCCTCCTGTAATTGCACCCCATTTTGAGTATATAAAAAAGCTTTGGTGCCCAATACACTTTTATGAGTAGGATCCTTTAAAGCAATCCTGAGATAGTGGTGACTACCTTTCTCTGTACTGGTATTTTTATAAAGAAATGCAGAAGCATTAATATTATTCACTACTAGGTCTAAATCTCCATCATTATCAAAATCTGCATAGGCGGCACCATTAGAAAATGATGCTTGGTCTAAACCCCAATCTTGAGATACTTTTTCAAAATTCATATTGCCTTTATTTTTAAAAGCGTAGTTTTTTAAGGGAACTGAAGGCAATAAACTGATGGTTTTTTCAATGTTTAAAATGTCAAATAGTTTCACATCTCCTGCATTGGGGTGCTGCGCAACCCAGTCATTAGCAAACTCTTCTACAAAATGAGCTACTTTTTTATCTGCATCTGTATTTCTAATGTCATAAAGTAAGCCATTAGTGATGTATACATCTTTATAGCCGTCATTGTCAAAATCTGCCAACAAGGTAGACCAACTCCAGTCTGTAGCGGCCATTCCGGAATATTGAGCTAGGTTGCTAAAACTGCCGTTTCCGTTGTTGTGCTGTAAGGCGTTGTACATATACTGGTAATGCCCCCCTTCATTTACTACTTTCCAAAATGAACCTGGATTCATTCCACTCATATTAGATTTAAGCCTAAAATTATCTTCTGCTACCATGTCTAGGGTAAAGATCTCTGGCTGTAAATCATTGTCTAAATCTGCCACATCTACGCCCATGGTGTAAAAAGACATCTGTCCTAAACGCTCATTGGCTACATTGGTAAAAGTGCCATCTGTATTATTAATAAACATGAAATCTGGTGCATAAAAATCATTGGCTACATAAATATCCTGCCAGCCGTCATTATTTAGATCTGCTACACAGACCCCATTGGGAAAACCAGTTAAATGAACGCCAGCTTGTTTACTAACTTCAGAAAATTGATTGTTTCCTAAATTTTTATAAAGCTTTAAATGATACTGATTCTGGAGCAATTCACTGCCAAAAAAAGTAGAATAGCTTCCAGGGTTTGGAGGTTGTGTCAGTAGAAATAAATCTAACAAACCATCTTTATTGTAATCTAAAAAACTGGCATGTCTGGTTCTAGCAGTGTCTCCTAGTCCAAACTGAGCGCCCTGTTCAGAAAAACTTCCGTCTCCTTTGTTAATATAAAGAAGGTTGGCTCTAAGACCTTCTTTGTCATCGAACAATTCTCTGGTGACATAGATGTCTAAAAATCCATCTGCGTTTATATCTGCAACTGCTACGCCGGTAGACCATCCTTGGTCTTGAATAATTCCGGCAGAGAAGCTTACATTTTCAAATTTGAAATTACCCAAATTGTAATAGAGTTGATCTGTTACTTGGTTGCCTGCAAAAAAAATGTCTTCTAATCCGTCATTGTTAAAATCTCCAACGCCCACACCGGCGCCTCCATAAAAATTGGAGTAAAGAAGAATATTCTCCGTCTTGTTGTCTTTTAGTGCATTGTTAAAACTAAGCCCTGAGTGCTCTTGGGGAATAAGAGAAAAGAGCGTATTCTCCTGTGCTAAAAGGCTTGTTGTAACAGACAAAAAAAGCGTCATTACAGTACCTAGAAATCTGAAAAAAAAGAAGTTGTGCTTCATTAGACTCACTTTTTTTTAAAAAATAAAGGAGGGCTCCCCCTCCTTTACTAAACTAACTGAACTTAAAACTAATTTACGGTATTTCAATGTGAAATACAAAAAGTAAATTATTTAGTTATTTATCCCACCATACTCTGGTTGTGAATTCGTTAGCACCTTGTCTAGCAATTGCTGCAGCAAAATTTTCAGCATTAGTACTCGCTTCTCCACCAGGATAAATTAATCTTCTTGGGATAGTACCATTGGTTACGTTACCATCATATATGGCTTCTCCACTAAATGGTTGTAAAACAGGAAATCCTGTCCTTCTCCAATTGGCAAAAGCTTCGTATTCATTAAAAAGTGTAGCTGCCCAATATTGCTCTCCAATCATTTGTAATCCTTTGGATGTATCAAAT